>JAJPIZ010000010.1 GCA_021324435.1 Anaerolineae bacterium
ATTCTGAGGAGCGAAGCGACGAAGAATCTCAAATTTTGAACGAAAAAAACGAGATTCTTCGCTCCCGTTGGTCGCTCAGAATGACATGAGACGAATTTGCATACAGATCCTAAGGTAAAAACACACAGATTGTTTTTCCTTTGAATACTTAGCGTCCTTCGTGTTTAATCTTTTCCTCGAGACAAAAACAATGAACTTTCCTCGCTCCGGCGGCATCATCCTCCATCCTTCCAGCCTGCCCGGGCCGTACGGTATCGGCGACCTCGGCCCGCAAGCCTATCGGTTTGTAGATTGGCTCGCCGCATCCGGCATCAAACTTTGGCAGGTTCTGCCGCTCGGTCCCACCGGATACGGCGATTCGCCGTATCAATGTTTTTCGGCCTTCGCGGGAAATCCGTATTTGATCAGCCCGGATCTTCTTTTGCGCGACAGACTCTTGACCGAATCCGATCTGGCCGACATGCCGGACTTCAACGCTTCTCGCGTGGACTTCGGCCGTTTGATTCCGTGGAAGCTTTCGCTTTTGTCCCGCGCCTTTGACCGTTATCAGTCCAGCGCTGAAGTTTTCCAAAAAGAATTTGATTACTTCTGCGCGGAGAACGCCTCGTGGCTGGATGATTACGCCCTCTTCATGGCGCTAAAGGAATCTCACGGCGGCGGATCGTGGAATGGCTGGCCTCATCCGCTCAAGGTCCGGGAACAGGACGCGTTGGGCGAGGCGCGTAAAACGCTCGCGAAAGAGGTCCTGCGCTTCACGTTTTATCAGTTCATTTTTTATCGTCAGTGGTTTGACGTTCGCAAGTATGCCAATCAAAAAGGGATTCAAATCATCGGCGACATTCCCATCTTCGTCGCGTACGACAGCGCCGACGTGTGGGCCAATCCCGAATTATTTTTTCTTGATGAACAGGGCAATCCCACCGTCGTGGCGGGCGTGCCGCCCGATCTCTTTTCACCCACCGGCCAATTGTGGGGCAACCCATTGTATCGCTGGGACATGCACAAAGAGACCGGTTACGCGTGGTGGATTCAGCGCGTCAAATCCACATTGAAGTTGTTCGATATTCTGCGTCTCGACCATTTCCGTGGCTTTGCCGGTTATTATGAAATTCCCGCCTCGGCCAAGACCGCCGAACACGGACGCTGGGTGCCCGGCCCGGGCGCGGACTTGTTCCGCGCCATTGATTCGCGTTTGAGCGACGGACTCGCCACTGCCGAGATCAAACTGCCGATCATCGCTGAAGATTTGGGCGTGATCACGCCGGATGTGATTGAACTGCGCGATGGATTCCAATTGCCGGGTATGAAAATTTTGCAATTCGGTTTCACGGGTCCGGATAACCCCTTCCTGCCGCACAATTACATTCCCAATTGCGTGGCCTACACCGGCACGCACGACAACGACACGGCGCGCGGCTGGTTTGCCTCCGCGCCGAAAGCCGAGCGCGAGTTTGCCCTGCGCTATCTCCACACCGACGGTCACGACTTTGCCTGGGATTTGATTCGCTCGATTTGGTCTTCTGTGGCGATGTTCGCCATCGCGCCCATACAGGATGTGCTGAATCTGGGCGGGGAGGCGCGCATGAACTTTCCCAGCACACTGGGCGGCAATTGGGAATGGCGGATGCGGGAAAGCGATATGAATGATTCGCTGGCAGAGAGATTGCGCGAGTTGAATTATGTGTATAGGAGATAAACAAAGTCCCGGCTTATAAGTCGGGATTTTGTTCTGTGTTGAGAATCGTTATTTCAACTTCGCCAAAATCGCATTCCAGTCTTTGCCGTTGGGCATGATGAAGAGGCATTTGCCTTTGCTGAGTTCTGCCCATCTTTCGCCGATCATGCGCTTTTCCTTTGAATCGTCATTGCTCCAAAGATGCTCGCCTTTGTATTCGACGACGAGAAATTTCCCATCGGTGAGTTCGCAGACGAAGTCGGGATAGAACTTGTCGGTTGAGGTTTGGAGCCAGAAGGAGAATTGGGGATGCCCTTCGAGGTTGCGGACCCAGCGTTTGACTTTGGGATGGGCATCCAACAGTTGGGCGCAATCGAATTCTTCGATGTTGGGTTTCAGGTCGCCGACAACTTGATAATAATGCTTTTTGAAGCCGTGCTGGTAAATTGTATTGTTGGCGGGGTACGGATAATCTTCGGGATCGAAGGTGAAACACATTTCCGGCGTGACAACGAGTTCGTAATCCTTTGTCGAGAATAGAAAATCCTGAAAGGCTTTTGTTTCGGCTTGCGCCTGATAGAACTCGATTTTCCTGCGGGCGGCTTCGCGCAGACGGTATTTTTCGCGCCAGAGTTCCTCGAACGTCCAGCGGCGGTTTTCGAGCAGGCGTTCCACCATGCCGAGCAGGAAAACGAGTGATTCGCTTTGCGGAATGGAGCGGTGCGGAATGCTTCGATCCAGCCAGTTTGCCAGCGCCTGCTTGGTCACTTTTTGGTCGGCGGCGATGAGGTAAGCCTGCGACTGCGCCTCGCGGATGAAATTGGTCTTGAGTTTGCCCGCCTCACTCACGTCAATCTCCACCGTGATGGCATCGGGCGAGTCTTTGGGGAATTCATCTTCGGAAAGGTATGGATCGCATTTGGCGAGCGCGACGGGGCTTTCCAGAAAGAAACTTTCGTCGAAGGGTTCGAGTAGTCTGCCTTGTTTCACCGCCAGGACGGGAATCGAGAACGGTGTTTGCCTGATTGCCTGCCGCGCTTCGTCTTCTTCGGCGGGGATGTTGAACAGCGGCGCGTTTTCGATGAGCCAGGGCTGGCTGGTTGTGGAGCGGACCAGGTCTTTGACCTCCTGCCGCTCGAAGCCGTTATGAATGAGGGCGTCCTGCAGGGCTTTGGCGGTTTCGCCGAATTTCAGCGAGGAGATGTAAGCGTAGGCGTAATTGAGTTCGTGATTCTGTTTCTTCGTCACATTCGGCAGACGCAGGACGCGTCCCAGGATTTGCTCGACGGCGGTCGCGGACGACATTTCAGCAACACTGCAAAGAACGTAAGCGAAGGAACAATCCCAACCCTCTCGTAGGGCTTGCTTGGTAATGATGTAGCGCACGGAACAATCTTCGGCAAATAAATCCATGCCTTCGATTTCGTATTCTTCTCCCGTCGCTTTCTTGATTTGCTCTTCGGGGATTTGATTGTCTTTGACCAGACACTCCCTGACCATGTCCACCGTGATGGACGGTTTGCCTTTGTAGGTGGGCTGCGCCTGCAAGAGCAAAATGGGACGGATGTATTCGCCCGTTTGGGCGCGTTCCGCCCGCGCCAGGGCTTCCAGTTCGTTGCGTTTTCCCACCGCCTGGGCGATTGCGGCGCGCCAATCCTGCTGGGCTTCGAGGTAGATGGGCAGTTTGATCATCCCTTCCGCTTTGAGTTCCGCCGCGGAGACGGTGTGCAGGACGTTGCTGGGGTGTCCCTCTTTGGCGGGCGTGGCGGTGAACTCGATGATGCAGGAGGGGGAGAAGCGCGCCAGCGTGGTGAACGAAAGGTCGGTGCGGGCGTTGTGCGCTTCGTCCACGATGACGATGGGACGGCGCAGGGCGAAGACGTTGGCGAGGGAAATGATCGGCTTGCCGTCGGCGTGTTTATCGAGAGCAGCCAAAAGTCGAGGTTGAAGCGTGGATGGAAAATGTCCCATGAGCGAGCCGTTCTGCTCATAAAATTTCCGGTTCGCCGTATCCTCCACGCGGACGGCTTGCATGGTGGAGACAACGACGGTTACTCCGTTCATCTGTGCGGGCTGGACGGAGAGCGCTTCGCTCATGTCCAATACTGTCACCGTTCCCCCGATGGTTTCCAGCGCCTGACGGTAGGGATGTTTTCTGTTCTTCAACGCGGCGAGGGTTTGATTCAAGATGGCATTGGAGGGAACCAGCCAGACGACGAGCGGCGTGTCGGTTTGCAGGTATTCGCGCGCCGCGATTTCGACCGAGTGCGCGGCGACCAGCGTCTTGCCGCCGCCGGTGGGCAGGCGCAGACAGACGTAGGGCAGGTCGGGCAGTTCGGGCGCGGGGATGTACGGCACGCTCAAGCCGAATTTCTCGATGGTGATTTCGGCGAAGGCGAGATGCGGCTTTTTGTATTTCACACAGGCGCGGAAGAAATCGCGCAGGCTGGCGAGGGTGCGGAGTTGAAAGTCTTTGAGCTGCATGTTATTCCGCTTCCTTCAACGCGCGTTCGAGCAAATCACCGACCTTGAGTTCGTTTGCCCATTTGCGCAAATATGCGAGGTCGAGTTCGCCGGCGCGGACCTTCAGCACGCCGAGGATGTCGCGCCACTGACGGTCGGAGACTTCGCCGCCCATGCGGTACCATTCAAGTTTGGAGAGAATGATGTCTTCCGGGCTGGCAAACTTCGCGCCGATTTCCGTCTCGAAGGTGAAGGTTTGCCTTTGGGCGCGGGCAAATTGCGATTCCAGGAAGGGACGCGGGCGCGGGATGAACACATCCACCTTGAACATGGTTTCGCGGTGAATGATGTTGAAACTGGAACGCCGCTGAATGGCTTCTGCAATCATTTCATCGTCCACGTAGAATTCATCCTGCAAAGCCGCGACGAACGGTTGAAGGTGTTCGGCGCGCATTTCTGCGACGATGTCCGAATCCTGGGTAGTGCGCACCATTCCATAGAGCGTGCTGGCAAGCGATCCGCCGATCAGATAAGGGATGCCCAGTTTTTCAAAGACGTCCGTTACTTTCAGCGTGACTTCGACGGGTTCATTTTGCATGGCTGGCTTCCCTATGAGTTCCGTAGACCTTGCGCGTCAATTCCTCTCCAAGCAGCAGACACGCCAGTTTGAAACGCAACTCGTCTTCACTGGCATTCGGGAACCTTGCCTGCAACCCTGTCCAAGCCAGCAGGCGCGCGGAGGCGTTGAGCTGCGCCAGCATATTCATCTTGCGCGTGGGGCTTGCCTGCCGCCACAACCGGATTTGCAGGGCTTCCATTTTGGGGTGGGTGTCGGGAAATAGGGCGCTCATGATTTCTCCTGTCGAGACCGGACAGGTCTTAACTCACTTTGATTTCATACGGCACCTGCCTGAAGGTGACGTTCAAACTGCGGAGCGTGTTTTCGCCCAGCAGACAGCCGTTTCCGTAAATGACCTTCGCGCCGTCGTGCGGGGGCAGGGATTCCAGCAATGCCCGCGTCAGCACATTGCCGCCATTGCGGGATTTGTCCTTCATCACGCCGTTGTAGAGCAGATAGACCGCCACGCCGTTGTGAACGCCGAGCAAAGGCGATTTCTCCCCTCTCCCTTTGGGAGAGGGGCTGGGGGTGAGGGGCTGCCCCGTCTCCACAAAATAGACGTGCCGCGCCAAATCCTCGAAGGTGACTTCGCGCCGAATCTGCCCGGCGGCGTCGAAGAGCGTTTCGCCGAGCGTGCAGTAGCGGAAGCCGCCGCCCAAGCCTTCCTCTTTCTTTTTGTTTCCTTTTTGGTCTGTCCACTCGTAGCCTTGGATGACGCGCCTCAGCCGTTCGGCGGTAATGTTCCGGCAGATGTTTTCGTCCATCTCGACCAGAATGAAGCGGCGGTTGCCGCCGTCTTCCTTGTTCATTTTCAAAACGGCGTGACCTGTCGTGCCGCTGCCCGCGAAGGAATCAAGAATCAGGTCGTCTGTATTGGTGGCAAGTTGTATGATTCGTTGAATTAATCGAGCAGGCTTTGGCGTCTCGAATACAGCGCCTTCGCCAAAAATATCTTTAACTTCTTTGGTCGCCTCTTGATTGTGTCCTACGTCTGAATTTGTCCACCAAGTCCAAGCGGTTGTTCCCTGTGTTTCGGATAAAAACAATTTCATTCTTGGGCGAGAGTCGCCATTCTTTCCAAACCAAATTCGATTATCGGCTACTAACTTTTTGAACGACTCTTCGGTCATTGTCCAACATCTTCCTGTTGGCGGGCGATACTTTTTTCCAGTTGGTGTCCTTAATTCATAAAATTGATTTTCGGTTGCGTGTCCAACTTGACCAGTAATATCTCTTGACGCCCACGGTCCTCGGGGATCGTTGTCGGGATTCTTGTATGCCGAAGTTCGAAGGGTTGATAAAGGAATGCGGTTGATACTCCTTTTTGCCTGCTCTAAATTTTTTGCGTAAACAAGGATGTAATCATGAGCGGCACCTAAAGGCAGGCGGGCTTCGGGTGAAGTGCGTTTTTGCCAAACAATGGTCGCAAGAAAATTGTTTCGTCCAAAAGTCTCGTCTAGCAATATCCTGGCGTCATGGACTTCATTGTCATCAATGCTCATCCATAATGTTCCATCATCCGATAAAAGTTCATGCAAAAGTGTAAGTCGAGGATACATCATGCACAGCCACTTGTCATGGCGGGAAAGGTCTTCAGCTTCACCTCCTACTATCTTGCCAAGCCACTCCCGCATTTCAGGGCTGTTTACTTTATCATCATATATCCAACTCTCTTCACCCGTGTTGTAGGGCGGGTCAATGTAGATGCACTTGACCTGTCCCGCGTAGTGGGGGAGCAGGGCTTTGAGGGCGAGCAGGTTGTCGCCCTGTACAAGTAAATTATCGTTCAGACCCGACAGGTCTCCAAGACCTGTCGGGTCTTTTTGAACAACGGATAATTTCTCATCGCATTTGAGCAGGTGAAAAGGCACTTCCTTGTGATGGTTGACGACGGCGTCTTTGCCGATCCAATGGAGGGTGGGCATTAAGGTCTCCCGAATGATCTGCGGTGAATTCTACAACAAAACGGCATATAACTGCTCACTGATTACTGATTACTGATTTGTCCCTCTCCGTCAAATTGACCACAATCGCTTTGCTGGCCCTGACCAAATTCTGCGGCGTGATCATGATCTCATTGCCCCATTCCCCCGCGCCCACGCCGAGAATCGGTTCATTCATCAGCGAGGCTTCGAGAAACGAGCGGAAGCCATCGGGTTGCCAGCAAAACGGCGGGATGGAGCCGATCACATAGCCGGTCGTCTCTTGCACCACGTCCGGCGCGGCCATTTGAATGTTGCGCGAGCCGATGGCTTTTTTGAGATTGCCGGAGACGGCGTTCTGGTCTCCGCCCAGCATGACCAGCACGCGCTCGCCCGTGTCCACTTGAAAGATCAGGGTCTTGACGGCCTGGCGTTCAGGGAAGCCCAGCACGCGCGCTACATTCGCCGCGCCCTTTTCGGTCTCGGGCGGGAAGGTCCGCGCTTCGTAAGGGATGTTCCGTTCGTCGAGGTAGAGGTGGGAGGGGAGTTTCATAGTTTCATGGTTTGGTAGTTTCGTAGTTGACTGGTTCCATGTTGTTGCGAGGGCGGTGGTTGAGTAGGCGGTGTTCTTCCGCCGTATCGAAACCCGCCCGAAGCAATCCCCTCTCATGCCATGGAGATTGCTTCGCTCGGTCTCGATACGCCGCTTCGCGGCTACTCGACCATCGCTCGCAACGACGTTTATTTCCGGGTTGACAAATATATCCCAAACAAAATCAACACTCCTCCGATAAGAGTTGCGATGGATGGAGCTTCCTGCAAAATGAAAAACGCCAGAATCGCCGAGCCGATCGGTTCGCCCAGAGTCGTGATGGCGACGAAAGACGCGGGCAGGTGCGCCAGAGCCCAATTGTACGTCGAATGCCCGATCAATTGCGGCGCGAGCGCCAGTAACAAAATCCAGACATACGTGAGCGGTTGATAACCCGTCGGCCTTTCGCCAGCCGCGAACATAATGGTCAGCAGTCCAATCGCGGCGGTGGAATAAACGACAAAGATATAAGGAATCAGCGAAATTTTCATCCGCAGTTTTCTGCCGATCATCAAATATCCCGCCACGGCCAACGCGCCGGCCAGCGCCAGCAAGTTGCCGAGCATGGCGCGTCCGTGCAGGGCTTGCGAAAACGAATCGCAGACAAGTCCATTGGTCCATGAACATGAATCAGACAGGCCGATGATCATCCCGCCCAATAACGCGACGGCCATCCCGATCAAAACCGGACGAGTGAGCGGCTCGTGCAAAAACAGCGGCGACATCAATGCCACCCACAGCGGTCCCGTGCTGACGAAGACCACCGAGCTGGCGACGGTTGTGTATTCGAGCGACGATATCCACGCGGCGAAGTGAATGGACAAAAAGAGACCGGAGAGAAGTCCAAGCAAAACGTCGCGGCGGGAGAGTGAAAGCAATTCAGCGCGGTGACGTGTCCACGCGAGGGGGGCAAGGGCGATGGATGCAAACGTCAGACGAAGCGCGGCAATGACGAGCGACGGCGCGTCGCGTTGCGCGAACTTGATGAAGATGGAGGCCGTCGAAACGGCGAGAATGGCAATGAACAGGGCGATGGGGATCAGGGCGCGCGGATTGATCTGATTACTCTTCGAGTACGATGTCAACGGTGGCCGGCCTCGGGTCCAGAAAGATGCGGAAAGTATACTGTATCCCTGCATGGGACGCGGATAGACGCGGAGAACGCGGATTTAATCCGATTATTTCCGCATCAATCCGCGCTTGTCCGCGTCCCACAGCATAATTTTGTGTAAGCGTTTCCTAAGCGTTTGTCCAATCTGCTTGACATGCACTTGTGCGTGGACTACAATTTTGACGATAATTGTCATAAAAATCTAGGTAGTCAAGACCACCTCAAAGGAGAGGATCATGGCATTTGAACTTCCAAAACTTCCGTATGCTGTTGACGCGTTGGAGCCTTACATTGACGCGCAAACGATGACCATTCATCACGACAAACATCATCAGGCTTATATCACAAACTTGAATGGCGCCATCGAGAAACATCCTGAACTCGGCAAAAAGTCACTTGAAGACTTGTTGAAGGATTTGAACGCAGTGCCCGAAGACGTCCGCATCGCTGTGCGCAATCACGGCGGCGGGACGTGGAATCATTCCATGTTCTGGGAGATCATGGCTCCCAAGGCGGGCGGCGGGCCAAAAGGCGAATTGGCGAAAGCCATTGATTCGGCGTTCAAATCGTTCGATGCTTTCAAGGCCGAATTCGAGAAAGCCGCCAATGGCCGCTTCGGATCAGGCTGGGCCTGGCTCGTGAAGAAAGGCAGTGGGCTGGCTGTGGTCTCAACGGCCAATCAGGACAACCCGCTGTCCGATGGCTCGACGCCGATCATGGGCATTGATGTTTGGGAACATGCGTATTACCTGAAATATCAGAACCGCCGCGCAGAGTATGTGACCAATTGGTGGAACGTCGTCAACTGGGACGCGGTGGCAAGCCGTTTCGCGGCGAAGTAGTTTCTGGTCATGTTGAGAAGGAGAAAGAGAAATCTTTCTCCTTTTTGTTTCTTGATTGCTTAACTCAAAAACACGATGTCATTCTGAGCGACCGCTTCGACTGTGCTCAGCGCAGCCTCCGGGAGCGAAGAATGACACGCGACGAGCTCAGGGCGGCATGCCTTATTCGTCAGCCTTGCGGGGAAATGGAAGCGGGATATAATAGGCGCGTGGTTGGTTAATTTTTCAAAGGAGAAAACTCATGACTCATATCATCACCAGTTTATGTGTGCGTGATCGCGGTTGTATCGAAGTCTGCCCGGTGGAGTGCATGGTGCCCGGTCAACCGATTAACGAATGGCCGTGGATTTACATTGACCCCGATACCTGCATTGACTGCGGCGCGTGCGTCCCGGAATGTCCCTATGCGGCCATCTTCCCCGAAGACGAAGTGCCCTCGGCTTACACCGCCAAAGGCGGCGAGTACATCAGCAGGGTCGGACTCACCGGTCACTTCGAGGGCACGAACCATTTTGGAAACAAGATCTCACTGGACACCTGTAAACAACTCGCGGCTGGCGAAGTTGTTGACTTGACCCAGGACATCAAGCCCAATTATGATTTCTTCAAGAGCGGCCCTGGTTACAGCGCGAAAGACAACGATAACGGCATGTAGTTTCCTTTGAGATAAAACAGCCCGCTCATCTGAGCGGGCTGTTTATTTAATTCGCGCTGAGCGGAAGTTGAAGAGCGCTTTGGCGATGTGACCCTGTAGCGTCGTTCCGTTCGACGCGAGGATGTTCATGGTTTGATCGCCGCCTGAATCAATTGCCGCCCAATGGATTGCGCCATCAGCGGGCGATCTCCTTCGATGAGGACGACGACGGTCAATGGCAGGCCCTGCCAGTTTGGCAGCGTCCCGGCCAGATACCATGTAACCGGCTCTTTATTCGACCCGGCGTTGCCGATCCATTCCCAATAAAGCTGATCTTCCACTTTGAGCGTTTGCGCAACTAGGCTGATGTTGTCTGCGGCAAAGACATCCACCGGCGCGCTGAGAGATGGAAGCACGACCCAGCCTTGTTGTGGCGTGTTGACGGCCAGCGCGATGCGCGGGGCGGGGCGCGTGCCATTGTTGCTGAGCGTCGCCGCCGCCAGCGTCATTTGAAGCGGCGTAACGCGCAGATTTTCAATCTCGCCATCTGCGCTCGGTTGTGCGACAGGCATTTGCACGTGCGGCGCGCTGTAAAAACCAAGACTCTTGTACAAACTTTTCACCTGGCTGGCCGGTTCATCTGTTTCGCCAACTGCATGGTAGAAGGGCGTGACGGCCGTTCCAGGCGGATACAGTCCCTGCGCGGCGCGGTTGATCAGCGGGGCTTCCTTGTCCGTGGCCAATGCCTGACCAAGTTGTGCAAGTTTGTTTGGGTCGTAACCTGGATGTGAAGCCATGATAAGGATTTCCCCGGACTTTGCGTTGATCATAACAACGGCGCCTTTGGATCTGTTGAAGAGGAAGTCGGCTTTCTTCTGCAGTTTCAGATCGAGGCTCAGCCTCACATCCAGACCTGGAGGCGGCGTGCCGTAAAGCAAGTGATCCCACCAGATAAGGCTGGCCGGATTTCCCTGCAAGCCGCGTAAGTAATTATCAAGTGAGGCTTCCAACCCCGCCTGACCATACGTGGGATTGGTGTAACCGGTGAGCGGGGCAAGATCAGGATAAAGATAAACGCGCTGATATGAACCGCTTTTTCCCTCTGTGGCGTTGATGGGTTGATTGTCTCTATCCAGCAGGGAGCCGCGCAAAACGTAACGATCCGCGATGGAACGCCGCGGGTTGTCGGTGCGCGTCAACAGATCGGGGCCGCGAATGACAGCCCACCAGGAATCGGTCAATGACGCGGCCGCTAACCCGATTCCAAGCAGCCCGGCGAGCAGAAAGTACGGGCGCGGCGACAAAAGCGCGGCGGGCTCCGTCTCGGTTTGATGACCGATGGTGAGTAAAAACGCGAGGGCAATGAAAGAAGTGAGGAGCGATGAGCCGCCATATGACACAAAAGGTAATGTCACGCCCGTGAGCGGCAACATGCGCAAATTGCCGCCGATGATGAGCAGGGCCTGGATGCCGAGGTGAGCCGTCAGGCCGGCGGCCAGCAATCGGCGATATTTGTCAGCGGCGCGCATGGAGGCGATTAAACTTCGGGCGAGGATCAAGCCGAAGATGGCGAGCAGGCCGATGGTCCCCGCGAGACCGGTTTCTTCCGCGATGGCAGAGAAAACAAAATCGGAAATCGCCACCGGCACGAGTCCGGGACTGCCAAGCCCGGGGCCGCGTCCAAATGTCCCGCCGTTGGCGATGGCAAGAAGCGATTGAATGACTTGATACGAACGCCCGCTTGGGTCGTTCCATGGATTGAGCCAGGCTTCGAGCCGCGCGTGAACGATGTCAATGAAAAAGAATCCCACAAGCCCGGCCAGCGTCAACGCGCCTGCAGTGACGAGAAGCACGCGGCGTTTGTCGGTGGTGAGATAGAGCATGACTGTAAAGAGCAAAATGAAAATGCTGGCCATGCCAAGATCGCGCTGTACAACGAGGAGCAGGAGCGCCAATCCAGTGACAAACACAGTGGGGAGGAGCAGAGGAAAAGCAGGCAATCGGACCGGCATGTGGTCGGCGAGGTACGCGGCCAGATAGACGACCAGCAAAAGTTTAAGCGGCTCAGACGGTTGCAGATAAAAGCCGCAACAGCCAAGCCACAAGCGCGGGCCGCTCCCGGTTGGATTTGTGCCAAACAGAAGAGTCAGTGCAGTGAGCGCGAGGCCGCCAGTGAGGAGGACATATTTATATCGGCGCAGGAAATTAAGATCATGCGGCGCGCGCAGGATGGCCGTGAACGCCGCGACGCTCACTCCCAGCCACAGCGACTGCCTTAAGCCGAAACTTGGATCGAGCCGCCAAATGGTGAGCAGGCCCCATCCGCTCAATAGCGCGGCAAGCGGGAAAAGATATGGATCGCGATCAGGGAGTCTTTGCGAAAGTGTACGATGCGCGAATAGAATCAATGCCGCCCAAAGCGCAAATCCAAGCCAGTGCGAAAGGCGGTAACTTACATTCCAGCTTTGTTCGCGCACAGCCGGCGCGAGAGTCAGGATGGCAGAATATAAAAATAGAAAAATCGCCGCCAGAATCAAAAGACGGCGCTCACGCTGGTCAGCCATTCTCGAAATATTTTTTGACCAGCAGATTTAATTTGTTTTTTGTTTCAGCCGGGATTCTGTCGCGCCGCGTGATCAAAGCGGTGGCGAGGGCTTGCCCGCAATCGCAATCTCGTTGTGATTTGAGGCCGCGTGCCAGGTGGCGGACAGCATCCTGCGCCATGCGCGTGTTTTTATTCAGGATTTGAATCACCATTTCAACGGTCACAGGCGCTTCGCTGACGTGCCATACGTCGTAATCAGTGACGTGCGCCATGACCGCATAGCAAATCTCAGCCTCACGCGCGAGAAAGGCCTCGGGCGAAGTCGTCATGCCGATCAGCGACATGCCCCACGAGCGGAACAAATTCGACTCGGCCTTTGTGGAGAAGCGCGGACCTTCGATGGTGATGAACGTCCCGCCGCGATGCACGGTCGCGCCGGTGGTTTTGACCGCTTTTTCCAGCTGACTTGAAAGGTCTTCGCAAAACGGATTGGCGACGCTGATGTGTCCGACCAATCCCTCGCCGAAAAATGACCGAATGCGATTTTTTGTGTTGTCGAAGAGTTGATCGGGGATGACAATGTGGCCAGGCGCGTAATCTTCACGCAAAGAGCCGCAGGCGCTGACGCTAATGATGCGCTCCACGCCCAATGATTTGAGGGCGTAAATATTGGCGCGATACGGGACTTCGGTGGGTGTGATGTGATGACCGATTCCGTGCCGCGCCAGGAAGGCAATCTTTCTGCCTTCGATGGTTCCAACGACAATCGGCGCGCTGGGTTTTCCAAATGGGGTGTCAAGGTCGAGTTCATTTGTGTCTTGCAGGCCCTCCATGTTGTACAGGCCTGATCCACCGATGATTGCAAGTTGAACAGTTTCAGTCATGGCGCCGCCTCGCGATTAAAAAAGTAACCACAGATGAACGCGGATGATTTTTGATCTTTTGATAAACGTCGCGCAATCGCATCAAACATTTTGTATGTCTGTGTTTCCGTTCAAGCTCACATTCACGCGCACTTTTCCGCATTTGATTTCATCGCCGGTCATGAGCACTGCGGCGGTGGAAAGTTTTTCTTTGTTCAAACTCGTTCCGTTGGTCGAGTCGAGATCCTCGACCCACCATTGTCCATGATGGTAACTGAGCCGCGCGTGGCGCACGGAGACGGTCTCATCCTCAAGTTGCAGATCGCAGGATGGATCGCGCCCGAGTGTGACCTCAGCCTGGGAAAAAGATCGTAACGCGGGCGCCCGGTTCCGGGTCCGGACCTCGAGGCGGATGGCCGGTATCTTGCGCGCCACAACTCGCAGACCGGTCTGCTTTATATCTTGCCAGATGATCCACAATGTCCAGCCGAGAAATGCGTACAAGCCCAACGTCAGCAAAATACGCAGGACGAGGACGATGGGGCCGCTCATTTCTTCTTTTTCTTGGTGGGAGGCATCGTCCTTAACACGGCAGTCGGGCGTTCGGCGCCTGCTTCACTTTTGAACGGGGAGGTGCTTGCCAGATCAGGGCGCGGCGGAGGATTATCTTGACCAAAGATAAGTGCAACGCCTGCAAGTGAAATCACGTCGCCGGGATAGAGGACGCTCTGGCTGGCGCGTTGTCCATTGACGAATGTGCCGCCCGTGGAGTTGAGATCAAAGAGGACATAGCGCCCTTTGATGGCGCGCAATTGAGCATGGTTGCGAGAAACGCGCGGGTCGTCAACGACGAGGGTGTTGTCCAGGCGGCGGCCGATGTTGATGACGCTCTGCTTGAGAGGAAATACCTTCACGCCTTCGACGATGAGAAAGGCATTGTCGGGGATGGCGTCTGTCTGTCCCTCATCGGTTTCTGATTCGTTTTTCATGTCTTTCGTTTCTGCCATAGGTTCAACCTTGTGTGACGCTATGAACTTAAAATCGCCCGGAGCGAGGCTGGCATCTTCCGCGATGGTGATGGTGGGCGAAGTTTGAAATTGCAAACTTGCATCCCGGCCGGCTGTTTTTAAAATCTCTAAAAGCGTTTCCAAAAGATCTGGTTCCTGCCAGCGGGCGAGCGAGTTTGAATCGGCAAGCAGGGTGTAGACGTTCGGCGCCAGACGCGTTCCATCTGGCTGTGTCGTGACGCTGGCCTGCATGGCCGAGGTTATTTTTTGAACGATCAGGGTTTCTGCTTTTTGTCCGGGCAGAGCGCTGGCCAATTGCACTTCGATCAGCGACTGGAGACGGGCTTCCAATTCCTGTAGATTCATTTTCTTCCGTGTTGATGAGATTATTATAGAGGCGAGGGGGTAATTCTGCAAGTCTGATTTATGTAAAGCGTCATTGCGAGCCTCGAAGGGGCGAAGCAATCTCTAGAGCTATCTGGTGATTGCTTCGGCGGGAACAGCACCGCCTCGCAATGACGTTTCATTGGTTACAAAAGTTGTCCGCAGTTTGGACACCTGACTTCGCCGGGTTGAACGACGAAGCCGCAATTTTTACAAGTCCCCGGCTGAGCTTTTCCAAGCGGCGCGCCGCAGGCGAGGCATGCGCCCTCGCCGACCAGATTTGCCGTTCCACAATATTCGCAGACAAGGCGGCTTAGTCTTGCAGAGAGTTGATGACTCGCCCCCGCGGCTTGCGCGGCCTGTCCAATCACCTGCCAGACGCGCTCGGTAAGTTGTAAATTTTCGACATCCTGCGCGAGGTCATCGAGTCTGTTGAGCAATGTCCATGGGTTGCGAAGAGCGGTGAAGGCCGTCCAGCCCAAAGAGGCGGCGGTGCCCATCCATTCTTGTTGCCCCAGTTGCGCCATCACGCCGTCCGGCACTTTTTGCAGAGTCACAGTCAGCGCAGTTTGGCCTCCTGAGGTGGCGTCCGGCCGCGTTCCGATTTGAACCGCAAGATGATCGCTTTGTCCCAGGATCTGTGCCCGCAGATTTCCTCGATTGAATTCTGCCAGAAGCGCCTGGGCAATGTCAGCGGGATTAAGGTCGCCATGAAAGATTCGAGCCGCAGGGTTGTCCATGATTTCGATTATAATCGCGAGTATCCCTTTCAGAGACTATTACGAAATGAAGCGATTCTGGTTTCAGTTTTCCATTTGGACATGTATTGCCGCGTCTTTTCTTGGACTTGTGCTGGGCGCGACCTCCCGAACTTCCGTCTCCGCTCAAACCGCCGCGACACTGCAGAATACAGTGCAGGCCGATACGCCGACGCCGGGCGGACCGACTCCGTTTATCACGCAGACATACAGCGAACCGATCAATGTGCGAACGGGGCCAAGTACGGTTTATTATCCGATCATCGGTCAACTTCCTGTGGGCGCGATGGCTCCGGCGTTGGGTGTTTCACCAAGCCGCGCGTGGATTCAAATTTCGTATCCACCCGGTCCCGGCGGTGTTGGCTGGGTCTATGCCGCGAATGTCACGTTGTCTCCCGGCTATTTGCCGGTGATAGAACCTCCGCCCACATCTACGCCGCTTGCCACCGATACCATTGACCCAACCTTTGCCGCACAATTCAATATTCAGCCAACGAGTACGCGCCTGCCAACGTTCACTCCGCCTGCGCCGCTGGTCATTCCAACCTTTGCCAATTCCATGGCATCGCCTTCCTCGTCTCCGATGGGCGCGGTGATCATGATCGTTGCCATAAGCGGGACTCTTGTTTTGGTTGTTTCCCTTTTTGTTCGTCGCTAATCATGTTTGTTCGGAAGTTTGCTTTTCTGTTGCTTTTGGCGGTGGCGGGAATTATTTTGGCGTTTAGCGTTCCAGAGCCTGCGCCGGTACTTGCTCAACAGCCAACCGGTTCCATTCCAACAGTGACGGGCACACCGTCTGGCCCGATGGTTTCCGTGGATATTAGCCTGCAACAAATTGACGTTTACGCCGGGCCAAGCAGTTTTAACTACCCGCGGATCGGAGTATTGCTGAGCGGGATAAAAGTGCCTGCACTTGGCCGGGCGCGCGGTGACAATGATTGGATCATGATTCGTTACGAGGGTGTGCCGGGATCAGTGGGATGGGTGTACGGTTTATACGTTTCGCTGACAGGTGGATCCAATTTGCCTGTCGTGGATATTCCGCCTACGCCGACTCCTGCTTCCACGCCTACCATCAATCCCATACTGGCGGCGACCTTCATCCCGTCATCTGTGGCAACCCATTTGCCGACTTACACGCCGGTCGAGCCATTGGCTATTCCCACTTTCGTTGATAAGGCACAGCCTCCGAGTCGTATCCCGGTCGGCTTATTGATTTTCGGCTTCGCATTTATTGGCGCGTTGGGAGCGATTATTTCATTTCTGCGCGGTAGATAAAAAAAGACCAGGTCGTTGAGGACACTGGTCTTTGCTTGTTGGGCAGAGAATTAGTTGTTGCACGAGCAGGAACCGCCGCAGGCGCACTCTTCTTCGCCGTGCTCGTGGCTGTGTGCTTTGGCAACTGGGCTGTCTACCATGAAGCCTGCGCCGCGATCCGGGTCGTTTACATAGTCAATTTTCGCGCCATGCAGATAGTCCATTGAAATTTGGTCCACGACAACTTTGACCCCGTTCAATTCAAAAGTCGTGTCCACGTCGCGAATGTTGTTGTCGAGCGCCATGCCGAAGTTCACACCGCAGCATCCGCCGCCGGCCACGTACACGCGCAGGGCATACCCGTCAAGTTTGCGTTCAGCGAGAATATCGCTCACGGCCTTTGAGGCCGCGGGCGTAAGCGTAATGGTTTGAACATCAAGTTCTTCCAGCATCTGTTTCTCCTTATTTGGAGCGAAGTTCACTAATCATATCAAAATACAGGAAGATTGTCAACGCGGGCATTCATGCACAACAATTCTTGACACAAAGCCTGTGCGCCTGTAAAATCCGTCTGCTTTCAAGCAAGACAGGCGTAAGCCTGCCATTTTATTTCAGCTCGGGAGGAATATTCCACATGTTTGCCATGGGACTCACCCAACTTGAGACCATCGCAATCTGGGCCGTATTTGCCGTTGCTTGGCTGGGCCTGGGTTATGCGGTGTTTCTCCGTTCACAGATTCTGCGCGAGGACAAAGGCACACCCAAGATGCAGGAAGTCTGGAACGCCATCAAAGATGGAGCGGATGCTTATTTACGTAGGCAGTTGCGCTCCATTTTGCCGTTAATTGCCATCCTTACGATTGCACTGTTCCTGTCCGTTTATATTGTGCCTCCATCCCCTGAGGCGTTGGAACGTTTTAGTTCCAGCACCCCCGATCAAGTTCGCCTGATCATTGGTATCGCGCGCGCGTTGGCATTTGTGATGGGCGCGGGCTTTTCGCTCGCGGTTGGCCAGATCGGGATGCGCATGGCTGTTGAGGGCAATGTCCGTGTTGCCGCCGCGTCGAAGAAGTCCTTTGCTGATTCTCTGCGCATTGCCTATCGCGCTGGTACGATCACCGGTATGTTGACGGACGGCCTTGGTCTGCTTGGTGGAACGGTCATCTTCATCATTCTCGGAATTGCCGCACCAGATGCCCTGCTCGGTTTCGGTTTCGGCGGCACGCTCCTTGCTCTCTTCATGCGCGTGGGAGGCGGTATCTTCACAAAAGCCGCGGATGTCGGTGCGGACCTGGTCGGTAAGGTGGAGGCCGGTATTCCTGAGGACGATCCGAGGAATCCGGCGGTCGTGGCGGACCTCGTGGGCGACAATGTCGGCGATTGTGCTGGTATGGCCGCCGACATCTTTGAATCCTATGAAGTCACGATCGTTTCCGGGCTTATTCTGGGTCTCGCGCTCTGGCACATCACGGGCCGCCTTGAGTGGATCATCTTCCCGTTGATGGTGCGCGGCATCGGCGTGCTCTCCTCGATCATTGGCACCTATTTTGTGCGCGGCGCGAAGGAAGGCCGAGGCAACGATGCCATGAAATCCATCTTCAGTGGCTTCCTGACCTCCGCGCTCATTTCTGTAATTCTGTTCGCTGGTGCCGGTTTTCTCTATTTGAATAACCCCGGCATGGACCAGTGGGGCGGATGGTGGCGCACGCCAGCGGCAGTGGCAGTCGGTGTCTTACTTGCCATTCTTATTGACCGCCTGACCGAATACTTCACCGGCACACACGCCGCTCCGGTTAACAACATCAAAAAATCTGCTGACACCGGGCCTGCAACATTGATCTTGAACGGCGTGTCGGTGGGTTTTGAATCATCCGTCTGGGCCGTGATCGTGATCGCCCTGACGATCGTCGCTTCCATCTTCATCTTTGGGACTATTCCGGGTGTGACTGGGGCTAATCAAGTTAACTTCATCTTGTATGGCGTTGCCATGACCGGTATCGGTATGTTGACACTGACCGGTAACAATGTCGCCATGGATTCCTTTGGTCCTATCTCTGATAATGCCAATGGCATCGGTGAAATGGCCTGGTCCGGCCTGACCGACAAGAAGACGAAGGATGCGCAACAAATCATGGCCGACCTCGATGCGGTTGGCAATACCACAAAGGCAATTACTAAAGGTGTTGCAATTGGTTCCGCTGTGATTGCCGCCGTTTCTCTCTTCGGGTCTTTCCTGGTGGATGTTTCGCGCGCACAGGAAACTCTGAATCTTCCGGAGGCTGACTGGATCAAAAATGTTGGCATCCGCGCCGACCATCCGCAAGTGTTTGTAGGTATGCTGATTGGCGCCGCTTTACCGTGGCTGTTCTCCTCCTTCGCCATTCAGGCCGTTGCCCGCGCCGCTTCCCTGATTGTGATGGAAGTTCGCCGACAATTCAAATTGGGTGTGCTCAAAGGCAAGGTCAAGCCTGATTACAGACAAGCCGTTGGAATTTCCACGACTGCCGCGCAGAAGGAATTAGTTTCCCTGGCTCTGCTCGGCATCGTAACGCCGATTGTTGTGGGTCTGCTTTTGCAGGTTGAAGCACTTGGAGGTTTTCTGGCCGGCATCATTCTCTCCGGTCAATTACTGGCGGTCTTCTTGAATAACGCCGGCGGCGCGTGGGATAATGCCAAGAAATTAATCGAAGATGAGCCCAGGAATCCGGCAAAGAATCTAGGAAAAGGATCGGAACGCCACAAAGCCGGCGTGGTCGGCGATACAGTCGGCGATCCATTCAAGGATACGGCTGGTCCCGCGCTGAACCCGATGATCAAAGTTGTGAATCTGGTCTCGGTGATCATTGCGCCGATCATCGTTCAGTATGCAGGCGCAACAGGTACAACTCTGTATATCGTCTGGGGCGTGGCTATAGTCCTGATTGGGGTGCTGGCGTGGGCAGTGGTCAGATCGAAAGCGCCTGCACCCGAAATGAAGTAAAAAGTGTAATCTGCTTGTCCGCTCCCGGCCTCAACAGTCGGGAGCAGTCTTATTATTGCAAGAACTGCCTGTTCAATTAAGGTTGTGAAGTGGGCGAGGAAGTTAGTTGCCAGATTCCCGCCCGATATTGCTTACATGAGATTTTTGGTCGAATTGGAGGATCGACTGCATCGATTCGATAGGCGGTGTTATTCTTATCAGTCGCAGGTGAAATGATACTGATTTTTAGCCATGATGGGGCAAGTCGAGGATCCGGTATCGTCCCAAAGCGAGAATGAAATACTGCGAAATTCTTTTCGTAGGTAATAAAACGGAAACCCTGGCGATAAATTTCTATCCAGAAGTCCGGCGAGTTTTTTTGTGCAAGAACCTGAAGAGCTGGATATTCGTTTGAACGTGACGAACAGACAAAAAGATCGTTGCGCAGGTAGTAACGATATGCGTTGAGTACAAACACGCGGTCGCCGGGCGCGGCAGTGTGATTCACGGAATCTAGAAATGTGCAGAAGTCTATGTCGCCACAGTGTGCATCGCCGGCAACATCGATCGGCGAATAGGTTTCTATGGAAATGGCAATGATCCTAATAGATAGATATGTAAATGTTGCCGTAAGCATTATTTGTATAAGTAAAGTGATTATTTCAGGGGTATAATCTATTGAGTGCTCTATCAACTGTGAGGCGGGCAAGAATAAAAGCATCCATATAAAGAAAACGTAACGAATTTCGACGACTGTATAAAAGAATATAAGCCACAATATCAAAGTGCAAATGCCTGCTATAAGTAAAAAGTTTGCGTATCTTGAAAGCTGAATTTTTGTACGAATATCTTTTATCGCCAAAAAAGGAAGGAATCCAATAAAGAGTGGAGAAATGCTTCCTAAACTCTGTGGATTATTGAGAAATGTTGACGTCAACGGATATAAGAGGCGGAATGAATTTAGTAATGCCGGATTAAATTGCCATTGCCAATTGCCGGCTTTGAGTTTTGGGGCAAATTTTAGCGGAGCAAGTGGGTCATCCAGCCAAATCCAGTTTTGCAAGAGATGGAATCCTCCCAACAACAATAGTGTAGGCGCCATCCAAAACACGAATTGCGCAAGTTTTGTTAACTTCTTTGTTGTTGTATCTCCTATCATATTTGATCTTTCCCCTATCAACCACAAAATAATAAATAAGCTCGTAAACAAACTGACCAAAAAGATATTATATAACCGAGAGATAATAGCAAAGCCTGTTAGAAATCCAATTAGTAAAAAATTGCCTTTGCTGGGTAATTTTGCGCTAAGTGCCATCCAATACATGGCTGCAATAATGGGAGCTGTGCTTATAAGTTCTACCTTTCCGTCGCCAAGCAAGTCTGTAAACGCTGTGGATGTCATCAGCAAAATTAAGTAGTATGCTCGTGCGCGAGACGACAGTCCCGCTTCTCCCGCCAACGCATATCCCATTAAGAGGACTGCCACGCCATTTATCCACGGAAACATTCTGGCAGCTTCATCTCCAAATAATTGGATTAGTGCAGTAAACAAAATATCGAGGTGAAGTGAGCTGACGATCATGTAGTTTCCCGGGAAGAAGGAAGTGGCCTCCCCGGAAACTGCCATAAGTTTTGCCTGTGAAAAATAGTCTGATACTGCATCATATCCAAGTCTTGCGGAGGAAAGCATTAGGCTTAAGACCAAGATGACGACTATCCACTGTGGGATCGGCTTTTGGCGACTATTTGTCCGGCTAAGTTCGTCGCGAGAACGGATGTCTTGAAAAAAATTCCACAGTGCTGGCATACTTGCTATGAAGCCAATGACCATTGTTGTGGAAGTTATGGTTGGCGTTAGTATAGATTTACTTATTACAGAGAGAAGAAAAATGGAAAAAAGGATTTCGCCGGTTATAAAGGCGGTCACTGTAAATGCTAAATCTGACACAGATGGTGTTTTCAACCTCTTCAACGTAATGAGACCGAGCCCCGTGCAGGTAATTGTGAACAAACCCGTTCCCACAAAGGAGATAAACAAGTTAGTCAAATAGCTAAGGAAAGATATTTGCGATAATTTTTGAGCAAAGATTGGCCAGTTCGGAAAGAAGATCTGGATATAACTTACACGGTTAGCTATGCCGAACATTATGATTGAAATAATTAACCAGGCAACCACGAATATGCTCACAGCCAGTTTCTTTGCGTGTTTTGTCATATGTTAGCCTTTGGAGTTGGGTGCATATTTATCAAATTGGTGAAGTTTTCTTCATATTTGTGAACTATGGCGTTCCAATCCCACCTTTCTGCATATGTCTTTGATTTGATGCTGAGTGCGTTTAAAAAATCTGGCCTTTCCAATGCATTATCTAATTTCATCAGCGTTTTTGATATTGATGAAGTGTCAAGACTAATTAGCGGCGCATCCCTCAAAGCCGATGCGGTTTCTTCCGATACTGCGGTGGGCACGCCGCACGAAAGCGCCTCCTGTACTGACAACGGGAATCCTTCACCTACCGATGGTAAGACGAACATGTCCGCGGCGATGTAATAGGCTCGAAGTTGGGACTGTGGCCTGAATGAAATAATGTCGACATTTGGTAAATTCCACTTGTGCGGGTTAATTTCACCGCTGCCCAATATCAGCCAGTGGTAGTTTGGACGCGCCCGTGCAATCTCGTGTATAAGATTGATGCCTTTGTTCTGCATAAAACGCCCAACAAAGAGTAGTACTGGCTCCTCGTTATCAAGTTGAAGTTGAGAACGGATTGCGCGTCGCTCTTCAGTTGTCGGTGGATAAAAAAGGTTGCGATCAACTCCGTTTGGGATGAACGTCGGTTGGCGCTTAAATTGCATCCAGCTCTCAAACCAGTTCTTTACACGTGAGCTAATAAAAACAACCTGTTCGGCGTTCTGCAGGACAATCCTACCTATTGTACAGTAGGCCAGTCTTTGTAAAGTTCGTTTATAAGTTTCAGAATATGATGCCAATGCGGCGTGTTGTGTTACGATTAATGGCTTTCGATGCCAGCGCGAAGCAATAAATGCAACTTGGTTGGCAAAATAGAGGCAATCGTGGATGTGCACGATATCGCACCATTCAACCTGTCTGAAAATTTCAAGAATTGATTTTCTTGAAGGTATGGGGTATGGAAAGCCTAATCTCTCCTCTGCTAAATTATTCGCAGGCAAAGGGATGTCATCTAGATCGTGTTTGTATGGATGTGATGCAACCTCGCAGGCAATCCAATGAACTTGATGATTAACCCGCCATCGTGAAACTAAATTTTGGGCAACAATTTCTATGCCCCCCAGATGGCTTGGATAGTAATTGCTGATGGTGAGTATCTTCATTTGATGTGTTTAGACTTTTGCCAATATGAAAATCACGTCTCCCTTGTCGCTTCTGTTCAATAGGAACAGGCCATAAAGAATATGGGAAATGATCTTTTTTGTCACGTTATATTTTCCGTAACTAAATTCTTCAGAAGCGGGAAGCATGCTGATCACATCGCGAAAGACCGGCGAATAGAACGGGAATCCCCATTCGACAATTTGTATGATCTTCAGTCCTGCCGTTCTCATTTTTTGCTCTAGTTCTCCATAAGCATAGTTTCTCACGTGCCCGATAGATTTTTCATTTTGGCGCATCCTACCTTGGACAGTGGCAATCAAGGCATATCTTCGAGTAACTTGTCTAATGTTTTTAATTGCCGCTAGGTCGTTTTCGAGGTGTTCCACCACATCAGAGCAGAACACAAGATCAAATTTTTCCTGTGGGATTTCCTTTTGAATATCCAAGATAGAAAACTCTGCGTTTATGTTTTTTTTAGCCACCTCTAACGCTGTTTTTGAAACATCAAAGCCATAGAGTTTAGCTTTTGGAAATTGTTTTACAAGGAAGAATAGATTAGATCCCTCTCCGCACCCAATATCTGCAATGGTTTCAATTTCCTTGCTGGGAATTTGTTCGAGTATCCGAGAAAAAATTCTTCGGTGATGCCGATGAACAGGGCCATGCTTTTGCATATCGCCCCAAACGCCTTTCCATATGCCTTCGTAATCAAATGTGGTCATATAGACCTCTGCTAAGCCTGAAATTAGATCTATGGCCAATACAAAATATCAAGAAGAATCTAAGTTGTATGCGGAGATTTCAAACCCAATGTGCTTAAAACGAAGCTTGTAAAGATTATTTGTGCTCCGCTGGTCAGTGCTAATGAGCCTCCAAAGACCAATCGCACACTGTTGTCAAAGCCAATTTGCGCAAAGTTTGATGAGAGCAGGAGTGCTTTGCTCATCAGTAAGAGGCCCGAAGCGACTAACACAAACCCAGCTAGCAACCCTTTTTCGAGATTGATGTACTTGAACACAGAAAATAGCCTTGGGGAGCGAGGTAGCAATCCGCTGTAAAACGCATAGACTCGTGTAATCACAGCAAAGGCGAGCATGTTTAACCCTATATACATCAGCGATCCTGCCGCGATAAATGTATGAAAATCAATATATCGAAATCCAATGTTTACAGGGCCGAAGAAGAGCAACAAGCTGAGTAGCCCGCCGAGAAGAACAAGAATTAGCCCTGGATAAAGAAAGAGCCAGGCTGGGCTGTAGATTAGCAGGAAGCGTAAATGCCTCCAGCCGTCGCGGAAACTCCGCAGATGAGGCGGACGGCCGCGTTTATCCGGAGCAAGCGTGGTGGGCACTTCGCACACTTTCATGTCCATGAGCGAGGCCTTAATCACGATCTCACTTGCCAGTTCCATGCCCCCGGATTGTAAATCCATTTTTTGGATGGCTCTTTTTGTGAAAGCACGGATGCCGCAATGGAAATCGCGCACGGGTGTATGAAAGAAAAGCCTGCCCAGGAATGAAAGCACAGGGTTTCCAATGTAGCGATGATGCCAGGGCATAGCGCCTTTTTGGATTCCGCCCTTGAAGCGGTTGCCCATAACAAGATCATAGCCTTGCCGGAGTTTTTCGATGAATGGATTTAGATTGGACAAATCATAACTTTCATCTGCATCGGCCATAAGCAGATATTTGCCTTGTGCGGCCTTGAAGCCGCCGCGCAAAGCGTTGCCATATCCTTTTTCCGAAACACGGATGATGCTCGCGCCTCTCGCTCGCGCAATTTTCGCTGATTGATCTGTGCTTCCGTTGTCAGCGACGATCACCTCGCCGCGGATGTTGTATTTCGCCAAAAAAGATTTGGCTTGTGCAACGCAATTTCCAACTGTACGCTCTTCGTTCAGACATGGTAAAACAATGCTCAACTCGATTTTGCCCCGCTCACCACCTGTGCTTTTTTCCATGGCTGAAATCTCCTTGAAATGTTCGGTTCATTTTACAGGAAACCCATCGTTCAAACAAGCCAACTGTCCGCGTTGGTATGATTTTGAAATTGTACAGGACCACCCGCCGCTAATGGTTCAACGAGAAGATGGTGACACTGTTTGTCGAGTAAACGGATTTGTAATTCTCGTCCAGCCCTAGATCAAAAATGAATCTGTCAATGTGAGCCAGTGCCAGGGACCCTCCCTGGCAGAATTGATTGGACGCGGTTTGCTGCGCAATGTAAATGTAATCGTATTGCAGGCCAAACTTTCTCGTTGTATCCTCGACGCACCTGAGCGGGAGGTCTGCATACAGGCAGCCCTGGAATGCGCTCTGCTCCTCGGCGACGTTTGCGAATCGGTGAGCGGGAAGCCATTCATTGCCTTGTATCGTTGTTATGCTGATGCGGTCTGTGAGGGCCGGAAACCACTCAGAGATACTGTCACAGAAAATCTTTGGCGCAACCGTTAGCGCGAGGAAGCGGCTGTCGGCAGGCGTGTTAATGGAAATCCACTCAAAGGCCTCGCGATGGGCCGGAGGAACGGCGGTTTTCGCGATTTGTGTATCGAAGTAAAACGCGCTTCCCATTAAATAGAATCCAATGAAGACGATTAACCCCTGGGTAATACGGCTTTGAAATGTATGCTGATAGTCCGCATTTCTTTTTTGTGCCTCGAAATTCATCATGGCTGGGAATATTACATCGGTGAGCATAACCCCGGCCAGCATGGACATATGTATCATAGCATATGTAGGGGAACTCCGCGGCTCGACTAAGAACGGGAGGAAATACCAGGCAGGGAGAAGGTACTCTCTCTTTGCAGCCTGGATAAAAAGGCCAAGCATCGCAAGCACGGCGGAAATCGTCATCAGTGGTTCGTCGGTCAGAACGGCGAAGATGGGGTAGAGAACAGCAAGGGCGGAATGCTGGCCTGTTTGTGCGGCGGCCAGCAAAGGGTCCGGGCCGAAGCGGAGAAGCGCGGGAAGCCACCAAATTGCTGAAAGAATCAATGTCCCGAGTCCAACATAAAGCGCGTTGAATGTCCCGATCTTGTCGCGGCCTTTGAAGATCCAAAAAAGCAAGCAAAGGCCGACTGCTTGGAGAGCCGCTTCGGGATGAGATAAAACTGTGAGCGCGCTGAAGATGATAGAGAAGATCAAATATTTTTTTTCACGCTTGACGAAAAGCAGATAGACATTCGTAAGCGTAAGTAGAAGAAAAAGATAACCGAAACTGCGCGTTACTCCGCCGCCCATGATTGACCACGTCATACTGCGCGGGGTGAGGGCAAAAATTAAAGTTGCGATTCCTGCCGTGAAGTTTGACGCAAGGATGCTTTTTGAAAGCAGATAAAATGCAGGGATGGTCATGATCAGGACAATCGCCGGGAGCCACTGAACAATTTTGATCAGGTCAACGTGAACGAGTGAGGAGATAACTGCGCCTGCATAAAGTCCAAGTGGCGGATAAGCAAATGGAATATCAAGTCCGTTGTATTTAACGAAGGTCGGAAGTTGAAAATCGTTTTGTTGAATGGCGCGCATCATCACATAGAACAACCCACCATCGTTGATTGGGAAGCCTGCGATTGCCGGGGCGGAGAGCCGTACCCAGCCGCCAAAGATCACGGCCAGCATGGCGATCAAAACCCCTGCTTCGTCCCGAGTCGGAGTGCGAATTTTTTTCATATCTCTCTCTGTTTCAAATATTTCTTCTTCCACTCGAATAGCTTGTTCAACGCCTCGATGGGCGAGAGTGAGTTTACATCTACTGCGTTAAGCTCGTCGAGCAACGGGCTTGTTTCGGGAAACAGGGCGGCCTGTTGCGCGGCGTGTGGATTGATGTTCACAGCCTGGCCCGATGTCTTCTCCAACTCGCTCATGATTTCATTGGCGCGTTGAATCACGGGCGCGGGCAGTCCTGCCAACTGCGCCACGTGGATGCCGTATGATTTATCCGCGCCGCCCGGCACGATCTTGTGCAGAAACACAACCTTGCTGTCCGCTTCGGTTACTGCTACGTTGTAATTGCGGACGCCCGGCAGAAGCTCTGCGAGTTGAGTTAATTCGTGATAGTGCGTTGCGAATAAAGTTTTTGCGCGCAAGTGCGGGTGATTGTGGATATATTCGATGATGCCCCATGCAATCGAAAGGCCATCGTATGTTGAAGTGCCGCGCCCGATCTCATCCAGAATCAGCAAACTGCGCGAGGTGGCATGATGCAAGATGTTAGCCGCTTCGATCATCTCGACCATAAAGGTGGATTGACCTGAATGAATTTCATCTTGCGCGCCGATGCGAGTGAAGATGCGATCCACGAGTCCAATCCTCGCCGCGGCCGCGGGCACAAACGATCCCATTTGCGCCATCAATACGATTAATGCGGTTTGCCGCAAATATGTTGATTTGCCGGACATATTTGGTCCGGTGATGACTCGAATGATCTCGCCCTTTTCAAAGATGACGTCATTGGGAACATATCGTTCACTCGTTAGCGATTGTTCAACAACAGGATGTCGCCCCTCGTGGATTTCAAGCCCGCTTCCCTCCTCGACTTTGGGCCGGGCATAGCCCCCCAGGGCCGCGGCTTCCGCCAAAGCAGATAGTACATCCAACTCAGCGAGGGCGCGCGCGGTTTGCAAAAGTTTGAGCGCCGACTTTGCCAGTGTCGCGCAAACTTCTTTGAATAGTCGCACTTCAATTTCGCGGATGCGTTCTTCGGCGTTGAGCACGAGCGTTTCGTATTCCTTCATTTCCGGAGTGATGAAACGCTCCGCGTTGACCAGGGTCTGTTTGCGGATGTAATGCTCCGGCGCCTTCTCTGCCGCGCCTCGTGATATTTCGATGTAATAGCCGAACACCTTGTTGTAGCCGACTTTAAGCGTCTTGATGCCTGTCTTCTCACGTTCGACCGATTCGAGATTTGCGATCCAATCTCGGGCGTGCTTCGATGCCTCGATCACCGAATCTAATTCCTGTGAATAGCCGGGGCGAATGATCCCGATGTTTTGCAGTGTAGCGGGAGGATCATCGTCAATTGCATTTTGGAGTAGGGCCAATTCCTCAATCGCTGGTTCTAGTCTCGGCAGGGCAGGGGATTTCTTTTTTGCCGCAATATTCAAAATATCCGGAAGTCTCGCGAGGGTATCCCGAAGTGCAACCAAATCTCTGGGTTGGGCAAGACCGGCAAGTATGCGGTTGGTCAAGCGCTCAAGGTCGGCAAGCGGTTTGAGCGCGGTGCGCAGTTCGGCGCGTTGCATTCCGTCGTCGAAGAAATGCTGGACGCCATCTTGTCGAATTTCGATTTTCTTCACATCTAATAAGGGTTGGCTGACCCATTGATGTATAAGCCGTTTGCCCATCGGGGTGATGGTCTGATCGAGTGTGCCAAGCAATGAGCCTTTACGTTCACCGCGCAGCGTCTCGTCTAATTCGAGGTTGCGGCGCGTGGACGCGTCCAACGTCATGAATTCGCTGAGGCTGTAAAGGCGTAAACTCGTCAGCAAATTGAGCGCGTCGGGCTGTGTCTCTTTGAGATATTGCACAATCGAGCCTGCCGCGCGGACCGCGAGGCTGTGCCCTTTCAGCCCAAAGCCCTCCAGCGTGGAGGCATTGAAATGTGAGCGCAGAGTCTCTTCACACTTGCCCGGCTCGAATCTCCACGCTGGCCAGGGTGAGAAATGGCCCGGGAATCCATTGTTAAGCGATTGATTGTCCGGATGAATAATTTCAGCGGGATGAAGCCGCGTCAATTCCGCGCGCAAAGCCTCGATGGGAAGTTCGGTGACGGCGAACTCTCCGGTGGTAATATCCGCGTATGAAACGGAAGCCGTTTTCTCGTCCAGAATGACCGAAGCGAGATAGTTGTTCGCGTCACCGGGCAAAAGTCCTGGTTCGACTACTGTTCCTGGTGTCACCACCCGCACCACTTTGCGCGGGAAAATTCCCCTGGTCGGTTGATCGCCGACCTGTTCGCAGATCGCGACGTGATAGCCCTTTTCAATCAGCCGCGCCAGATAATTTTCGACGGCATGATAAGGAATCCCTGCCAGGGGCGCTCGCACGCCTTTGCCAACCGGACGCGAAGTCAAAACAATATCGAGCTCGCGCGCGGTAATCTCGGCATCTTCATCGAAGGTTTCGTAAAAATCGCCGAGGCGAAAAAATAGAATTGTGTTTGGGTATTCGCGCTTGATCTCAAGATATTGCTGACGGATGGGAGTGACATCGTCATTGGGCATGGATTGATTTTACTATGAGGCTGTGACTTGGGCTATAATTCGTTCATGCAGTTTGGAGAATGAAATGTACAAACTCGTTCTGGTCCGTCATGGACAAAGCACATGGAATCTTGAAAACCGCTTTACCGGCTGGACAGATGTTGGCCTTACCGAGCAAGGCGTCGCTGAGGCACACGAAGCCGGACGCTTATTGCGCGAAGGCGGTTATGTTTTCGACGTTGCTTACACTTCGGTTTTGAAGCGCGCTATCAAAACGTTGAACATCATCCAGGAGGAAATGAATCTTGAATGGATTCCTGTCGTCCGCGCCTGGCAATTGAACGAAAGGCATTATGGCGCTTTGCAGGGGTTGAATAAGTCTGAGATGGCTGAGAAATTCGGCGAGGCGCAAGTGAAGATTTGGCGGCGCAGTTACGATGTTCCGCCGCCCGCTTTGGATTGGAACGATGAACGCCATCCGCGCTTTGATCCACGGTACGCTTCTTTGCCTCCCGAGAAGTTGCCAGCCACCGAATCGCTTAAGATGACGCTGGCGCGCGTCCTCCCTTACTGGCATTCGACGCTGGCCCCCGAAATTAAGTCTGGCAGGCGCGTGTTGATTGCGGCGCATGGAAACAGTATTCGCGCCCTCGTGAAATATCTTGACGACATCTCAGATGCCGAAATTCCTGAACTGAATATTCCAACGGGTATTCCATTGATTTACGAATTAAGTGATGATCTGAAACCGCTCACGCACTATTACCTCGGAGATGCCGAAGAAGTTGCAAAGAAAGCCGCGGCGGTGGCAAGTCAGGGAAAGGTTAAATAAGCAGTAACCGGTTTTTGGTAATCGGTCAGACCCTGGAATCCCGCGGGACTCCAGGGTCTTTGCGTTAGAATTGACTTATGTCACTATCCCCTGATTTTCTCAACGAACTTAAGAAGCATTTTACTGGCGATGTTCGTCTTGACCTTGGTTCGCGAATTCTGTACAGCACTGATGCTTCAATTTATCAGATCGAACCCTTGGGTGTCGCAATTCCGAAAATACAAGAAGACCTGATTGCCGTAGTGGAATTGGCCGCGAAATACAAAGTTCCAATCCTGCCGCGCGGATCGGGTTCATCGTTGGCGGGGCAAGCGATTGGCGAAGCATTAATCCTAGATTGTTCACGTTGGCTGGATCATATTGTTGAAATTAACCCAGAATCCCGAACCGCGATAGTTGAGCCGGGAGTTATCCTTTCAGATCTCAATCAGGCCGCCGCGAAACATGGACTGCAGTTCGGCCCAGATCCCGCCTCCGCGGAACGCGCTACGATGGGTGGGGTCATCGCCAATAACGCGACCGGCGCGCACTCGATCTTGTATGGCATGGCTGTAGATCATCTGCTCTCGGCAGATGTGATTTTGTCGGATGGAAGTTTGGCAAGGCTGGGCGAGGAGAAAATAGCGGATAGGATGCAGAGACCGAACAGCGGCAATTTATTCGCTGCTCTCTGCTCGTCTGCAATTGAAATTCGCAGGAAATATGCAGAAGTGATCAAGCATAATTATCCGAAGAGTTGGCGTAATTCCGCAGGATATCGTCTTAATTATCTTTTACCGTGGTCGCCGTCTATTCCACCGCGATGGACCGGCGGTGACTATCCGCCAGTAAAGCCAGATTCGATTAACCTGGCTCATCTATTGGCAGGTAGTGAAGGCACGCTTGCCGTAATGCGCCGCGTAACCGTGAATCTTGTTCCTAAACCAAAGCATACGGTTTTGGGCATGCTATCTTATTCCAGCACCTCTGAGGCCTGCGATGATGTACCCAATTTATTGAAATATAATCCATCTGCTATTGAGTTGATACCACGAATGATTATTCGTTTGGCGCGCGGTGTTCCGGAATACGCGCGCCAGATGGGGTGGGTGACGGGCGATCCTGCCGCGGTGTTGGTCGTTGAATTTAGCGGCGACCGGCCCGAGGTCTTGAAAGACTCGGTTCGAAATCTGCGAAGCGATGTTGTCATTGCCGAGTCTGCAGAAGAGCAGGCGCGCGTTTGGAATGTTCGCAAAGTCGGGCTGGGAATTTTGGATTCACGGCCGCAATCTGCGCGGCCTGTTGCGTTCATAGAAGATTGCGCAATTCCTGTTGAACGACTTGGTGATTTTGTGCGGGAGATTGAGCATATTTTGGCGGAGCATAAAACCGAGGGCGGAATTTACGCCCACGCGTCTGCCGGTACTTTGCACATTCGCCCGATTTTGGATTTGAAGACTCGTGAGGGTGTTCGCTCTTTGCGGAACATCGCCGAGCAAACTCTTGCGTTGACTTTACGATTGGGCGGCGCAATGGCCTCAGAACATGGCGATGGAATCGCGCGCGGCGAATGGTTAAGAAAAACGTATGGTGATGAGGTGATCGCAGCTATGCGGACCCTGAAACGGGTCGCCGATCCTGATAATTTGCTCAACCCGAAAAAGATGTTCGACGCTCCGCCAATGGACACCCATTTGCGTTACGATGAGAATTACCATGCGCGTGCATGGTCTTCTGCAATGGATTTTTCGCGCAACGGCGGACTGGCCACTGCTATCGAGCAATGTAACGGTCAGGGTGTGTGCAGGAAAGATACGGGGGTGATGTGTCCGTCGTTTCAGGCGACGCGCGAGGAGATGCACTCAACGCGCGGCAGAGCAAATCTATTGAGGGCGCTGATTTCTCGACCGGCCCAAATTGCAAGTCACAAATCTGAAATTGAAAATGCTGTTTATCAGGCCCTTGATTTGTGCCTTGCTTGTAAGGGCTGTAAAGCAGAATGTCCCAGCGGCGTAGACATGGCGAAACTTAAATCTGCGTTTGAGGCAGAGTATTACAAAACGCATCGCCGTCCGTTGCGCGATTATATTTTCGGATACTTCCATGTTGTTGCAGGATTGCTTGGGTCGGTTGCGCCGGTCGCTAATTTTTTTATGCAAAATTCGTTTGCGAAGTCCATTTCTGAAAAGGCCATAGGAATTACAGCACATCGTCCATTTCCAAAATTTTCGAACAAACAGGCACTGCCGAACAATCGAGGGCGCGCGAAAGTAATTTTTTTATGCGATCTTTTCACTCATTACGTCGAGCCGGGCATTGAACAAGCCGCATTTGATGTATTGAATGGACTTGGCTTTGATGTGAAGGTCCTGCCGGTCATCAGCGCTGGAGCGGCATTGATTTCAAAGGGGTTTTTGGATGCAGCGCGCCGTCATGCCGAAAATGTCCTGAAAGCGTCGAATCGAATTGACCCTTATGACTCTCTGCCAATTGTTGGCATTGAGCCGCCGGAGATTTATTCGCTCAAAAATGATTACGTTGATTTGTTTCCATCGCGGGCGGGTGAAGTATCAAAACGCGTTTCGAATGTATGGTTGCTTGAAGAATTCCTCGTTCGATCTGATGTCTTTAATGAATTGCGTGTAGCCAATAAATCACTAAACAACCCTCCACAAAGAAACACACAAAAAATAAAACTACACCCTCACTGCCACCAGCGCGCGGAAAGTCCCTCAAACGATGGTTTGCCCAATGGAGTCAAAGCAACCATCGAGGCGCTGCGCAGATGCGGTTACGATGATGTAGAGCTAATTGATTCAGGATGTTGCGGCATGGCGGGAACATTTGGTTATGAATCTGAACATTACGATCTTTCCATGAAGATAGGGGAGTTAAAACTTTTCCCCTACATCCGGAATCTTGAAAATCAAGACGCGATAGTTTCATCAACCGGCGCAGCGTGTCGTATGCAGATCGAACAGGGAACTGGTGTAGTTGCAAAACATCCAGTTGAACTGATTGCAGATGCACTTAAATCTGCGACCGAATGATTTGCGCCGCGACGGCGAATGCGACCGCGACATTGAACGAACGCTTTTGCCCACGCATTGGGATGTGAACGACCTCATCTGCCACTTCCAGGATCCCCGGATCTACTCCGGTTACCTCATTACCTACGACGAGAACCATCGCTTGCGCGATATCCAATTTGTCTTCGATTGGCTTTGATTTTTCTGTGTTTTCCAAGACCCAAACCTTCCAGCCTTCAGCCTTCAAGCCCTTGACTAATTTCACCGCATCCTTGTGCGCCGACCAGGTTACAGAATCTTCTGCCCCCAATGCTGCCTTTTGCACACCCGCATTTTCCGGCGTGGGTGTAATACCACACAGATATGCGTGACGAAATTCAAATCCGTCGGCAGAGCGAAGGATGGAGCCGACGTTCATAGCCGAACGAATGTTATCAAGTAGAACTGATAAATATTTGTCACTCGGAAATCGGCTGTCGTTGTTGACTGAGTTCTGTCCGAGCGAATATTCCAAAATTGCCTTGGTCTCTCCCAAACAATGCGGACAACGTTCGCCAAAAGGATGACTCTTAACCAGCGGGTATCGTAATCCACACTGCTGACATATGCGAATTTCGTAACGATTCGTGGGCATTTGCGGTCATTATACTTCCTGCCTTAGCGTTATAATTTTCGAATATGTGCAACCGATTGTTCTGGACGTTGGCTTATCTTTTTTTCCTGTTGGCTATGACCTTTGCGCCGAACAAAAGCGCCTCCGCATGGACCGTTGAGGCGGTTCCCATTAAAAATGCTTATGATTTGGTTGACGCGGTCAATTCCCTGCGCGCTTCGCGCGGATTACCGCCCTATGCCATCAATTCTATTCTGATGGGCACGGCCCAGGCGCAGGCAAATTACATGGCTTCCATTGGGACATGGACGCACACCGGCCCGGATGGCTCCTCGGTGACACAACGACTATTGGCGGCAGGTTATCCTTTGGCAGGTGATTTATCGCTCGGCGGATTTCGCTCTGAAAATGTTGTCATGGGTTATGGAATGACCCCGGCGGGCGCAGTTTCCGCTTGGATGGGTGACGATCCCCACTTGCATACGATGTTATCTGCTGACCTGCAGGAAATTGGCGCTGGTGTAGCGGAGAAGGATGGCATGTATTACTATGTCATTGACTGTGCGCGCCCAACCAGTAGCGGACTTCCTCAGACGTATACGCCTGGCGTAGAGGCCCAATATAGTGCAAGCGACAGCGAAATTATTGTGCCAGTGATAGTCAATACCCCTGATGCAAAAGGAAATATCTATCATGAAGTTCAACAGGGACAATCTCTGTGGCAAATCGCAATTGAATATAGAACCACGATTGCTCAGATCAAACAACTGAACGGTCTTTCATCAAATGATATATATCCGGGAGATAAATTACTGATCGCCCAAGTCAACACACCGACGGCAATTCCGCCTACCGAAACATCCACAGTTGAACCGCCTGCATCTACGCCTCTGCCTGCGATCGCGGTTTTCACGGCAACCTCTACGGCTGAGGAAACGCTGATTCCGGCCGCGCCAATTTCAGGTCCCGCAGGAGCCGGAGGGGCAGTAATCGCCATCATTCTTGTTGCGCTTGCCACCGCCGGCCTGGTCGCGTGGATTGGGCGCAGTCATCCTGTTTGAGCCTCTCTGTCTAAGTATGATATACTTAGACAGTAAGTGAAATTAATCACAAGTAGAGTGGTCTATGAGCGAAATCCGTTTTGATGCATTGTTACCGCAGGAAATGGCAACACGCGCCGAATATCTTGGAGTGCGTAAGGCCGAAATGCCGTTTTTGAAGATGTTCATGCTTTCGGTGCTGGCGGGCGCGTTTATTGCTCTCGGCGCCATCTTTGCAACAACTGTAAGCGCTGGAAGCATGACTGTGACTTCAGCCGATGGGGCGGTGGCTTTCAATACCAGTCTTCCCTATGGTGTGACGCGGCTACTGGCGGGATTTGTATTCAGTCTGGGATTGATCTTGGTAATTGTCGGCGGAGCGGAGTTGTTCACTGGCAATAATCTAATCGTGATGGCATGGGCAAGTGGCAAAGTAAGCGCCTGGTCGCTGTTACGCAACTGGGTGATTGTTTACATCGGCAACTTTGTCGGCGCGATCGGAACGGCGGCGCTGATGTTCTTCACAAAACAATATACTTTTGGCTCCAATGCGGTTGGCATTGTAGCTCTAAAGACTGCGGTCGCTAAATCCGAACTTACTTTTACGCAGGCGATCGCACTGGGAATTTTATGCAACGCGCTTGTGTGTTTGGCGGTGTGGATGACCTACAGTGCGCGCAGTACGATGGACAAAATCCTGGCGATCATCTTCCCCATCACTGCCTTTGTTGCCGCGGGGTTTGAACACAGCATAGCAAACATGTACTATATTTCATATGCCTTATTCATCACGATGTTCGACCCGGTATTTGTGCAGGCTGTGGCCGATAAAGTACCGCACCTTGAAAAATTGACATGGCAGGCCTTCTTCATTGGGAATCTTTTTCCCGTGACAATCGGCAATATCATCGGCGGTGCAGGGTTGGTCGCCGCGGTCTATTGGGCAATTTTCCTTCGCGCCAGCGAGAAATAATTCCAAAAGGAGCAGATATGAAAGCCTATGTTTTGATTAAAATCCGCGCGGGGGAGGTGAAAGATGTGGTCAAGAGCCTGCGTAAAGTGGATGGGGTGATTGAGGCGCACATGACCTTTGGTCCGTATGATGCGGTCGCCGAAGTGGAAACGCCCGACGTTGCCAAACTAGGTTCCATTACGGCCTCGAAAATTCAGCCCATCCCCGGCGTAGAACAAACCCTGACTTGCCTGGCTGTTGATTTGTAGTCTTCTTTTTCTAACGCAACAGGTCGCCGCGTTTCGAGAGCGCGGCGGCCTGTTCGATTTTTAGCAGATGCTATTTGTGTAAATTCTGAGCCGCGATGAAGCTCAAGTGTTTCTCGGTCAACGCCCACGCGGTGTGATTGGCGGCGGCCACCTTCTCCATGAAGTTTCTCTTCAGGGCATCCCAGTCACCGGAGTCAATCACCTCCTTTTTCTCGCGGAAATAATCCAGAATGTCTGATTGATGAGCAAGTTTCATTTCCACGTCCACATCACCGCCTTCGTGCTTGGCCGCGATATTGGCAACGTGATCGGCAATTTGGATGAGTTCAGCGCGGCGGTCATAAGGCTGCTTCACGATAGATTTCCATGTCTCAGTAATGTGATGCTCAAAGCGAATCATGTTCTCGAAGCCAAGTTGTTTTCTGAATTGTGCGGTCAGCTCCATCGTCTCGTTGTTGATTGAATTCGACCAATTGAATCCAATCAGCGGCGTGGTGCCGTCCTCACGGCTGAAAAGTTTGGCGGCCATCATGATCCACAGCGCGTGATATGGATTATCGCTTCCAAAGAAGACTGAAATCTTGAACTGAATATTCACGCCCAGGCGATAAAGCAGGAAGCCAAGCAGAATCGTCCCCGCGTTGAAATTGAGCACATGTTGAACGCCGTAGTTTGTGTAGTAATACAAAAACTCGTCCAGCCACATCAACGCATGGTCGTTGGGTTGGCCGATACCGCCAAAGTAGCCGGTGATGGTTTCAGGTCCTCCAAGATGCGGGTTCGAGCCGTCCGTACCTTTCGTGTCCAGTGTTTCGACGAACGACGCACCGATGATGTCCATCGCCGCGACAATCGCGGGCAGGTCGCCATCCGCTTCGGACTCTTTCATTTTGCGGACTGCGATGAATCGCCCCGGGACGAGCGTTTGGTCTTGAATAGCGCATTCGGCCATTTCACGAATCCACGGAAAGTATTGCAAAGCGGAGACTTCCAATGTGACAGCATAATCATCTGCAAATCTGGCTTTCTTCGCCGCTTCGCCCAGGACTTTGCGACGGTAATCCGCCACGGAGATGAATCGGCCGTTGTCGCGTTGGTCCATTAACCATTTCAAATCTTTGGCGTAGTCCGCGTTTTTCGCTTCGACCTTCTTGAGCAGGTTTTCCAGTTTGCGAGACTCTATGTGCTTGCGATTGATCTCTTCGGGTGTCCCGTATTTGCCAACGACATCCAGAAATGCGTTGATCACTTTTGAATTCGCATCGAGCAAGACCGCATTGATGGCGTCGAGGCGATTATGCGGAATGGCAAGCAGTTCCCGATATTTGTTATCCATTTTTCCTCCAGTTATTTCAACATCTTCTTTAGTTCGTTGTACTCTTCGTCTTTGATCGAGAACCAGTTCTCCGGTTGAGGAAACTGCTTTGCAATCACCTCGTCGTGATAGCGCTTAAGGCCGTTGAGAATGACCTCGCCCGCATTCCCAAAGACTTTCGCCATTTTCGGCTTGAAGCGCGGATACAACCCAAACATATCGTGGTAGATCAGCAACTGCCCGTGTGCATGCGGACCGGAACCAAGGCTCATAATGATGCAGTTTTCAGCGCGTTCGGTGACGAGTTGGCAAATGCGATCCGGGACCATTTCCAGCAGGATCATGAATGCTCCGGCTTTTTCAAGCGCTTTGGCGTCGTCAATGATGCGTTTGGCCAGCGCGGCATCTTTTCCTTGAACGCGGAATCCACCCAACGCGGAGACGGATTGAGGCGTCAGCCCGAGATGACCAATGGCCGGGATGCCCGCGTCAACAATGCCTTTGATGCGGTCGGCCATAGCCGCGCCTCCTTCTAATTTAATGGCGTCCATTCCCGCTTCCGCCATGAAGCGGCCCGCGTTTCGAATCGCGGTTTCGACGCTCGGCTGGTAGCTCATGTAAGGCATGTCGCCGATGACGAAAGCGGTCGGCGCGCCGCGACGCACGGCCTGGCTGTGGCGGATCATGTCGTCCATCGTGACCGGCAGTGTGGACTCGTAACCGAGCATGGTCATGCCGAGGCTGTCACCGACTAAAATCATCTCGATACCCGCCTGTTCCTGCAAATAGGCTGTCGGATAATCGTAGCAGGTCAGCCAGGTGATCGGTTCACCCTTGGCGACCTTCTCAAAAAGATAAGGTAGCGTGATTTTCTTGCGCGGTTCTGTCATGTGCCCTCCCGAGGTTTGAAAAATGCCTTCCCGCGTTTAGTATAGGGCGATTTGTAAGGCGAGACAATTGACGAAAATCATAAATCTGGCAGGTTATGGCGATATCCCGAATCTGCCGGCGCGGAAGTCCATTTCTCATCCGGCCAGGCGCAAAAATGGTCATTAATATGGTTTGATGAACTTTTCGCTGATGTTAGGATTGTGGGTGGACGCGGCAAAAAACCATCACATCTTGCGTTGCCTATTATCCCGACGATAGACAGGGGCTATCTATCGGTGTGGGAGGAGGCAGGCTGAAATGGATCACCTACAATGACGCACCGCAAAAGCAGACAGCCGATATCCGAGTCTCGAATTGCGGGGGAAAAGGATTTTGAATTCAGTTTTGCTTTCCAGCCCATTGTGGATGCCAAAGCCCACGAGATCATTTCGTTCGAAGCCCTCGTCAGAGGCCCAGGCGGAGAACCGTCAGAAGATGTGTTTGCGCAGGTCGCCCCGGGCGACTTGCATCGCTTTGACCATCTCTGCCGCGACAAAGCCATCCGCCTGGCAAATTCCCTAAAACTAAACAAGCGTTTGAACATCAACCTTTTTCCGGGCGCTATTTACAAAACAGGCATGAATATCCGCGCCACCTTGCAGGCATCGCTGGCCTGCGGCTTCCCGGCCGAGAATATTATTTTTGAAGTCACTGAATCTGAAAAATTTATTGATTATCATCAGCTGGTCGCCAACATCAAAATGTACAAGGATTTCGGTTTTCAAACCGCGATTGACGATTTTGGTTCCGGCTTCTCCGGCCTAAAGATGCTGGTGGAATACCAGCCCCGCTACATTAAATTGGACCGCAACCTGATCGCGGACATTCACGAGAACCAGGTTCGGCAGACCATCTTTCAGGGGATTAGCATGATTTGCGATAGATTGGGAATTGAAATCATGGCTGAAGGAGTGGAAACAGGCGAAGAATATGAATGGCTTGCGGCTCACGGCATTAATCTCTTTCAAGGCTTTTATTTCGCAAAGCCCGCCTTCGAAAATTTACCCGAAGTGGATGTGGCGTTGTTTAGGACATAACGTAAATCGTGCGACCCAAACTCCTCGGGCAATCCGAGGAGTTGTGTTTATAATCGCCTGTAATGAAAATCAAGATAATAACGGCTCTCATTTTGATTGCAGCGAGTCTTTCTTCCTGTTCAGGCGTCCCGACTCCAAATTTGACCAGCACGCCGGATTCTACAAGGACGCCTGTCCCGTCGCCTACTATCACGCATACTCCTTCGCCAACGCCGACTGTTCAGCAATGGCTTTATCCATACACCATTGGCGGACTTCGTCGCCATAAATTCAAAAGCGGCGATATCAGGATCGTGAATCAACTTGAGAAGACTGACATTTATACTCGCTATTTAATCGCTTATCCGAGCGATGACCTGACCATCACCGGGATCATGCAAGTCCCGGTGGAAGGACGTGCGCCGTTCCCGGTCATCGTGATGAATCATGGCTACTTCAACCGCGCCGATTATTTTCCCGGTGACGGCTCTGACCGCGCCGCCGAGTACCTCAACAAACATGGTTATCTCACGCTCTCGTCCGATTATCGCAGTTGGGGCAGTTCGGATATCGGTCCGAGTCTTTTTTATTCCGGGCTTGCCATTGACGTTGTCAATCTGATGAATGCCATTCCATCCATCCCGCAGGTCGACCCGAATCGTATCGGCATGTGGGGACACAGCATGGGCGGCGGCGTGACAATGAAGGTTCTTGAAATTGATTCGCGCGTCAAGGCCGCGGTCCTGTATTCGACAGTCAGTGCCGATAACGCGGACTTGATCGAGCGCTGGGGGCCGGGTTGCATCGGCGACATCGCTTCGGGCGAGCAACTTCTTGGTTGCAATTCATCCGATGTCCTTCCTTTGGATTTGCCGCCTGGTCTGCTCAGCGCTTACATGGATGCGACAACGGACGCCGCTTTGCTTCGTGATGTTTCCCCGATCTTTCATCTGGACCTGGTAACGGCTCCTGTTCAAATCAACTATGGAACCGCTGACGGCAAGACTCTGGCCGGCACACCGCCGGAGTGGTCGAAGAAACTGTATCAGGCGTTCAAAGATGCAGGCAAAGACGCCAAACTCTTCGCGTATGACGGCGAGTTCCATTCCTTCAACGGTGATGCCTGGCTTGCCTTCATGGAACGCTCCGCGCATTTCTTCGATCAATATGTGAAGAATTCGCCTTGATTTGCGGCGGGATTCTTTGAGCGCCTTGCTCCATCAGAATGACACGAGATTCCTGATCCTGAATTGACGTATTTTAATTCTTTCCCCATAACCCATAGCCGGATTTTCTTCTCGCTTCGCGCCGCTCATGCTGTTCATGGATCTCCTCGACGTGCGCGACTTTTTCCCGGATAGCGGCCTCAAGCCATAAACGTCCTTTTTCCGCAGTGGCATGACTGCCTGCCCCGTACGCGCCGGTCTTTGTGTCATCATCCCAGGGCGGGTTTGCGACGAGCGAGCCGCCCTCGATCCAGTCCATGTAATAGGATGGAGTGGCGACGAAATCGGTTTCGTCAACAACGCGCTCCATATGACATAAATCTGGCCGCAAATGGAGCATGTAGGCGGTCTCCAGTTCGCAGGCATGACCCATACCGCCGATCTTTGATGTTCGATATTTCTCGATTGCCGCCGCGCCGATGGGTCCGGATGTGTGCAGGAACGCGGTCGCGCAAAAGATACGGCGATGGCGCTCGCCCGCATACTTCACAATGTTCACAAGAAAAGATGTATTGCCGCCGTGTCCGCTCATCAGGTAAAAACGATCAAAGCCGCGCGCAACGAGCGCGTCAATGACAGCCAGCCAGAAGTCCTCGAACGCGCGGCCGCCCGCGTTCATCGTCCCTGCAAAAGATGGGCGATGCGTGCTGACACCGTATGGCATGACCGGCAGAGTATGCGCGCGTAACGGCGCGGTGCTCGCAGTCCCTTTTGCAATCGCCTCGATGATCACTGTGTCCACGGAAAGCGGTAGATGAAATCCGTGTTGCTCGGTGTGGCCGATGGGCATCAAGATCACTTTGCCTCGTTCGCTGTCCGCCGGGAGGGGAGGGGCGATTCGATGTTGGCTGGCGTTAAATTGTGAGATTTGAAATTCAGAAGCCGGCAATTGAATCGTATCTTGCGGCGTCAACGCGTAAACACGCGTGAAACCATCGTCGCGCAGACTTGAGAGGAGGTTCTGAATGTATGCGCCAAGAACAGACTCGGGCAGGTCCAATCCACTGCCGCGCCAACCGAACGGGAAATGGGGCAGAAGTCCGACGCGGGGTGGATTCGATAATTGTTCAGCAAGCCGCTGAAAGTCCCAGCCAGAGCCGAGAGGCAGTATCAACGGCACATCGCGCGGCAAGTCTGCTACTTCGGGCCAGGTCAAATCATCATAATGAAAAATGTCAGTCATTGTTCAGGTTCTCCGCTGTTCAAAACATCGCGTGGCCACTATATCATAAAAGAATACACCCAACAACAACACCAAAAAAAAACAGACCCGCGCGAGGTAAAATAAAAACCTATGAACATCACCAGCCTCCAAAACCCGCGCGTCAAACACCTCGTCAAACTTCGCGACGACAAAAAGCAACGACAACATGATGGACTGATGCTGGTCGAGGGACATGACGAAATCAATCTTGCTTTATCTGCCGGACACAAACCGCAGACGATCCTTACCGCCCCGGAATTGGCCGGCCGTCAAATACATTTTTCTTCGGCTGAAACTATCACCGTTAGCCGCGCCGTATTCGAGAAGATTTCTTATCGGGAGAATCCGGATGGGTGGCTGGGAGTTTTTCCAACTCCAAAAGTTTCGTTGGCTGATTTGAAATTAAGCGCGGCGCCTTTGTGTATCGTAGCCGAGTCAATTGAAAAACCGGGCAACCTCGGCGCGATTTTACGGACCGCCGACGCGGCGGGCGTGGACGCTCTGCTGGTCTGCGATCCGCGCGTGGACATTTACAATCCAAATGTAATCCGCGCTTCGCGCGGCGCGTTGTTCAGTGTGCAGACTATTGAGATAAGCAACCATCAGGCTTTTGAATTCTTGCGTCAACGCGGCATTCGCATTGTGGCGGCGACGCCACAGGCCACAGCCGAGTACACGCGTCAGGATTTGCGCGGCCCGCTGGCGGTCGCGGTGGGAACCGAAGACAAAGGCCTGACCGATTTCTGGTTGAGTCATGCAGATGCAAGCGTCAAAATTCCGATGGCCGGGAAAGTCAATTCATTGAATGTCTCAATCGCCACAGCGTTGATCGTTTATGAAGCGGTGCGGCAGCGAGGCAGTCATGTTTGAAACCAAATTACTTCCATCCAGGCCGGATGTCACCGCGCCGGATGGATCAGATGTGCGAATCCTGCTTTCACTGAAAGGCGGGAGTATGGCGCACTTTGAACTCGCGCCGGGGAAAACTTCAATTGCCATCGCGCATTACACAGTCGAAGAGATTTGGTATTTCCTGGCGGGGCAGGGGGAGATGTGGCGAAAACTTGATGAGCACGAGGAAATCATAGCTTTATCGCCGAACATGGCAATCACGATACCGCGTGGAACGCATTTTCAATTCCGTTCAACGGGACACGCTCCGCTGACCGCAGTCGCGATTACTATGCCGCCTTGGCCCGGAGAAAACGAAGCCTACTTTGTCGAGGGCTATTGGAACTCACGCCAATAGAATAGCAACATATCCGCCCCAAAATTGAAGTAAAGGACGCGGCTTGTAACTTCCTGAGTAATGAGCGAAACACTGGAAAACAAGTTGGCCGACAGAATCTGTCGGCCAACTTCTCTCTATTTTCTAATCTCTAGATCATCAATCCACCGCGGCTTCACTTTCTGTTTCTTCCTTCTCAACGGCTTCCTCAATCCCATACTGCACTTCCAACTCATGACGGAACTGTTGCGTGTACAGTCTATAGTAATGTCCGCGCATTCTGAGCAGTTCAGCGTGCGTGCCTTGTTCAACGATGCGGCCATCTTGAATGACAATGATTCGGTTGGCGCGGCGGATGGTGCTCAAACGATGCGCGACCACAAACGATGTGCGGCCCTTCATCAGGGCTTCCATGCCGCGCTGGATCAACGCTTCGGTCAAGGTGTCCACCGAGGAAGTCGCTTCGTCCATGATGAACAGTTCAGGTTTGGCCAGCACAGCGCGCGCCAGCGAGATCAACTGTTTCTGTCCAACCGAGAGCAGGTTGCCGCCTTCGCCCACGTTTTGGTCGTAGCCTTTTTCGAGTGTCACGATGAAATCATGTGCGCCCGCGATCTTGGCGGCGTTCACAATCTCGTCGTCGCTCGCGTTCAAACGTCCATAGCGAATGTTCTCGCGCACCGTCCCGGAGAAAAGATGCGGCGTCTGCAAAACGATGCCGATCTTCGAGTGGATCGACTCCAACGTGTATTCGGTGTAGTCGCGTCCGTTGATGCGGATCACGCCCGAGCGCGGCTCGTAAAAGCGGCAGAGTAGATTCACAATCGTTGACTTGCCGCCGCCGGTCGGTCCGACCAGAGCGATCATTTCGCCCGCGTTGACCTTCAACGTGAAGTCGGTCAGAACAGGCTTGCGGTCCTCGTAATAGAAATCCACATGATCGAATTCGATCTCGCCCATCAACGTGGAGGCAGGCACCGCGTCGCTTCTATCGTGGACCTCGGGCGGGGTGTCAATCAACTTGAAGATTCGCTCCGCCGACGCGATGGAGTGCTGCATCTCGGCATAGACGCGCGCCAAATCCTGCACCGGCCACATCATAAAGGTAAGATACGTGACGAAGGCGTTGATGCCGCCGATGGTGATCAGCCCAACCTGGATTTGAATGCCGCTGTACCAAACGATCACGCCGAGCGCGACCGCGGCGATGATCTGGACAGTGGGGAGGAAGAGCGCCGAGAGCCACGCGGCGCGATACGACGCGTTGTACATCTTGGTCGTCAGCAATTGGAATTCTTTGAGATTCTCGTCCTCGCGTCCCAGCGCCTTGACCACGCGCACGCCCTGAATGTTTTCGTTGTACGCGCCAGTGATCTTCGAGTTGGCGCGACGGCTGTTGCGGAACTCCACCAGAATCTTCTTTCGGAATTGCACCGCGATCAACATCATGATCGGGATGCTCGTGAAAACGATCATGGCCAGTTTCCAGTTGATGATCGCCATGAAGGTCACCGATGTGATGATGTTCATCGCCGCCCAGGTCGTGTCCACCACACCCCAGGTCATCAGGTCCGCCACGCGGCCTGTATCGGAGGTCACGCGCGCGATGAGACGTCCCACCGCGTTCTGCGCGTAGTACGAGAGCGATAGTTCCTGCAAGTGATTGAACATCATCTTGCGCAGGTCGTATTGAATGCGCTCGCCCAGCACGCCGGCCAGATAGACGAACGAAAAGACCGTCGCCATCTGAAAGATGATGATGGAACCGTACAGCGTTGCCAGGTGCATCAGCGCCGCGGTATCCTTCATGTTGATGCCTTTGTCCACAAAACCTTTATTGATAAAGGTGAGATAGGCATCCGTGATGGAGGTGAGGGCAATCGCGGCAAAGAAACCGATGACCCATTTCCAGTGCGGTTTCATCAGTCCGACAATGCGCTTGAATACCGGCGCGGTTAATTGCGATGTGTATTCTTCTTCTTCAAGTTCGATAAATTCTTCTGACATAGGTAATTCTCCATTCCATGAACAAGGAAGAAAAGGATAAAGGATGAGTGATGAAGGATGAATAAAGATTCCTGTTCGGGATTTCATCCCTATTTCTTGTTCAATCTCTTCTTGATCTTTGTCACAATGGTTGTAAAGATCGCCAGCAATTCGTTCGTTTCCCTGCGAAGCGGCTCAACTTTTTGTGCGGGGATGATTCCGCTTTTTACAAGCAACTCCAGCCAATAATCGGTCTCGTCCAATTCTTGCAAAGCGGACTCGAACTTATTCACGATGTCGGCATCGGACTTTGCACGATGTCCTTCGCGATAGTGCGCTCCAACTGAAGTGCCAGACCTCAAAACCTGCTTTCCGATCACTTGCCCTTCCGTTGTTTTCGGCAAGCTTATATATAGCTTGATAATCCGCAGGGCAAAATTGCTTGTCCGCGCTCGCAGGTCTTGCGGCTTCTCATTTTCCATTGCATTCTCCTCGTTTTTATTCATCCTTCATCCTTCATAATTCATCCTTCGCACATCATCCTTCATACTTCTTCATTTCGGTTTCCAGCTCTTCATCAATCCGCGTCTGAATGTCATAGATTCGCCGGTAGATTCCGCTCTCGTCTTCGAGCAGGTCTTCATGCCGGCCCATTTGAACGACCGAGCCTTTGTCGAGCACCAAAATCAAATCGGCTTTCATCACGGACTGAATGCGGTGCGCGATGATGAAGGTCGTGCGGTTTTCCATCAGATCATTCAACGCCTTGCGGATTTCCACTTCGGTCTCGGTGTCAACCGATGACGTCGAGTCATCCAAAATCAGGATGCGCGGGTTCTTCAGCAGAGTGCGCGCAATCGTCACGCGCTGTTTCTGTCCGCCGCTCAACGTCACGCCTTTTTCTCCGACCAGCGTGTTATAGCCGTCGGGAAAAGACAAAATTACATCATGGATCGCGGCGGCCTTCGCGGCGGCTTCGATTTCTTCCTGCGAGACGCTTCGTCCAACGCCGTACAAAATATTCTCGCGGATCGAGCGGCTGAACAGGAACGGCTCCTGTTGCACGATGCCAATCTGTTCGCGCAAATATTTGCGCGGATAATCTTTCAACTCCACGCCGTCCAGCAGAACCTGTCCGCTGGTGTAATCGTGAAAGCGCGGCAGAAGATTGACAAGCGATGTCTTGCCCGAGCCGGTCGAGCCGAGCAGGGCGATGGACTGCCCCGGCTGGATGTGAAACGAGACGTTTTTCAAGACTTCATGTTTGCCGTCTTCGTAGACAAACGACACATCCTTGAATTCAATCTCGCCTCGCACCGGACCCTGAGGCTGGATGCGGCCATCCGTGAGCGGTTCACGCGTCTGCTTGACGATTTCCATCAAACGGCCATACGAGACCAGACCCGTCGAGGCCTGCACGATCATACGTCCCAGGTTGCGGATCGGCCAGATCAGCCACACGACCAATCCAACGTACGTGACGTAATTGCCAACCGTGATTTCGCCGCGGATCGCCATCGTCGCCGCAAGGATGAAGCCGAACAACATCTGAAATCCAAGCACGATGTCGGAGAGCGGCCAGAAGAGCGAGTGCATGACGAGGAGCAAACGTCCTTTTAGAAATTTGCTCCAGTTATCTTTTTCAAATTTGCCTTTCTCATAATCCTGCCGCGCAAAGGCCTTGACCACACGCACGCCCGTCAGATTCTCCTGTAGAGTGGTGGAGAGAATCGCTTCCTGCGCTTGATACTCTTCATAGCGCTTCGTCACTTTTTGGAAAAACCAAAGCGACACGACCAGTATCAGTGGAATAACAATCACAGAGGCCCATCCGAGTTTTGCATTGAGATTCAATATCGCAGTCCAGTTGATGACAAAGAGCAGGATGATGCGTCCCATGCCGATGGCTTGCTCCGAGAAGAAACGCCGCAGGGCGTCCACATCGGAGGTCACGCGTTCGATCAGATCACCGGTCGGCGTTTGGCTGTGATACGAAAAACTCAATCGCTGGATGTGATCGAAGAGGAAGTCTCTCAGGCGCCGCGTGATTCCCTCGGCGGTGTAGGCCGCTAAACGTCCCGAAAGATACGAGAAGAGGCCTTCCACAGCGGCCAGCGCGACGAATCCAACTCCGATCAGCAACAGGGTTTTATCCAGCGTCCCGGCTACATAAATTTGTTGAGTCAGAACCTTGTCGGCAAAATAGCCGAGCAGAAGGAATGTGCAGGCCTTGGCAAGCGCGGAGACGGCCAGCGCAGCCGTCGCGCCGATGTACGAGACGCGAAAGTCTGTCATCATGCGCCAGATGCCAAGCAGGCGATTTTTGGTGAGAGCATTGCGAAAGTCAAAATAGATAGATGGAGGTGTGATGGCGTTCATGGAAAATCCTTTGTAGATGAGGGCGGACAATAAAAAAAGCCACGGTGCGGAGCGCAACCGTGGCTGAGAGGAAAACACAGCGTGACCTACGTTCGGTCAACAGGCGCACTCCGAGAAGGACAAAAAGAACCCGAAACTTCGAGCGGGGTGGTGAAATAGATGTTGATGTTCATGGAGCGCGCCTCCTTTCTGTAAGATTAACTTGCGATGAGAGTTTATCATGAGGCTGTGAATGATGTCAAGCAATTGATGAATACACATGGGAGGAGGTCGGACATTGTAAGAAATTCTGCTGAAACGAGGTCGGGCAATTATGCAAGACAAAGAACCGCATCTTTCCGCCCCCGTACCGGCCACGCATAGAGGGGCAGGGGAGGCGCTGATCATTTGATTCTGTTCAAGGAGTCAACCATGAAACGAAAACTTTATCTCATCTTTTTGCTTTTACTCACTGCCTGCGCCGCGCCGACAAAAAATGTCTCCCCGCCTGCGGCAACTCCGACAGAGATCCTTCCCATTCCGTCGCAGACACATCAGAACGATTTATTTGATGCAAACAATATAATTCTTGCCGCGCCCGAGTGCAACAGCGGATTGACGTCATCGCAGACAGAAGGCCCGTACTATAAATCCGGTTCGCCCGAGCGAAATTCACTGTACGAAGCAGGCATGCCCGGCAAGCGGCTTCTGGTCGTGGGTTATGTGCTCGATCAAAATTGTCAACCGATCCCCGGCGCCTGGCTGGATTTCTGGCAAGCCGATGCAAACGGTTCGTACGACAATGCTGGCTATACTTTGCGCGGACATCAATATGCCGACGCGCAAGGCCGCTATTTTCTTGAAACCGTTTTTCCCGGCGAATATCCCGGACGCACACAACATATTCACGTCAAGGTTCAGCCGCCGAACGGAAATATTCTGACCTCACAACTATATTTCCCAAATGAGCCTGGAAATTCCAGCGATGGAATCTTCGACTCCGCGTTGCTGGTCAAGCTGGAGGACCGCGGTGATTATTTTGTGGCCTATTTCAATTTTGTGACTCAAAAATAAAAGAGCAGAAATCTATTTCTGCTCTTTGTCTCTCTCGAAAATTTGATAATAGCCCTTGTCGAGTTCATCGTCACTCAAATGGGCATATCGTTGAGTGACTTGAATATTTGCATGGCGCGCCAATTCCTGCGCCAGTTTGAGATTCCCTGACCCGCGTAGAACGGTTGTGACAAAGTAATGACGAAATGAATGCGGGGTGATTTTTCCTTCGGCCTGATTTCCCAAAGCCTGTCGAACACGCTCACTGACGATATTGCGTCCTGTGGCAGTTGTGATGGTTTTGATTTTCTTGCCCGCGCCTTTGTCATGCCGCGCAAAGAGGGGCAGGGATGCCAAAGGTTTTCCCGAGCCGCCATCCAGTCCCGCGCGAAGCGAGAGGTAATCTTTCAAGGCTTTCATTGACCGAGTCGAAAATCGCACCACGGCCTGTTTATCGCCTTTGCCAATGATTGCCGCGCGGCCTTCATTCCAATCTATGTCGCCGCGTCGAAGCTTGCACGCCTCGTGAACGCGCAACCCAGTGTCGGCCAACGTTAGCAAAAACGCTCGGTCGCGCATTGCGCGTAAGTATTTGACCTCGTCGCTGGCCTTTGCAAAGTTTGAGTCGCTGACAAAAGCCAATACGCGTTCGATGTCATTCGCCGGGAATTGTGGCAAACGGATACCAGGGCGGCGCGCGCGTTGTTTTACCAGCAAACGGACTCGTGACAGATTAATGTCCGCCAAACGCTCGGCGTCGAGGAATTGATAAAAGCCTGTGACAGCCTGTAGATAGACTTGCTCCGTGGCGGGGGAGGAATCCTTCAGATGCCTGGCCATCCATGCAATTGCGTCTTCCGTCAGCGTGTTGACAGGCGATGATTCAACATCAATCTTTTTGCCTCTCAAGACTTCGCGAAAGAGATTAAGCGCATTGGCGTAAGTGCGCGCCGTGTGTTGCGCGCGTGCCAACTTGACTGTTTCCAAATATTGTATGATCGCAGAAGCAATCGAAAGGCTGGTCATCACGACCATTATACGAATTCTCAACGATCTGTCAATGTTTTCGGTAATAATACTTATCAAAAACAAAAGGACGGGCAGGAATCATTATGTGAGGCTCACCTCCCCGCGTCGCAAAAGTATGGATGAACACTGTGAGATTTACAACTCAGGCTTTGCCAAGAGACAAATCGGTTTCAATGTGTTTTCCAGTTTCCCGCCTTCGCGAATTTCACCCCCACCCTGTTATCTATGGCTTTGTCTCGGCCTGTGCGCCCGCCTTTGAGCCATGACGCGCGCGGCTTCGGCCGATGCCTGCTCGCGCTTTGCCAGCGCGCCAAAGACCAGCCAGTAAACGGTCAGGAAACTAACGATCAAGAAGGTTCCTGCGTACAGAAATTTCGCAACAGGCAGCGCTGAGTCTGTTCCGGCAAATAATCCGTGCAGGGTCGCGCCGAGATAGCCGACGATGCTCAACACATGAAAAGCGCGGAAGGCCTTCAGTCCGATAGTTCTCCGCATATAGAACGTGACAGTGACAAGCAGAAAAAGATAAAAGCCGATGATGCCCAACCCCACCCAAAGCGGACGATATGAGTCAATGAACGGGATCGTAATTTCAGCAATTGAAAACGGAAGATATTGGTCAAGCATCAGCACGATGACGTGCAAGAGAACAAACCCCAGCCCAAGCAGAGACAGGAATTCATGGAAGTCGTACGCGAAGGTCCCCTCGACAACGCCTTGAAAGAATTTGGTCGGAATCACCATGCCCCATACCATGGAGAGCCACAGTAGAAAATAAGACATCAACCCCGCGGCACGCGTGATGTACCACCAGGCCTGGACCGTGTTCATGGCAAACAACGACTGTAACGAGTAAGCGACTGGCGCGCCCTGCGGTGTTTGCATGAACCAAAGAGCGATCATGATGCCGACAAAAAGCCCGCCAGCCAAAGTCATGGCGCTAAAGGCTTTGAACCACTGGGTATAAGGATTGGACTTAGAAGCGGATATAGTCGAGGGCATCGAAATACTCCTTGCTGTTTTGCGAGCAGAACATTTCACCATTTGCATTGACGGCAACAAACGCGATCTCAGGCCGCTGTGAGCAAAGCCGCTCGGCCTCCCCTGCTCCACCAATCAAAAGTACTTTTGCGTAAACTTCAGCGAGAGTCATCTGCGGCGCGATCACCGTGACGCTCAACCAATTGCTTTCTGCAGGTTCACCGATGCGCGGATCAATCAGATGATGACGCGGCTGACCGTTTTGATTCCAGACACGCTTGGTGATGGATGACGTGACCACCGCACCCTGCCCGACGTGTAAAACGGCTACCGTTTCATCCGGCCTGCGCGGGTCTTCGACCTCGACCCGCCATCGCGAGCCGTCGGACGGATCGCCAACGAAAAAAATATCTCCTCCCGCGCTGACGGCGCAAATCGCGGAATATGTATTGAGCAGAGCCGCGGCCTTTTCCACGATCCAGCCTTTGGCGATACCGCCCAAATCAATCTCCATTCCATGCGGCAAGCGGACGCGCTGGCCGACGGGATCAAGGCCGATTTCATTGAAAGCCGGTCGCGAGGTCCGCTTTGAAGCGGATAAAGAAGAGACACCGTGGGCGCGAATCTCGTCCATGCTTTTGTCGTAACCCGCACGCTTCAAATCAGTCAAAATGGATGGGTCGAACAACCCGCCGGTCTCTTCATAAAAATCCAGCGATTGGTTCAGCAAATCCATCAGGTCATCCGAAACCGTGACCCACGTTCCGCTGAAACGGTTGAGTTGAGAGAGTTCGCTCTCTGGCAAAAAACGGCTGAAGCGTTGCTCGCAATCTTCGATGAATCTGCGAGCCGCGTTCAATCCAGCGATTGCCCAATCATGTCCCTCCGCGGCCAAAAGAACGGAAGTGCTCATCGCGCGAAATTCCATTGATTGCATTAAGAACCGCCTGTTTTGAAAATGGGCGCTTGCGCAAATCTACTGGGCGATTGAACGACCAATGGAGAACTTTGTGAGCCGTTGGTATTGCTGTTGAAATCTAAAGGCTGGAGCGGAGTCAATGTTGGCAGAGCCAAGACCGATGAAGATGCGGAGATGGGCTGGACAGGCTTTGGGGAATGAGCGATCATTGCCCAGCCGACCATAAAACTGAACACACTGGTCAGCGCAATCCAGAAACGCAAACCGAATTTTAGTAGTTTCATTTTGCCTCTACTGATTGATAAAGATTCTTCCGTCGCTGGTAATCGTGATCAGGCCGCGTTGTTGAAGGGCTTGTAGCAAAAATTGCGCTTGTTGCATCTGCTCTTGAAGTTGCCGGACTTGCGCGTTGGCCTGATCAAGTTGCTCTTGATATTGCTTTTCGCGCGCTTGATACTGTTGTTCGCGGGATTGATATTGCGCAATCAGACTCTGTAATTGTTGCACTTGTGCGTCCTGCGGTGTATTCGCGCCGGTAATCTGTGACGCTTGCACATGTGAGTTGGACGCGGTTGTCCCGTTTGGATTGAAAAGAGCCGCTCCGCCCACTGCCAAAATGGCGAGAGCGATGCAGGTTGTCATAAGAATAGCGGCAATCAACGCCGCGAATTGCTTTTTCACACTGCCTCCAGAAAATGGTCAGCGCGAGTATACCGACACAAGATGACGGCAGGATTACACACATGTAAACGCTGTGCAAACAACTGTCATCTTCTAATCATCTTGCCGTGCTAAAATAAAAATCGGGAACGGAAACGAACATGCGAATCTTGTTGATTGAAGATAATCGCCGCCTGAGCGACTCGCTTCGCGCCACGCTCCTTGAAGATGGCTACGCGGTGGATACTGCTTACGACGGTGTCGAAGGCGAGGATATGGCTTTGCTCGCGCCATATGACGTCATCATTTTGGATGTGATGCTCCCGAAGCGCGATGGCATCGAGGTCTGCCGCTCCCTGCGGGACCAGAAAATGGCCGCGCCAATCCTGATGCTCACCGCGCGTGACGGCTTGGACGACCGCGTCCTCGGCCTCGACAGCGGCGCGGATGATTATTTGGTGAAGCCGTTTGAAGTCAAGGAATTACGCGCCCGCTTGCGCGCTTTGTTGCGCCGCGACTCAGTCAACAAAAGCGGGAGTCTTGTCATTGACAATCTGCGACTCGATCCATCCACGCATTATGTGTGGCGCGGCGAGACTCCGCTCGACCTGACAGCCAAAGAATATGCCCTGCTTGAATACATGATGCGCAATCCAAACCGACTGATCACACGCGAAATGGTCACTGCGCATTTGTGGGACTATGATCAAACCATCGCCTCAAACGTCGTGGATGTTTACATCCGCCGTCTGCGCCGCAAAGTGGATGACCCCTACCCCGTCAAGCTGATCGAAACCGTGCGCGGCGCGGGCTATCGTCTCCGCGATCCGGAGAAGGAAAGATGAGATTGATCCGCTCTTTTTGGAATTGGCTGGGGGCGTTCTTCCATAGCATCCGTTTCCGCCTGACCATGTGGTTTGTGCTGATCCTGGCCATCGTGCTGACTGTCTTCAGTGCATTTATTTATCTTGCGCAGGCTCGTGATCTCCGTTACGACGCGGCTCGCGCGATGCAAGATAAGTTTGGTCGGCTTCAGGCTTATTTTCACAGCCCCGAATGGCAAAACTCCAATCTCGCCCCATCCGATGTTCCAAATACCGAAGCGCCGCTTCAGCAAAATGACCTGCTTATCCTGACCGACCCCGGCGGACATGTCGTGCAAAACTGGGGAAATGAATTGCAAAATCCGGGGCCGCTGATTGCCGCGCTCCTTGAAACTCGAAATCAACCGCCGCATGAATTGACCGTCTATCAGCAGAGCGTCACGGTCACTGATGATGACCATAATCGAACAACGGGCGATTATCTTTTTATCATCTCTTCGGTTCTGCGCGGCGACACGTTGATCGGCTATTTGATCATTGGCAGTCCTTCGCAATTGAACGATCAGCTCGCCCGTTTGATGGCCTCGTTAGTATTTGGCAGTTTAGGCATGCTGGCGATTGCGTTCTTCGGCGGTCTGTGGCTGGCCGACCGCGCCATGCGCCCCGTTCAAACGATCGCGCGCACGGCGCAAATCATCAGCGAGAGCGATCTGAATCGCCGCATCCACATGAAAGGACGCGATGAACTTGCTGAATTGGCAGGCACATTCGATGACATGCTCTCGCGCCTGCAAGCCGCCTTTGATCGCCAGCGCCGCTTCGTGGCCGACGCAAGTCATGAACTTCGTACGCCTCTCACCATTATGAATCTCGAGGTGAGCCGCATACTTTCGGGACATCGTTCGTCGGGCGAATACCAACACGCATTGCAAATTGTCAATGCAGAAGGCAAACGGATGACCCGCCTCGTCAACGACCTTATGACGTTAGCGCGCATGGATGCAGGTCAGACCATCTTACAGTTTGAGAACCTGGATTTGAGCGACGTGACCGTTGAGGCAGTCGAGCGCATGTCGGCGCTCGCTGAAGAACAAAAGGTCCAGATCGAGATGCGTGACTTGCCCGAACTGCATGTGCACGGCGACCGTCAATATCTCATTCAAATGGTCAGCAACCTGATTGAGAACGCCATCAAATATGGCGGACCGAATCAAACTGTGCAGATTCAAACCGGCAGGACGCAGGACAAAGCCACGCTTCGCGTCTCGGACACCGGGCCGGGTATCCCGCCCGAACATTTGCCACATCTGTTTGATCGCTTCTATCGCGTCGACCAGGCACGGACTCGCCATTCTGACGAAGGCCCCTCCTTCCCCGACGGCAGCGGCCTCGGTCTTTCCATCGTAGCATGGATTGTTCAATCGCACGGCGGTGAGATTCATGTGGAGAGCAAAGTCAACGAGGGCACGACATTTGAGGTGACTCTCCCACTTGCAAAATGACCTCTTGACTTTTAGAACTATTGTTCTATAATTCAGGCGTGGATTCTTTTATCCGCTTGCAGATGTTGACCGACCAAATGGAATTGGAGCCGGCAGAAGAGCATCGCGAGAATCACGCCGCATCGCCGCCCGCCTGCTTCACGCCCAAGCAACGTGACGCGGTCTATGTGCACCCTGCTCAACTCCCAAACGGGAAGACCGTCAAACTCCTCAAGACCCTGCTTTCATCCGCCTGTGAACGCGATTGCTTTTATTGTCCGTTCCGCGCAGGACGCGACTTTCGCCGCGCGACGTTCAAGCCCGACGAGTTTGCCAATCTCTTCATTCAATTGAATCAGGCAAAGATCGCGGAAGGAATTTTCTTGAGTTCAGGCATCGCCGGCGGCGGAATTCGAACTCAGGATAAACTTTTAGACGCCGCCGAGATTCTTAGACGCAAGCTTGGATTCCGCGGTTACATCCATCTCAAGATCATGCCCGGCGCGGAAAAGGCACAGGTGGAACGCGCCATGCAATTGGCCGACCGCGTCTCGGTGAATTTGGAGGCGCCGAACACAGAAAGGTTGGCAAGGCTTGCTCCACACAAGCAATTCCTCGAGGAGTTACTTCGCCCCCTGAGGTGGGTCGAGGAAATCAGGAGAAACCAGCCAGCTTACAAGGGCTGGAACGGTCGCTGGCCTTCAACGGTTACGCAATTTGTCGCAGGCGGCGCGGATGAAAGCGATCTTGAATTATTGACAACCACAGCCTGGCTTAATAAAAACGTGCGACTTAGCCGCGCATACTTCTCGGCTTTTCATCCGATTCGCGATACACCGCTTGAGAACAAAGCCGCGACAGATCCGCTTCGCGAACATCGCTTGTATCAGGCGTCTTTTTTGTTGCGTGATTACGGCTTTGAACTGGAAGACCTCCCTTTCGCGGACAACGGTTTTCTCCCCCTCCCCATTGACCCGAAACAGGCGTGGGCGCAGATGAATCTCGCAGAACGGCCCGTGGAAATTAATCGGGCAGAGAAACGCGAATTGCTGCGAATCCCGGGTATCGGTCCGAAAGGAGCCGAAGCGATTCTCAAAGCGCGCCGAACGGGAAAATTGCGCGACCTCTCTTCGCTTCGGAAACTGGGCATCCTCGCGGATCGCGCCGCGCCGTTTGTCTTACTGGATGGAAAGCGCGCAGTACAACAACTCAGTTTATTTTAGAAACGCTTGTTTGAGCGCCCAAAGCAGGGCTTTGGCTGCCAGTTTGAACATGATCAGACTTTGATTCCTGCCTCAACAAAAGACCGCGGAAGATCGAGTAGCCGAAACTGTTTTGCAGGAAGGCATGGAGAATCCCAAAAAACACGCGCCCAAGCCGCGCCAGAGATTTGACGGGGTTTGGATATTGATCGGAAAGTCCATCCAGCAATTTGCCCATCACATTTGCGGCGCGTGAACTGACTTTCAATGTTGGCTTAGGCGGGAAGTTTAGGTTGACACGATAATTCCTCTTGAAATCCTCCAACAAGTCTTCAGGGCCTTTTGCCGGAGACTGCCAATCTTCTTCGAGAATCGCCAATTGCGCCTCGCGGATCAGTTGGGCGCGAAAAATCTCATCTTCGTCGTCTGGCAAAATGGCCTTGAGCAAACACTCTGCCGCATCCAGCCGCCCCCACAACATGTCGTTCTCGCGCCATGCGCGCACAAAGAACGCGCCGAAACTTCCGAGTTTTGTTCCCGCCAGTTTTTTGCGACTCCTTGCTGGACCTAAAATATCGGTTGCATCTTCCGGGCTGATGCGTAGCACTTCGACGATGTCCGATTCGCCGACCGAAGTGCCATAGAAAATTGGGAAGGTCAACATGTCATAATATTCGAAACGCTCAAAATAATATTTCAGACAGTTCTGCACACGACGCAGGACCTCGGTGGAAAGCTTTGGATCTTGCCCGATTTTGGGCTGACCCTCAAAGGCCTCTTTGACATGCCTCAACGATCGGCTAAACGATTGCCGCAGGTATCCTTTATGTGCAGGCGCTTTTTCCCGGGCGGCCAGCGACAGGGTCAACTCCTCGATCTCGGAAAGAACGGAACAAAGTGCGTCTTGACTAGAGGGTGCCTCTTCATTATTTTCTGAAACGCCGGCCAATTGTCCAAGCACGCTGTAATGGCCGTCCGGGTTCAGCCGCTGATTAAGTTGCTCGATCTTCCCTGCATATCGCTTCATTCTGTTCGATGGTTTTCGAGAGCGCAAATCACGGCCCACCCAGCGAATCTCAACATAGGCGTCGTTGATTTTCCGTTTGACGTGTTCCAGCGCCGACCGATAAGCGGCTTTTTCTTCATCGGTCTTTATTTTCCACGTTTCGCCGCTGAGGCGAACAATTCGCTGCGCTTGTGACTCTTGATAACCCGTCTTCTGGCGAAGCTTCTTTTTTGCAAAGGACGGAATGGTTGCCAGGGAATCCAAGTCTGCCAACAAAGTATCAATCAAATCCTGCATGAAGCGGATGCGGCGCATCCGCCAACGCGAATCCAGGCGGAAGAGAATGTCGTTCTCCGATCTCCGCAAACCGGTCCTTCTGCAGGAAGGTTTTTTATCATTTGGGTTGGTCGCATAGAACTCGCGCCTCCAGGCTTGCAACAGAACAAGCAATTGCTTTTTTTGCTCGCTGTTCTCGTCCCAGCCCATGGCGCGGCTGAAAGCGGAGGCGAGATCGTCGAGCACGGATTCGACCCGAAGCTGGTGGTAGGCAGGATAGCTTGGACCATACTGCTTTACAGTTTGTTCATCCAGAAATTTGCTGGCCCACTGGGAGCCTTTCAACTGCCAGGACTTGACTTTCAAGGCGAACGGTGAAAGATAGTCAATTTGCTCCATGATTCGATTCGTGCGCCTGATCACCTCGTTGCGATCAGCGATGGCCTGAAGATCACCGCGAATCGTTTCGTAGCGCGGCAGGGTCAACAAGGCGGCGGTGACATTTTCCAGAGCATCCGGCCGCGTCGAAACCGATCTTGGATTCTCTTTTTCCTCAGGATGTTCGGGAGCCGGATCAATATAAATCAACTTGCGATCCACAGGCAGGTCCGCGCGGCGGCGCAAGAGAGTTTCGGTGGCATAACTGAACGGTTTGTTATCCAGATACCCCCCATCGCCGAACGACCGGAGCTGAAAATCCCCACCGGGTCTCTGATAATCTTTGTAAAAGCGGGACCATTGATCAGGATCATAGCGATAACCCCTCTGGAAAGGCTTGGAGCTCAGAACGGCTTGGACATCGTCGAGCCGCATCGGCTCAAAAGCAAACGGAAAAGACGAGGTCGAGCGCGCCGCGAATGCCAGGAAAGGATCGTTCGCGCCGATAAAATCATTCCAATAGACTCGGTCGTTTTTGTTCGTCTCGGCGCTGCCGACAGATTTCGCCGTCGAATAACGAAAGTGGAAAACATTTCGATAGCGATATTCGTATGTGTTTGCTCCGACAATCTTGAGCGGCAGCGCCAAACCGTCAATGTCAGTGGCGGTTACGAAAAGATCGAGTTCGTTTGCGTAAGGAGAGAGCCTATCTTTTTCCGATGGATTTTGATTTCCCATCCCGCGCAATGCATTCAACAATTCGTAATACATTCGCTGGCTGTTCAAAAGTGACGATGGCTTATCGGCAACTCTCAATCCCGGCATGCCTCGAATGGATTGTTCATCGTTCACCAGCAAAGCAATATCGCCCTGCTCCTTCCAAAGTCTCTGCAACGCGGTGATTTCCTGGTCATTGGCAAGCGCCTTTGCCAGATACACCGCATTGATGCCGCCGGCAGACGTGCCGGACAGGATGTCAACCACAAATTTGGCCTTCAAGTATTCGCCAAGTTTTCGATAAACAGCCTCAACGCCTCTCACTCTCTTGTGATGATACCGGCCCGCATCATTGACTCTGCGCGCTGTGGCGCGGACAAGATGATAAAGTTCCTGCGAAACGCCATGAATGTAGATCGCCAGTGATACGCCCCCATACATGACCACTGCGAATCGAACTTCCTTCTCGAGCGGTAAAGCGGTATCCATTCTTCCTCCGTACGCGAACGATGCAATTGATTTCATTCATTGTACAAAAGTCGAAATTGAAATTCAATGAGCAAAATTAAGAAATGGATGAAGCAGGCAATGGATGGCGTTCGAATATTTTAAGATTAAATGAGGGTAAATAACCTTGCCATTCAACGCATAACGTTATATATTACATATAACTTGATTGAGTTAATGAGAGGAGCACTGTCAAATGACAATCACTATTCCTTCAACGCTCACAATACGCACGCAAAATAAATTTAGAAGTCTCGTAACAAAGCAGGCCTACAAGGCGGGCGAGATCATCTGCCCCATCCCGACCGAATCAATGTCGAATAAGCCAACGATGTACACGGTGCAGATTGGACGCACGAAACACGTGGAAGTAAAAGAACTCGCTTCCATGAATCATTCGTGCAATCCAAATACCATTTTAGATACCACGCGCATGTTGGTCTTCGCCACGCGTGACATCGCCGTGGGTGAAGAATTAACGTTCTTCTATCCCTCCACAGAATGGGAAATGAGCGCGCCGTTCATTTGCTTGTGCGGAGCGCCCAACTGCATTCATGTGGTGGCCGGCGCGCGCTTTCTTCCGCTTTCCACCCTCGAGAACTATTATCTCAATCGCCACATTCGCGAAGAGATGATCGAACTCCTCAACAACACTGAATACCTGCTTACCAATATGGAGCGCGATCACATCCACGCGCAGATTTCAAAGCGCAATCCATCCGCTTCGTAAGCCTTCGCGCACGGCCTCGGTCCGGTTCGTCACGTTCAGCTTGGCGTAAATGGACGAAACGTGAAACTTGACCGTGTGCTCGCTGATGCCCAATTCAGCGGCGATTTGTTTGTTCGCCAATCCTTTTGCAAGCAAGCCCAGTACTTCGGCTTCGCGGTCTGTCAACGGCCCCCGAGCCGAAGTTTCTTCTTCGGATGGGAATAATAACGAGGGCATTCCGACGATCAATCCCTCAGATAACCCCCGAATGGCGGCGATCAATTCTTCAGCGGATGAATCCAACGGTAGGATTCCCCAGGCCTGATAAGAAGCACGCCTCTGCGCGCGGACGTTGAGCGGGTCGTCGCTCAAAAACAGAATCGCGGCCCGTGAGGTCGCGTCCGCCAAAGCGTCCGGGAAAGAAGCGACCGAAGCCGACGTTGTGATCACAACGTCGGCTTCGGTTTTGTGCACCAGCGAATTGCTCCACTCGTTGCTCTCATCAATCACTTCGATTTCATCATCAGATGAAAGCAGGGAACGCAGGCCTGCACGCAACGCGGGCGATGGAGCAATCAGCAGGACTCGGATCAATTTACTTCCTCTCCCCTACCTTCACGCTGACCGTTTCCGGCCTGCCGCCGCGCAGGACTTCGATCGCGACGGATTTGCCAACGGTATCGCTGTTCAACGTCGCGAAAAGATCATCCGGGTCGCCAACGGGTTGACTGCCCACCGCGACCAAAATATCACCGACCAGCAAGCCGCCTTGCTCTGCCGGGCCTTTTTCTTCCAGCCACAAAACAAGCAAGCCATGTTCCTGATCGCGCTTCAAAGCCTTGCGCGCTGACTCGGGAATCTCAACCGGTTGTGTGCGGACGCCCAAATAGCCGCGTTTGACCGTCCCGTGTTTATCGAGCGCGTCTGCAATGCGCCACGCGAATTTGACCGGGATGGTCAACGCCGCGCCGCGCGCCAAGCCCGATGTATTGAGTCCAAGCACTTCACCTTCAGTGTTGATCAATGGCCCGCCGGAAAAACCGGGATAGGAGGTAGTCTCGGTTTGAATGTATTCATCGAGCAATCCGCCGCGGCCTGTGCGCGCCGGCCCATTGATCGCAGTGACGATTCCCCACGAGGCTTGCACGCCCGCGTGGCTTGGGCGACCAAGCGCGAGCACAAGCTGGCCGATTTTCGCGACAGACTCGGCAACTTTGGCGGGCGTGAGGGCCTTTTCGGCGAGGCGCAAAAGTGCAAGGTCCGAGCCGGGGTCGCGGCCTGCAATAGTGACGGGGTAATTTTTTCCATCCGCAGTGGCGATGTTCAGGTTTTCTTCGCGCGTGACGACGTGATCCGCCGTCAGCACGAGATCGGCCGCGTAGGCGATTCCGCTTGCGGGGTAGCGCCGACGCGCATCCACCAGCACGGTCCCCGCGCCGCCCTTTTCAACTGCGGCAGTCAGTCCATTCGAGAAATCAGAAAGTGCGCTCATCGAAACTCCTTTTGCATCATATCATGGGTTGAAATGCAATCAGAGTGTAGCGCACACGCCGTTAATAGACATCAGATATTGGGACAGGACGCGACCTGCTCGTTTGTCCAGGGTCAATGTGTATAAAAAATTCCGAAGTCGCAGTGACTTCGGAATTTTTATTTTGTATTGAGCAGTTTGAAGGCTCCAACCCAGGGTTTTCCGAGCCGGTGATTTTCGCTCACTTGAACCTTGCTGAACTTCTGCGCCACTTGCGCGGAGAGCATCGCAACCGTCGCCCAATCGTTCGATAAAACCGCGGTGCGCATTTTTTCCGAGAGCGGATTCGCCCACGCCCATTCCATGCGGAACTTGTCGGCTTTGACCCAATAGCCGCGTTTCTCCCAGGCGGCGACGCTGGAGTCTATTCCTTCAGCGATGGTTTTCAATGCAATGGAAACAAAAGCGGCCAGGTCGCGGGCTTCGGTTCCGGTATCTTTTTGGCGCGCCAGTTCGCGCACCGCGAGGACAATGGCTTTGGTAAGTTGAGTGCGTTGTTTGCCGACAGAATCAACATTGATGACGCGGGACATAGGGCAGGATTATATCAAAAAGCAAATGCTTCCTTTCGCCGACATGTTGCAGTACCTGCAACATGCCTCCCCTAAAGTTAAAAGCATCGTACCGCGTTCGTTGCGGCAACTTTGACCTTACGGAGGCTTTACATGGCGCGCAAAACAGACGACAAAAAGCTCGAAAGCATCTATAATAAAGTTCAGGAACATCCGGGCAGGAAGGCGGGGTTTATTGCCCGCCTGCTGGGACTACATCGCTCCGAGGTAACAAGAGCGCTTCCTTCCCTCGACAAAAACGGTTTGCTTATCAGTGAAGACGATAAGGGAGGCTTGTGGCCGTTTCGCAAAAGCAATTGAGAAAATGTTGCAGAATTCGCGAAAGTATTGTGCTATTCTACCTGTAACTTAAATCTGTTGCGGAGTTTGCTATGTCTCACGCGGAGAACAAAGCCGAACGCCTTTTGAAGATGGAAGCCCTGTTGCTCGCTCATCCAGAAGGCTTGACCCAATCGGAGATGGCGCGCCACCTGGGAGTGGACCGCTCCACTATCAACCGAAATCTCTACGACTTCCAGAAAATCTACCCCACCATCGAACATGACGACGGACGCATTAGCCTGGACCGTTCGGCGTATCTCGTCAAAGTAGCGTTTACCCTGCACGAGGCGACTGCGGTTCACATAGCCGCGCGGTTGCTCGCCACGCGCATGGACAGACAAAATCCGCACGCCGCCTCCGCCCTGCGGAAACTGGGCGTGGCGCTCGAAAAACTCGCGCCGCGCATCAGCGCGCACGTCAAGCAGTCTGCGGACGTGATGGATGACGCCTCGCAATGGCAGGATCCGCGCTATCTGGACGTTCTCGAAGCGTTGACCCTTGCCTGGGCGGAACTGCACAAGGTCAGAGTCTGGCATCGCAGCGACAAGGCGCAAAAAGTCCTTGAGTATCTGCTCTGCCCGTATTTCATCGAACCCTACGCGGTGGGGCAAACCACGCACCTCATCGCCCGCGACGAATCCACAGGCAAACTGCGGACGTTGAAAATCGAGCGCATCGAACGCGTGGAAGTGACGCGGGAGCATTATGAAATTCCATCCGATTTCGACCCGCGCGATTTGCTGGCAGACGCATGGGGAGTTTGGTACACCACCAGCGACCCCGTGGAAGTGACGTTGAAATTTAGCCGCGCTGTCGCTTCGCGTTTGGAGGAGACCCGCTGGCACCGCTCCGAGGAGGAGACCAAACTGGAAGACGGTTCGATTTTGTGGAAGGCAAAAGTCGCCGAACCGCAGGAGATGATTCCGTGGATTCGCGGCTGGGGCGCGGATTGTGAGGTGGTGGAGCCTGATTGGCTGCGGGAAAGGCTGGTGAAGGAGGTGAAGAGGATAGCGAGGGTGTATGGGGTGGAAGAAGCAAAACCAGAAGATGACTTGATTGCTCATGTGCGAAAAGACGGAGAAGAGCAAAGGCTTGTCACCCATCTCGCTGAAGCGTCACAACTGGCGGAACGCTTTGCGGCAAAAGTTGATTTGCCTGAAATTGGCAAAATTATGGGCTTGTTGCACGACTTTGGCAAAGCGAGCAAGGAATTTCAAGAGTACTTGCGCTCTGCCACAGGGAGAATAAACCCAGACGAGGACGAGTTTGTAGATTACGAAGCAAAAAAGGGCAAGATTGACCACTCCACCGCAGGCGCGCAATTGATTTTCGAGAAACTTAAAGACAGGGGGCAGGAGGGAAAAATTCTGGCGCAGTTCCTGGCGCTGGCGATTGCTTCGCATCATTCAGGGTTGATAGATTGCTTGAAACCAGACGGCTCTAACGATTTCGAGCGGCGCATGAGCAAAGATAAAGACCTGACGCATCTTACCGAAGCGCGGGGCAAACTGCCCAACATCGAAAAGCAGTTGGGTGAGATTCTTGCCCAGCCTATCGAGAAAAAATTTGTTGAGAAACTGAAGGAGATAAAAGAACCGAATGATTCAGCCCAAACGCTGCCGTTCAAACATGGCTTGCTGGCTCGTTTCCTGCTCAGTTGCGTGCTGGAAGCAGATCATCTGAATACCGCCGATTTCGAGCATCCCGAAAACGAAGCGGTTCGGAGTTACGGGCAATATGTCCCTTGGGATGTTCTCATTGAGCGGCTGGAGGCGAGGTATGCTGAGTATGCCCAGAAAACGGCGGAAATGCCGCCAGGTCGGGCGCGGGAGGTCAATGAAATTCGAGCGCAGGTCGCGCAAGCCTGCCTGGAGGCGGCGGAAAAGCCCAAGGGGATATATCAGTTGACGGTCCCGACGGGAGGCGGAAAAACGGAGGCGAGTCTGCGCTTTGCTCTGCATCACGCGCGGGCGCACGGGATGGATAGAATCTTCTACATCGTCCCCTACATCACCATCATTGACCAGAACGCCGATAAAGTGCGGGACATTCTGGAAAAAACGGACGAGCGCGGGGAGGTTGTTCTCGAACATCACTCCAACTTCGTGCCGTCCGACGACACCCGCAAACGTCACAACCTGCTGGCGGAAAACTGGGACGCGCCGATTGTGTTCACTACGCAAGTCCAATTTTTGGAAGCGTTGTTCGGCTACGGCACGCGCGACGCCCGTCGAATGCACCAACTGGCGAACTCGGTCATCATCTTCGATGAAGTGCAGACCATCCCCATCAGGATTACGCACATGTTCACTACCGCCCTGCGCTTCCTGACCCATGACTGCGGCGCGAGCGTCGTGCTTTGCACGGCAACCCAGCCGCCTTTCGATAAGACGGGTAATCCCTATCGGGAGTTGAACATTCCGCAAGAAAATCACATCATCAAAAACGAGCCTGAACTGTTCCAGCGGTTGAAGCGCGTCGAAGTCCATGATGAGCGCAAGCCAGGCGGTTTGACGAACGCCGAAATTGCTGACCGCGCGGCAAAAGCCTTGCAGGAAAAAGGCAGTGTGCTGATTGTGGTCAATACCCGTCCTTCGGCGAAGGCGTTGTATGAGGCAATCAAGGAGCGGCAGTTGGGCGCGGCGGTTTATCACTTGAGCACCAACATGTGTCCCGCGCACCGCATGGACAAACTGGATGAAATCAGAGACAAGTTAAAAAAGAAAGAATCTGTGATTTGCGTCAGCACGCAACTCATCGAAGCAGGTGTGGATATTGACTTCGGCGCGGTCATCCGCGCGCTGGCAGGGCTGGATTCGATTGCCCAATCCGCAGGGCGCTGTAATCGTCACGGGATGCGTGAGGATGGAGGGGATGTGTGGGTGGTGAATGTAAGAGAGGAAAATTTGTCACCATTGCCCGATATTCAATTGGGGCGAAACGAAGCCGATACAATTCTCAATTTTTACAAAAGAGATCCAGCCAAATATGACGAGGATGCACTTGGTTTGAAGACGCTTGAAAAATATTATGTCAGTTACTTTAAGCGAAGAGAGGATGAACTTAACTATCCAGTTGGACCGAATGATATAGACCACGACGACAATCTGTTCAATCTGCTGGCGCGCAATGTCCATGCTTACAAAGGACAGGTTGATGAACGAAGTCTCAAACAATCGTTTATGACCGCTTCAAAAATATTCCGTGTGATTGATTCGCCGACCATAGGCGTGATTGTGCCTTATGGCGAAGGCAGGGAAATCATCACAGCCTTGTGCGGCGACATTGAAATTTGGCAAAAGCGCGAGTTATTGAAACGCGCCCAACGCTATTCGGTGCAGTTATATCTTGGACGAAACGGAGAATTTGTAATCCTTCAGCAGAAAGGAGCAATTCATGCAATTAGAAAGGACAAAGATGAAAAGAATGAAGAAATTTATTATCTCGTTCCACAGCACTACAACGCAGAATTTGGCTGGAGCAAAGAGCCTGAAGGCAATCAAGAATTACTATGCTTTTGAGGAGGTCCAATGAGAAACAGCGTTGAATTCAAAGTTTGCGGCAAATATGCCCTGTTCACCGACCCAATCACAAAAATAGGAGGTGAAAAATACTCCTATCAAATTCCCACCTACGAAGCGGTCAAAGGAATTTTGAGTTCGGTGTACTGGAAGCCGACATTCATCTGGTACATTGACCAGATGCGCGTGATGAAGCGTATCCGAATGCAGCCGCGCGGCGCCAAGCCTGTCCGCTATGCAAACAAGGATGGCGGTAACGAAATTTCAATCTATACCTACCTTGTGGATGTAGAGTATCAGGTTTTGGCGTATTTCGACTGGAATCCGTACAGGGAAGACTTGAAGGAAGACCGAAACGAAAACAAACATCACAACATTGCCAAACGGATGATTAAGTGCGGCGGCAGGCGAGATGTGTTTCTCGGCGCGCGTGAGTGTCAGGGATACGTCGAGCCGTGTACTTTTGGCGAAGGTAAAAGCGAGTATGACAATTCCGAAACCATCTATTTCGATTTGATGTTTCATGGATTCAACTATCCAGACGAAACAGGGAATGACCAACTTCAGGCGCGTTTCTGGCGTCCCAAAATGGAAAAAGGGATTGTGAAATTTCTCCATCCGAAGGATTGCGACCCGAAGCTGATTCGGAATGTCAGGACGTACACAGCACGTCCGCCGAAATCAATTGGGTTGCAAGAACCGCGCTTGCTGGAACCTTGCGAGGAGGTCTGAAATGAGTTGGATGCAAAAACTCTACGACACCTATAACCAATGCTCGGCTTGGATAGGCGTGTATGACCTGAAGAGCGGAAAACGCCCCCTTGCGCCTGTATGTCACATTGCAATAAACGCCCACATTGAAGTGACGCTCGATGAAGATGGGAACATTCAAAACGCTCGACCCATCACAAATCAGAACGATATGACCACCATTGTTCCCGCAACGGAAGATTCAGCCAGCAAGACAAGCGGTATTGACCCCCACCCTTTGATAGATAAACTGCAATATGTAGCAGGCGATTTCATTGAGTGCGGCGGTAAATTGCCGAAATCCTATCAAGGCGAAGGCGAAAAAAAGAAAGACCCAAAGAAAATCCATGAGGAGTATTGCAATTTGCTGAGAGAATGGTGCAACTCTGCTGAATTTTCCCATCCGAAAGCACGCGCTGTGCTGAAATACGTTGAAAAGGGAACGCTGGTCAAAGACCTTGCCCGATTTGGCATTTTACATCTGGGAGCGGACGGCAAATTCCTTGTAAAGAAAGATGTGAAAAGAAACAAAGATGACCAAGATATTTTTGCCGTGCCTAAGATGACGGACCAGCAAACTGCCGTTGTGCGCTGGCGCGTCGAAATAGACGATGGAACAGAGATGGATACCTGGCACGATGAAACCCTGTGGCAAAGTTGGCAAAATTACTATCTCAACAAGAAAAAAGTAGATAGCCGCGCCTTTTGCTACGTCACGGGCGAAGAAGCCATCTTGACGAACAAACATCCAAAATACATTCGGAGGAAAGGAGACAACCCCAAACTTATTTCATCAAACGATAAAGAGATGATTAACTACTATGGGCGCTTGGAAACAGCAGACGCTTCCTGTCTAATAGGTTTGGAAACATCGCAAAAAGCGCACAATGCGCTGGCATGGCTGATTGACCGTCAGGGAAAAGTATTCGAGGAGCAAAGCGGCAAGAAAAAAGCGCCGGGGTTAACCGTTCTGGCATGGGAGGCTTCCGCTCAAAAAGAAATTCCGCAGCCGTATCAAAACTCAACTGAAATGGGCATTGACGACGATGCGCCCAACGAAGAGTCGGAAAAGCCGATGGTTGGTCAAGACTTTGCCACACGTCTGAACAAGAAGATGCTTGGCTATAAAGCCGACCTGAAAGACTCAAAAGGAATTTATATCATCGCGCTTGATGCTCTTTCGCAAGGACGGATGGCGGTCACCTACTATCACGAGTTCGAGCCAGAAGTCTATCTCGAGAACATCGAAAAGTGGCACAGGGAATGCGCTTGGGAGCATTATTACCTGAGCAAATACCCCAAGGCAAAACCATTTGCTCCCGCATTGCTGGAAATCGCAGAAGTGGTTCACGGCGAGAAGGCTGGCACAAGAATCAAACATCATACGGTCAGCCGCCTGCTCCCTTGTATTGTGGAAGGACGTTCCCTGCCGCGCGATGTTGTCGAAGTTGCCGTACGGCAAGCGTCCAAGCGTATGGGGCTGTACGACCCTGACGACAAAAAATATCGTGGAGATGATGAGTACACATGGCGCAAGGCGCTCACGATTGCCTGCGCTTTATTCCGAAAATACACATTCGACCATCTTGGAAAGGAGTATCCTATGACGCTCGACCCAACCAACACCAATCGAGATTACCTTTATGGTAGATTGCTAGCAATTGCAGACCATCTCGAAGCTAAAGCATTGCGCGACGAAGAAGGGAAACAAAAACGCCCAACCAACGCTGCCCGCATGATGCAGCAATTCTCTCAACGCCCGTACCGAACATGGAAACAAATCCATGATGCGCTGCCGCCTTACTTCTGGCGATTGAAAAGCGGAACAGCCAATTGGTACAAAGACCAAATCGCCGAAGTTTGCAATAAGTTCATCCCTGAAGAGTTCAAGTCCGATGACCCGCTCACGGGCGAATACTTGCTGGGATATTACTGTCAGTGGCAAGAGTTACAAAAATACAAAAAAGTCACTGCCAAATCTGACAGCAAAGATGAAGATATTGAAGACGAAATCATTGACGAATCCGACGATGATACCGATGATGACGAATCGGAAGAGTAAAAATTTCAATCCCCAAACCCTACCAAATAAGGAGATTAAACCATGACCCCGCTCTCGAAAAAAATTGACTTTGCCGTGATTGTAACTGTCAACCGTGCCAACCCTAACGGCGACCCGCTTACCAACAATCGCCCCCGCGTCACTTATGAAGGACTGGGCGAGATTTCCGATGTTGCTATCAAGCGTAAGATTCGCAACCGCCTGATGCAAATGGATAAGAAGATTTTTGTCCAATCAGACGACAATCGGGAAGAAGGCGACCCACACCGAAGCTTGCTTGCTCGTGCAAGCAAAGAAATCAAATCTGACCCTAAAAAAGATGATGAGAAATATCGTAAAGAAGCATGTGAAAAATGGATTGATGTACGAGCTTTTGGTCAAGTCTTCCCCATAAAAGGGGCGTCAAAAGGACAAGGCGCTTCCATCGGTATTCGCGGTCCCGTTTCGATTCACAGCGCTTTTTCAGTCGCAAAGGTTGAAAACCGCATGACCAGCCTTCAGATTACTAAAAGCGTTAGCACACAGGAAGGGAAAGAAGGCGATGCTGGAAAACGCGCGTCCGACACAATGGGCATGAAGCACCGCGTGGACCACGGCGTCTACGTCTTCTATGGAAGCATGAATCCGCAACTGGCGAGCAAAACGGGATTTTCGGATGAAGACGCACAAGCCATCAAGGAAGCCCTGCGGACGCTGTTCGTCAATGACGCTTCGTCCGCCCGCCCTGAAGGAAGCATGGCAGTTCACAAGGTCTATTGGTGGGAACACAACTCCAAGAATGGGCAGTATTCGTCTGCCAAAGTTCACCGCCTGCTCACTGTAAAGCCAAACAAGGAAGAACCGAAAGATATTGGAGATTACGACATCAAACGCGACGATTTAGATGGTTTGAACTGCGAGGAAATTGACGGCGAGTAATGCCGCAGGGCGTCGCCTTGCTCGAAATGCTGTAAAAAAACTCACCCCTTCCCCTCTTCCAAAGGGAGAGGAGTGAAGGGGCGAGGGAGAACGGGCGAATCACTGTCCGCTATGCAAACTCATACACAGGCGTTTGCATGAAACGGGCGGGCGGGCGCTTTTCTCGCAGAATGCGCTGGAGCCGTTCAACTGTTTGCGGTGAGAAGTATTGCTCGCCCGTTTCCACATCCACCCGCGCCGGGACGTTCTCGACCACGAAGAGTTGACCATCCTTGACCAGCGTATAGGTCACCAATTGCTCGACCAGTTTTTCCTCTCGATATGGCTCAGACATTTCTACCTCCGTTTCCGATATTCCATCCATTCGCTTTCGCTCGGCTCGTAAACGGTAATGATTTTGAGCAGCGGGCGGGACGGATAACTGCATTGAATGTGCAAAGGACGCCCCGCGCTGGTAAAACCAAGCAGCAGGCAACTTGGTCCGTACTTGTCATCAGGATAATCTTCGATAATTTCAGCCGTTTGAGCCGCCTCGCGGATTTCGTCTACAAGGATATTGCGCAAGAGCGCCTGGTCTGTTGCGTGCTTGGAAAACTCGAAAGCATCCTGGGCAAACTTCTGACGAAGCTCTTCAATGAGCGACACATTGAAATTCTAACACATCCACCCGCCATAACCTGACGCCATGCCCCGCGAATACACCCCCGACGACTCACTTGATTTGGGCTTCCACCCACGCCAACACCAGCGCAGCGCGCTCAACTGCCTTGCGAGCCTCTGCTTTTGTAACCGGTTCTCACTCACCTGGATAACGGGTCTGGACGGCATATTCGGAAAGCTCGAAGGATGTATCCACCTCTTTGGGTATTTTCATCCCTTGCGCTTTTAGCAGATCGAGCAAAACTTCAATGGCATGCGTTTTTGGAAAAGCAACGTCACGATACAGCAACAGAGCCTTTAGAGCCTTCTCGGCGCATTGCTGCGCATGGAAGGCGGCATCTTCGGGCAGGACGCCTTTTGTAACCAGCGCGGCGCGCCCCAATTGCAGGTCGGAACGGGCGCGTTGCAGCCAGGACAAAACGACATCAGCTGCTGCGCTCATACAACACTTTACCTTCCCTCAGGGCAGTCCGATAGATCAGCCCCTTCGTGTTACCGAGACGTCTGATTTGCTCCGGGGTGGCAATGATAATGTCCACTGGAGTAAGCAAACCCCGCAGAGCGCGGCGTACACGGAGGCTTTCCTTGCGCAGCCGCTTGACGCCAGGCACAATCACCAACAAATCCAGGTCACTGTCTGCGTTGGCTTCGCTGCGGGCATGCGACCCAAAGAGAATGATCTTGTCCGGGTTGCTGGTTCGAACGATGCGCCGTGTGATCTCAGGAATTTGGTCGGTTAGATTCATGGTAATGTCTTTGAATAAATTATAACCCATGCCCCACGAATACACCTTCGACGAACTCCTGCCCCTTTCAGGCATTCAGCACTTCCTGTTTTGCCGCAGGCAGTGGGCGCTGATCCATATTGAACAACAATGGAAAGAAAACGCGCTCACTGCCGAGGGCAGGATCATGCACAAGCGCGCCGACGACCCCTTCTTCACTGAAATGCGGAATGGTGTCGTCACGGCGCGTTCGGTGCCGATTGCATCGTATCGGCTTGGACTTTCGGGCGTGTGCGATGTAGTGGAATTCACCGCGTCGCCTGATGGGGTCAAACTGCCCAATCGCGATGGCTTGTATTTAGCCGCGCCTGTGGAATACAAACGCGGCAAGGAAAAGCACGATCATAGCGATGAAACGCAGTTATGTGCGCAAGCGATGTGTTTGGAAGAAATGCTTTCGATTGCCATTCCCAAAGGATTTCTTTATTATGGAGAGACGCGGCATCGCGTTGAAATCGAATTGACAACGGAGTTGCGTGATCTCGTCAAAGACATGGCAGATGAAATGCACAACTACTTCAGCCGAGGCTATACTCCGCGCGTCAAACCGTTCAAAGGCTGCCGCTCCTGTTCGCTGGCGGATATTTGTCTGCCTGAATTGCAGGGAAAAGCGATGACGGCTTCCAAGTACATCAAGCAGCAAATTGAAAGGGAGCAGTGAAGGTTGAACCGCGAAGTCCGCTAAGATCGCCAAGAAAAAAGATTTTTTGTTCTTCGCACCCTTTGCGCTCTTGGCGGTAAGAAGGAACTTATGAAAAAACTCGGTAACATTCTCTACATCACCACACCTGAAACCTATCTCTCGCTGGATGGGGAAAACATCGTCGTTAAAAAAGAGAAAGATGAGGACGCGTCTACGCGGCTGCCATTGCACAATTTGGAAAACATTGTTTGCTTCACCTGGCAGGGAGCGAGCCCCGCGTTGATGGGCGCGTGTGCGGAGCGAAACATTGGCTTGTGTTTCCTCACACCCAACGGACGTTTTCTTGCGCGGGTCACGGGCAAGGTGAGAGGAAATGTCCTTTTGCGGCGGAAGCAGTTTGAAGTCGCAGAAAAAGAAGCGCAGAGCGTCCTCATTGCCGCGTCATTCCTGCTTGGGAAAATTTCCAATTGCCGCAGAGTCCTCGAGCGCGCCATCCGCGATCATGCCATGCTGGTGGATGTCGAGTCGCTCACGGGCGCATCCAATTTTATGAAGGAAACGCTCAAAGCGATTCCCGCATGCAAATCCACTGACGATCTCATGGGATTTGAAGGCAGCGCGGCGAAGATTTATTTCGGCGTGTTCAACCAGTTGATTCTGCAACAGCGCGAAGACTTTTTCTTCAAGGAACGCAATCGCCGCCCGCCGCTGGATAATATGAACTCCCTGCTCTCGTTTCTTTACACGCTGTTGACGAATGAATCCGCCTCGGCGCTGGAGACGGTGGGACTGGACCCTTATGTTGGATTTCTGCACCAGGATCGGCCTGGCCGCCCTTCGCTCGCGCTGGACCTGATGGAGGAGCTTCGTCCCGTGCTTGTTGACCGTCTGGCGCTTTCTCTCGTTAACCGAAAGCAGATCACAGGCAAAGGTTTTACACAAAAAGAGAGCGGCGGAATCATCATGGACGATGAAACGCGCAAAGCAGTGTTGACCGCATGGCAGGAAAGGAAGAAGGAAGAGATTGTTCACCCGTACCTGAAAGAAAAGGTTCCCTTTGGATTGATCCCATACATTCAAGCAATGCTATTGGCGCGTCATCTGCGCGGCGACCTCGACGCGTATCCTCCATTCTTTTGGAATTAAAACAGGCCCGTTGGTTGAGTAGCCCCGTGTTCGTTGGGACGTATCGAAACCAACACGTTTCAGAAGGAATTCGTTATGATGGTCCTGATCACCTACGATGTAAAAACAGAAACCGAAGCGGGCAAATCGCGCTTGCGAAAAGTTTCAAAGAAATGCCAGGACTATGGCCAACGCGTGCAAAACTCGGTTTTTGAATGTATCATTGATCCCGCACAATTGAAGGAGTTGCAGGATAAGCTGCTCAAGATAATTGACCCGGAAGTTGATAGTCTTCGCTACTATTACCTTGGCGATAACTGGAAACATCGCGTCGAACATGTTGGAGCAAAGCCAGGCATTGACCTGGAGGGCACGATCATTACATAACATCGTTGCGGGCTGTTGGTCGAGTAGAGACGCCGTTTTTTGGCGTCACGTATCGAGACCACAGCTTGCTGCGAACCCAATGCTCACATAAATATAAGGCTGGGTTCGCAGGGAATGTTGCACTTTAACAACCAAATATAGCTTTCCAAAGTATGATTTTGAATGATTTACAACTGTAACAAATAAAACAAGGCCAATATCTGGCAATAAAGATATTTTTTTACCCAGATATTGCTGTCGCTCCCTTCATTGGGAGCGTGGATTGAAAC
>JAJPIZ010000002.1 GCA_021324435.1 Anaerolineae bacterium
CCAACGGGAGCGAAGAATCTCGTTTTTTTTTCGTTCAAAATTTGAGATTCTTCGTCGCTTCGCTCCTCAGAATGACACATGAAATTGATTTTGCATACACACTCTAGGCCGCTTTTCTCGTTATTTGATTTTCACCACCAGCGTATAGTTGACCACCATCCCGCCTCGCGGCACGACCTCGATGATGTAGTCCTGTGACGATGGCAACGTCATGCCGAAACTGGTTTGACCGGTCACAGATCGAAGATAGGGCTGACCATCGCTGAAGCCATAGATGGTCAATGCGCCGTTGCCGCCCGTGCCGTTCAAGTCCACGTTCATTTTTTGACCTTGATTGGCGAAGACCACGTAAGCGACGTTGTACCCTGCAACCGTCTGCCCGCTGACCGTCGCCGAATCTTTGCCCACAGCAAATTTGATGCGCGCCGGAATTTCCACGGAGAGCGTGAAGTTTTCCGTGGTCGCTCCGCCGTAAACGCCGATGTAATAATCTTCCGTTTGAGGCAAAGTGCTTTGCCATGTGGTTTGCTTCGCAGATGGATTGAGCAACCACGTGCCTCCCTGTGTTCGAATGGAGAGCGTCACATCACTGTTCATTGAAAAGACCATCGCGATCATCGGCTGACCTTGAAGGGCTTTCAACACATAAAATTGACTTTGCCCCGGCTGAATCGGCGCGCTGACCTGGCCGGTCGTCGCGCCCGTTAGAAAGTTGATGCGTGTCGCGGGGGGGAGACTCTGTGTCGGCGGAGAGGAGGGCAGAATCGGCGTGAGCGTTGGCGGGACACTGGTGGGAGGAGCCGCTGTCGAGGAGGCAAGAGGCGTGATGGCGCGCATCGTTGCGGCGACGACCGTTGCCACTTCATTTTGTGAAGCAGTCGGTATGGCTGGCGTTGAGCCAACGCACGCAATCGTCACGGTCAGGATCGCGATCAAAACGATAAAAAGGCGGGATTTCATTTCTAGTCTCCTTTAAATTTCAGTGAGTATACTTTGTATTCATGATGCCAGGATTAACGGCTTCGTTGGTAAAATCTGTTGATGACCGCGCAGGCCAAAATTCGCCGCTGGCTTCCCGCTATTCTCATGATGGGGATTATTTTTGCGTTCTCCTCAACGCTGTCGAGCGAATTGCCGAACTTTGGACTTCTGGATTTTCTCATCAAGAAAACCAGCCATGCGCTCGGCTATGCCATTTTAGCTTTGTGCTTTTTACACGCTGTCCGCCGCGACGAGAAAGCGCGCTGGTATTGGCTCGCATTTCTTCTCTCGGTTCTCTACTCTGCCACTGACGAATTTCATCAGGGCTTTGTTTCAGGACGACACCCGTCGCCGATTGATGCTGGGATCGACTCGTTCGGCGCGATGCTGGCATTGATCTTCTCACGCCTCCTTCGTTTAAGAACATAGAAGCGGAGCGTCGCTCCGCTTCTACGAAATTATTCAAATTCCAACTCGATGTCTTCGTCGTCTTTCCATTCTTCGAGCCGATCAATTTCGATGTCACTGAACAATTTCTCTTGACGTGCCTGGACGCGGTAGCGCTTGACCAGTTCCAGCAAAGCCAGAAAGGTGACGACGATTTCCAGGCGCGTCGGCTTTTCGCCGAGCAATTCGCGGAAGCGCGCATGTTCCTTTTCGCCGAGACGTTTCGCGATCAATTCGATTTTCTCGCGAATGGTGATCTTCGGCGCGGCGATGACGCTGGCGAGCGGTTCTTTTTTCTGGCCTTTGGCAAAAGCCGATTCCGCGGCGGCCACCAAACGGTCGAGGGTGAGATTCGATAAATCGAGTTTGCCCTCCACTTTCGGCGGAGGCGCGACGCGCAGATAGGTCCGCAATCCGGCTTGTTGGCGCGCGTCCAGCCATGCGCCGATCTCTTTGAATCGCTTGTACAGTTTGAGTTGATCCACAAGCGATTGTCCCAGATCTTCTTCGCCGGGTTCGCGCGCAGGCGGGCGCGGCAAAAGCGCCTCGGACTTGATTTGCAACAACTTGGCCGCGATCACCAGAAAAGCCGAAATCTCATCCGCCTTGGCTTGTTCAAGGCCATGGATATACGCGAGATATTGGTCGGTGACCATTGCCAGCGACAGGGTTGTGATGTCCAGTTCGGCGCGCTCGATCAGGTCGAGCAATAAATCGAGAGGCCCTTCGTAAACCGGCGTGTGAACCGTGTAATTGACTTGTCGGCCCAGAATGTTTTCCATGGCGGGTGCGATTATAATCCAAGCATGTCAAAGAAATTGACTCATCTCGATGAAGCCGGCCGCGCCCGCATGGTGGACGTTGGCAATAAACCCGATACAGAGCGCATCGCAATTGCAAAAGGCGAAGTCCACATGAAGCGCGAGACGCTGGATTTGATTCGCGCCGGTCAGATCAAAAAAGGTGACGTGTTGACCGTGGCGCAGATCGCGGGCATCACCGCGTCCAAGCGGACCTCGGACCTGATTCCGTTATGTCATCCTTTGCCGCTCACCAAAGTGGACGTGGACCTGGCGCTCGATGATTCGCTCCCCGGCGTCGTCATCACGGCCACTGCCAAAACGATTGGCAAGACCGGCGTTGAGATGGAAGCGCTGACCGCGGTCTCGGTCGCGGCGCTGACGGTGTACGACATGGCTAAAGCCGCCGAGAAAACGATGCGGATTCAGAACATTCGACTGGTTGAAAAACATGGCGGACAATCAGGTGATGTGATCAATGAATAAAGTAAAACTTCTTTTCTTCGCCACCATCCGTGACCGGGCCGGGATGAAGTCTCTTGAAATTGAAATTCCAGAGACCATGACCGTGCAGGAGTTGAAAGACAAAATCTCAACGGATTATCCGAACCTGAAACAATCCATGGAATCGGTCTTGATCTCTGTCAATAAAGAGTACGCCTTCGACGAGGCTGTTTTGCCTCCCAATGCCGAGGTCGCTTTATTCCCGCCGGTCAGTGGAGGGTGAACGAGGCTTACGGATTACGTATCACGCCTCACAATGCAATCCGTATTGCGTAATTCGTAATGAAGGATGAATCGTTTTATGGCATCTCTTCCGACCATCTTCTCCATCACCGAATCTGAACTTGACCTCAACGACCTGCTCGCGCAAATCACATTGCCAAGCACGGGCGCGGCGGCGATTTTCACCGGCATGGTGCGCGGCGAGACTCTTCGACATGGCTCAGCGCAGGCTCCACGCGATGGCCCACATGAAACAGCCTATCTGGAATACGAGGCGTATGTCCCGATGGCTGAAGCCAAGATGAAACAAGTGGCGGACGAGATTCGCGCCAAGTGGCCGAGCGTGGAGGGCATTGCCATCGTTCAGCGAATCGGAAAACTCTATCCGCGCACGCCGACGGTGTTGATCGCCTGTACCGCCGCGCATCGCGACACGGGCGTCTTTGAAGCTGCACGTTACGGCATTGACCGTCTGAAAGAAATCGTTCCCATCTGGAAAAAAGAATTCGGTCCGAACGGTGAGTTCTGGGTCGAGGGTGAATATATTCCGAAGCCAGGCGAATGATGAAGATTGCCTGTCTAAATTGCGGACGACCATATCCCGACTCGGGCGTTCCATACGTCTGCCCGAAGTGTGGCGGACTCTATGATTACGCCGAACCTTTTCCTTTAACCATTGAACCTTCGACTATTACATTGGGCGAGGGCAATACTCCGCTTTTATCTGCAAAAGCCTTCGGACGCGAAATATATTTCAAATGTGAATATGCCAACCCGACTGGCTCGTTCAAAGACCGCGGCATGGCGACTCTGGTTTCGTTCCTCGTTTTGCGCGGCGTAACAGAAGCCATCGAGGATTCATCGGGCAACGCGGGCGCATCATTTGCGGCTTACGCGGCGCGGGCGGGCATCAAAGCGCGCGTCTATGTTCCCGAATCTGCTTCGGGGCCGAAGCGACAGCAAGTTGAAATGTACGGCGCGGAATTGGTGGCTGTGCCCGGCCCGCGCTCGAATGCATCGGAGGCCGTCCGCAAAGCCGCAACGAATGGGATGGTTTATGCAAGCCACGCGTATTTGCCGTTTGTTCTTCCCGGTTACTCAACTTGTGCATTTGAAATCGTTGAACAGTTGGGGCGCGCGCCCGGCGCGGTCATCGTCCCTGCGGGGCAGGGAGGATTTCTGCTTGGCCTGGGTCGCGGCTTTCAAGCCATGTTGAACGCGGGCAAAATCGAGAAACTGCCCGCCATCATCGGTGTGCAGGCTTCGGCTTGTGCGCCGCTCGCGGCTTTGTTTTCGATGGGGATCGTCGGGTTGAACTTCGTGACAGAAGGCCCGACGATTGCGGAAGGCGTGCGGACACGCACGCCGCTGCGCGCAGAAGCCGTCGTGACGATCACGCGCGAAAGCGGAGGCCGCTTTACGTCGGTGGATGAAGCGTTTATTTTGTCCGGGCGTGACGCATTGGCGAAGTTGGGGTTTTATGTAGAGCCAACGTCGGCGCTCATCTGGCGCGCGTTGGAAGAAACTTTGCCGGAACTGCCCGATCCGATTGTCGCAGTTTTGACGGGTTCAGGATATAAAGTTCGATGATAGGAGCAGAAATGACGGAACGGATTGTGATCACTGGAATGGGAACGGTGAATCCGCTCGGCTTGAATGTGGCGGAAACGTGGAAGAATGTGACGAACGGCGTATCGGGCGTGGGGCCGATCACGTTGTTCGATCATTCCAATTTGCAGGTGCACATCGCCTGCGAAGTGAAGAATTTCGATCCCGGAAAATACATGGACAGCAAAGAGGCGCGCCGCCGCGACCGCTTTGAACAGTTGGCGACTGCCGCGGCCAATGAGGCCATTGCTTCTGCGAATCTCGAAGTGACCGAAGAGACTGCGCCGCGCATCGGCATTGTGATCTCGTCTGCGATTGGCGGTTTGCATTCGCTGGCCGAGGCGGTTCTGATCAATGATAAAGAAGGCCCGCGACGCGTCAGCCCATTTCTGATTCCGATGCTGATGGCGAACGGCGGCGCGGGTTTGGTGGCGATTGATCACGGAATCAAAGGTCCGTGTTTTTCGGTGGCATCGGCTTGCGCTTCCGGCGCGGATGGAATCGGCATGGCCTTTATGATGCTCAAGTCCGGGATGATTGATGTGGCGCTGGCGGGCGCGTCCGAATCCACCGTGACTTCGGTCGGCGTGGCAGCCTTCGACCGAGTCGGTGCGATGTCGCGTCAAAATGAGGATTATTCGATGACGCCTGCGCCGTTCGATAAGAATCGCGATGGTCTGGTGATGGGCGAAGGCGCGGCGGTGCTGGTGTTGGAAAAAGAGTCTCATGCCAAAGCGCGCGGCGCGGCCATCTTCGCGGAACTCGCGGGCTATGGCTCCACCGCGGACGCGTATCACGTCACTGCGCCGCATGAAAAAGGCGAGGGCGGCGCGGCGGCGATCCGCATGGCTCTACATTCAGCGGGAGCGAACCCCGAAGACGTGGGTTATATCAACGCGCACGGAACAGCCACGCAGTTGAATGATTTATCTGAAACCAAAGCGGTCAAAGGAGCGTTCGGCGTTGACCTGGCGCGCAAAGTTCCGATCTCCTCTACCAAATCCATGACCGGACACATGATGGGTGCGACTGGCGCGCTGGAAGCAATCTTCTGCGCGCAGGCCGTGCGCGAGGGAATCCTGCCGCCGACGATTCATTATCGGACGCCTGATCCCGAATGTGATTTGGATGTGATTCCCAACACCGCGCGCGAGAAGAAGATCAATCTGGCCATCAGCAACGCGTTTGGTTTTGGCGGTCACAACGCGGTGCTGGCGGTGAGAAAATATCAGTAGAAGGTTTTCACCACAAAGGCACAGAGAACACAAAGCCTTGTGGATTGCCTGTTCACATGCTATAATCCGCCCGCTCAAAACGAAACTATACCCAGTAAGGAAAGAACGAATGGCAGACCTGATGAAGGCCGTTGAGGCCAAAGCAAACGAAAAAATTCCCACGCTCGCTCCAGGCGATACGGTGAATGTGCACTTCAAGATCAAAGAAGGCGACCGCGAACGCATTCAGGAATTCAAAGGCACGGTGATTCGACTCCGCAAGGGCGGCAACGACGCTTCGGTGACGGTGCGACGCGTGGCCTCCAACGGCGTCGGTGTCGAGCGCACCTTCCTGCTCCGCTCGCCGCGCGTGGACAAGGTCGTGGTCGAACGTCACAACAAAGTCCGCCGCGCGCAGTTGTATTTCATGCGCGGGCGCACGGGCAAGTCCGCCCGCCTCAAGCAGAAGTTCGAGCAATAATCTGGAATGAAAAAGAGCGCAGGAAACTGTGCTCTTTTTTTTAGGGGGGATTGCTTTTGCGCTTTGACTTCGGCCTTGGTCTCGATGCGAGCGAGAAGAACACTCGCTTTACTCGACCAGCGGCCTCCGAGCTTTGCACCTTCGGTCAGCGCGATGATTGGCTTATAATCAACTCCATGCAACCGATCATTGGCATTACAACCAATCAGGGCAAGAACCTCAACGGCCATCCCACGTCGTATCTCATGCACTCGTACATCCATGCCATCATGCAAGCGGGCGGTGTGCCGGTGCTCATTCCATCGCTGATTGCAAATGACGGATGGTCTGCTCTCTATCCCCGCCTGGATGGAATCCTCTTCTCCGGCGGTGGTGATATTGCCCTCGACCGTTTCGCGGGCGATCCGCATCCCCGCATAGATGACGTGGACCTGGACCGGGACGCCGTTGAATTGAACATGCTCCACGCCGCAATCTCAGATGGCAAACCCTTCCTCGGCATTTGCCGCGGATGCCAACTCGTCAACGTGGGCCTCGGCGGGACTCTGTACACGCATTTGCCGGATCAATTTCCAAACGCCCTCGACCATTCTTATCCCGGCAACATGCGGACTGTGCTTGTGCATGAAGTCAAGATCGAAGAAGGCACGCACATCGCGGATATTTTAGGCGAGCCAATTGTGAAGGTCAACAGCCATCACCATCAGGGATTGAAAGACATCGCCTCATCCCTGCGCGTGGCGGGACATTCACCGGATGGACTCGTCGAAGCGATTGAATTGCCCGGCCATCCTTTTGGCATCGGCGTGCAATGGCACCCCGAATGGCTGACCGATCAACAGCCGACGAGGAATTTGTTTAGGAAGTTTGTCGAAGCGGCGGGACAGTAAGCCACAGTTAATCATCCCTATTTAACTGTAGAAATATTTTCACAACCTCCGGGTCGAAATGTCTGCCTGCCTGATCCTGGATATATTGACGCGCCTGCGCTTCCGTCCATGCTGGGCGATAAGGGCGGTCGCTGGTGACGGCGTCCCACACATCAACCACCGCGAAGAGGCGCGCCGATAAGGGAATTTCCTCGCCCTTCAGCCCGCGCGGATAGCCGCTTCCATCCCACTTTTCATGGTGACAATAGGGAATATCCAACGATAGGCGCAGATACGGTATCGAGGAGAGCATGTCGTAGGCAAATTGCGGATGTTTGCGCATCATCTCCCATTCCTCATCGGTTAATTGATCGGGCTTGAGCAGGATGTGATCGGGCACGCCCATCTTGCCAATGTCGTGGAGCAGGGCGCCGCGGCGGATATGCGTCAGTTGGGATTCGCTGAAGTTCATGGCGCGCGCCAGTTTCAAGGTCAAGGTGGTGACGCGTTGGGTGTGTCCTTCCGTCTCCTTGTCGCGCAGGTCCATGGCGCGTGACCAGCCTTCGATGGTGGCGTCGTACGCCAAAGCAAGTTGCACGTTTGACTGTTGTAATTCAACGAAGAGTTGAGAGTTGTCCACTGCAATGGCGGCCTGGCCGGCGAGCGTTTCCAGAACGTCCAGCCATTCCGGTTCTGGCTTGTGAGGCGAGCGATGGTATACCTCCAGGACGCCCTGAATGTGCCCTTTTGCAATCAACGGAACACCCACATACGAAACAAATCCTTCCCTTGCATACATTGTCGAAAACTCGCGGTTCACATGGGCAGACAGTTCACCGGCGATGACAATCGGCTTGCGTTCCAGTGCGATTTGCCCGGCGATGCTCGCGCCGAGGCGTATATTCGCATGTTCGACATCGCTGGTATGAAAACCGCGGCCTGCGTAAAATCTGAACTCTTGAAGATTGGGGTTGAACAGCAGGATATCTGCCGCGTCCACGTTGAGCAGGGACTCGACATGACCAAGTACGATATTTAGGATGGTGCGCAGGTCCATGCTGGCGCTGATGGCAACGTCAATGGAACGCAACGCCTCGACCTGCTTCAAACGGCGTTGCGATTCCGTGTAAAGACGCATAACTTCATTCTCTGCCTGCTTGCGTTCGGTGATGTCCGAAAAAACCGCCATGGAGCCATTGAGGTTTCCATTTTCAAAGAGAGGATTGCCACTGACCAGCATGTTGACGCGGTGACCCTTTTTGTGCAGGAAGTCTATTTCGTAGCGTGAAGATTTGCCCTCCGCGCGCAGAGCGTCTGCCTTTTCGATGATTTGATGTTGCTCAGGAGGAAAGAAGTTTTTCCAATGGACGCCGACCAGTTCCTCAGGCGGATATCCGGTTATCGCGGCGGCGGCTGGGTTGACATAACTAAAGTAGCCCTCCGCGTTTTGAACGATGATCCCTTCTGTCATGCTGTTGATCAACGTTTCATGAAATTCTTTCAGATGCCGGATTTCCTCCTCGGCACGCTTGCGTTCGGTGATATTTTCAATCGTACCTTCGTAATATTGGACTTTCCCTTTCGCATCGCGCACGACCCTTGAACTTTCGCGTACGTAGATCGCCGCGCCGTCCCGGCGTATCCACATCGATTCGCGACCATTGATAAAGCCTTCGCGCTCGATCTCCTCTTTGAACGCACTGCGCAAACAAATTGGTTCGTATGGCCCTTCCTCCAGATTACGAGCCAAGACTTCCTCGACGCGATCATACCCCAGCATCTTTGCCAATGCCGGATTGCACATCAGAATACGACCGTCGGGCGTGGTGCGGTACATTCCAATCGCCATGCTCTCATAAATATTGCGGAAGCGCTCCTCACTCTCGCGCAGTTTCTGCTCGGCCAGCCTCTGCTCGGTGACATCGCGCGCAAAGCCGCGCACAATCGGCGAGGCGACGCCGTCCGTACGCAGGGTGTTGTGATAGTCCCACTCGCGAATCTCGCCGCTCCTGGTTTGGACTTTCATGAGGCCGCTGGCGGTGCCATTTCTTTGAATACGCGCGAGATACACGTTGAACAGATGCCGGACATCCGGCGCAAGGACTTCACGCAGGTTCCTGCCAATCAGGTCTGCCGAGTCGTATCCCAGCATTTCCGTCACGGCGCGGTTGACGGATAGGATTTGCCCATCGAGATCGTGCGTGCAGATCAGGTCGCGGATATTTTCCACCAGATCGCGGTAATGCGCCTCGCTCTCCATCCATTTTCGTTCCACGATTTTCTGTTCCGTAATGTCCCGGCTGATCGCCAGTATGCCGATCGTCTTTCCGCCCGCGTTCTTTATAACCACGGTAGAGGTGGAGGTGTGAACCCTTGTCCCGTCTTTGCCTGTAATAATGACCTCGCCCTCCCACTTGCCTGTTTCCATCAATTGTTTGATTGCTTCCTCGCGCGTAATGCCGATGAATTCGGATATCAATACCTCCTGACTCGATCTTCCGATGACTTCGTCTGCTTGAAAACCGAAGATGCGCTCGGCGGCTTTATTCCAGTTGAGGATCTTGAAATTGGCGTCTGTGGATACAATCGCGCCGCGCATGTTATCCACGAGCATGGACTGGAATAGAACGTGCTCTTCCTCCCTTTTGCGATCGGTGATGTCGCGGATGGAAGCAATGAACCGTTTGCTTCCATTGATCTCGAATTGTGAGATGGAAATTTCACTGATAAACGTCTCTCCGTCTGCGCGCAGGCAATTCAATTCGAGGGTTGGCGTGTGCATGGTGCGCCGCGTCTTGCCGGAGTTGCCAAATTTGCGTACATACTCACGGTGCTTGGCGCGGGCCGGGCTGGGAATAAAGCGATCCAAAGTCGAGCCAACTGCTTCGGAAGCCTTGCATCTGAATACCTGTTCCGCCGCGGGATTGAACAGGAGAATACGATGCTCCTCGTCAATCATGATCAGCGCGTCGGTGGTGGAGTTTATGATTCCAGCCAGATGCGTATTGTGTTGATACAGTGCCTCTGGCGCGCTTTTTTGTTCGTCGGTCTGACCGGCTTTGGGGCGGGCCATCAACCTATCAATCGCGGAGACCAGCCTTTTGCCCATTTCGTTCTTTGGGACAAAATCGTCTGCGCCGGCTTGCAATGCCGCGGCGCGGTAACTGGTCTCATCCATGATGGTGAGAACGATGATTCTGGTCTTGGGTAAATTTACTTTGAAGATGGGAATCAAGTCCAGGCCGGAATGATGTGCGAGATTCAAGTCCAGCAGGATAAGGTCCACTTCAAGTTTCTGCGTTTGTGCAATGGCATCGTCTGCGTTGATTGCAACCCCGGCTACAACGAGTCCTTCTTGAACCTGGAGAAAATCGCGCGCCGCATCCAGAAAATGCGGGCTGTCATCCACCAGTAAAATACGTACAGCTTGTTTCATTTCTTGCCTCTAGCCTTTCTTGTGCTTTTTCACTGCTCTCAAGATACCAGAGGGCGCGTCAAGAGGCTATTCGAGACTGTACGGTAATTGGATGAACTTTGCCCTGTATTCGACCCCCACCCGCCCTTTCGGCACCCTCCCCCAAATCCGCTAAAGATATGTGTTGTCAAGAAGAATAATTCATGCGGATTTGGGGGAGGGCTGGGGAGGGGGTCACACCACTCCTCGTTTCACCGCATATTTCACCAATTCAGTCTGAGACTTCAGGCCGAGTTTCTTCATCAGATTCGCGCGGTGCATCTCCACGGTGCGCGGACTCAGCGACAGCTTTTCCGCAATCTGCGGATTGCTCTGTCCCTCCGCCGCGAGTTGAAAGATTTCGCGCTCGCGGTCGGTGAGTGTGTCGAACGGATCTTCAAGGCGCGATTCCTGTGAGCGTTGCATATAGGCTTGAATGGCGCGTTCATTGAGCGAGGGACTGAGGTACACATTCCCGTCCAGCGCCTGGCGAATGGCAAAGATCAATTCCTGCGAGGAACTCTTTTTCAAAACATACCCGGCAACGCCCGCCCCCAACGCCTCCACCACGTAACTCTCTTCATCGTGCATCGAAAGCACGATCACTTTCGTGGCTGGGGAAACGCGTTTCGTCCGCCGCGCCGCTTCCAGTCCCGAAAGAGACGGCATCATCAGGTCGGCGATCAGCACGTCGGGCTTGTGTCGCTCGATCAGTTGCAGTGCCTCCAGCCCGTCGCCCGTCTCGGCGATGACTTTGAAATCGGGCTGGGTTTCGAGTAGCAGGCGCAGAGCCTCGCGCAGAACCTGATGGTCGTCGGCAAGGAGGATGGTGGTCATTTTGTTTCCTCCCTCAACGGCAATTGGATGAATTCTTTCGTGCCTTTTCCGATCTGCGATTCGATTTGAAATGATCCGCCCAACAGACGGACGCGTTCGCGCATTCCGCCCAGGCCGCGATGTTGTTCGAGCGCAACCTGCGGATCGAAGCCTTGGCCATCATCTTCGATTTGGATTTCCAAAAGTTCGCCTCTCAGCCGGACCTCGAGCCGGGCGCGCGTTGCATGAGCATGACGCGCCACGTTGGTCAGCGATTCCTGCACGATGCGATACACAGTGGTCTCGATTTCAAAGTCAAAGCGTTTGCCATCCATGCCGCTGTGTTTGAACTCCACCGCGATATTGGTTTGTTCCTGATAACGGTTGATGTGCCACAACAGCGCGGGGATAAGGCCGAGGTCGTCCAGCATGGGCGGGCGCAGTTCGAGCGAGAGGCGGCTGACGCGGTCGAGCAAGTCTGCCACAATTTGCTGTCCCCTTTTGTTTTTCTCGCGCGCCTGTTCGGGCGGGAGCGAAATGGCGGTCTCCATCGTAATCTTCAAGGCGGTGAGCATCTGCCCGATCTGGTCATGCAGTTCGCGCCCGATGGCGCGGCTTTCGGTTTCGTGCGCGTTGACCAGTTGACGCGAGAGACCAGCCAACCGGTCGCGGCTGAGGCGGAGTTCTTCTTCGACGCGCTTGCGTTCGGTGATGTCAATCATGGTTGTAATGTGATGAGTTTCGCCGCCAATTTCCATGGGTTTCGAGGAGAACAGGATGTTCACAACCCGGCCCGATTTGGCGCGCGCCTGGAGTTCGAAATCGTGCAAGCCGCCCGAGCGGGTCTGTTCGTCAATCAACCCCTTTCGCTCTTCAGGCGTCCACATATTTAATTCGGTAGAGGTATGGCCGATGACTTCGTCGCGCGTGAATTCGAACATCCTGCAAAAAGATTCATTGGCATCCACAAACTTCCCGTCCGAGATGCGGGTGATGGTCATGCCTGCCGGGCTGGCATGGAAGGCGCTGGAGAATCGCTCTTCGGACAGGCGCAGGGCTTCCTCCGCCTGTTTACGGGCGGTGACATCTAACACACTTGTTATAAAACAGGCTTCGCCCTCCATCTCGATGGGCGCGGAGGAGAAAAGCAGATGAACAGGCTTGCCCGATTTCGACCGCGACGCCAATTCGGCATTTCGCAGGCCGCCTGTTGCAAGTTGCGTTTGGATCAGTTTTGTCCGATCCTCAGGATGGATGATGTTCAACTCTGTTGACGTGCGCCCCATAACTTCTTCGCGGCTGTATCCGAATATATCGAGGAAAGCCTCGTTGACTTCGATGATCCTGCCGTCCGAAATTCGGGCGATCACCATTCCGGCGGGACTGGTATGGAAGGCGTTGGAGAATCGCTCATTAGACTGGCGCAACGCCTCCTCCGCCCGTTTGCGCTCGGTGATGTCTGTAAAAAAGATGAAGAGGCCGTCCTTGGAGGGGAAGATGCGGTTCTCGAACCAGCGGTCGAACGGCGCGTAATAATCTTCGATCACCGCGGGTTCTTGAGTTTCGAGGGCGCGCACATACGCATTCGCAAAGGACGAGTCTTTCGCTTCTGGAAACTCCCTCCAAAAATTCTTGCCGATCAGGTCTGCGGGTTTGCGCCTGAGCAGTTCGCCCGCGCGCGCGTTGACGTAGATGTATTTCATCTGCGCGTCGAGGGCGAAAAATCCATCGCTGATCTGCTCGAGGATACTCACCCCTTGAAACAGCGCGGATTTCTGATTGCGTTTTTTATGAGGGGACGTTTCTTTGTTCAGAGCGATTTTGTCCGAGTTTTGCTTTCCCCGCCGGTTCGCTCTCGTGGAGGTTTGTTTCTGTTTCATATCCACACTCCTGAAACCGCCGTCGAAACAAACGGCAAATTTCAAATTCAGTATAGCATAATCACCGATATAATTATCACATGCCTTTAAATTCAAATGCACCTATCGGCGTTTTTGACTCCGGCGTTGGCGGGCTTTCCGTTCTGCGCGCCATACGCGGGCAGATGCCCGAAGAGTCGGTCCTCTATTTTGGCGATCAGGGACATATCCCTTACGGGCCGCGGCCGATGGCCCAAATCCAGGATTTCTCCGAGACGATCACGCGCTTTCTGTTGGATCGCGGCGCGAAGATCATCGTCGTGGCATGCAACACAGCTTCTGCCGCGGCGCTGAAATATCTGCGGCAGACCTTTCCTGATGTTCAATTTGTCGGCATGGAGCCGGCGGTCAAGCCTGCCGCGGAGCGCACCGAGACCGGTGTGGTGGGAGTCCTTGCCACGCCCGCTACGTTTCAAGGCGCGCTGTACGCGTCCGTGGTGGAGCGTTTCGCCAACGGCGTACAATTGCTTCAGCATACTTGTCCTGGCCTCGTTCAGCAAATCGAAAAGGGTGATTTGGATGGGCCGGAGACACGTCGCATTTTAGACGAGGCGTTGAATCCCATGCTCGAAAAAAATATTGACACGGTCGTGTTGGGATGCACGCACTATCCGTTTGTGATTCCGCTCATCGAGCGGATTGTGGGGGATAAAGTGCGGGTGATTGACCCCGCTCCGGCGGTGGCGCGACAGACCAAACGTCTGCTGGAGGCGGGCGGGTTGAAGAGTCTAAATGGGGCGCGCGGCGAGCATAGCGAAATCCAATTTTATACGTCCGGCAACGCGGAGTCGCTTCGATCCCTTCTGCCGAAATTGCTCGGCGAAGAAGGCGCGGTCACAACGATAAAATGGGAGGGCGACAAAACATTGAAAGTGGGTGATTGAATTTTCGTTGGAATGGGAGTAAAGTAAGTGCAGTCGGTTTTACAGGCATGGATTGCAAAAGGAGTTGCAGATGGACCATCACATTGATCCTTTGCTTTGCATTATTCCCCCTCACATGTTGAAAAATATCGCTGAAAAAGGCACGGACGCGCAGAAGCGCGCCGCGCTTGCCGCGCTCTCTGCCTCGGCGCGCATCCGTGAACAACGCACCGCGTTCATCAAAGCGATGGTCGTGAAAGTTCCGGCGGCGATTTCCGGAAAGCATCGCGCGGTGTATTCGGCCAATAATCTAACTTCATTGCCTGGAGTTCTCATGCGCGATGAAGGCGCGCCTCCGAGCGCGGATGTAGCGGTCAATGAAGCCTATGATGGTTCGGGCGCGATGTATGATCTTTACATGGACGTTTATCAGCGCAACTCTTTGGACGGAAATGGATTGCGTTTGAACTCGACCGTGCATTACGATAAAAATTATGACAACGCCTTTTGGAACGGCGAGCAAATGGTGTACGGCGACGGCGACGGACAGTTCTTCAATCGCTTCACGATTTCGATTGACGTGATCGGACATGAACTGACTCACGGTGTGACCCAGTACACATCCAATCTCGATTACAGGAACCAGCCCGGCGCGCTGAACGAATCGTTCTCCGACATCTTCGGTTCGCTGGTCAAACAGCGCACGAAAGGCCAGACCGCGGATCAGGCAGATTGGTTGATCGGCGCGGAACTGTTGACGATGAATGTGCGCGGCGTGGCGTTGCGTTCGATGAAAGCGCCGGGGACGGCGTACAACGATCCGGTTCTTGGCAAGGACCCTCAACCGGCCCACATGAAAGATTACGTCACCACGCTGGAAGATAACGGCGGTGTCCACATCAATTCAGGGATTCCGAATCACGCCTTTTATGTGATGGCCGTTGAGATGGGCGGCTTCGCGTGGGAAAAGGCCGGGCGCATCTGGTACGTCGCGGCCCGCGATGATTTCAACAACACCACGAATTTCCAAAGCGCGGCGAACTTGACGTATAAGGTCGCGGGTGAATTGTACGGCGTTGGAAGCATCGAGCAGATGGCCGTCGCGAAAGGCTGGAGCGAAGTGGGCATCACGGTTGGCGTTCAGCCACAACCCCAGCCTCAACCGGATGGATGTCTCGCCGCGCCGGTGGCCTTTATACGGTCACTGTTTTCAGGAAAATCTTGATGTCATTCTGAGCGACCGCAGGGAGCGAAGAATCTCCTTGTGATGTTTATTGAGATTCTTCGCCGCTCGCTTCTACTTCGGGCTTCGCCATCCGCTCAGCGCGAGACGCGGCTCAGAATGACAAGGAAAGAAGCGAAATGAAAATTGACTTTGTGCGGAGCGGAGGCTTCGCGGGTTTGCGTTTAGCGGTCAATGTAGACACCCAGGACCTTCCTGATGCTGAAGCCGCGCTATTGGAGAAACTGATTCGGGATTCAGGCTTCTTCGATTTAGCGGAGCATATCAAATCGCCATCGGGCGGCGCGGACCGGTTTGAGTATCGTCTGACGGTTTCAGAGGGAGGCCGTTCGCACACCGTGACGGTCAGCGAGGCGGCTGTACCCGAGGGCCTCCGTCCGCTGATTGATCGGCTGACTGAGATGGCGAAGGGTCTCTAGTTTTTCGGAAAGAGACGAGACTCTTCGGTCGCTTGGTCTCGATACACTTCGCTACTCGACCATCGCTCCCTCAGAGCGACATTCCTTTTTTAACCCTCCGTCCCAATGGACTGTGTCTGCCAAGTTTTATCTTTGTAATTGACCGTGTACGTCACGCGGGGCTTTCCATCTTTGTTGAATTGAACATCCACCATCCCGTAATTGATGTGACCAATCGAAAAGTGGACGCGCGAATTCCTCAACGCCTTGCTTGAAGACTTGACGATCAATAATTTCGCCATCCAATTGATGCCCTGCTTGAAGGGCGTGGCGCAAAACTCCCAAATCGGAATGACCTTGCCGTTCGGTCCCGGAAGTTCCGCCGAGATGGCGTGGGCTTCGTGCAAATCTCCAGCCAGGATATAAACGTTCTCAATTCCCTGCTCTGCTAAAAAGAAAAGCAGGCGGTCGCGCTCGGCTTTGAAACCGGACCAGCGGTCGTTGGCGATATCGCCGAACATCTCGAACAAAAACGCGGACGATGAGGCAATGAACTTGACTGGATAAACATCCTTCACGTCCATCAACCATTCGGTCAACATCTTCCATTGCGTCTCGCCGAGCATGATCTGCGTTTCCTTGTTGTGGACTCGCATCGTGCGTGTGTCCATGACGAAGAAGGCCGCCGCGCCGTAATAAAACGTATAAGCCAGTGAACCGGCGTCTTCCCCCATCAAATTGAAATCGCCCGTCCCTTTTTGACGCTCCATCGGCAAAAGCATCTTCGGCGCGTGCATCCCCTGATGTTCCCAATAGGCCTGCAACGCGTCGCGGATGCGCTGACGCGGAATCCGCCGCTCAGCCAGCGGGCGACCGCCGAGCCAGCGGATGAGGCGCGTGTACCACGGGACGAATGCTTCATTGCGCGCCGTGTTTGCCCAGCGCCAGTCATTGTCCACTTCGTGATCGTCGAGCGTCATAAACACAGGAACTTTTGAGAGCAGTTCGCGCAAGTCCGGGTCGGACCACGTGTTTGCATACACCTGCCGATATTCATCGCGCGTCACGGCCACTTTGCCAAGCCCGTTGTATTTCCATTCATCGGCGTAGATTTGGTCGCCGAGCATCATCAGGAAGGCTGCATCTTTTTGATGATCCAGAATGTGACGGAAGGCCTCGCCCGGATTCTTTTTGTCCGGCCTGAAGCAGGAACCGAACGCGAATCGGAACGGAGTGACTTTCCCCGGCTTCGGAAACGTTTTGAACGGCCTGTATTCTTTCTTTGCGGGCTTATTACCGTCCACTCGCAACGCGTAATAATAGATTGTCTCAGGTTTCAACTTTTTGATCGCAACGATTCCTGCAAAGGCGTTTGCGCTCCACAAAGTCGTTTTGCCTGCCAGGCGCGCATCGCTCAAATCCGGCTGGGTCGCGATCCACGCAGAAAGCACGGATCTGGAATCCGCGCGCGCCCAAAGATTGACGCTGTTGTGTGAGAGTCCTCCAATTAGCGGCCCCAAAATCATTTTTGCCATTTCATGCCTCGACGTTGGGATGACGTGACGATATTATATTCGCTTCGCCGCTGCGCGTCTGTAAATCGGCACGTGCCGGCGAAGTTGATCCATGCCTCTGAGTTCCATGGCGCCCTGCGAAGAAAAGAATCGTTGCGCCCTTGTATCTTCGCGTTGAATCATTTCACTCGGATCAGTCCGCGGGTTTTGCCCCCAAATCCGCTGGTGAGATTTTCATACCCTTGAAATTCTCGAAACTCAAATCGCGAAAGGTCAACCCGCGCGCTTTGCGTACGCGCTCGAACAGCGCGTGATAACTCGCTGGGACCGCCGCCTCCCAATCCAAGCCAAGTTTTTCGGCAATCGGTTTGAGCGAGTCCAACTCGCCCTCGATTTCAACGAATCCGCCGATGGGCGTCTCATCCAGCATGATGTGCGCGTCGTCCACTTCATAGGTTGTGCGATATTTTTCATAAAGGAAGATAACCTGATAGCCAAGCGCTTCGACGAATTGCTTCGCCCTCTCAAAATCGCTGACTTCAAACTCGATCTCGCGGCGGGTCAGCGCGCCATCTTTCAACTGGCTTTCGTCTTTGTAGGTCAAATGAACGGCTTTGTCTTGGCGCAGTCGCAGAACTTTTCCGCCGCGTTGAAGGTCACTGGCGGGCGTGTCAAATCGCAAATTGACTTCGTGTGTGCGCGGCTCAATCAAATGCGCCTCCAGCGAATGAAGGCGCATTTCGATATTTTGTAAATTGTTGACATAGAACTTGACTTCGGTTTCTTTGTTTTTCAAATTCATAGATTGCTTCGATCAAAAGTAGTGTGTCGCCCTGAGCCGAAACCCTGAACGAAGTGAAGGGGCTGGCGAAGGGTCTCCGCCGCTACGCGGCAGGATTCTTCGCTCCATTCTGTCGCTCCGAATGACACAAAGTTTCACACCACACTCAACAGCGTCTGTCTTTGCTCCACGCTTTCGCCAGGCTTGACCTTGATGCGTTGCACGGTCCCGGCGCGCGGCGCCTTGAGTTCGTTCTGCATCTTCATCGACTCAAGAATGACCAGCACCTGTCCTTTTTCGACTTTTTGATTCTCTTCGACAGCGACTGCCACGACCAGTCCCGGCATGGGCGACTTCAAATGGAACTCGACTCCTTCCTGGACTTTTCCACCGCCTGCCGATTTGAGGCGTTTCTCCCGTTCATCCTCGACCTTGACCGGGTACTGCCGTCCGAGCAGAAGCACCTGCCATTCCTCTTCGCCCGCATAGACGTACGCCTCGTATGACTTTCCATCAATCAACATGCTGTAAACAGGCTGACCGTTGATCGACTCGAAGTCCACTTCCATCACTTTGTCATTGATGCTGATGTGTCGTTCGTCAATTACCTCGACAGTGTATTCTGTATCGCCGATTGTGGTTATATATTTCATGGCTGTACCCGATTAGCGGTGCATTCGTTCCCAGCGCCCGACCCACTTCCAGTTGCTGGTATCGCGCTCGTTGCGCATGACGAATTCCGCGGAATGCTGTGCCTCATAGTGAGCGACCAGTGTGGCGAACGCCGCGGCAATTTCCGGGCGGTGAGTCATGCTTCCTTCTTCGGGTTCGGGCATGGAGAAACGCTCCTCGATGAAGCGCGTGTCGTATTGTCCGCCCATGAAGCGATGGGAATCCATCATGCTTTGATGGAACGGGATGTTGGTCCGCACGCCGACGATGCGATACTCTTCGAGCGCGCGGCGCATTCGTAAAATGGCCTGGCCGCGCGTCTCGCCCCACACGATCAACTTGGCGATCATCGGGTCGTAGAACGGCGTAATCTCGAAACCCGGATATACGCCCGTGTCCACACGAATGCCCGGGCCGGTGGGCAAAAGGCTGTGGGTGATGCGGCCGGTCGAAGGCAGGAATCCGTTATAAGGGTCCTCAGCGTTGATGCGGCATTCAATCGCGTGTCCGCGCAGTTGAATATCTTCCTGCTTGTATGTCAATTGGCGTCCGCGCGCAATGCGCATCTGTTCCGCCACGATGTCAATGCCGGTAACCACTTCCGTGACAGGATGCTCCACTTGCAAGCGCGTGTTCATTTCGAGAAAATAAAAGTTCTTATCCTTGTCAACTAAGAACTCGATCGTCCCCGCGTTGACGTAATCCACCGATTGCGCGGCCTTCACCGCCACCTCGCCCATTTTGCGGCGCAGGTCTTCATCCATCGCGGGGGAGGGCGCTTCCTCGATCAATTTTTGATGACGGCGCTGGATGGAACAATCGCGCTCGCCGAGAGAAATTACATTGCCGTGTTGATCGGCCAGGATTTGGATTTCGATATGACGCGCGCCTTCGACCAATTTTTCCAAATAAACATTTCCATCGCCGAACGCGGATTCCGCCTCGCGTCGCGCGGACCCGAGGAGGGCCGGCATTTCTTCGAGCGACGTTACCTCCCGCATCCCTTTTCCGCCGCCGCCTGCAGAAGCTTTGATCAACAGCGGAAAACCAATCTTCGGCGCGAGGGCAAGCAGTTCCTCGTCTCGTAATGAGCCGGTGCCCTCCGTGCCAGGCACGACCGGCACTCCCGCCGCGATGACGGTGTTTCGCGCGGTCATCTTATCGCCCATGGCCGCGATGGCGCTCGGCTTCGGACCGATAAATGTGATGCCTGCATCTATGCAGGCCGCGGCGAAGGCTTCGCGTTCCGCTAAAAAGCCATACCCGGGATGGATCGCATCCGCGCTGCATTTGCGCGCGATGTCAATGATTTTGTCTGCGCGCAGATAGGATTCGCGCGAAGGGGCGGGGCCAAGTAAATACGCCTCGTCCGCGTAACGCACGTGCAGGGCGTTACGGTCTGCTTCCGAAAACACAGCCACTGATTCGATACCGAGTTCACGGCAGGCGCGCAGAATGCGTACGGCGATCTCCCCGCGGTTTGCAACAAGGACTTTTTTGAACATGTTGATCCTCCTTGCCTACAGCGGGATATTTCCGTGCTTCTTGGCGGGGTTCGTGTCGCGTTTGTTTTGCAACATTTCCAACGCGTTGATCAAGCGCGGACGCGTTTCTTTCGGCTCGATCACATCGTCAATGAAGCCGCGCTGGGCCGCTACGTACGGGTTTGCAAATTTCTCGCGATATTCTGCAACCAGCTCCGCTTTCCTCTTCACAGGGTCTGTGGCTTTTTCCAATTCCTTGCGAAAGATGATGTTGACCGCGCCGTCCGGTCCCATCACCGCGATCTCCGCAGTCGGCCATGCCAGGTTCACGTCACCGCGGATGTGTTTGGAAGACATAACGCAGTACGCGCCGCCATAGGCCTTGCGCGTGATGACGGTCAGTTTGGGAACGGTCGCTTCGCAGTAGGCATACAACAATTTCGCGCCGGCGCGGATGATCCCGTGATGTTCCTGGTTTGTCCCGGGCAGGAAGCCGGGCACATCTTCGAATGTAATGATGGGCAAATTGAACGAATCGCAAAGCCGCACAAAGCGCGCGCCCTTTTCGCTGGCGTCAATATCCAACACGCCTGCCAGCACCGCGGGCTGATTGGCTACGATGCCGACCGAATGTCCGCCGAGGCGCGCAAAACCGACGACGATATTCATTGCAAAGTTTTCGTGGATTTCAAAGAATTGTCCGTTGTCAACGATCAGGCGAATTACTTCTTTAATGTCGTACGGTTTATCTGGTGATTCAGGAATCAGGCTATTGAGAGTCTCTTCGGTGCGAAGTGGATCATCTCCGGCCTGGACGAACGGCGGATCTTCCATATTGTTCTGCGGGAGGTATCCCAGAACTTTACGAATGAGATACAGTGTGTCTGCTTCACTTTCTCCTGCCACATGACATACACCCGACTTTTCCGAGTGCACGCTCGCACCGCCTAAATCTTCAAACGAAACATCCTCATGAGTCACAGCCTTTACCACATCCGGCCCTGTGACGAACATGTACGATGAATTTCTCACCATAAAAATAAGGTCGGTAAGAGCAGGTGAATAAACGGCGCCCCCTGCACACGGTCCCATGATGACGCTGATCTGCGGGATTACGCCGGATGCCAGTGTGTTCCGCAGGAAAATATCTGCGTAACCGCCGAGAGAAACAACGCCTTCCTGAATGCGCGCTCCGCCCGAATCGTTGATGCCAACCACCGGCGCGCCGGTCTTCATGGCCATATCCATAATCTTGCAAATCTTTGCGGCATGCACTTCGCCAAGCGACCCGCCAAAAACAGTAAAGTCTTGCGAGAACATATATACCAGCCGGCCTTCGATTGTGCCCCAGCCAGTGATTACAGAGTCGCTCAAGAATTTTTGTTCATCGAGATCAAAATCATGTGTGCGGTGTTCGACAAAGGCGTCCACTTCGCGGAAAGAACCTTTGTCGAGTAATAAGTCAATGCGCTCGCGGGCGGTCAGGCGACCTTTTTTGTGTTGTGCCTCAATACGTGCTTCACAGCCGCCGAGCCGCGATTTGGCTCTCATCTCTTGCAGATGGCGGATTTTGTGATTCTCGTTCATATGCCTCTCTTTCAAAGTAGATTCGATTGTGTGGGTGGAGGACAACTACCGTTGTGTAGGCCAGCAGGAGGATGGTAACAACCAGCGCGAAGGGCCAATTAGCCCGCATCTGTGCCTGGACCCACAGCCGGTCTGCCCAGACCCAAGCCGCGTACGCGCCTGAGACGATCAGCAGAGCGGGGCGCGTCCAGCGTTCACCGCGCAGAATACTCCACAACAAAAAGATTCCGGTCAAGGCCCAGACCGCGCCGCTCAAACCGATGTAAAACGGTCCTGGATAAGGTACATACTTCTCTAGTGTATCACGCCAGAGTATGCTGGTTGTTGCTCTCGCGATATGCCATATCGTGAGAGATAACACCAACCATATCAACAGAGTTACATGCCAGGGTAGTTTGCGGCGCATTTCTGTTATTCTCAGATTGGGATGATTCTCAAAGAAGGGGCAAACCAAGCACAGGGCGGTTGGAGGTGGATGCCGTCTACGGTGAGGGCTTGGGCAGGAGACGAAATAGATATTTCCCACCCCAGTCAATGATAGGTTGTAAGCGGCCATCATACTGTCCGCGATACGGCGCGGAATTGATGATATCTGGATTGGCGAATACATAACGCATACCGGTATTGTATAAATAGTCTCCACTTGTGCCGTTTTTCAAGGCCTGAAAGTATTCAAAGCTGTTGATCAATCCATCCATGTTTACGATGGTCCGATCGTGAATAAAGTATCCTACGTTGCCGCCGCCGGTCATGCCGATCACATCGCCGGAGTGAGTTAAGGTTTCAAGAAAGGGAAGGACGTCTATGTACGGGCGATTGGGATCGCTGTACCCATATGGCATTCGCGCGTAGACATCTTGGCTATAAAGAAGAACTGAATTGACTCCGTAGAGCACAACGACTGCCCAGAGTACGGCACTGCTGAATTTCCATTTTTTCGATAAAAATTTATAAGGAAGTTCAATCAGTAAAAGCGTCATGAATAGTAAGACCAGTTGCTCGGTCAACCAGTACCACTCCTTTGGCGATGAGTATCCAGTAATACTAAAAGAAAGTATTTGTACCCAGCTTCCAACAACCAGCGGGATGAATGAGAGTTTTGTGGTGCTGTTGATTGTTCTCTGCCGCCAAGCTAAGAAGATGAGGCAGACTGCAATTAGGACGGCGATAAGAAGCGTTGGATAGATAGCGTGTCTAACGTCAATTGGATGCGCCCATTTGTATTTGTGATAAATGTAGTTGTACCATTGATCCAGATAGGTTGTTAGAGGTTGCCAGGCATCGGATTCTGCTTGGGGATCAAGACCAATGAAGATCGTCGGATACGTTGCCTGTCCGCCATAAATGTTAATCGCCGACGATGCCCACCAGCGCTTGATCTGCCCGCTGACAGGCGTAAAGGTTCCAAAGACTGCCTTGTTCCAGATCATGTAGATTGATAGGGCGCCACCCAGGACCCCATAATACGCCGATCCCTCTTTCAACCATATCAACCATTTGTTTTTTAGATACTGAATAGGGCTGATGAAATCTGTTTGTTGAGATTTATTGCCAAGACCGTAAGCCGCGAAACGGATCAGGAGAATGGCCAGAAGATTTATAATAGTATTAGCTACAAGGATTACAGGAGATATTTGAAGAACATGAAGAATGTCTATGATCAACAACAGTGCTGAAGTCAAACCATTGCTCACGAGACTTGCTAGCACTGTGCGTTGCAGAATCTTAGCGCTGTTCCAGCTGGAAGCTCGTTGATATAATCCGAAGAAATAGAATACCGGAACACTCACAACCATAGATGCGATGATTGTTGTGATGGCCGCCGGTACAGCATTATAGTAACCCGGAAAACCGAGCCGCCAGATAAAGGCCCCCAAAGTGGAAACGAGAATGGCGAGGATGTCCAGCGGCAACAAATAATGGATTGGCGAATCGCGAAACACAATCCAAACCCCGATGATTGCAAAGAAAAAAGCTAAGTCGAGACGGCTGAAGGTTGCCAGCGCCGCGACGATGCCCAGCGCGGCAATCTGCCTTGATCCCAGATTGGCTCTCCGCCAGTTTTTCTCCAGCCTAGATAACTTATAGAGCATGAGAACGATGAAGAACAGTGCGATGCCTGATTCGAGTCCCTGCCTGTAAAAAACAATCTGCACATAAAAATCAAAAACCCAATAAATTGCTGCCAGCATAGCGACTTGAATAGAAAGCGTCTCTTTTATCAGGCGATAAAGCAGAATGGCGGTGATGAGAGCAAACCCGCTCATCACAACCAACATGACGCGCAAGGGCAGAATTAAATCAAAGCGCGCCAGTGCAAAAATCGGAACACAGATCAACATCCACAGTGGATGGTAGCCGTTGGTAGGGTGGATGCCATCAAATGTACTGCCGCGGCCTTCGCTTATGTTTTGAGCGACTTTGAAATAATAATACGCATCATCTCGACTGAACCATGTATTCGGAAAGTTATAACCATCTGAAAACGCCGCGTAGAATTGAATACTCATAAATACAACGATCAGGATGACTTCAAACCAGGGAAATTGTTTTTTCATTTCCTATCCAATATCAAGAGTAATTTTGCCAAATTGTTCATTGTGCTCCAGCCGCTCTTGTGCGGCCGCCGCGTCTTTGAGCGGAAAAGATTTATCCAGCGCGGGCGTGAGTTTGCCGGCTACCACCAAATCCATGACGGTCTTGAAATCTTTTAAATGGCTCATGGTTGAGCCAATGATCGAAAGGTGTTTTGCAAAAATGTAGCGATTGTCAATTTCAAACTTTGGTCCGCCGGTGTTACCAACCGTCAAAAGCCGTCCGCCTTTGCGCAAAGTGCGGAGACTTGACATAAATGTTGTGCCGATGTTGTCCACCACGACATCAACACCGCGCTTTTTCGTGGCAAGGAAAACAGACTTTGACCAATCTTCTTCCTTTGACCTGTCAATCAGGATGTCTGCGCCGAGGGATTCAGCCAGTTGTAATTTCTTTGCATCTGAACCTACGACGATAACACTGGCGCCGTTATATTTAGCAACCTGCACGCTGGCAGTGTTGACTCCGCCTCCCGCGCCGACGATCAAAACGGTTTCACCTGCTTTTACATTTCCGCGTGTTACCAGCGAATGCCAGGCGGTTTGATAAACCAACGCGGCCGCCGCGGCCGATCTCAAGTCAAAGGCTGGCGGAAGTTTGTAAAGTTGCCGAGCGGGCAGGCTCACATATTCTGCATATGTTCCGCGCACTGTCTCGCCCAATAAGTGCCAATCGGCACACATATTGTCCCAGCCGGAAAGACAGGCTTCGCACTTTCCGCATCCAAGATTGGCATTGATAACAACATGGTCGCCAACATTGAACCCCGTAACGCCTTCGCCCAGCGCGGCGACTTCTCCGGCGCCGTCCGCGCCGTTGATGTGAGGCAATTCCAGCTTTATCCCGGGCCAACCTTTGCGGACAGTGATGTCCATCCGATTCAGCGCCGCGACACTCAAATGAACGAGCACCTCACCAGGGGCGGGTTGAGGCGTTGGAAAATCCGTATATTCAAGAACTTCGGGACCGCCGTGCCGGCGGAATAGAACAACTTTCATTGTGAAAGCAAATTTATCGTTGCTAGGTTGTTGAGTCTGTGAGGCTATTTCAATCCCAATTCAGAGCGACTGATCACATGACGTTGAATCTCGCTCGTCCCCTCGTAAATTTCCGTGATCTTCGCGTCGCGGAAATAACGCTCAACGGGAAGTTCCTTGCTATACCCCATGCCGCCATGAATTTGGACCGCGGCGTGGGCGCAGAACATGGCTGTTTCGGATGCAAATAGTTTTGCCATCGAAGATTGAAGAGTGAAACGCTCTCCGGTCGTTTTAGAACGTTCCTTTGCCATTGCCGCGTTGTAAATCAACAAGCGGGCGGCTTCGATGCGCGTCTTCATGTCCGCGATCTTGAAACCTGTTCCTTGAAACTCTCCAATCTTTTGGCCAAAAGCCTCGCGCTCTCGCGCATAGGCAACACTGGCTTCGTACGCGGCTTCGGCAATTCCCAATGCTTGCGATGCGATTCCAATGCGCCCCACATCAAGAACCGTCATTGCAATTTTGAACCCTTCGCCTTCTTCACCCAAACGGTTCCCAACAGGAATTTTACAATTCTCAAAAATGAGTTCACTGGTGGCTGAGGCGCGAATGCCAAGTTTTGGCTCTTTTTTGCCGCGGTTGAAGCCCGGCGAATTCTTCGTATCAATCAAAAAAGCGCTTATACCCTTTTGTTTTTTTGCAGGATCGGTAACCATAAAGACGACCATATAATCTGCGACAGGTCCGCTCGTGACCCAGGATTTGCGTCCGTTGAGCAGATAAAAGTCCCCGTCTCGCGTGGCGCGGCTTTTCATCGTGCCCGCGTCAGAGCCGGACATTGGTTCGGTCAGCGAATACGCGCCGATTGCCGCGCCTGATGCCACCGGTTTCAGGAATTTCTGTTTTTGTTCTTCTGTCCCGAATTTCATAATGCCATGGCAATACAAAGAGTTATTGACAGACATGATGACGCCATGCGATGCGTCCACTTTGCAAATCTCTTCCAGCGCAAGCACATACGACAAAGTGTCCATGCCCGCCCCGCCATATTGTTCAGGGACCTCAATGCCCATGAATCCCATCGCCCCCATTTTCTTGATTGTCTCGTGTGGAAACTCTCCACTTTCATCGAATTGAGCCGCAATCGGCGCGATTTCTTTTTGGGCAAAATCACGGGCCGCGTCACGGATCATTTTATGTTCATCGCTGAGGGGGAAAAGTGCGTCGCTCATCTTGAGCCTCCGAGGAATAATCTGTGCTGATTATACCTTGCAAAAGTGAGATGATGAACTTGCCGTCGTTCCTATGGATCAGCACTGATACAATACGGAGAATAAAAAATAAGGAGGCCTCGTGAAGATTCTGATCTCAGCGGATATGGAAGGTATCACGGGCGTGACGACTTGGGACCAGGTCACGCCGGGACATGCAGAATATGCGCGTTTCCGCACGTTAATGACAGGCGATGTCAATGCGGCGGTACGCGGCGCGCTCGATGCCGGTGCAGATGAAGTTGTTGTCACTGACGGGCATTGGAATGGCTCGAACATCCTGATCGAGGAACTTGATCCGCGCGCGAAACTCAATAGCGGCTCACCTTCACCGCTTTCGATGATGCAGGGAATTGATCGGGGCGTGGATGGTGCGTTCTTTGTCGGCTATCACGCGCGGCAAGGCTCACAGAATGCAGTGCTGGATCACACATGGTCAGACACTTGTGTTGCCAATGTGTGGCTGAACGATATGATCGCAGGAGAATATACATTGAACGCCGCACTGGCAGGCCACTACGGTGTTCCTGTTGTGATGGCTAGCGGAGATCAAACCGCTTGCGCGCAGATGAGGGAGCAACTCGGCTCGCTCGAAACCGTAATCGTAAAACAAGCCACAGGCCGCTTCTCGGCTGAGTGCTTATCCCCGGATACCACGCGGGAGATGATCGCGCAGGCCGCGCAACGCGCGGTTTCGCGGTTGGCGAGAAAGGACACGCCAAAACCATTCGTCGCGAAGACACCTGTTAAAATCACCGTGCAGGTCGTTTCTTCTGATATGGCTGACCGTGCCATGCACATGACGGGAGTCCAGCGCGAGGGGCTGAAACTTACGTTTTCTTCACCAGATATGCCCGCCGCGTATTCGGCTTTTCGCGCGCTGGTGCTGATGTCGTACCCGCGTTAGTTGTCTAAACGGTGACCGGTTCAAGGTCCGGTGAGACGCGGCGCTGAATCGGAAATCATCAATTGACGGGTCGCGTGAAGTCGCTATAATCTAACCAATCCGTATCCAAATCGGAAATCAATGTGACAAATCGTACGCGTTGACTGGAAGGAGGTGATTGTTTTTCTGTTGTTCCACATGTTACAAACTTGAAGTGTCGTTCAAATTTCACCAAGGAGAGAGAATGAATTCCAAGTTTGCATTTAAACTGATGGGCGTTGTGGTGCTGTTGAGTTTAACGCTCACGGCCTGTGGCGGCGCTCCTGCCAAAGGCGAAGGGGAGGTGGATATTGTCGCCTGGCCTGGTTACATTGAGCGCGGCGCGAACGACCCGAACTACGACTGGGTCACGGCTTTTGAAAAGGAAACGGGTTGCAAGGTCAACGTGAAAGATGCGGCCACTTCCGATGAAATGGTGCAATTGATCAATGGCGGCGGCTTTGACCTGGTAACGGCCTCCGGTGACGCCAGCCTGCGCCTCGTGTACGGCGGCTCTGTTCAGGAAATTGACATCAATAAAATCCCCTCCTATAAAAATGTAGATCCGCGCTTGCAAAATGCGCCATGGCACACGGTCAATGGCAAGCATTACGGCGTGTCATATCAATGGGGCCCGAATGTGTTGATGTACAACACGAAAGTTTTCCCGACCGCTCCGACCTCATGGGATGTGGTGTTCAAAGAGCAGACCCTGCCTGACGGCAAATCCAACAAGGATCGCGTTCAGGGCTATGTGGGCCCGATCTACATCGCGGATGCCGCGCTATATTTGAAATATCACAACCCTGAACTGGGTATCACCGATCCCTACGAACTGACTCAGCCTCAATTCGATGCGGCCATCAATCTTCTCAAAGAACAGCGCAAGATCGCTCCCAAGTATTGGGGCGATTACAACATTCAGATCGAAGACTTCAAGAGCGAGGGTTTTGTCGCCGCTCCGTCATGGCCCTATCAGGTGAACCTGTTGGTGGCCGACGGCCAACCGATTGCCAGTACCATCCCAGTAGAAGGTGCAACCGGCTGGGCGGACACCACCATGATGGCGAAGAATGCGCCGCATCCAAACTGCGCGTACAAATGGCTTGAGCATTCACTCGATCCAAAAGTACAGGGTGATGTGGCGGCCTGGTTTGGTTCCAACCCGGCGGTGCCCGCGGGCTGTACTTCCAGTGATTTGCTTGGCCCGGACGGGTGCAAGACCAACGGTTATGACAACTTCGATAAGATTTACTTCTGGAAAACGCCAATTGCAGATTGCGGCAATGGGCAGAATAATTGCGTAACCTACGACAAGTGGACTGAAGCGTTCACTGCGATCGTTGGTCAATAGTATTTTGCTTGCGGTAGGGGCGTAGAGACGCTACGCCCCTACAATTTTCATTTGAGGGCACGAATGAGCGATCAAGTTGCAATTGAGTTCAGGAACGTAAGCCGGATATTTTCTGTTAGACACCAGGATCAGGTGGGGACGGTCAGAGCCGTTGATGATGTTTCGTTGAAGATCCGCGATGGCGAATTCTTTTCGCTCCTTGGGCCATCCGGCTCCGGCAAGACAACCAGTCTGCGGATGATTGCGGGCTTTGATCGCCCGACCTCGGGTCAAATCCTTTTGTATGGGCAGGATGTCTCCAACTTGCCTCCGTATGAGCGCGATGTGAACACGGTGTTTCAGGATTATGCTTTGTTTCCACACATGACGGTGGCGGAGAATATTGCTTATGGACTTATGATCAAGAAGGTCGCTAAAGAAGAACGCGAGAAGCGCGTGGATGAAATCCTGGATTTGGTTCGCCTCACCGGATTTTCTGGACGCAAACCATCGCAACTTTCCGGGGGACAGCGGCAACGCGTGGCTCTCGCCCGTGCTTTGGTCAATCATCCCAAAGTGCTTCTGCTTGATGAGCCGCTCGGCGCATTGGACTTAAAACTTCGCCAGCAAATGCAGGTGGAACTCAAAGCGATCCAACAACGCGTCGGCATTACTTTTATTTTTGTGACGCACGATCAGGAAGAAGCCCTCACGATGAGCGACCGCATCGCGGTCTTCAACCAGGGCAAGATCGAACAAGTCGGAACACCCGCGGAAGTGTACGAGCATCCGTCCACGCCGTTCGTGGCTGGCTTTGTGGGCACGTCCAATCTTGTGGATGGCGAGACAGCCAAACACATCACGGGTTCCGCTTCAAAATTTTCCATCCGACCGGAGAAAATTCATTTGGCCTCGTCGGGCGCAAATGTTGAAGCAGATATGTTTTTTGTGGATGGCAAAGTTCGGGACGTGGTCTATCTTGGGCTGTATACCCGCTACCTCGTCGAGTTGAGCGGCGGGGGCGATTTGGTCGTCGTGGAGCAGAATCTGAAGACCACATCCATGGATGTGATGAAGGCGCGCGGTCAGGCCGTGCGTTTGTTGTGGAAGAAAGAACACGTCCGCTACGTGGAAGGCTAGAATGCTGACTCGTCTTTCGACCTATCTATATCGCCGTCCTCGTTTGGTGCTGTTGCTTTTGCTCCTCCCGCCTTTGATTTGGTTTGTGGTCGTATATCTTGGCGCGCTGGCGACCATGTTGGTCAACAGTTTTTTCTACCTTGACGGATTTACCGGCCAGGTCGTGCATCAATTTACGCTTGAAACGTACTCGAAACTGCTGGACCCAACCAACCTCGATATCTTTTCTCGGACAACCGTGATGGCGGCGCTGGTCACTGCGGCATGTATTCTGATCGCGTTCCCGCTTGCTTATTACATGGCGCGCTTTGCGTCGCCGCGCATGAAAACATTTTTATACCTTGCCGTTACTCTGCCGCTATGGTCGAGTTATGTTGTGCGCGTCTATTCGTGGAAACTGATTCTTGCACAGGAAGGCATTATCTCCTGGTTTGCCGGAATCCTGCATCTGACCGGCTTCCTCAATTGGTATTTGAGTCTGCCCGTCGTTGGCGGCCCGTCTCTCTCGGTATCGTCCACAGGAATTTTTCTAGTCTTTGTTTACATCTGGCTTCCCTACATGATCATTCCGATTCAAACTGCTCTCGAGCGCGTGCCTAAATCGTTGGTTGAGGCATCTGCTGATCTGGGCGCTCATCCCTCGCAGACGTTTCGGAACGTGATTCTGCCTCTTGCGTTGCCCGGTGTAGTGGCCGGTTCGATCTTTACTTTCTCGCTCACGCTTGGCGATTTCATTGTTCCATCTCTGTTTGGCAACTCGAGTTATTTTATTGGCAAAGCGGTGCTGACCTACATGGGCACCTCAGGGAACATTCCACTGGCTGCGGCATTCACGATGGGGCCGATTGTCATCATGATCATCTATCTTCTGATCGCCCGCAAATTAGGAGCTTTCGATGCGCTCTAATAAACGACAGAATCCTTCCGGCGAAGGGGCCTCGCTCTGGCTAAAATTGGGCGCGGCGGCGGCATTATTGTTTCTGCATATTCCGCTTTTGCTGATCTTTCTTTATTCTTTTACAACAGATCAATCTGCTTATACCTTTCCGCCTCCGGGCCTGACCTTGAAATGGATTCCGCAAGCGATAGCCAACCCAGCCATGCAGGATGCCCTGGGCCTGACTCTGCGCGTCGCCTTTCTCGCGACGTTCGCCGCGTTGATTTTGGGCACGTTAGCCGCCGCCGCCGTCTATCGTTATGATTTCTTTGGAAAAGAAGCAATTTCATTTATCCTCGTTCTGCCGCTGGCTTTGCCGGGTATCGTAACCGGAATTGCGATGCGCTCCGCCATCAGTTTGATGCAAATCCCATTCTCTTTCTGGACAATCGTGATCGGTCATGCAACATTTTGTGTTGTGACGGTCTACAACAATGTATTGGCGCGGTTTCGCCGCACCAGCGGCTCGATGATCGAAGCGTCAATGGACTTGGGTGCGAACTCCTTTCAGACTTTCTGGCATGTAGTCTTTCCAAACATCGCCACCGCGCTTCTCGCGGGAGCCATTCTGGCTTTCTCGCTTTCGTTCGACGAAGTCATCGTCACGACGTTCACTGCCGGGAATCAGCAGACGCTCCCAATCTGGATTTACAGTCAAATGCTCAAGCCGCGCAATCGTCCCATTACCAACGTGACCGCCATGCTGGTGGTGTTGATCACCGCTCTGCCGATATTGTTTGCCCAGCGATTGACCGCAAAATCCGCTGGCGCGGAAGAGGAAAAATCCTAGTGCGTTTGGTTAATCCGCAGTACAATGTGACGTTATAGAGGAGAATGAGTAGAGAACATTCCCGCTTACGTCGTCTTCACGACATTCTGTGCAGTGGTGATTGCACTCCGCCGCCTGTTGAGGAAAAAGCCCTCAGCGAGGCGGCGGCTGTAGTTAACGGAATCGGGGTCCAGGTCGAGAACCGAAGCGATTTTCGATTCAACGGAGGAGTTTATGTTTATGGTTAGCACGCGTTTAAATCAAAGTCCAATCCATGGGACAGGCGTCTTTGCCGCGGAGCCTATCAAAAAGGGACAGGTCGTTTGGCGATTTGACCCTCGCATTGATCTTCAAATTTCGGAAAATGAATTCAGGAGCTTTCCTTCGGTTTTTCAAGACTACCTGAAAACGTATGCGTACACTGTAATGATGGATGGCGAGCGCAAATTGATCTTGTGCGCGGATCACGCCAAGCACGTTAATCATTCTGATAACCCAAACCTCCTGGACACTCTTGACAGCACGCAGGATGTTGCCGCTCGCGATATCGAGGCGGGCGAGGAGTTAACCTGCAATTACTTCGATTTCGATCTTGAAGCCGCGGCCAAACTGGGCCGCGAGAAGACTTATAAGGAGAAGAATGCCCGGTAAATTTTATTCCTATCTGTCGCCGAAACTGAAGAATGATTCCCATGAGAGAAAGGGCGGTTGTGGTGTGTTCGCCGTCCGGCCCGTCAAAAAGGGCGAACTGCTCGCCTTATGGGGAGGCAAGATCATTACCGAAGACGAACTCGACCCGTCCATGCCGGATTTTACGCAGCGAGTCTTGCAGATCGAGGAAGGGCTGTTTCTGTTCTCGTTAAATCTGGAGCCTGCCGATTGTTTCAATCACTCCTGCGATCCGAACGCAGGCTTCACAGGGCAGATCGGCCTGGTTGCCATGCGCGACATCAAAACAGGCGAGGAAATTTGTTTTGATTACGCCATGTGCGATGGAACGAATTACGATGAATTCGATTGCACATGCGGCGCTCGCAATTGCCGCAAATACATTCGCGGCGACGACTGGAAACGTCCCGAACTTTGGGAGCGTTACGCCGGTTACTTTATGCCGTATCTACAACGCCGGATTGACGCCTTGAAGAAAGAGGCAAGTCAAAAACTCAAAGTGGCTGTGGCTTAATTCTTTTCCGGCGCGCATTTTCTTCGCGGCGCTCATCCTGCGGCTGATCCCCGTCATTTTGACGCGTCATCTGAGCATCGGCCTTGATGACATGTTTCAATACGACATGCTGGCGCGCAGTCTCGCTTCTGGAAATGGGTTCCGCTGGTATGCGCCTGCGGATTTAGCGCGCATCGCGCCGTATCTTCATCTGGACCTCGCGGCGGCCGCGCTCGACCCGCGCGGTATGCTCACAACCTTCCGCGCGCCGCTGTACCCGGCTTTTCTTGCAATCATTTATTTTTTCAATGGAGTAAACGACGGACGCTTCTTGGCCGCCCGTTTGGCCCAGGCGATTTTACTGGGTGCGCCGCTCGCGCCATTGACTTATTTCGTTGCGAAGCATCTTTCTTTCTTTCCTCTTTCTGATCAAATGGAAGAAGAAAGAAGAAAGAAGATCGCGCGTATCGCCGCGTGGGTAGTCGCCGCCTACCCGATGCTATTGATCTTTCCGATTGCCCTTGCCACCGAGAACTTATTCTTTCTTCTCGTCCTTGCCAGCGTTTCCTCCCTCTTGAAACTTTCCTCGATCTCTTCTTCTCCTGACTCCCGACTTGCTGCTCACTACTCTCTTCTCTCCGGTCTCCTCCTCGGCCTCGCCGCACTGACCCGCTCGATCATCTTGCCATTTGCCGGGCTTGCCATTCTTTGGATTTGGTTTATTCTCAAACAACCGCGCAGCGCAATCCTGGCCGGGCTGGCCCTGGCATTGACGATCACGCCGTGGATCATTCGCAATTCACTACTGAGCGGAAAAGTCACTGGTATTGAAACTTCACTGGGATACAACTTGTACGTCGGCTACCACCCGCAATCCACCGGCACCTTTACTTTCGGCCCATCGCTGGATTTGCTTTCCATCCTCGACGACAAAGCCCGCGATGAGATTGGCACACAGAAGGCGATTGAGTTCATAATACAAGACCCTGCGCGTTTTGTGTATTTGGCTGTGCGTCGTCTTGGCTATTTTTTTAATTTGGAACTACGCGCCTTTACATACTTTTACGTCAACGATTTTCTTGGATACATTCCGCCATGGATGATGGCAGTCATTCTTGCTGTCTTGTCTTTGCCATTTGTAATCATTAGTCTATCTTCTGTTTTTGGCGCGGCGTTGCTGGAGCGGCGGCCGCAAACCATCTTGTTGGTTCTGCTGTTCCTGGGCTACCTGCTCCCGCATGTTTTCATCCTCTCGGAAGAACGTTTTCACCTGACCTTGATTCCTTTCTTTGCCATTCTCGCCGCGAACTTCTGGGTAAATGGCTGGTCCGCCTTTTGGGCTCAGAACCGCGTCGTTCGCTGGTCTTCTTTGCTCGTCGTCTTTTTTCTTCTTGCCAATTGGGGGTTTGAACTGTTTCGCGATTGGCATACAATAAGCGGGATGTTTGGACCAAACGGCAATCACCTTTACCTTCCTTATTGATTACTGCACACATGAAATCCCTCCTTGGCCAACGCCTGCAATTTGATTGGAAGATTGTCGCAGTGACCATCGTCAGCACCCTGTTGCTGATGGTGGATGCTTATCATCGCCTGACGCCAAACAAAGGTTATGACCGGATAATTTTATATCTGCTAATTCCACTGATCATTGTGTTGGTGATCTTTCGCGAGAATCCACGTGAATATGGATTTACTCTCGGCGATTGGAAAGCAGGCCTGATCATCACGGGCATCGCTATTCTTTTGATCGCTCCTGTGCTTTGGCTGGTTGCACACGGCGGAGCGATGACCGACTATTACGAATCTCAACTTGCCGGATTGCCGTGGAATACATTCATTGACTTGTTCGGCTGGGAGTTTTTCTTTCGCGGTTTCATCTTGTTTGCTTATGCGCGGAAGTTTGGTGCGGAGGCTCTGTGGCTGCAGGCTGTTCCATTTGCGCTGGCGCATATAGGCAAACCCGAGGTTGAGACTCTATCCACGATTTTCGGCGGCTTTGCATTCGGCTGGATCGCGTATCGCACGCGCTCTTTTCTTTATCCCTTCATTGTGCATTGGTTCGTGGCATCCTTTACGATTGTTGTGGCGGCAGGCATGTTGGGATGAACGTATCGCGCAATTCAACCTTCTCAAGTTTTTTTGAAATGCAATCATGACAGATCGGTTCACTATTCGCCCCGCCACAGCGGAAGATTTTCCCGCCATTCGCGCTCTTATCCATCAGGTGCGAATCAATCCAGCAGATTTGGACTGGCGTCGTTTTGTTGTGGCCGTTGACGGGTCCGGGCGGATGCGGGGATGCGGCCAGTTGAAGCCTCATGGGGCCGATATCCTTGAGCTGGCTTCGATTGCGGTTGAGCCATCCTTCCAAAATCAAGGCATAGCGCGCACCATTATAGAGCATTTGATCGCGCAGGCTTCGCGTCCGTTGTATCTCACCTGTCGTTCCGGCTTAAAATCGTTCTACGAAAAATGGGGATTTCGCGTGTTGGGTGAAAATGAAATGCCGCCTTATTATCTGCGCCTGGTCAGGCTGGTCTCTGCGATTTCGTGGCTGATTGCGCGCGGCGAGACCATGCTGGTTATGAAATTGTCGTAAAATCAGGGTATGAAACAGATTAGTTTTGTGTTGATTGGCGTACTGGCGGGTTTCATTCTGGCGGGCGGTCTTTTGCTCGTGTCGCGACTGCCGGGCGGCAAGCCTGTGACGCTTGAACCCGCGCCAACAAAGCCGCCCATCGAAGTGCATGTCATCGGCGCGGTCGTGCGACCCGGTGTTTATAGTTTTGCTGAAGGAAGCCGCGTACAGGATGCTGTGACTGCCGCGGGCGGACTGCTCACGGAGGCTGATCCGAATGCAATCAATCTCGCCGCGAAATTGGAAGACGGTCAGCAGTTAAGCATTCCATATCAAAATGGGGCAGGGCCAAGCGTGAACTCATCCGCGCCGTTCGATGTGATTCCCACGCCAGACTACAGTTCTTCGGATGGGTCTTCTCCAGATGTGGCACAGATCAACATCAACATCGCTTCGTTGGAGGAACTTGAGACTTTGCCCGGGATCGGTCCAGCCACCGCGCAGAAGATCATTGATTATCGCGATCAAAACGGCCCATTCATGCAAATCGAAGATATCATGAATGTCCCCGGGATCGGACCTGCGACGTTCGACCAGATCAAAGATTTGATCACGGTGTATTAGATCTGCGTTGACGGTTATAGATGACAGAGGCGGCGTTTTGCGCCGCCTCTGTTTTTATTGATTGAAATTATGCACTCCACAAGGCGGGTTATTGATTCAAAATATTCCTCGCAATGACCAGTCTCTGCACTTCGCTTGTCCCTTCGCCGATGGTCATCAGGCGCGCGTCGCGGTAGATGCGTTCGACGGGATATTCGCTTGAATATCCATATCCGCCATGGATTTGGATGGCATTGCGGCAGACGCGTTCCACCATTTCGGTCGCGAACATTTTGCCCATGGCAGCCTCTTTGACGAAAGCGCGCCCCTGTTGTTTGAGCCACGCGGCGCGATAGACCATGAAGCGCGCGGCTTCGATCTCGGTGGCCGCGTCGGCCAGCATCCATTGAACGGCTTCAAAATTTGCAATCGGCTGACCAAACGCATGGCGTTCTTTCGCGTACGACAACGCGTACTCGTGCGCGGCCTGCGCCAACCCGACGGAAATCGCGCCAATGCCGATGCGACCGCCATCCAGCGTGGACAGAGTCTGTTGCAGGCCGTGCCCCTCGACGCCGATTAGATTTTCGAGCGGGACGCGCACATCTTCATACGTTACAGCATGAGTCGGCGAACCGTGCAGTCCCATTTTCTTTTCGGCGGGTCCGATCTTCAGTCCCGGTGTGTTGGTTGGGACGAGGATCATGCTCAATGAACGGGAGCCGCTTCCGGGGGCGGTTTGAACGAGGGTGATGATGTATTCGGCGATGGAGGCGTTCGTGCACCACATCTTCGCGCCGTTGATGATCCACTCGTTTCCTGATCTAACAGCCCTGGTCTTGATGCCCTGCAAGTCCGATCCCGCGCCGGGTTCGGTCAGTGCGAGAGCGGCAATTTTATTTTTTCCATTGGCAACCATTGGGAGCCATTTCCTCTTGAGTTCTTCGCTTCCGTACAGCACAAGCGGCGTTGTTCCCAGGCCATTATGTGCGGCGAGCGAAAGCGCAGTGGAGCCACATGCCCAGCCGAGTTCCTCGATGGCAATCGTCGCGCTGACTGCATCCATGCCTGCCCCGCCGTATTCTTCAGGAATGTTGAGTCCCAGCAAGCCGAGCGCCGCGCCTTTACGGACGGCATCCCAGTTGAACTCGCCGGTCACGTCCACTTCGTGAGCTTTTGGTCGGATTTCTTTTTCGACGAAATCGTGAACGGCTTTCCTCCATAAACCCTGCTCTTCGGTCAGATCGAAATTCATTGTCGCTCCTCCTCAACTCATTCTTTATTTGACATTTTTTGCTTTGTTATATTCTTCAAGTATCTCTTTCGCTTCATCGGCTTGCCCCTTTGGAATGAAGATTTGCACCCTCCCCAATCCATTAACGGTGACGGGATAGATGTGATGTCCAACTGCCTCCTGAAACAATTCCACTTCGATGCCCTCTGCTTCGAGATAACTTTTGAGCAAATCTGCTTCGAGGCGGCCATTGGTTTCGGTCAACAATTCCCATGTGAGTTTGTCCATTAGAATCTCCACGTGAGGATGAACAGCGCTGTCCACAAAATGCTAATGACGAGTTGTCGCACGCCAATTGCAACCGGCTTCGCGTTCACTGCCGGGTTGAAAACACCCCAGACTGTTTCGAGCCACTGAACAAGATACGGGACGAAGATTAATCGCGGTAAAACAGATGACAGGCCCAAGGTCAACGTAAGGACGAGATTGAAGGACGTATACACCAGCGCGCGGCGTCCCATCTTCAATTGTACGCTTCTTTCCGGGACTTCGGCCTGCTCCCGTTGCTCGAGCCTCAGATAGGCATGGACGATGGATGCCGCTGACTGAAGCCACGTCAGCAACCACAACCACCATCCGAGTGGATCATAATGTCCGATTCCAATCCAATACGCGGCCGGCGCGGAGAGCGATAACACGCCTGTGGCGATGATCTCGACTCCGGCTTGCCTGCGCTCGGCGCGTTTGCTGACCAGCCATAAGTGCCAGGCAAAGACTGGAATTCCGGGTACAGCCAAATAAGAAATGTAGCCATCTCCCAACAAGAACAATTCACCGAGCGCCAGCAACGCTATGACTCCGTAGATGAAAATCCAAAAACGCGCTGAGGGGAGATCGGTGCGCGGCCGTCGGCCAGAATAAACTTTAACCGCGATGGTCACAGGCTGTCGCAAAAGGAACGCCGCCATCGCCGCGATGCAAAGACCAAGACTCGCGGGGTTGAAGTTCTTACCGGCAAATATGCCAATGATCAAAGGGCTTAGAATGAACACCCACGAGCCGTGATCCTGAGGCAGGGCGATACGCCGTTTGAAGAAAGACTGCATTCGCGGTTGTCCGGGAATTGATGCGCGAGATAGATCAAGACGGCTTGATGGTGATCAGGGTTGTGCCGTTGTAGGCAATTGCACACCAGCCGACCATTGGCTCTCTCAATTCAAGCCAGGCTTCATTGGGTGAAATGACTTTGATGCTCTTCCCGTGTACCGATGTGCCCTTAACTAACGCGCCCACTATTTTGGCGCCGACGTTTGGTTGTGTTCGAACATTGACGCCGCTGGGCGCGATCACTGTGCCGTGGTAGGCTTGCGGCGTTGGCGAAGGCTCCGGAGAGGGGGTCGGCGGCGGGGGGGTCCCGCCAGGCGGAGGCACCGGTTGTTGATCGAGTTGGGAGGCAAACCAATCGGCGATGATGTCTAAATCAACGATTGTATCAAGGCCGTCAATCCGGCCTTCTTTGGAATACTGCCACATCGCCCATTTTTTCCAGCCCACGGGCATGGCTGTGGGCGCAGGTTCGCTGAACTTATCCGGTTCGTACGGATACCATGCCACCCACAACGGATAGTTGGAGGCCCATTCAGGATGACCGCCTCTGTTGTCAAGCACGAATGACCATTGATATTGACTGGTATAAATGATTGGAGTCCGGCCAGAGAAAGCCTGCGCTTTGTCCAGCCAGGTTTTAATGCCAATCGACGCGGCGTGTCTGACCTTGATAGTGGCTCCCTCCAACCCCTCAACATCCAAAACGGGAGGCAGGTCGCCGGCTTGAAATCCACCGGCTTGCGCGACAGCCTTTTCGTAATTGGCAAATTGTTTGGCGGCATCCTGATCGGCGTGAAAATAATGATACGCGCCTCGGCGGATGTTCAGCGCTTTCAAGCCGGTCCAGTTTTGGGCAAGCGTGGGGTCTATGTAATTCACGCCTTCACTGGCTTTGCAAATGACAAGTATGGGGCGCGGGGAGATTTGATCCCACTTGACGTTTCCCTGCCAGCGAGAGACATCCAACACGACGGGGGTTTTCAGTTTGTATTTCATGCGATTGCTTCCTGTTTTGGATTATAGCAAATTCTCCGCTTTAAGTCTGAATTGGAGTGGGGTAGTCCTTATTACAATTCTGTAATTCTAGAATTAAGGCTTGCAGTCTATAATACAAATATATCTATGTGGGTTGTGACTGTTCGTTCTCCGGTCAGTGGGCCTGCCGAATATGTTTTGAAAGACGGCAGGAATACTTTGGGCCGAAATCCCGCCAATGATATCGTCATTTCTGATGAGTTGGCTTCGCGACTACATGCCGAGATCGAGTGCGAATCGGATCGGGCGGTGATTAAGGATTTGAATAGCACCAATGGGACCTTCGTAAATCGGGAACGGATTCTCGAGCCTTGCACCTTGCACTCGGAGGATGAAATCCGCATTGGACAGCATGTCGCCACGGTCACATTTTCGGAAAACGGCAGCGCTTCGCCTCGCAAACCCGATCTTTCCGATACTCAGCCTGTCACGCGCAATCTTATCCTTCAATCTGTGGAACAGAATCCGGTGTTGTTGTATGAGATTTCGAGCAGGCTCTCCACCATAGTTGACTTAAATCTGGCGTTGCAGGAAGTCTCAACCGTTATGCAAACGGCGATGGGGGCTGACAGGTTTGAAGTGATTCTGCGCGAACGCTTCTCTCGCATCGGCGAAATGGGGTTTCCTGTTTCCGTTGCCAGGAAGGCTATTGACAAGCGGTCGGTGGTGGCAATATCCGATTTGATGTCCAAGGGGGTTCGCGAGTTGAGCGAGAGCGCGAAGCTGTTGAAAATCCATTCCATTTTGTGCGTTCCGGTGATCGTGGGTGATGATGTAGAAGCCGTAATGTATGCCTATAAAACGGATCAAAAGTCTCGCCCTTTCGACCAGCACGATGTCCAATTGGCTGTGGGCGTCAGCCATCAGATTTCGTTGACCATTGAACGCGCGCGCTTGCTTGAGCAAGTGCGCGTCTATGAGCACTGGGCGATTACGGACTCTCTGACGGGCCTGCCCAATCGTCGGCAGATTCTGCGGCACGCCGAACTCGAATTCCAGCGCGCTCTGCGCTTCCATCATCCTTTGAGTGTGATGATGATTGACATCGACTCATTCAAACACGTCAATGATACCTATGGCCATCCGGTTGGCGATCAGGTATTGGCGGAAGTGGTGGCGCGTTGTAAGCAAGGCTTCCGAAAAATTGATCTGCTGGGACGTTACGGCGGCGATGAATTCATTTGTTTGCTGGTGGAAACTGAAATTGAGAGCGCTCGTGAAGTGGCGGAACGAACAAGACATAGTGTCATGGAGACGCCGATCACAACAGATCGCGGTCCACTTAATATCACCATAAGCATTGGCGTGGCCTCGCTGTCAGTCAAACATTCCACCCTCTCGGCCACGCTCAGTTCCGCGGATGATGCTTTGTATGTTGCAAAAAAGACGGGGAAAAATAAAGTGGAAATATCGGGTTGATCCTTCGCTGTTGATCTGAAAACTTGTAGAAGACAAAGAGCCTCGCAGTGAATAGACTGTGAGGCCCTTTCTTTGAAAATTCTTTATGTTAACCGCATCCGCCGCCGCTTTTATCACGTTTCAACTGCAACTTGATCTTTGGCGTGTATTGCAGATTTTCAAACTCGATGGGATTCGGGTCGGAACACAGATAACGGTCACCGAGCGCGGAGGGGAAGTAGTACGCGGGCCGGTCGCCGGTCGGATAGACTTTCAGCGTCTGGATGTTTGGATCGTCGGCGTTGAAGAACTTGATCCAGTTGTTGACGCCGCCTTCAAGGATGTAAACGTTCGGAATGCCTTCGGCGACCAGAATCTTCCACGCTGAAGTCGCATCGTCTTCATTGTTGCTCATCACCACATAGACTGTGTTGGTCGCGGCTTTTGCCAATAAATCAGGCAGGATGCTCTTGATTTGGGTCAAGGGGACATTCTGCGCGCCGCGAATGTGGAACAGGTTGTAGTCCGCTTCAGAACGGACGTCGAGCATGATCAAGTTGATCTTTTGGTCATAGATCGTCTTGAATAATTCAGCAGGGACGATCTGCACTTCGCGGTTGGCAAGCGCCGCTTCCTTGTCCGCGGCGATGCGCGCGTATTTTTGTTCAGTGGTGGGTTGGCCGATGAAAACGGTAGCCACTGCCAGGGCGAGAAGAACCGCCGCGCCGGCAATCCGCAGTTTGGGTTCTTTGCTCAGGTCACGTTTGCCAACGATGCGTTCGAGTTGTTCTGCTCCCCAGAACATAAAGAGCGCCATCAAAACAACCAGCAGAACGACCACACCGGTGGGTAAATGGAGAACGTCAGGCAGCAACACGCGGCCATAATAACCAGCGTTGTTGTACCAGCCATCGAAATATTTTTCGGTCTCGCTAAAGAGCCATGCGCCGACAAACCCGCCGCCGAGGAAGAACATGCCGTCAATCTTGCCGGTGGAAGCGGAGGCAATCGAAGTGGTTGGGCAGAAGCCGCCGATGATAAAACCGACGCCCATGATGAGGCCGCCGAGGATGCCTGACGCCAGATACGTTGGATTGACCCAAACCTGACTAAAGTCCAGAATGCCGAGGCCGGCTGTGGCGAAAAGCAAGACCATCGCGACCGCGATCGCGGTGAACATGACTTTGAGCACGGTCATTTCTTTGAAGTAGAACTGAGCCGCCAATTTTTGAGAGTTACCAAAGCCGGACATCTCAAGCGTGAAACCGAAAGCGAAGCCGATTAAACCGAAGACGACATAGGTCCACGGGTTGGATGCGCTTGTTGCAGTAAATGATTGGAGTGGGAAGTTCATGTTGTTCTCCTTGGTATGTCGTTGCGAGGGCGTTCTTCCCGAAGCAATCTCCTCGTAAATGAGGGGCTTGCTCCGCGCCTGCGACGCTTGCAACGACATGCTGACTCAGTTCCACATTTTCCTTACGAAATAGGCCAGCCCGTACGCGCCGCCGAAGATGGCGAACATCACGGCCCATGAGCCAGCCGAGAGCGTCGCGCCACCCGATAGCGCCTGGCCAGATGTGCATCCACGCGCCATACGTGCGCCGTATAGGAAGAGCACGCCGCCGAGGAAAGCGAACAACCAACGGGCGCGATTGGAAATATGAGGACCTTTGGTGGTTTCAAGTTTGACGCGATTCCCGATCTTGCCCGAGACGAATCCGCCGACAAGTGCGCCAAAGAACACAGGCACAATCCAATCGTCGAGCGGATTCTTGTCGCCGCCCGCCATCTTCAACAGGTAGGGTGTGCGATCAACATGTGAGGGCGCAATCTGATCTTCGATGAAGGCGTCAAGTCGGGCCGTGGCCCCAGAGGAGCCGAGTCCGTTTCCCGTGAGGAAGAACGCCAGGAACAATACAATGCCAAGCACCATTCCGCCAAAATATGGATGGACGTATGGCTTGGGTGAACTCATCTTTTTTGCAGGAGCAGTTGTGGTCATATCATTCTCCATGATTCCCCTCTCCCTTAGGGAGAGGGGAAAGGGGCGAGGGCTATTCTCTAATCGCTACTCACTTCTTGCTTTTCCTTACTTCTTTCTTATCATGCACTTCCACTTCTTCATAACCGGTGACCATACCGCGTATCGCTTCGAGCGGAGTCGCGCCGGTGGTGGTCAGATACACATGGCCGATGATGAAGGCCGCGAAGACCCAGGCAATTAATGTGTGGAACGGTGCAAGAAGAGGCAAGCCGCCAAGAGCGTTTGCAACCTGCGGCCACTTTTGCACACCCCACATCAAAAGTCCGGTCAGCATTTGAAGCGGCAGAAGCACGTTCAAGATTCCGAAATAGGTCATTTGCTGAAGCGGGTTCATTCGGTTATTGGGCGCTTTCGCGAACGGATGCTCTTCGCCTTTGAAGATTCCTTGAATGTAGTATTTGCTTTGCTCAATCGCGTCGTCGAAGAAACCGTACGGACGAGGGATGAACTCGCGGATTTTTCCCGTGGTCAAGTGATAGAACAGCGACAGCGCGGCGTTGAGCACAAGCAATGCCGCCATCACGTTGTGGATTGTGACCATGTAGCGGAATGAAAAGATGCCGAACATATCTGGCCGATGGATGATCAGGCCTGTGAGTAGCAGGATGACGATCGCGATGGTCTGAAGCCAATGCCAGAAGCGACGATATGCCTCATACATATACACGCGCTCGGTTCTTTTCTGGACGCTTCGGCCTTGCTCGGCGCGGGCTTTAGCCTGCTTGCGCGCTGACAAATATCTGAGCGTCCCATGGCCGCCGACTCCCAGCACCACGGCAACGAAGAACAGCGCGCCGAACCAGTCAATCCATGGCACGCGGCTGTTGCCGAAGACATAGAGTTTGTCATTGGCAGGCGCGGCCTTGTAATACAGCGCGCCATCGGCGCCTTTGTAAATTTCGCCGCTCGAAACCACGTTATTGTCTTTCGCAAACTCAGGCATGACGCCATTCGGCGCGTAGTCTGCGAGTTTGACGGGCTGATTCAAACGCGAGTCGTTGCTATGGCAGGTCGCGCAATTGCTAATGGCATGATCGCCATCGGCGACATCGTGATTCAAACTATAAGGTTGAACCATTCCCTCGATGCGTGGATTCTTAAGTCCCAACGCGGCGAGTTGATCGGCAACGACTTGTTGTTTTGCGTCGCTGTCAATCTTGAGTTCGTTGGCTTCGAGAGCGCCGTTGTTGTTCGAGTCGAAAGCGGAGAGGATGTCGGCTTTGTATTTGCCGTTTTGGAGGTAAGCCGCTTCCAGGTCCACGAGACGAACCGGACGTGTTCCGTTTACATCGTCATAAACCCAGTAATAGGTCGTGATCAGGTTGTACGGCGCGAGCAAATGACTGCCGTCTGTATTGGTGCGATCAAGTACGGCGGGTTCAAAGCCCGTTACGAGTGAATTGATCGAATTAGAATCGCCGTTCACACCTTTACAGACTTTAACTGGCTCGCCGTTCGTTGTAATGACCGTCCAATCATAGGATTGAATCGCGGGCGCGTAGGTCTGTGGGATGTGGCAGGTCTCGCAGGCCACATTCTTCATGTGTGTGTCAATGTACGGAAGCCAATCTGCATGCGCCTTTTGCGCGTCATGGCAGGAGTCACAGCGGCGCATCGTGCCCTTGAGTTGCGGCGCGACGTTGTATTGCGCGCTCTGTCCGCGTGCAAAATTGTGATCAGGATTTTTGAGATAATCGCCGATGTCGAGCCGCCGCGGATCGAAGACGATATTCGATGGGCGATTGGTTGCGTTTTCTTGGTAATAAGCCGGGTTGTTGATGGAGTAATGGCAATCGGTGCATTTGAGTCCGCGCTCGGCATGAATATCCCAGGCGCGATTGAGCGTGGATTTATTCGCAAGATTCATGCCCGAGTCGCTGATCTTCTGTGATGAAATTACCTGTCCAGTTGTAGCAGTTTGCGGATTATCGAGTGAGCATCCTGTCAGTGTCAGTGGCGACTTGTCGGTATGAACTGCGCCATGACACTGCGCGCAGTTGGAATTGGTTGGGTCTTGAATGGCAACGAAATCACTTTTCAGTTCGCCGTCTGTATCAAACGCTTCGGGTCTGTAATAATATCCGTTCATGCCAAGCGTCGAACGTTCGACGATGCCGGTGTTGATCAGCGTGGCGGTGCTGGCCCAATTAAACTCGCCGCGTTGAATCGCCGCGATGCGCGCCTCGTTGTTCGGTTGTGTGAGATGGCAGATGAAGCAGTCCATTTCCATCGTGCCCGATTGAGACCAATCCCACGGAGTGGCTTGTCCGTTTTTGAGAATGGACGATTCGGGATTGCTGGCGTTCGGCGCGATGGAGACCAGCGGCGTTCCTTCGCGGGATGTTGTGGCGGGTCCGCCTCCGACGAGGCGACTGCCATTGAGCATGATCCACTCCGCAGTCGAGAGATCGAGGCGGCTGTCGCCTTTTTCTGAAAGATAACGATAGGTGAGCGGATCCCACTGACCGAAGAGACCGTTGCTCGAATTCATTGAGTCGGCAACGGGCTGATAAGCGGAAAGCCCGAGATCAGAATGGAACGCGTGGCTGGCAATGAAATCTGTGTCGTGACATTGACCGCAAGTCTTCATCGTGGAGACGGCGTTGCCGCTGGCAAGGACGTTCTCGCCATTCGCGTCCAGCAACGCAAAGGTGGGATGAATCGGAGAAACCTGCGAGGCCGGCTCGGCTTTACTCTGCGCAAGTACGCTTTGAATCCCAACCAGCGCGATCAACAAAACGCCTGCCAGCACGAGAATGAGTTTTGTGTTGGGTTTGATGTTTTGCATGGCATCATCCTATTTCTGCTGGAAGCGTCCGCCCCAGATCATTGGGTCGCCGGGATAACCGAGAGCTTTCCAGTCGAGTCGTCCGCTTTCGCTGTGGCAGTCATTACATTGCAAAGCATTGGCCGAAGGCTGAACCATATGTGTGGTCGGCCAATACATCCATGTTTCGGTGAAACCATATTGGCCGCTGTAATTCAGGCCCGCGTCCTGCGCGCCAAGTTGAAGGGCAGAGGCCCAATCGAAGGTTGTCCAAAAACCGCCTTTGCCAGCGGTGCGCGGCTGAAGCAGAATGTTGTTGACTGTGTCATATGGCTGTTTAGCCATGTGCAGTTTGAACGGCATAATCTTTGCGGTTGGGTCGTTGATGTCGCCCGCGGGCTGGTCAATGACTACCGGCTTGCTTGGGTCAATCTTATCGCCCAATAGATAGCGATAGGAAAGATTTCCGTTCGACCACATATAAGTCGGGATGTAATTCTTTTCGTAGATGAAGGAACCTTTGATCTTTAAGTATGTGAAGTGATCGTCTGTGCGGCCAGGTTGTCCCGCGGTTGACCAATCCCACACGACCTTGGTTGGGTCTTGTAAGGCCATGGCCGGAATATGGCAGGTCTGACAGGCAACCGACTTTGTATGGAAGTTCAGGCGGTCGTCTGTGTGTGGCGTTTGTGAATGGCAATTCGTGCATTGCACCTGTTCTGCGGGATCAATCTGATAGTTGTCTGCAACCATCTTGCCGAGGATTTGATGATCTTTGGTCTGATGGCAATCCGTGCATTGAAAATTCAACTTGCCCATGTGAATATCAATATCTTCGGAGGGGAAGTAGAGACTTTCATCCAGATCGCCGTGCTTGACGCCGTTACCGCCGCCGCCGTCAAAATGACAACGTCCACAATTTTGGCGCGTCGGCGCGCCGACCGATTTGGCGGCCGCGACCAAATCAACTCCGTCAGCAGGCAAGCCGTTCGCGCCTTTGCTGTACGAGGCTGTGTTCGCGTGGCAAACGAGGCAATCTACATTCAATGGATTATTGAAATCATAGTTTGCATCCGACCAGCCGTAGCCTGCATGGCAGGTGGTGCATTTGACCCAGTTGCCTTGAATGCCGATGCAGAAGTTGTTAATTTGATTCTTTTTGCCAATCGTGACTGGCTGATCACGCCCTGGGGCGATCTCAGGTTTGGACTCCCAGGTGAAGTGCGTGGTGTGCATCACCTGATTGGCTGCATCGGGGTGACAGGTGATACATTCCTTCGTCACATCCTGCGGTGTAGCGAACGGACCTTTGACAATATCTGTGTGATCCACGTGGACGGTTTTGTCGGGCACGTGCGCCCACGGGTCGTCAACAGCCTTTGTGATCTTGGGCCAGAAGTAGGCCGTCGGTGCCGCGATCACTAGAATGATGCCGAGCAGTCCGAGGGTCCAAAAGGGTTTCGGTTTGTTCATCCACATTCTCCTTATCGAAGCTTCATTTTTCTTCCATCAAGCCGGCTCGGTGTGCCAGCCGGTCGCGCATCACAGACCGGAGTATGTCGAGGGCTTGTATGAGGCGAGGGTCAGCGAGGTGGTAGGTGACAGTTGTGCCCTGACGGACGGTGTAGACCAAGTCGCGCTCACGCAAAACTTTGAGATGCCGTGAGGTAGTGGGCTGGATCACTTGCAATTCGTTGGCCAGTTCCGTTACATTGCGCGGACCTTCAGCAAGCGCGTAAAGGATAAGAAGCCGCGTGGGGTCTGAGAGCGCAAAACAGAAGTCCGCTTCCAGTTGTGAGATTTCCTGTGCCAAGGCTTGAGTGACCATCTTTAGACCTGCCTTTATACGCATAAACGCATATATGCAATTGAATAATAATCGTGTGAAGAAAGCCACAATAGTGGCGGCTGTCACAATTCGTATGCTATAATGTCACATGAATAATGACGCCCGTTGTAATTGGAGTGAGCGTATCTGAATTACTGGAGGGACTATGGAACTAAAACATGACGCCATGTCGGTGGATGTGGGGGTGCGGTTGAGGGAACTGCGTGAGGCGCGTAACATTTCCATGCGCGGGCTGGCGACCAAAAGTGGATTGTCCGCGAATGCTCTCAGCATGATCGAGCGCGGCAAAACATCCCCTTCGGTGAGTACACTATATAAATTGGCCGATGCTCTTGGTGTGCCGATCACAGAATTCTTCGGGCCGCCTGTCGAAAAAGTCAATGCGATTTTGGTGAAGGCCGACGAACGGACGCGCGTCCCTTTTGCGCGCGGTGTGTGGGAAGGCCTGGGAGGGGAGAAGTTCGAGGGGCGGGTCGAACCGTTTGTTCTCACGCTGGAGAGCGGAGCGGCCAGCGGTCCGCATATGATGATTCATAGCGGACATGAATTTGTCTTTTGCCTGCGCGGACAGTTGGAATATCTGGTTGAGAAAAACGTCTACCAGTTGGAGGCAGGCGATAGTCTGTTGTTCGCTGCTCAACTGAATCATCGTTGGCGGAATCCGGGCAACACTGTCACAAATGCGCTTATTGTTCTTTCCGGCTATTCGGAAGGCGAACAACCGCACGCCATGCACTGGAAAAAAGGGGAATAAAATCACTGGTCTTGGTAAATGAAAAGTCGCCCGTCACATTGACGAGCGACTTTAATTCTTTTACCGACACAGCCGCTAAGTGTACATCCCCCAATCCAGCGCGGATGGATCTTCCATCATGGAGAAATCCCAGACGTCCATGCCCATCTCAATGGTTACCGGCATGTTCAATGCCTCGACCGCTTTTTGCTTGGTCATCTCGATCATTGCCGGACCATATGGACAAAATGGCGTGGTCAGGATCATTTTCATGCGCGCCATATTGTTTTCGATGGCGAGATCGCGCACCAGCCCAAGCTGAATGATGTTCATCCCGATTTCAGGGTCAACAACCTCGGCGAGTTTGGCGCGCGCAGTTTCGACCAATTCAGGATGCGTGTCGTGGAGCGTCCAGTGAATTTGATTGACGGTTGGTTCCTCGGCCATTTCTAATCCTTTGACTTTTCTTAACTGGCGCTATGCGCGGGTTGCACAACATAGGTACAATGCGCGCCGCCGTTTAAAACACACTGCACCTTTTCGGCGGGAACGGCCAGCATCTTTGAAATCAGAGTCTGATCTACAGTGCAAACTTCAGGATGGTTCACGCCAATTTGATAATACGGGCAGGTGATCTCATGGATTTGGTATTGTTCGCCTTTCTTTTCCCACTCGACCGTGAAGCCCTCTTCTGCGAGTAGAGATTGGACAAAATCGAGACGCTCTTCCATGCTCAAGCCCTGCATCTGATCTGCGTAATCGCTGGCCAGGTCTTCTGCAATCTGGTTGAATAATTTGCTGACGACCGGTGCGGGCATGGTCTCTTTCATTTGAGTTAGCAGGCGAGTGGTCAGGCGCAGATAGCGCGTCGGGAATTTTTCCATCCCATCCTCGGTCAAGATATAGACGAGGCGCGGGCGCCCAACGCCATGCCGTTCCTCCTCGGCCGCAACCAATCCTTCGACTTGTAAGTTTGTCAAATGATGGCGAACCGAGATGGGGTTAATCCCAACCGCCTCCGCCAATTCGTTGATAGTGCGGCGAGGCTGACGGTGCAGTGTCTGTAAAATTCGATCACGCGTGCTTTTCATGCAAAACCTTCTTCCCGAGACGGGACAACCTGTAACGTGCGTGAGTATACTCGCCCACGTATGACCTGTCAATATTATAGATAATTATCATAAATATCCTCTCTGCCGAAGCATTTCCTGCTGGATAGCGGGAAGCGCGAGATATTCAAAGGGGCTTCCGGATCAAAGTAACGCTTCCGGCGCGGACCTTTGAGCGGGCGCGGCAAAGTTGGAAGAAGAATCTCCGAGAATTGTCTCCCGATTCGGCTTGAAAAATTTTCCGCCTGTTATACAATAATTTCAATGGGTAAAGCCAATTATCCATAATTCCAAAGGAAAGATGGAGGAGCTATGCAGTCAGTTCTTCGCACGAATCGTTCGTGGTTCATCTTGCTTGCATCTGTTATCGTTGCCGCACTGATATTCTTTGGTTTGAATGAGTGGCGGCTTGAGCAGATCGAGCAGGGGTTCGAAGGCAAAGCCAAAGTGCGTGATAGCGGGCAAGTGTCTCAGGAGGTAATCAACTCCTCGGCGCTGGCGCCCGCTTTTTTGTCCGGTCCCGCCGCGCCCGGAGGCTTCACTCCACAATTGCGTTTAGGTTTTCACGTGGACAATGAATGGGAGCCTGCCATCGCGTCCGATCGTTTTGGCCACGTTTATGTTTTGTATCCACAATATGGCGGCGTCCCCGGTTGCCCGACTTGTTACAGCCCGACCATGATTTTACAAATCAGCAGCGATCATGGTCAGACGTGGGCCTCGCCGACGGTGATCTATCCTGCTGGCTCGACCAGTTATCAGGTCGACGCGCAGATCGCTGTTGATCCGGTGGATGGTCGCACAGTGTATGCCGCGTGGTTGCAGAACAACAAATCCGACATCCTGGTTGCGAAGTCTACCGATTTCGGCGCGACGTGGTCGTTTGTTCTCGCGGATCATACGAACGCTGGCACCGACAAACCCATCCTTGCCGTGCGCGGACAGGACGTGTATGTGTCTTACAACCACAGCCAAACCGCATACGTGACGTATTCGCATGATGGCGGCGCGACCTTTACCGAAGTCAAGATGAATCAAAACGCCAAACTTGGCTGGTCGCTGGGCGGCGGCGGGACAGTCACGCCGAACGGAAATGTTTATTTCTCATGGGATGGTTATGAAGGCAGTGGCGGCGCAAAAGGAAAGGTGAATCTATACGTCAGCAAATCCACAGATGGCGGCTTGACGTGGACAACGACTTTACTGGATGTTTCTTCGTCTCCGCCCGATTGCTCGGCCTTCAATTGCGGATGGGCCTTTCTCGGCGCCGCGATTGCAATGACCTCTGATTCATCTGGGAATCTCTATGCATTGTGGAACGCAGGCTCAACCGCTAAAGGCCCGGAGCGAATCTACTTTGCCAAGTCCACTGATGGCGGCGCGACTTGGTCTATGAAACAAGATATGTCCACCGCGCCCGCGGGGACGCACCATGCCTTCCCGGCCATCGCGGCAACTGGCAACGGTGACGTCCGCATCGCGTGGATGGACGCGCGCGCGGCCAACGGCGGGATGGATCGCTGGAATGTCTATTATCGGCGATCCACCAATGGCGGTGCGACCTGGTCGTCCGAGGTGGATGTCTCAACGTATGTGAGCGGGTACGGTTACATTTTCACAGATGGTTATCGCTTCCCGTTCGGTGATTACTTCGAGATGGATATTGACGAAAACGGGACCGCGCATCTTGTGTGGGGCGAGGGAGATAACTACGATTCGCCCGGCTCGATTTGGTATTCGCAAGGGAAGTAATGTTAGAAAGCTAGAAAGAAAGAGCAACTTGGACTCTTGATGTATAGAGTCCGGGTTGCTCTTTATATTCGAAAAACCATCATCGCCAAAACAAGAGGCCGCGGACTTAGTTTTGTGGGATCAAGCGAATTTACTAGAAAAATATCATAAATATTGACTTTTCCCGCTGACCCTGCTATAATGCCGCCGATTGGCAGGCAAAATAATTGCCCCTGCCTATCGTGTAACCAATTCAGGTCTGCCATTATTTCAGTATTTTTCAAGGAGCAAACCCGCATGTCGCAACTCGAAATCAAGGACCTTCACGTCAGCATTGACGGCAAGGAAATATTGCAGGGCGTCAATCTCGTCGTTAAACAGGGTGAAATCCACGCCATCATGGGCCCGAACGGCACAGGCAAGTCTACGCTGGCCTACACCTTGATGGGACATCCCAACTACACTGTGACCAAAGGCGAGGTAATTTTTAAAGATCAGAACATTCTCGAGCTCGAAGCCGATGAACGCTCTCGGCTTGGCATGTTCCTTGCTTTTCAATATCCGGTTGCAATTCCGGGTGTGACCGTGGCGAACTTCCTGCGCAGTGCCATCAATGCCCGCCGCCGCGCGGTCAACAAAGAAGACAAGGGCATGCCCATCCCGGAGTTCCGCAAACTGCTCAAAGAGAAAATGGATTTGCTCAAGATGGACAATGCCTTCGCGGGACGTTATCTCAATGATGGCTTTTCGGGCGGAGAAAAGAAACGGGCTGAGATTTTGCAGATGGCAACCCTCCGACCGGAGATCGCTATTTTGGATGAGACCGATTCAGGTCTGGACATTGACGCGTTGCGCGTCGTCGCCGATGGAGTCAACGCTCTTACCGGACCTGAACTCGGCGTGCTCGTCATCACGCATTATCAACGTCTGTTGAATTACATCAAGCCGCACTTCGTCCATGTGATGATGGGCGGGCGCATCGTCGAATCGGGCGGACCCGATCTGGCTCTCTCGCTCGAAGAGCATGGCTACGATTGGATCCGTGAAAAAGAAAAAACTGAAGAGGCCGCCTGACGGCGGCGATATTCGATTATTCGATTATTCGAATTTCGAGTATCGAATAACGGAGACCCTTATGAGTAAACAACAGCAGGACGAAAAGATCCTCGAAGGTATCGGCGAATACAAATACGGTTTCCATGACCGCGATGATAACTACGCGTTCAAGTCACAGAAAGGCCTGAGCCGCGAAGTTGTGGAGCAAATCTCGCACATGAAGGGTGAGCCGCAATGGATGCTCGACTTCCGCTTGAAAGCGCTCGATCACTTCCTCAAGCGGCCCATGCCGAATTGGGGTCCGTCGCTGAAAGAGCTGGACCTTCAGAATATTTATTACTATGTCAAGCCGACCGAGAAGCAGGAAAAATCCTGGGATGATGTCCCCGATGACATCAAGCGCACCTTCGATAAACTCGGCGTGCCTGAAGCGGAACGAAAGTTTTTAGCCGGTCTCGGCGCGCAATACGAATCGGAGATGGTCTATCATTCGATTCAAGAGCACCTCGAAAAGCAGGGCGTGATTTTCGTTTCAATCGAAGATGGCTTGAAGAAATATCCCGATTTGTTCCGCGAATATTTCGGCACGGTCATTCCGATTGAGGATAATAAGTTCGCCGCGTTGAATTCCGCTGTGTGGTCCGGTGGATCGTTCGTCTACGTGCCAAAAGGCGTGAAGGTGGATCTTCCGCTTCAAGCCTATTTTAGACTCAACACCGCGAACGTTGGGCAGTTCGAACGCACGCTCATCATCGTAGACGAAGGCGCATCCGTGCATTACGTCGAAGGTTGCACGGCGCCGCAATACACCACCGACTCGTTCCACTCCGGCGTGATTGAGATCATTGTCAAGAAGGGCGCGCGCTCGCGCTATTCTACGATACAAAACTGGTCAACGAATGTATACAACCTCGTCACCCAGCGCGCCAAAGTCTTTGAGAATGGCTCTCATGAATGGGTGGACGCCAATCTCGGCAGCAAAGTCACGATGAAATACCCATCGTGCTATTTGATGGAACCGGGCGCGCACGGCGAAATGCTCTCGATGGCCTTCGCCGGTCCGGGTCAAACGCAGGACGCGGGCGGTAAGATGTATCACTTTGCTCCGAACACGTCCAGCAAGGTCACGTCGAAGTCCATTAGCAAGGCGGGCGGACGCGCCTCCTTCCGCGGCCTTCTTAAAGTCTACAAAGGCGCGAAAGGCGTTAAGTCCAACACAGTTTGCGATGCGCTTCTGCTTGATCCGCAATCTCGCTCGGACACATATCCGTACATCGAAATTGACGAAGATGATGTGACCATCGGTCATGAGGCTTCGGTCAGCAAGGTCGGCGAGGAGCAACTCTTCTATCTTATGTCGCGCGGCCTCAGCGAAGAGGAAGCCACGACAATGGTGGTATCCGGTTTCATCGAGCCGCTTGTCAAAGAACTGCCGATGGAATATGCAGTCGAAATGAACCGTCTGATTCAATTGCAGATGGAAGGATCAATTGGATAGTTTCGTGTCACTCTGAGCCGCGGAGTGGCGAAGAGTCTCGAAAGTCTCGAGGTCGAGATGCTTCGCTCCGCTCAGGATGACACTTCATGGATGAGAATAATGCAGGAAAAACCAAAGGTAGTTGTTTCAAAGACTCGACGGGCTGAAACCGCCGCAAAGGATTTCGCCTTCACCCAGGCGGACATCCCCGCCGCGAGCGGAGCCATCGCATCATATCGGACGAAAGCCTGGGACGCGTTTAAAAAACAGACTCTCCCCGATGTGACTCTCGAGGCCTGGCGTCGTACTGACATCCACGCGATGCCCCTCGACTCGTTCAAACTTCCCGCGGAAGGCGCATACAAAGATTTGCCGTCCGTGCCTGCCGATCTTCTCAAACCGCTCGTCGCCAATCAGCACGGCGGACAAATTGTTTTGCTTCCCGGCGGATCGAAGATTGACTTGGACGAGTCGCTCGCGAAACAAGGCGTCATCTTCACGGACTTGAAGACCGCGCAGAAAAACTATCCTGAAATCGTTGCCAGGATTCTCGGTCAAACAGTCAATGTAGAAGAAGGCAAATTCTCCGCGCTGGCTGGGGCGCTGGCGCAAAATGGAATCTTGTTGTACGTACCGAAGAATGTGAAAGTTGAACAGCCGCTCCACAGCATTTTGTGGGGACCGGGTGCGGGTTTGGCTCACATTTCGCACTTGCTCGTGCTCGTTGACGAAGGCGCGAGCGTGACCTACGTTCACGAGTCGGGTTCGCCGAACGAATCCAACGATGCTTTGCACGCCGGCATTGTCGAGATCAAGGTCATGCAGGGCGCGAGCTTCAAGTTTGTCGAATTGCAATCGTGGGGCAGGCATGTTTGGAATTTTACTCACGAGCGCATCCGCGTCGAACGCGACGGCAACCTCGATTGGATCTTCGGCGCGATCGGCTCGAAGTTGACAAAGAATTTCTCCGAACTCGACCTGGTCGGCGAAGGCGCGACGGGGCGCATGTCCGGTTTTTATTTCACGGACGGCACACAGCATCTCGATCACGATACGCAACAGAACCACCTCGCCCCGCACACCACCAGCGACCTGCTCTTCAAGGGCGCGCTCAAGGGGAAGAGTCGCTCGGTTTGGCAGGGCATGATCTACGTCGCGAAAGGCGCGGAAAAAACTGACGGCTATCAAGCCAACCGCAACCTGGTCCTGGAAGAGGGCGCTCGCGCTGATTCAATTCCGGGGCTGGAAATCCTTGCCGATGATGTCCGTTGCACGCATGGAGCGACCGTCGGCAGGATGGAGCAGGAGCCGCTTTTTTATCTCAAGTCGCGCGGCATTCCGCAGAAGGAAGCCGAGAAATTGGTGGTCGAAGGTTTCTTCGATCCCATCTTCCAGCGGATTCCGTTTGAAGGTGTACGTGAACGGTTCCAGGAATACATTGCCAGCAAAATGGAATAGTTCTTGAAGTGAATAATGAAATTCACTATAGTATTAGTGGCGGTGCGGAAATTCTGCAAGTAATTTTGTAATGAAAGTAGGCATTCAAATGACGATCAAGAAAAGAGTAGCACGCAAAGCGGCCAAACAAAAAACGACGCGGAGAGTTGTCTCCAAGACTCGTTCGAAAGCCGTTGTCAAAAAAGCGCCTGCTAAACGAGCGCTGAAGTCTCGCAAAACAGCCGCAAAAGTGGTTGCAAAGGCTCCAGTGACCAAAACTCCGGTCAGGCCGGCCCCGACCCCGAGACCCGCGCCGAAATTGATGGCGACTCTGCCTGCAGCTGCATTGCGCATGGAAACTCCACGGCCGCGACTCAAAACCAAAGTTCACGCGGTAAGGCCGGCGCGTACCTCTTCTGCCGTAGCGGGAGAACGCCGCGCCTTTCGCGTGGGGCGTGTTGCGCAATTCGCTTACATGAAGGCGCCCGGCATTGAGGACGCTTTTGAGGTCGGCGACACAGTTGAGGTATTTTGTGATCACGAAAAAAATAACGACCGCGTGCGCGGCTGGATCAAAGGCATTGTCGTTCAAGTGGACAACAAGCTGGTCGCGGTGCAGTTCCGCTCCAATGTTTTCCTCACCGATGGCTGGATGGTGCCCGACCGCATTCTGTGGTATCCGCTGACGTCGGATCAAATCCGCTCGGTCTCCACCGGTAAAAAATCCGCCAAGAAGGAAATCCCCGACTATTAGAAAGTAAACGTGAATCAACCAACCGGTTCCCGCCTCCTGAATATGACATTAGATATCGCTCGTATCCGCCAGGATTTTCCAATCCTAAATCGCGAAGTCCGGCCTGGGGTCAAGGTCGTTTATCTTGACTCCACAGCCACTTCGCAAAAGCCGCTTGCTGTCATCGAGGCGATGAATGATTTCTATCATCGCTTCAATGCGAATATTCATCGCGGAGTTCACACCCTCGCGGAGGAAGCCACGGCGATGTACGAGCAGGCGCGCGTCAAGATTGCCAAGTTCATCAACGCGCGCAATCCGCATGAGATCATTTATACGCGCAACACGACCGAGTCGATCAATCTCGTTGCATACACATGGGCGCGCGCCAATCTCAAATCGGGCGACCTCGTCATCTTGACCGAGATGGAGCATCACAGCAATCTCGTTCCGTGGCACATGCTGGCGGCGGAACGCGGCGTCCAACTCGAATTCATCCCGGTGACGGAAAATGGTTTGCTGGATCTCGAGACGTACAAATCGCTTCTTGCCCGGACCCCGAAACTGGTCTCGTTTACGCACATGTCCAACGTCCTCGGCACGATCAACCCTGCCGCGGAGATCATCAAGCTGGCGCACGACGCGGGCGCGATCACTGTTGTGGATGGCGCTCAATCCGTCCCGCATTTGAAAGTGGATGTCCACGCCCTCGACGCGGACTTTTATGCGTTCTCCGCGCACAAGATGTGCGGCCCCACCGGCATCGGCGCGTTGTATGGTAAGTCTGCACTGCTGGATGCCATGCCTCCATTCCTCGGCGGCGGCGATATGATCAAGGAAGTTAAACTGCGTTCATTTCGCCCGAACACGGTTCCGGCCAAGTTTGAAGCGGGCACACCCGCCATCGCGGAGTCGGTCGGTTTCGGCGCGGCAGTGGATTATCTAACTGGCATCGGTATGGACAAAGTAGCCGCGCATGAGCATGAGATCACTGAGTACGCGTTGGAGCGCCTTGAGGAAATTCCCGGCGTGAAAGTCTTCGGTCCATCCGCAGATAAAAAAGGCGGAGTGGCCTCCTTCACTTTTGACGGTGTTCACCCACACGACGTGGCGCAGATTTTAGATCGAGACGGAATCGCTGTCCGCGCCGGGCATCACTGCGCACAGCCTTTGCATGAGAAATTTGGAATTCCGGCAACGACCCGCGCCAGTTTCTACCTGTATTCGACGAAAGACGAAGTGGACAAATTGGTGGAAGGAATTTACAAGGTCAAGAAGGTGTTTGGTTAACATTCCGTCGTTGCGAGGAGCCGCGAAGCGGCGACGAAGCAATCTCCACGTTTGAAGTAGATTGTTTCGCTCGCAATGACGTACGGAGTTTTATGGACGATCTCTATCGTGAAGTCATTATTGAGCACTATAAAAATCCATCTTACCGCGGACATCTCGACCCGCACGATATTTCATTTGCTGATAATAATCCGCTCTGTGGCGATCATATTCAAATTGATCTGCGCGTGGATGAGAGCGGCAAGGTCACCGACGCGCGCTTCGATGGTCATGGGTGCGCCATCTCGCAGGCATCCGCTGATTTGTTGGTCGAGTCGGTGATCGGGAAATCTGTGGAGGATGTCAAGAAGCTGAATAAGCAGGATATTCTTGACATGCTTGGCATCGAACTTGGCCCAGTTCGATTGAAATGCGCCCTGCTTTCGCTGAAAGTCTTGAAAGCCGGTGTTTATGGTTTGTGCGAAGCCAGCGATGAACTGGTGGAATAAATTGACTGTGGACGTTGGACGGTGACCGTAAAAACACGGTCAACGATCCACTGTCCATCGTCGGGGATGGCTATGTACAACTACACAAAGATAGACGAATCAAAAGTCGAATATGTTGAGATCGCGCCTGCCAGCGAACTGCCAAATGGGGAGCGGCTTTTCGTTGAGATCGGCGGGAAGATGATTGTGATCTTCAACATCGCGGGGCAATTTTTTTCGATTGCTGATGTCTGTTCGCACGATGATGGGCCGGTGGGCGAGGGGACGCTCGAAGGCTACAACATCACCTGTCCGCGCCACGGCGCGCAGTTCGATGTGCGTACGGGTAAAGTGATGCAAATGCCCGCGGTGGTGGATATCCCCGCCTATCCTGTCCAGGTTCGCGATGGAAATATTTTTTTAGGAATCCCCAGGGAATAAATTCTACAAGGAAAAACTGTTGCGAGGAATTCTCGCCGCAGTTTTTGATTACCAGTCTCCCGCATAAACAATTGCATAAGGCTTTGTGATGTTTTCGATTCTCAGCCGCCTCAGTTCCACAAGTTGACGGATATGCAGGTTGTCGTGCGCGATCCAGGATGCGAACATTTCCCCAGCGGGCATTGAGCCATAATCCGATGTGTACGTTTTGTCCCAATCTGCCTTTGACAATTCTTTGAGCCACCCCAGCGACTTCTTCCGCTCGGCGAAAAACTTTTCCTTTGATTCGTTGAAATCCTGCTCGTTATATTTTCTTTCTGTTACCCAGCGTTGCGGGTCAATTTGATGCCATTTTTCATTTTGGCGGTGCAGGATGAAATCCAAATGTTCGCGGAAATCCTCGCGCTCCTCGTCGTAGAGGTGACAGACCACTTCGAGAATGGACCAGGATTCAGGTCTCGGCTTGAGGCGGGCTTCGTCTTGCGTTACATTTGCCAGGAGGATCCGAATCATCTCTGTGCTGTCTGTCAGTTCGTGAAGAAGGATTTCAAACTTCATGCTGGCCTCTACTCACAAGTCTCGAAATTTCCGACGATTCGCAAAATATCAAATCCCTCTGCAAAAGGCTTTTCCGCCAGCGCGCCGTGCCGCACCATGATCGAACGCGTCAGTTCGCTGTTGAAATAATACTTGTCGCGGTATGTTTCGTATTGTGAAAGCGCCTCGATCTTTTTGTTCACATCCTCTTCGCTGACCTCCACCAGAAAGTGCGGGAAGAAGCCATAGGACGACCGCACCACGTCAAAGCCCAGGAGGGTTATGCCGCGAAAGGCGCGCAGGGACTCGTCCGTCATCACGTTGTGATCCTGATGGACGTCCTGTCGGCTGTGCGTAAAGATCAGGTCAGGGTTAAAGTCCGCGCGCAGTTTGAGAAAATACTCAAGAATTTCCTGGCGGGAGTCTGGAAAGACGCGTGTGGTGAAAGGGCCAAGCACAATCTTTTCTTGTGGGACTCCCAGCACGGCCATGGACTTGAAATGTTCGTCCTTTACGTTTTTCAACTCAGGATTTTTCTGATTATCTGAAAGCGTCACGCAGAGTACGTCGGTCAAGCCGACGATGTGGTGCAATAAAGCGCCGCACCCCAATTCGATGTCGTCGGGGTGAGCGCCGAGGAAGAGAACGCGCTTGCCGGAGAAGTTCATTTTATTTGGTCGCCAAAATTCCGCCGACGACCTTGGTCATCACCAATTTGCCGTCGCGCTTAAACCGGCGAGTCGCTACTTCCTCGATCTTTTTGATCAGCGCCTCATATTCCTGATGGCTGTTGAACATCGAAGTCCATAATTTGCGATCTTCGGAGAGAGAGGCCCGCACGTAATCCATGAACGGCGCGACTTCCGGGAAGGTGAGTGAGTTCTCGAAAACATGTAGTTCTGTCTTGGCAAATATTTTGCTGATCGTGTTGAAGATATCGCCTTTGAAACGGCTCGATCCCGGCATTGGCGGAATAGGCTTGTTGGTCGCTTCTTTGATAATGTCGTAGAACATCTTTTTATTTTCTGGCAATGGCCCGGAAACAAAAAGCCGTCCGCCGGGTTTCAGTACCCGGTGAGCCTCGCCAAACGTAAAGTCCAGGTTGGAGGCGTAATAAATCGCGAAGGCGCTCGTGCAGAGATCAAATGTGTTATCTGCAAATTTGAACGGCTTGTTGAAGTCCAAAAATCGAAAGTCAATAGCTGTACCAAGTTGCTTGTTTTTCTCGCGCGCTTTATCCAGTAATTCTTCAGAGAAATCGCCGCCCGTGATTTTCGCGCCACCTTTAGTATAATCGTTGAACAAGAAACAAAGTTTACCCGCGCCGCATCCAACATCCAGAATGCTCATGCCTGCTTGAGGCTTGAGCAAATCGTTGGTCCACTGGTCAATATTTGCAGAGCCGTATTTCTCATGGATGTCAATGCGGGTAAGCAAGTCTCGGCTGGTTTCTTGATAGTTGATTTTCATGTTCTCTCCTTGAAGTGGTCGTTGAAATTATACCAAACCATCACTAAAATTCAGTCAATGAATTTTGAACGGAGTTTTGATGAGCAGAATCCAGGCAGTAAAGGGGACGCGCGAGTTTTATCCTGAAGAGATGGCCTTGCGCAACTATATTTATGAAAAAGTGCGCGCCGCCTCGCAATCCTTTGGCTATCAGGAATGGGATGGACCATTTATTGAGTCCATTGATCTTTACGCGGCGAAATCGGGCGAAGAACTTGTCAGGAAACAATCTTTTGTTTTTGAAGATCGCGGCGGCGACCTCGTGACGCTGCGTCCCGAACTAACTCCAAGCTTGGCGCGCATGATTGCGGCCAAGCAAAACGAGTTAACTTTTCCGTTGCGCTGGTGGTCATTCGGTCCGTTCTGGCGATATGAGCAACCGCAAAAAGGGCGGACGCGCGAATTCTTTCAATGGAATATTGATATGCTGGGCGTCGACTCGCCGGAGGCAGATGCGGAACTGATTGCGGTTGCGGTAACGTTTCTCCGTTCGGTCGGGCTGGACCCTCGGCAGGCTACCGTTTTCGTGAACAATCGCGCCTTCATGAATTCCCAGTTCGATGTCCTCGGCATCCCGCGAGAGAAATGGCCTGATGTATCAAGTCTCATTGACCGTCGCTCGAAGATGGAGGCCGCTAAATGGGATGCGTACGCGCTCGAAATTGGTCTGTCCCAAAAACAGCTTGACGGCTTGAAGACGTTATTAGGCGATTTTGATTTGTGGAAAAAGAGCGAAGAACTCGTGCGTCTATTTACCGCGCTGGATGCACTGGGCGTAAGGGACTATGTGAAATTCGATCCAAACATCATGCGCGGACTCTTGTATTACACGGGCACAGTCTTTGAGGCTTTTGAAACCAGCGGATCGTTGAGGCGCGCCATCCTTGGAGGTGGTCGGTACGACAATCTGCTTGCTGATGTCGGCGGCAAGCCACTGCCTGCCACTGGTTTTGCGATGGGTGATGTTGTGATTGGGATTGTTTTGCAGGAAAACGGGTTGCTTCCTGAATTTGTTCCGACTCCCGCGCCAGTGTTGGTTACGGTGTTCGATAAGACTCTTTCGATGAAATCATATGCACTTGCCAATGAACTGCGCAGAGCGGGAATAAACACAGCGGTTTATCCAGAGCCTGCCAAACTGCCGAAACAATTCAAATTTGCAGACAAGATGAAGATGCGAGTCGCCTTAGTCCTTGGCCCGGACGAGGTGGAAAAGGGGCGGGTGGTTGTAAAAGATTTATCAAACGGTAGCCAGCAAACGGTCGAGAAAGAGGCGACGGTTCAAACAGTCCGCGAAATCCTTGAAAGCAAATCTGCCCGATGATATAATGGCACTCGCTAAATGGTGCCTGTAGCTCAACGGCAGAGCGCCACACTGTGGATGTGGATGTTGTGGGTTCGAAACCCATCAGGCACCCAAAATGCCCTCATCGAGGGCATTTCGTTCGATTACAGAAATGTTAGACTAACATAAGTGTTAGGAAATTGACTTGTCAATTTTTGTCCGCTGTATATAATAAAAATATCTCTGGACGGCCTTCAGAGAAATACTAGCGAAAGGAGAAATATAAAATGTTATTCGCCCCCAAAGAAAAAGGCCAGGGTTTGGTTGAGTACGCGCTGATCCTTGTTTTGGTTGCCATTGTTGTTATCGCGGCTTTGATGGTACTCGGCCCGATCATCGGCAATGCGTTCAGCACGATCAACTCAAGCCTCTCGAGCGTCTAGGCTGGAATTGCTCCCCTGCGAGCGAAGTGGGACTCTGTCGAAATAGACAGAGTCCCACTTTTTTGCCAATGTTTTTGTCATTTTTTCTTGTATAATCATGCTATAAAATACCTTTGAAGTTTTGCAAGAGAGGAGAACATCATGCGCCGCGGGCGAATTATAATATTCCTGATCCTGATTGTGATGGTAGGGCTGGTGGTGGTTTTTGTGGCCTTTCGCGCCCTGCTCCCAGCTTTGGCGCCTTCGCAACAAGCGCCTACCGAAGTGTTGATCTATAAAGCGGCTCAGAACATTCCGCAGGGAGGCAAAATTACGGCAGATGTAATCACTACACTGAAAATTCCCGGTGATCAGGTAACTGCCGAGGAATATACGGAGGCGGAAAGAGGCGACCTGCTGAACAATAAGGTCGCCAAGTTTCCGCTAGATCAGGGTGTTGTTATCACCAGCTCCATGGTCACAGACGCCTCCCAGGCCGTGACGATTGCCGGGCCACAATGGGCCGCGCTGATTCCGCCCGGAATGACGGCCATTTCTATACCTACAACCCGCCTCTCTTTGGACGCTTATGCTATTAACGACGGTGCCCACGTCAATGTGAATTCTTGTTTTCTTTTTGTGGATGTTGACCCGAGTTTTCAAAGCATTACTCCAAACTTTACTGCCGCGCTAAGCGGGACCGGATTCCCCCAAAATGCTTTGCCGGTTTTGGCACTTGGTGTGAATTCGGGTGGCGCCTCTTCTGCCCAGGGCCGCCTCGAACTTGACCCTTCACTCCAACAGCCTTTTTATGTTGTGGCGTCTGAGGCCCAACGCCCCCGCGTGGTTTGCCAAACTGTTCTACAGGACGTTGTTGTGATGAAGCTGGGTAATTTCCCGCTGACGCCAACGGATACCCAGGCGGCTCAACAGCAAGCACAACAACAGGGCGCCGCACCGGCCCCAGACATTATCACATTGATTGTCTCTCCGCAGGACGCCATTACGTTAACTTACATGGTTTATACTAATGCGCAAATAACGATGACGTTGCGTAATCCCAGCGATCAATCACGCCAGGCAACCGAGGCGGCTACTTTGCAATTCCTTCTCAGTCAATATAATATTCCTGTGCCTGCCAAGTTGCCCTATGCGATGCAGCCGAGGCTTGACGCTCTGACGGCTCCATCCTTGCCTAACGATACGGTAACTGTTTCGCCCTAGTGAAAAAGCAAAAGGATAGCGAAAAAACTTTCTGAGTTTAATAGGATATGTATGGCACCTGGTGAGAAAATTCGAGTCTTAATCGTAGACGATGTTGCAGAAACGCGCGAAAATGTGCGTAAGTTATTGCAATTTGAATCTGATGTCGAAGTAGTTGGGGCAGCCCGTTCAGGGAAAGAAGGTATCCAGCTTGCTCAAGAGCTGGACCCTGACGTTATTCTGATGGATATTAACATGCCGGATATTGACGGTATTTCCGCTACCGAATCAATCCGCCAGAAATCCCCCTATATTCAAATTGTAATTTTGTCCGTTCAGGGCGATCAGAACTATATGCGCCGCGCAATGTTAGCCGGTGCGCGGGATTTCCTTACGAAACCCCCAAGCGGTGACGAGCTGACCTCCGCTGTTCGGCGTGCAGGTGAAATGGCCCGTGTCGAGCGAAATAAGACGGCCCAGGCGCGAGTCGCTCCAGTTGTGACAGGTGGTTTGCCGATTTCTGCATCAGCTATGATAGGGCTGTCACAAGGGAAGATTATTACCGTGTACAGCCCCAAAGGCGGTACTGGTTGTACGACTCTTGCTGTAAACCTTGCTATCGCACTACACAATGAGGACACGCGTGTTGTGTTGGTGGATGGAAATCTGCAATTTGGCGATGTTGCAGTTTTTGTAAACGAGCAGGGCAAGAACACAATCCTTGATATCGCCCCGCGCGTCGATGAACTTGATCCGGACGTGGTCGAAGAGATCATGATTAAACATGAACCTTCCGGTATTCGGATTCTCGCTTCTCCTCAGCGGCCAGAGCAGGCAGAGAAGGTCTCGGCAGATCAGTTCTCGAAAGTGTTGAATTACTTGCGTCGTTTGTACGCTTATGTCGTGGTGGATACCGCGCCGATTCTCACTGATGTTACGCTTTCAGCTATTGATTCCAGTGATGCAATAGTTTTGGTGACAACCCAGGATATTCCCGCCATCAAGAATGCGCGCTTATTCCTTGATTTGCTTCAAACAATGGGCGTTGATCGGGAACATATTGTCTTTACAATGAATAAGTTTGATAAACGTATTGCCATTACTCCAGAGCGGGTCGGTGAAAATTTAAAACAGGAAATCAGGGCGGTTATTCCTCTGGATGAACGCGTGGTGATTCCCGCAGTTAACCGCGGGGTACCTTTTATCTTGGACAACAAAGCTCAACCAGTTGGCCGAGGTGTTTTTGGTCTTGCCGAGGCTGTCCGGACTCAATTGGCGTCCATTGAGGCCAGTGAAGCGCCTGTAAGCAAGCGTTAAGGAGTAGATTATGTCGTTACTGAAACGGATTGAACAGGGGCAGGGCAATCAGGGACAGGGCCCTACGCCGTCTCAGCCCGGAGGTAGTGGTGCTAATCAGGGAGGCGGCGACAGTTCACGCCTTTCATCTTTACAAGCCAGACGCGTCAGCGCGCCGATCACTTCGCCACAAGCCGGTTCATATTTCGACCTCAAGACTCGCGTTCAAAATAAATTGCTCGCCGAGCTCGATCCGTCTATGGACATTACGCGAACGGATGAGGTTCGGCGTACTATTCAGGAACTGTTCGAGCAGATTCTGACAGAAGAAAACATCGTTCTTTCCAGACCCGAGCGCGCGAGACTCTTCGAGCAAATTGCCGCGGAAATCCTTGGCTTTGGCCCGCTCCAGCCCCTTCTCGAAGATGAGACCATCACAGAAATTATGGTGAATGGCGCGAAGAACATATACATCGAACGAAAGGGAAAACTCCATCGCGTCCCCGTTACCTTTGAAAACAACGATCACGTCCTCCGCATCATTGATCGTATTGTTGCCCCGTTGGGACGCCGTATTGACGAAGCCAGCCCCTATGTGGATGCGCGTTTGCCGGATGGGTCCCGCGTGAACGCTGTGATTGCTCCAATTTCTCTTGTCGGGCCTGTGCTGACAATTCGTAAATTCGCCCGCAACCCTATTACCGTCGAGCAACTGATCCAGTTTGGTTCAATCTCCCCTGAATCGCTTCAGTTCTTGAAGGCATGCGTGGAGGCTAGACTCAACGTTGTGATTTCCGGCGGTACCGGCTCTGGCAAGACCACGCTTCTCAACATTCTCTCCAGTTTCATTCCCGCGGATGAGCGCATCGTCACCATTGAAAACGCCGCAGAGTTGCAATTGCGACAGGAGCATGTAGTCACGCTCGAATCCCGTCCGCCAAACATTGAAGGACGTGGAGAGATCACCATTCGCCAACTCGTGATCAACGCATTGCGTATGCGCCCGGATCGAATCATTGTCGGTGAAATTCGCGATGAGGCCGCGCTCGATATGTTACAGGCTATGAATACAGGTCATGACGGCTCCATGACAACATTGCACTCTAATGGCCCTCGCGATACACTTTCCCGCCTGGAGACAATGACACTGATGGCGGGCATGGATCTCCCGTCCCGCGCGATCCGTGAACAGATCTCATCGGCTATCAATGTTGTTGTCCATCAAGAACGTATGCGTGATGGTACGCGCAAAGTGGTCAATATCACTGAAGTGAGCGGCATGGAAGGTGATGTGATCACCATGACTGATATTTTTGTGTTTGAACAGACAGGCGTGGAGAATGGACAGATCATCGGTCGCCTGCGCCCCACGGGTTTGCGGCCTAAATTCATGGATGCTATTGAGGCGGCGGGTATTCATCTGCCCCCGTCTATCTTTGGCATTGGAGAACGGCGTCGTTACTAGAGATGAACGCGACGAAGCGGTAAAGGATTTCGTTTAAATGGCAACCTTGATCATTATTATTGGCGGGGTTATCCTGATTGTGCTTCTCATTGTCGGGATTATCGTCTCCTCGTCAAGCGAGCGGACGCTGGTGGAACAACGTCTGGGTCAGTACCTCGGAGAAGAAACGGTTTCTTCGGTGGACCGTGAAGCTCAGCGTTCTGCCATTACCGACTGGGTGTCGAAACGTGTTGAGAAGACCTCTTATGGCGACCGCATCAGCCGTGACTTGGCGCGCGCGGATCTAAAATTCAAAGTCGGCGAATATTTTGCGCTGATCTTCATTTCCACAGTTGTGGCGGGCGGATTCTTATGGCTTATCGGCGGCAGAAACATCATTTCATTCATCATTGGCGCAGTGATCGGCTTTTTTATTCCGGGCTTTTACGTTCGCCAGCAGCAAGTAAAACGGTTGAACAAATTCAATGATCAGTTGTCCGATATGCTAAACCTGATGGTGAATGGACTGCGCGCTGGTTACTCGACCATGCAGGCACTCGAGGCAGTCAGCAAGGAACTTCCATCTCCCATTTCAGATGAATTTCGTCGCGTCGTACAGGAGATGCAGATCGGCATTCCAATGGAAACAGCGCTGGCCAATCTTCTGCGGCGTATCCCCAGCGACGATCTTGATTTTGTTGTAACTGCCATCAACGTTCAACGCGAGGTTGGCGGCAACTTATCCGAAATTCTGGATACCATCTCTTTCACTATTAGAGAAAGGGTTAAAATCAAAGGCGAGATTCGCGTCATGACCGCCCAGGTACGGACCTCCGGAAGCATTCTTGCGCTTATTCCGATTGCTCTGACGGTAATGTTGTGGCTTATCAATCCCAAATATCTTATGTCGTTTATGGATGCGGGGTTGCCCTGCGCAATTGGAGCGGGGATCCTTGTCGTATTTTTGATTGGGTCAGGTTATTTTGTCATGATGAAGATTGCTGATATCGAGGTGTGACATGACACTCTTGATTTGGATTGTTGTCGCTATTGTGATTGTCGGAGGCGGAGCCGCGGCCCTGATTGTGGCCGGTCTTCAAGCCACACGTAATCAGGATGAAAGCGACCCCTTGATGGCGCGTCTGGCGGAAGCTACACAGCGCGGCGATGTGGTTTCTTCCATTGAAGAAATCGAAATGCAGCAACCTTTCAGCCAGCGCGTGTTAATTCCGTTTCTCCGCCGCGTTGGCGAGATTTCAGCCCGCGTTACCCCTCAGAAAGTTATCGAAGATATTACAAAGAAATTGGAGCTGGCTGGAAATCCTGGTCGGATTGACGCCGTGACTCTGTTGGCGTTTTCAATCATCGCGCCCGTCGCCGTTGACGGTTTTCTGGTTCTGATACAGCTAATTGCTCCAAGCAAATGGTCTATTGGAGTTCTAATTCTTGTATTGCTTGTTTTTGGCTTGATTGGAGCCGTACTTCCCTTCCTGTGGCTTCAAAGCCGAATCAATGCGCGCCAAAAAGATATTCGCAAGGCGATGCCTGATGCCCTGGATCTGCTCACGATTTGTGTGGAGGCCGGTCTTGGTTTTGAAGCGGCCATGTCAAAGGTCAGTGAAAAATGGCAGAATGAACTTTCTATAGCTTTGTTGCGCGCCATTCGCGAGATTCAACTGGGAAAGGCGCGACGCGACGCTCTGCGTGACATGGCAGATCGCATTGGCATTCCCGAAATGACGAGTTTTGTCGCGGCTGTGATTCAAAGCGAAGTGTTGGGCGTTAGCATGGCGAAAGTTCTGCGCATTCAGTCGGATCAAATGCGGGTCAAGCGGCGCCAGCGCGCCGAAGAAGAGGCTCACAAAGCTCCAGTAAAGATGATTCTTCCATTGGGACTTCTGATCTTCCCGTCTATTTTTGTCATTCTTTTGACTCCGGCCGGTATCCAAATTTCAAGGTCTCTTGGAAATCTGAGATAAATTGAAAATTGGGGGTGCCTTTGAATGATCCCTCGCGAGCATATCGTTTCTATCGCCTACTTTGGAGTGGGCTTGATTTGCTCTTTCCGCCGATGTGCGGCGGATGCGGCAAGGCCGGTTCGCGTTGGTGCGACGATTGCCAAAGTAAAGTTCCGCATTTGACGAAACCCCTCTGCGATGTTTGTGGAATTCCACTGGGTGGGCCGGGTCTTTGCGCGGACTGTCAGCGGGTGAGGCCTCGATTTAGCGCTCTCCGTTCCTGGTCCGCGTTCGATGTGCCGGTTCGTAATGCCCTCCATCGTTTGAAGTATCGCCGAGATATGGGATTGGGAGATGCGCTCGCCGCGCAAGTGTCTGAATTTGTGGCTGGTTTGAATTGGCCTGTTGATCTAATCGTGCCCGTTCCTCTGGGTCGAAGTCGTATGAAGGAACGGGGTTATAATCAGGTCGCGTTGATCGCAAGACCGCTTTCAATGGCATTGCGTATTGATTACGCACCAGACGCATTGACCCGCATCCGTGAGACTCGTTCTCAGGTGGGGTTGACGAAGTCGGAGCGCCGACAAAATGTGCATGAGGCGTTCCATGCAAGTCGAACGCGTGTACAAGGCCGCACCGTCTTGTTGATGGACGATGTCGCAACGACAGGTTCCACTCTTTCGTCCTGTGCCGAGGCGTTTTATGCCGCGGGTGCGCGGGACGTTTTTGCTTTGACGGTGTCTCGCGCGTTGGCGCATCATGGTTTGACCAGCGCGTGAGTTGGTCGGTCTGCACCCACATTATTTCAAAAGGAGGCCCTATGGCAACCAAAGTGGACGTTCAGGCCCGTAACATCCGATTGACAGATCGCATCAGAAAGCATGTTGAAGAAAAGGCAGGAAAACTCGATCACTATCTGCCGGCCATTGACGAGGCATACGTGGAATTGACGTATCACAAGTCGGCGCGTAGTGCCAGCGACCGCAATGTGGCCCAGATCACGGTGCGGGGCAAGGGGTTGACGCTCCGGACGGAAGAGCGCGCCGATGAAGTCATGGCGGCTTTCGATACGGCGATTGACAAGCTTCATCGCCAGATTGACCGCTATAAAGGCAAGCATTATCATGGCCGCGGTGATGGGCGCTCGGCCGCGGAGGCCGTCGAAGAATCTGTGCCGGTGGATGAAACCGGTCAGTTGCCGCCGCTGATTGTGCGTCGAAAACAATTCCGTGTCCTGCCGATGAATGAATTGGAGGCCATCGAGCAGATGAACCTGCTCGGCCATGACAACTTCTTTATTTTCTACAACGCGGAAACAAGCAAGATCAACGTTCTATATCGCCGCCGCGACGGTTCGTACGGGCTGATCGAGCCTGAAATTGGATAGAACTCGGCAGATCAACATCTACCGGCCCGGCTGTTTGGTCGGGCCGGTCTTGTCGGAGTGCACAATGGATTTTCTTGATTTTGATGATGATATGACGGAAGAAAATATCACCGAGAGCGGCGTGGATTTGCGCGCGTCGGAGCGGGCAGTGCTGACTCTCTTGAGCGCCCTGGGTGAAAAACCAGGCCGCGAGGGACTCAAAAACACGCCGCGGCGCGTGGCGCGCATGTATGCTGAATTGCTAAGCGGCTACCATGCTGACCCTCGCAAGATTGTCAATGACGCGCTTTTCAACATCACATATGACGAGATGGTCATCGTGCGTGACATTGAGTTCTACAGTCTATGCGAGCATCACATGTTGCCGTTCTTGGGGCGTGCGCACGTTGCTTATATGCCCGCCGGGAAGGTGATCGGTCTCTCCAAAATTCCACGCATAGTAGATATGTATGCCCGCCGCCTGCAGGTGCAGGAACGCATGACGCGTCAGATAGCCGACTTGCTTCAGGAACTGCTCGAGCCAAACGGCGTAGCCGTGGTTGTAGAGGGTTTGCATTTGTGCTCGATGATGCGCGGCGTCAAGAAACACGACGCCCGTATGACTACCTCAGCAATGCACGGCTCATTCCGCACCAACATAGCGACGAGGCAGGAGTTTCTTGATAACATTTCGCGGGGGGCTGGTCCGCTTCAAATCTAGTTGTGAAGCGGCAGGACGACATCGGATCGCTTCTTGATCCAAGTCTGTTTGAGAGCCTGATCAGCCGCCTCGGACATTTTGATGTGCAAGTTGGGATGGAGCGAATCAGGGGCAATCTCTGCCAGAGGCACAACGACAAAGGGATTGCTCCATTTTTCCAAACTGAACGCCTGCCCGTCAATCATAATGATGTCAACATCAATGGTTCGGGGCGCGTTTTTATCTGCGCTTCGAACGCGTCCCAGCGCGCTTTCGATGGGGTGAACGATCTCCTTTTTCAGACCTTCAAAGTCCAACGCGGTATGGATTAAGACGCACGCGTTCAAGAAGTTGGGCCCGCCACCGACCGCGCGTGATTCCCACGGCGTCGAGACGGCTTGCACTTCACCATGTTGATGAAGCATTTCGATTGCCCGCGGTAAATGAATTTCAGGCTCGATGTTTGAGCCGATGTTCAAATAAACTTTGTGCAGATTATTCATCGCGACTTCGTTCAATCTCCACACCAACCGACCCGGCGAATCGAACCGCTCCCGGCTTCTCGACTCGAACAATCACTTTTTCAACCCCCTTTTCCTGTAAACACAACTTTGCCAGGTCGTTCGCCAGTGCTTCCACCGTCAGGCGATGTGCGTTCTCGGCATGCGCCTGCACTTTTTTCGATAGCGTTCGGTAATTCACACAATCCTCGATGTTATCCGTCTCTGCGGCGCGGCGCGTGTCGGTGAAGACAACAATGTTGATCAAAATATCCTGCGGATTATTGCGCTCCCAGTCGTTGATGCCGATAATGCCACGCGCCAGCAAATCTTTGATGATGACTTTGTCCATCGCTTCCTCCTAGACCAGGTGCCGGCCACCGTCTAAATGGATGATTTCGCCTGTAATGTAACTGGGTCCCGTTAAAAGAAAGACCAACGCCTCTTCCACTTCCGATAATTCACTCCATCGTTTAGCAGGGACATTAGCCAGAATGTCATCGCTCGCGGGCTGGTCAACGGGTGGAAGAACTGCGCCTAGCGCCAGCCCATTGACTGTGATGTTCGGAGCCAACGTCGCGGCCAGGGATTTGGTCATCGCCGCCAGCGCGGCTTTGCTGACCGAGTAGGGGAAATGATCCGCGCCCGGTCGCATTGCGCGCCAATCAAGGATGTTAACAATACGCCCACTGCTATTTTCTGGATTCTGTTTCGCGAAAGCCTGGCTGAGCAAAAAGGGCGCGGTCAGGTTGATGGCCAGATGCCGTTCCCAGTCCGCGCGAGAGGCGGTTTGAAGAGTCAAAGGTTCGAAGATGGCGGCGCTGTTAACCAGTCCGTAAATCGTTCCGATTCCCATCATCTGTGATATCAAATTCTCAACCGATGCCGGTTTGCTTAGGTCTGCCTGAATCAGCCATGCGCGTCGCCCCAGGGATTCGACTTCCTTTTTTGCCGCGGCGGCCTCTCGTTCGGATTCGTTGTAATGAATGATGGTGTCTGCGCCGGAGCGTGCGCAGGCCATTGCCAGCGCACGTCCGATCCGCCGCGCCGCGCCGGTTACCAGAATCGTTTTGCCAAGCAAGGGCAATTCAGACATGGATGGAATTTTATCATCGTGCAGGGAAAGCGATAATCGGACTTTCCTTGTCGAATTCTTGACGTTCACTTTCAGTGGTGATAATATCTTTAGGCATCGAGGCAATATCATCAACGGCTAAAATACAAATTACGGAGAGGTGCAGTTTATGACCAAGAATCAAACCACACCAGCTTACACGGGTGATATCGCCGAGCAACACCTTGAACCGGGTCGGGAATATACCGCTCAAACTCAAGAGATTGTCTTCACCGATGAACAACATGGGATTTGGGCTGATCTGTTTGCGGGGATTCATCAGCCTTATTTGCTGGAACATATCTGCAAAGAGTTCAAACAGGGGTTGACGTTATTGCAACTCGATCCGCTTCACATCCCAACTGTGAAGCATCTCAACGAACACATCAACCCGCGCACCGGATGGCGCATCGAGCGGACGGCTATTCGCTACACTTTGGCCGACGACTGGTACAAGAAATTTGCCCAGCGCGTTTTCCTGATCACCGATTATCTGCGCACGCGTGATCAGATGGAGTTCACGCCTGAGCCGGATATGTTCCACGACATCTTCGGACATCTTCCGTATCTCACTCAAGAATTTTACGCCCGCATCGAAGACAAATTTGCTCCCGCTTATATGAAGGCGACCCAAGACGAAAGAGAAGTCATCAAGCGCCTGGCATGGTACAGCACTGAATTTGGCCTGGTGATTGAAGATAACCGCCTCAAGGTATTCGGCGCCGGGACAATTTCGGGCCGCGCCGAGCTTACGAACACAATTATGGAATTCTATCGTCTCGGGCGGGACGGTGTGATTGATTACACCGGCAATGTCTTTGAGCAAATCCAGAATCATTTCCTGAAACACAAGAAAGACATTCATCGCATCATCGAAGGCGTGAATGAGTTGCACCGGCAGGGACAGATGTCGTCGCAGGACAAGGGATGGAACGTTGTCCATGCCTTGTACGAGAAATTGGGAGTCTCGCGGGATAAATATTTTGGCGGCGAGGTGATCATCGCGCCCTTCGATATCGAAACGATTGCCTTGATTCCCAAGACTGTTTACGCGTTCAACCCGATGTTCTTCGTTTGCGAATCCTTCCGGCAGATGGACGCCTTGCTTGATTCTTACTTGAAGCCGATTGCGATGAGGAATTAAGATTTAACCGCAAGGGGCGAAGTTTACTACCGCTTTAAGAAAATCCCCGAGGCAGAGAACTCCGGGGATTTTGTATTTGAAGCGCCTTGATCAAATCCTCATCATCTCACTTTGAGCGCCGAGGTTTATTCTTTGCCACGCGCCTCCTGACCTTATTGGCGGCGGATGCCGATTTTCGGGCTGTGGGTTTGGCGCTTGGCTTCGGAACAGAGTAGATTCGTTCGCTTATCACCATCGGCTCAGCTTCCTTTGGTTTCAAAAATTCCATACCGGCCAATGAAACAAGCAAAACAATCCACGCCGCGATCTGTTCTGCGCGCAAGCCGCCGAAGACGAGGGCGCTGTCGCCGCGGAAGCCCGCGATGAAAAGTTGACTCGCGGATGTGAGGGCGGCGAAGAGAAGGAAGTCGCTTCCAGGCTTGGATTCTGCTTTTCGGGACCAGAGCCAGCCCAAGGTCAGAATTGAAGCGATGATTTCATAGATTTGTGTCGGGTGACGCGTCGCGCTCCAAAGATTGATACCCCATGGCAGAGTCGTCTCCTGTCCAAATGCCGCGCCGGTAGCGAGATGCGAAAATCCTATCCCGATGGCGAGGGTGGCAAAGAAAGGAGTCAGGGCGTCAAGAGCCGGCAAGGGGGATAATCTCCGCCGCTGACAGTAAACAAACCCCGTGATGATCGCGGCCGCCAGCGCACCCCACATATCGAACAAAGTAATGTTGATCGAAACCAGGCTGAGGGGGCTTTTGACGAACGCGTTGAGATGTTCCGCCGCATAAAACAAACGCCCGCCAATGATGTAGGCAAGCAAAGCGGCAAATAACAAGTTGTTCAGTTCGTTCGAATCTACACCGTGTCGGGCGGCGCGTTTTTCGGAGAGGGTCAGGCCAAGCCAGGCGGCCGCGAGAATAAGAATCAGATCGCGCGGCGCGGCAAAGATATTTCGGAAGAGGGTCAGCATGTTGTTTAATTGGACGGGCTGTTCAGAATTTCTTCGATGCGTGTTCTCAGCAGAGCCTCGGACATTGGCCCGCCGATCACGACTTCATTGATCGTTCCATCACGGTTGATAAAAAAACTGGATGGCAGTGATCGCAAATCATATTTGCGCGCGACATCGCCGGTTTCGTCCAGCACAACCGGAAAGGTTATGTTGTATGCTTCGAGAAACGGCACGATGCCCACCTGGTTATCTTGATAGGTGGAATTCACACCCAGAACGACCAACCCTTGATCTTTGTATTCCCGGTAGACTTTCTCTATGGTCGGCATTTCTTCGCGGCAGGGACCGCACCACGTCGCCCAGATGTTGACAAGCACAGCCTTGCCTTTTAGTTCCGAAAGAGTGATCTTTTCACCTTTCGGTGTGGCAAGTGTAAACTCCGGGGCGAGGAATCCTTTTTGCGGCGCCGGGATACGGCCCGCGGTGGATGCGCCGATTTTGTCGGCGCGCAGGAAAATCCAGGCGAGGCCTGCAAGGAGAATAAGAACAGATAAAATTCGTCGTTGAATCGGTTGCATCAGTTTCCCTTTTCGGCTACACTGGTATTGTACATCGTCAGCAGTCTTTTCTTACCATGCTTTTCATGGACTCAATCTACGTAGGCGTTGATCCGACTTCCGGGCATAAATCGTTCACGTATGCCGCGCTGGATCGCGACCTGAATCTGGTTGCGCTGGCGGATGCCGAGATGGAGGATGTGATTGCGTTTCTCGGCGGGCAGGAATCGGCGACGGTGGCGATCAATGCGCCTTCGCGCGTCAATGTGGGACTGGTGAAAAAGAATCTCGAAAAGCAGAGTCTGACTCCGCATCAAATCCGCGGCGTGGATATGCGCGTGGCCGAGTATGAACTGCGCGAGCGCGGTATCGCTGTCAGCGGAACGGGGGCGCGGGAAGCGCTGTGCCCGGCCTGGGTCCAGATGGGATTCGAATTGTATCGCAAGTTGTCGAGGCTCGGATTCAAGCCGCACCCCACGGACGGCGCGTCGCATCAATGGATGGAGACTCATCCACACGCTGGCTTCAGCGTACTTCTTGGACAGCTCCCGCTTCCAAAACCGACCCTGGAAGGGCGCCTGCAAAGGGAGTTGATCTTGTACGAGCACGGGGTGGGCATCAAAGACCCGATGATTTTTTTTGAAGAAATTACGCGTCACAAACTAATGCTCGGCGTTTTGCCTATGGATTTGGTGTATCTGCCCGAACAATTGGATGCGTTGGCCGCGGCCTACACCGCCTGGCTTGCCTCGCACAAACCCGCGGAGATTACGCGTGTGGGCCATAAGCAGGAGGGGTTTATCACACTGCCCGTTGCCGCGTTGAAGGAAAAATATTAGGCGCGTTTCCTCTTTGCGCGCGGCTTGTCCCTCAATATTTCTTCAATGTCGCCCACGCGCTGGAGAAGTTCGCCTATTTCTAGTTCCGCTTTCAAGTTGACACGATAATCCAACTCACTGCGCACGCGGTCTTTCGCGTCCTGTCGGTTCTGACTCATCATGATGATGGGCGCTTGAATTGCGGCCAGCATGGAGAGAAACAGATTGAGCAGGATGAAGGGATAGGGGTCCCATGGTGTAGTGATGTGGGTATTGATGAATGTATACGTGATCAGAATCGTTGCGAAGATGGCAATGAACGTCCACGATCCGCCGAACTTGGCCACGCCATCTGCAAGCCGTTGACCGAAGGTTTCTTGTTCTTCAATTTCTTTGTTCGGGTTGCGGGATACGCGTGTGCGCATCAGTTCATGGGTAGCGCGCAAATGTTTTTCAACGATGGTCATCATGTCGAGACCGGCCATGGGCCTGGTCATTAACAATGTGGCGATGTCGTTGCGATCAATTTCGATGGCAGTCGTGTCTTCCGTGGCAATCGCAGTCGTGAGATGACGCTCGCCCGCCAAAAGGGACGACATGCCAATCAGCCCGCCGTCGCCGGCCACATCCAGAACAATCTCTTCACCGTTCGCGTCCGCAATTACTACGCGGACTTCGCCTTTTTGAATCAGATATGAATACCCTCCCGCGGCTCCGGCCCTGAAGACCACATCGCCTTTTTTGAACTTGCGGACAGACACCTGCTTTGCCAGCACTTGCCGTTCATCGGCGTCCAACAACGAAAAGATCGGGACTTCATTGAAGAGATCGGGATTGACCATGGCCAGCTCCTTTGGTGAAAGGTTTTCTTAAACGCCCATTAGTATTTGTGTTTTTTGTCCTCTTGGATGGTTCAAAATTATACCTGAGCGCCGTCAAAGAAACAGCATTTTTCGAGTGGTACAATTTGCTTATTATTTGTGGAGGCACATGACTGACGACCTGACGACTCGCGCGATCAACACGCTGCGCTTCCTTTCTGCGGACGCCGTTCAACAAGCCAACTCGGGTCATCCCGGACTTCCAATGGGCGCGGCCGCAATGGCCTTTACCTTGTGGACGCGTCATCTGCGTTTCAATCCGCGCAATCCGCGTTGGCCGGGGCGCGACCGTTTTATTCTCTCAGGCGGTCACGGCTCGATGCTGCTGTATTCGCTTTTACATCTCACCGGCTACGATTTATCCCTCGATGAAATCAAGCATTTTCGTCAATGGGGGAGCAAGACCCCCGGCCATCCTGAATATGGATTGACTCCGGGCGTGGAGACCACCACAGGGCCCCTCGGTCAGGGATTTGCCACGGGCGTAGGCATGGCGATTGCGCAGGCGCACTTGATCGCGGAATTCGGTCCTGAATTATTCGATCATCATATTTACGCCATCGTCACGGACGGCGATTTGATGGAAGGCGTCGCTTCGGAGGCCGCGTCTTTGGCGGGCCATCTCCAGTTGGGGCGTTTGATTTATCTTTATGACGACAATCGCATTTCGATTGACGGCTCCACCGATTTGGCGTTCACGGAGGATCGTGCGGCGCGTTTTGCCGCGTACGGCTGGCATGTCAACAAAATCGAAGACGGCAACAACATTGACGCGGTGGATGCCGCTATTCAAGCCGCCAAGATACATCCACAACCGTCTTTGATCGTTTGCCGCACACATATTGGATTTGGCGCGCCGCATAAACAGGATACGGCCAAGGCGCACGGGGAGCCGCTTGGCGACGAGGAATTGAACGCCGCCAAGCAAAATCTGGGCTGGCCGGTCGAGCCGCGGTTTTACATCCCTGAAGATGTGCTTGCGTTCTATCGCGAATCCGTGGGCCGCGGAGAAAAATTGGAAGAGAAATGGAATGAAAAGCTCGCTGAGTATAAACAGGCCAATCCCGAAAGAGGCGCGGAACTTGAACGACGGTTGAAAGGCAAGTTGCCCGATGATTGGGAATCGGCCCTGCCCGTCTTTCCTGCGGATGCAAAAGGCATGGCGACGCGCGCTTCCTCCGGCAAAGTGTTGAGCGCGTTGTCTTCCAAACTTCCCGAGCTCATCGGCGGCTCGGCTGATCTGACTCCGTCGAACAACACAAAGTTCGATGGCGCGACTGATTTCCAAAAAGAAAATCCGCAGGGGCGATATCTCCATTTTGGCGTGCGCGAGCACGGCATGGGCGCCGCGCTGAACGGCATGAATTTGTATGGCGGTCTGATTGCTTACGGTGGCACATTTCTCATCTTCTCCGATTATATGAAGCCCGCCATTCGTATCGCGGCCATATCACATATCCCTTCCATTTTCGTTTTTACTCATGACAGCGTCGGTCTCGGCGAAGACGGCCCGACGCATCAGCCGATTGAACATCTCGCCGCGTTACGCGCCGTTCCAAACTTGACCCTGATCCGTCCCGCGGATGCAAACGAGGTGACCGAAGCCTGGAAATTTGCCATCTCCCATCGCGACGGTCCGACGGCCCTCGCGTTGACCCGGCAAAATCTGCCAACCTTTGATCGTTCCGTCACCGCGCCCGCCAGCGAATTGATCCGCGGGGCGTACGTCCTGGCCTCGTTTGGCAAGAAGAAACCCGATGTAATTTTGATGGCTTCAGGCTCGGAAGTTTATTTGATTTATGAAGCCGCGAAGAAACTTCATGAAGAAGGCGTTAGCGTGCGCGTGGTTTCATTCCCGTCGTGGGCGTTGTTCGAGAAACAGGACGAGGCCTATCGTGAGTCCGTTTTGCCGGGCAGAGTCAAGGCGCGAGTCGCCGTCGAGGCGGCGGCCAGCCTCGGCTGGGAACGATACGTTGGTTCATCGGGCAGGATCATCGCTATTGATCGCTACGGCGCGTCCGCACCGGGCAAGGTCATCTTTGAAAATCTTGGATTTACCGTTGAAAACGTGGTCGCACAGACAAAGGTGTTGCTGTGAAAGTCGCCGTTGGATTTGACCATGCGGGTTTCCCGCTGAAGAGTGTTGTGTTGAGCGCCGTTCAGGCCGCGGGGCATGAAGCCATTGATCTTGGCACGTACAACGCTGACCCCGTGGATTTTCCCGATTACGCGGAGAAGGTCGGGCGCGCCATTCAAAGCGGCCAGGCCGAGCGCGGTGTTCTGGTCTGCGGATCGGGCGTGGGCGCGTGCATTGCCGCGAACAAGATGAAAGGCGTGTATGCTTCGATCTGCCACGATACCTATTCCGCCGCGCAGGGCGTTCAACATGACGACATGAACGTGCTGTGCATCGGTGGCCGCGTGGTTGGACCTGAATTGGCAAAGGCATTAGTTGTGGCTTTCCTTGGCGCACATTACATTGGTCATGAACCCGGCGGCGAAAGACTCGCCCGTCGAGTCGGTAAAATTCATAAAATGGAAAATGGCGAATCAGTTTTATAAATGAGGTCTACATGACATCCATTATTCAAAAGTTAACAGCCCTCGGCCAGTCCCTCTGGCTCGACAACATCCAGCGCCGTCAGTTAGAGAACGGTGAACTCAAAGCCCTGATCGAACGCGGCGACATCCGCGGCATGACCTCCAACCCCACCATCTTCAGCAACGCGATTTCAAAATCGAATGATTATGACTCGGCGTTGATTCCGCTGGCCTGGGCAGGCTGGGACGCGGAAAAAATCTTTTGGGAACTGGTGGTCGAAGATATCAAAGAAGCCTGCCGTCAATTTCTTCCTCTCTATGAAGAATCGAATGGTGGCGATGGTTTTGTGAGCATCGAGGTCAGCCCCTATCTGGCAAACGACACGGAGGCCACACTCGCGCAAGCGGAACAACTCTGGGCGCGCGTCGCGAAGCCGAATCTAATGGTCAAAATTCCTGCCACGCAAGCCGGTATCCCGGCCATCCGCCGGGCTATTGCCGCGGGAGTCAACATCAACATCACGTTGATCTTTTCGCTGGCGCGTTACGCAGAAGTGATGGAAGCGTATCTGAGCGGCCTCGAGGAGCGTGTCGCCGCGGGTCATCCCATCCAGCACATCGCATCGGTTGCCTCGTTCTTCGTTTCTCGCGTGGACACGAAGATTGATCCTAAACTTCCCGAAAACTCTCCGCTGCGCGGTCGAGCCGCGATTGCCAATGCCAAACTCGCCTACGAAGAATTTCAAAAAACGTTTTCCGGCGAGCTCTGGGAAAAACTCAAGGCGCAGGGCGCGCGTCTTCAACGTCCGCTGTGGGCATCCACAAGCACCAAAAATCCTGCGTATCCCGATACCCTCTATGTAGATAATCTTGTGGGCGCGCACACAGTCAACACGCTTCCGCCGCAAACGCTCGATGCCGTGCGCGATCATGCGAAGGCTGCGATCACGATCACACAGGATGTTGACGAGTCCCGCGAAGTAATTGCTCAACTCGCGGCTGCTGGAATTTCAATGGATGTTGTGACTCAGGAATTGGAAGAAGAAGGTGTGAAGACTTTTGCCGACTCTGTCACGGCATTGCTGAAGACCATTGATGAAAGACGAAAGAACGCCGCCTCTTCGCTTGGACCTTTAGCGGATTCCGTTTCAAAGACCATCGCCCAGCTCGAAGCGGATTCCGTTCCCGCGCGTCTTTGGTCGCATGATCCCACTTTGTGGACGACCGATCCTGCAGGCCAGAACGAAGTGACCATGCGCATGGGCTGGCTGGATTCTCCTGAAAAAGCCCGCGCACTCGTGCCTGTTTATCAATCCTTTGCTGAAGAAATTTCCAAAGCCAACATTGGCCGCGTCCTTGTGCTTGGGATGGGCGGGTCGTCATTGACTGCCGAAGTAGTCAGTTCGCTGTTTGCTGATGCTAAAATTGAATTGCCGACTTGTCTCTCTATCTTGGATTCAACCCACCCCGCGCAAGTTGCGAAAGCCGCAGAAGATTACCCGCCGAGCCAGAGCCTTTATATCGTTGCCAGCAAATCGGGCGGCACGGCGGAGGTCAGCGCGGCGTTCGATTATTTCTGGAAACTCAGCAAAGGGGATGGCTCGCGCTTCATTGCCATCACGGACCAGGGTACGTCGCTTGAAAAACTGGCGCGTGAACGCGGCTTCCGAAAAATTTTCTCTGCCGATGAAACAGTTGGCGGGCGTTACTCCGCGTTGACCGATTTCGGCCTGGTTCCGGCCGCGTTGCTCGGCGTGGATTTGAATCATCTGCTCGACCGCGCGGATTGGATGAAACGTCAATGCACACGGGATGTGCCCGCGGCGCGTAATCCGGGTTTGGCGCTGGGAGCCGTCATTGGCGCATCCGCTCTGGCGGGCCGCGACAAGTTGACGGTCCTGGCCGATGCGCCTTTGTCCGCGCTGGCAGGCTGGATCGAACAAATCATCGCCGAGTCGAGCGGAAAGAGCGGCAAAGGAATCCTGCCTGTTCCGCTTGAGCCGCTGGATCATCCTGAAGTCTATGGAAATGATCGCATCTTTGTTTATCTGAAGCAGACCGGAGAACTTGAAAATGGTATCGCCGCTTTGCGCGCCGCCGGTCATCCTGTGATTGAGTTTCCGATTGCAACTCCATACGACGCGGCCGCGGAATTTTATCGCTGGGAGATTGCCACTGCGGTGGCGTGTCACATCATCGGCGTTAACGCTTTTGATCAGCCGGATGTTCAAGATAGCAAGGATCGCACGAAGGCCAAGATCGCGGAATACAAGTCAAGCGGGAAATTGGTGGAGAGTGATCCTGGAATTGGGATTCGGGAACTGGCAAGGGTATCTGATTTTCTAAAACAAGCAAAGGCTGGAGATTACGTCGCGATCAATGCTTATTTACCGCGGACGAAAGAAACGGCAGGCGAATTGCAAAGACTGCGCGTGGCCATCCGCGAGAAGACGAGATGCGCGGTGACGGCCGGCTTTGGTCCGCGCTTCCAGCATTCCACCGGTCAATTCCACAAAGGTGGACCGAATACAGGGTTGTTCATTCAGATTATTGTGGACGTTGATAAGGATGTGCAAATTCCAAACGAAGACATGACGTTTGGCGCTTTGATCCGAGCACAGGCGCTTGGCGATTATGAAACGCTTGTTGCGCGCGGGCGGCGAGTAATTCGCGTTCATTTGGCTGACATAAGTTCACTCAGGGCTTTGGTTGAAGCGTTTTGAACTGTACTATACTTGACGCAAACCAAGGAGAGTTGGTATGTTGAACGTTCAGGAGCACATTGTGCGAATCCATCTTGAGAAGTTGCCTGAAGGTTTATATCTAGCGACTTCTGATGATGTGCAGGGACTGGTTGCTCAAGGACGGACAATAGCGGAAACTTTGGAAATTGCCCGTGACGTAGCCCGCAAATTATTGGAAGCACAGGGCAATGTCAATCTTCCGCAAGTCGGCGAAAGTTTCGATTACCAATTGATCGTTGAAGGATAAGGATGGGAAGGCTCTCCGATTTTCGCTATCGGCAGATCATCAAAAAACTCAAAGCTTTTGGCTTTGAGTTTTTTCGTCACGCCGCGGAGAGTCATGAAATCTGGCATAATCCAACAACTGGCCGATTTACGACTATTCCCAATCATCCCGGCGACATGCCTGAAGGCGCTCTGCGCGCCATACTAAAGCAGGCCGGGATTACGCCAGATGATTTTCTGGAGAAGAAGTAAATGACTACCTTATCTCAACAGAAATGTGTTGCCTGCCGCGGCACCGAACCAATCTTGACCGATGCACAGATTGCTGAACTGCAACCGCAGATTCCAGAGTGGCAGGTCAAAGAAGTAGGCGGCATGAAGCGACTTGAACGCGTCTTCAAGTTCAAGAATTTCGCGGAGGCGCTTTCATTTACGAATAAAGTTGGCGAAATTGCGGAGCAGGAGGATCACCATCCCTTGATTATTACGGAGTGGGGGAGAGTCACTATTAACTGGTGGACGCACAAGATCGGCGGCCTGCATCAGAACGATTTCATCATGGCCGCCAAAACCGATAAGTTGTTGTAAAAAGGAGAGGACCTTTGGGCTGTCTCCTTTTTCTTTTGGAACTATAAACAATTCTTTATGTCGACATGAGTTATCTCTGTGTCGAATTCAATGTTACTTCTGTAGCCAGATCAAGACCCAGCGCTCATCCGTGGCAGATCGTCGCCGCGGGAGATGTGTCAGTTGGCACACGAGTTGGAGTCGCCGATGGGGCAGTACAGCCGACTGACATCAGCATTACACTGAGCCCCAGGGTTGCAATCAGGATTTGTTTGCTGGCTTGTGTTGCCAATATTCGAAATGCTGTTGAATTCATTTTTCTCCTCGGTCCGATTTTTACATCATCGCTGTGGCAATTTACGGTGGTGGTCTGGAAATAAGCGATGACAGCCTACAAAACCGCCATGTATCACTTCGACTTAGCCATTGCCGCTTTATTTTTCTTGAACGCCTTCTTATTCATTTCATTGTGGACTTTCAAGGCCCAACCGTGGTTCGACAGCCAGCCGAGACTTTTGCTGGAGAACACGTCGAGTCCTGTTGGCTGATTAGGCAATGGCAAGACGGAGCAAAAATCCACTTCGCGGTTATCAATTTGGAAAATATAGGGACCGAGTTGTTCAATGGATGGTGAGGCTTTGAGAAAGTCCTGCAGTTGCCGGCGCTCCGATTTCGTGAGCCATTGAGGCAGATCTGAAGTCGCTTTGAAATTGCAGATCAAAGCCCAGTCTTGTAACAGTGACTTTTGCTCCGGCGAAAGTGAGCATTCGACCGAACGGAAGTAGGCTACATCTGGATCAATTTGAACGAGCGGATTCAGCCAGAAACGATTCAGTGTAGTGCGGATCGCGTTTTTTGTGGAAGGCGTTGTTGGGTTGTACAGCAACACAGCGTCCCGATGATCTTCCCAAAAACCTGCTACGTCCGGGCCGACACGCAGGGCGTCACACAGACCCAGCGATGGGATGATCGGCGCGCCACAGGCAAGGAAATATGCGTCATTCCCCATGGCTTCTCGCATGACCTTCATTGCCAGGCGGTGGGCGGCTTCGCGCGGTATGTCCTGATGACGTTTGCCGGGGAGCGCGCCGCCGTAGAGGAAGTCGAGTTTGAGATAGTCAAATCCCCACGCGCGGACTTGTTTCATCAGTTTGGCGAGCCATTCAATTACAGCAGGATGAGTTGTATCGAGCGCGTAGAGTTGTTCGCCCCAATTGTGTCCGGCAGAGACAAATCTTCCGCGCGCGTCGCGCAGGAACCAATCGGCATGTTCGCGAAAGAGTTTCGATGATTTGACTGCGATCAAGGGCGCCAGCCACAAACCGGCTTTGCGGCCCGTTGACTTGATTTTGTCTGCCAGCGCGGTCATGCCCGATGGAAATTTGGAGTTGGCCTCCCACTCGCCGATTGAGATTTGCCAGCCGTCATCCACTTGGAGGACATCAAAGGGAAGATCGCCGAGATCGTCAAAGACTTGGAAGAGCAATGGTTCATCAATAGCCGTGTAGAGGCTGTACCACGAGCACCAAATGCGCGGCGCAGGCTTGTTTGTTTTCGTTCCAAATCGTTTACCCAGTTCAACTGCATATTTTGAAAAGACTGCGGCTTCATCTCCATGCGCTATGAACCATTCTCCATCGCCCGATTCGTATTTGCCCTCGAGTTGGCCCCCCTTCAGAAAAACATGCGTGTCTAATCCAAGTGAGCCGAGAAGCAGGACTTTGCCGCTTTCCATTTCAACTGCGCCGACCCAGGAACTGTGCGGGCGCGTCTCTTTGGCGTAGACCGGGTCCACCTGCAGGGGGTGGAGAATATATGGCTTTTGGATCGGGAGCGGAGTCAAATCTGTCCACGCGGCGAGGGACCAGGATTGCCATCCGTGGCGGAAAAAACGTTTGGGAGGCCGCGGCAGGTTCACGGTCAGCAAAGAGGCGGTGAGGATTTGTTGCGCGGGTAGATGTTCGTTGAAGTCCACCATTGTCATGGGTGTATTATCCCGCGTATGTCGTTGACGGTCAAATTGAATTGTGGGATAATCGCCGAAACTTTATCATCCCGCGCAAGCGGGAAAAGGCTGTGATGGGAACGAGTACATCCGAGTCTCTGCCAGCGAATCTGGGAACGGTGAAAGCCAGATCAGAAGAGCGGATGGAAAATCATCCCGGAGCTGCAATCTGAAATTCTAGAAAAGTAAGAAAGCCGCAGGCTCAGCGTTACGGAGTTAGAAGATGCGGAAACAAGTCTTCAATGGAGCGCCCAACTTTTGGGAAGCAGAGTGGTACCGCGTGAGCACAGCTCTCGTCTCTGATGTGAGGCGAGAATTTTTATTTAATGCCGATATTCGATGAATTGATGGTCGAATAAAAACGAATGTCGAATTGTGGAGGCTGAATGTTCAAACCAGTTTCATCGAAGCTCGACGTTCCCGCCATGGAAGAAGGCGTGTTGAACTTCTGGCAACGCGAGGGAATCTTCAAAAAGACCGTCGAGCAACGCAAAGGTAAACCTGAATATGTTTTTTATGAAGGCCCGCCGACGGCCAATGGCCGGCCCGGCGTGCATCACGTGTTGGCGCGCGCCTTCAAGGATATGTTTCCGCGCTACAAGATCATGCGCGGCTACCACGTCTCGCGGCGCGGCGGCTGGGACACACACGGCTTGCCGGTTGAAATCGAAGTTGAGAAAAAACACGGCTTTACCGGCAAGCAACAGATCGAGGAATATGGCATCGCCAAATTCAACGAGGAATGCCGCAAGTCCGCGTTTGAGTACATCCGCGATTGGGGCAGACTGACGGATCGCATCGGTTTTTGGGTTGATCTCGAAGACGCGTATGTGACCTACACCAATGACTACATCGAGTCGGTCTGGTGGATTCTGAAATCGTTCTGGGAAAAGGATCTGCTGTATAAGGGTTATAAAGTTGTGCCGTACTGCCCGCGTTGCGGTACGCCTCTTTCGGACCATGAAGTGGCTCTCGGTTACGACGAAGCGACCGACCCCTCGGTCTTTGTCCGTATGCCGCTGGTTGACAAAAAAGACACATCCCTGCTGGTATGGACGACGACTCCATGGACTTTGCCTGGCAATGTGGCTGTGGCCGCGCATCCCGATGTAGACTATGTGACGGTCGAACGCGATAACAACGGCGCCAAAGAAAAGTTGATCCTTGCCAGGCCCCTGCTCGAAAAAGTTTTCAAAGGCGAAGAGGTCAAGGTTCTTGAGACCTTCAAGGGCAAGAAATTGAAAGGGATGAAATACCATCCGCTCTTCACGTTCGTTCCGCCTGACAAACCCGCGCACTTTGTGGTGCTTGGAGACTTCGTCACGACCGAAGATGGCACGGGCCTCGTACACATGGCGCCTGCCTTCGGCGCGGAAGACATGGATATGGCAAAGGAACATAATTTGCCGATTCTGATGACCGTCCTGCCGGATGGAACGTTCATCCCGGAGGTCAAGCCGTGGCGCGGCGTGTTTATCAAGGATGCCGATCCGCAAATTGTCGAAGACCTGCGCAAACGCGGGTTGCTGTTCCGAAAAGAAGATTACACACACACGTACCCGTTCTGCTGGCGGTGTCATACGCCGCTGATGTATTACGCGCGCGACTCGTACTACATCCGCACCAGCCAGTTCAAGGACAAACTGGTTTCCTTGAACAATACGATCAATTGGGTTCCGGAACACATCAAGGAAGGCCGCTTTGGCAATTGGCTCTCCAATAACATTGACTGGGCATTAAGCCGCGAGCGCTATTGGGGCACGCCGCTTCCAGTTTGGGAATGCGAGGAGTGTAAGCACCGTGAGTGCATTGGCTCGGTCAAGGAATTATCTGAGAAAGTCGGGCGCGACTTGACGGACCTTGACCTGCATCGCCCCTATGTGGACGAGATCCAATATCCGTGTTCTGAATGTAACGGGCGAATGAACCGCGTCAAGGATTTGATTGACGTGTGGTTTGACTCAGGCTCGATGCCGTACGCGCAATGGCATTATCCATTTGAGAACAAGGAAAAATTCGAGTCGCAATTCCCCGCTGATTACATCTGTGAAGCCGTGGATCAGACGCGCGGCTGGTTCTATTCTTTGCACGCCATCAGCACTTTGCTCATGGACTCCGTTTCGTATAAAAACGTCATCTGCCTCGGCTTGATCCTGGATGGCGAGGGGAAGAAGATGTCGAAGAGCCTCGGCAACATCGTTGACCCGTGGGACGTGATCAAGGCGGATGGCGCGGACGCGTTCCGCTGGTATTTGTACACCGCTACGCCACCCGGCAATGAACGTCGTTTCTCGGTGGACTTGGTCGGCGAGGTGATTCGAAACTTCACGCTGACGTTGTGGAATGTGTATTCGTTCTTTGTGACATATGCCAACTTGGACAATCCACAACTCACCGACAAGCGCGTATACAGCGAGAATGTCCTGGATCGCTGGTTGCTCTCGGAATTGCACGCGCTCGTCCGCGACGTGACCAGCGCGTACGAGACATACGATGTGACCGGCGCAACGCGCCCGATTGAAGCCTTTGTGGAAAAACTATCTACCTGGTATCTGCGCCGTTCGCGCCGCCGCTTTTGGAAATCTGGAGCGGACGCGGATAAACAAGCCGCGTACGGAACGCTCTACACCGCGCTGGTCACGCTTTCCAAGTTGATTGCGCCTGCCATGCCGTTCCTTGCTGACGAGCTTTATCAGAATCTGGTCCGCTCGGTGGATCAGTTCGCGGTTGAGTCGGTGCATCTCGCGGAATGGCCGAAATATGATGAGGCGCTGATTGACGAAGCCCTTAACCGTGACATGGAATTAGTGATGAAGTTGGTCTCGCTTGGGCACCAAGCGCGGCAAAAGGCCAATCGAAAAGTGCGCCAGCCGCTCAAAGAAGTTGCCTTCTCGCTGGGCAACGTGTCGGAGCGTAAAGCGGTTGAGACGTTTGCGGATTTGATCGAAGATGAACTCAATGTCAAGACTGTTCGTTTGCTTGATACTGCCACCGAGGCCGTTTCGCATTCTGTCAAGCCACTGCCCAAACAACTCGGCCAAAAATATGGAAATAAATTTCCCGCGCTTCAAAAAGCGATCCTTTCCATGAATGCCGAGGAAGTGGCGCAAGCGCTCGCGAAAAACGGATCGGTCAAGGTCAATGCAGATGGTCAGGTATATGATATTTTGCCCGATGAAGTCGAGGTCAAGGCGCAGGCCAAAGAGGGTTTTGCGGTCGCGGAGGAAGGTGCGTATGTCGCCGCGCTCGTCACCGAACTCACACCCGAACTCGTGCAAGAGGGTTTGGCGCGCGAGTTCGTCCGACGCGTGCAGGATTTGCGCAAGAGCGCCGATCTGGATGTGGCCGATCGTGTGAATCTGTTTGTCGCCGCCTCCGCCGGCTTGAGGTCCGCGCTTGAGGCGCACCGCGAATACATCACGAGCGAAACGCTGGCGGTCTCGCTCAGTTTCACTGATCTGCCCGACGGCGCGCCGCGTGTCAAAGACGAGTTTGATGGCGAGAAAATGGAAGTCGCCCTCTTGAAGGCATGATGCGCATCGAACAAATAACATCTGCTGATAACGAACTGTGGGACGCGTTTCAACGACTCGTCCCACAGTTGACGTCCAACAATCCGCCTCCTTCGCTTGACGATTTGGCGGCTCTCGTTAATTCAGAATCTTCCACGCTTCTAATCGCACGCGCCGACGATGGCTCTATCGTCGGCGCGGCTTGTTTGACTGTTTATCGCGTTCCGACCGGCGTCCGCGCCATCATCGAAGATGTGATCGTGGATGAGTCTGCGCGCGGACAGGGGATCGGTGAGGCGCTGGTTCGCCGCTCTCTGGATATTGCGCGTGAGAAGCGAGCGAGCGGCGTGTCGCTGACATCCAATTCAAAGCGCGAGGCCGCCAATCGGTTGTACGTGAAAATAGGGTTTGTCAGACGTGAGACAAACGCGTATTATTACAGATTTTGATTCCTTCATGTAGGAGGGCGCAATACATTACGCCCTTATACATTGACAAAATATTTCCCCGTTGCTTTTTCCAAATTTGAATATTCGCCGCGATACTCTTCAGGCAAAAGCGCGGCGAGGCGATACATCATTTCATCCACGATCTCCTGGCGCAAGTCGCCGGTTACCCTTGAGCCGTTTGTGTCAATCTTGAACGGCTCGCCCACGCGGATGTGGAAATCTGTCCGCTTGAATTTTTGCAGGTTTGGGCTGAAATTCTCGCCGCCCCAATTGGCAACCGGCAGAAGCGGCGCGCCGGACATCAAGGCCAGCATCACTGCTCCCGGGTGGGCATGGATCAATTTACCCGTTTTGTTGCGCGTGCCTTCCGGCGCGATGCCAAAAATATAACTCTTCTTCAGCGCGTCCAGCGCCTTCCTCAGCGCGGCCATGTCTGCTTCGCCGCGGCGGACGGGAATCGCTCCCCATAGATTGAAGATCCAGTGGAGGAACCAATTATCCCAGCTTTCGATCTTTGCCCAACCCGTGACAGGGCGTGGATAAATCTGTGCGTAGAGCATTGGCACTTCGATGGAGCCGGTGTGATTGGAATAAATAATCAACGGACCACGCGGAGGAATCTTATCCATGTCCGGCGCATCCACGCGACAAAGAATATGATTTAGCCCGAACTTCATGAGGCGAGTAACGACGTGACTAAGAAGGCTCATTGATCAATAATCGTGCTTTGACTTCGCTCAGCGCGATCTTTTTTATTAGGCGCAAACGATTTCCAGTTCACGCGGGAGCAGTTCAAGGGTCAGGTTTGAACCGTTGCGGCAAAGTGTTTCGCCGTCGGCGTGCGCGGGAAAATCACCTTTGAGGGCGGTGATGGTCACGCGCCGTCCGCGCGTCATTTTGATTTCCGGTTGAGTCGCCTGAGTCCCTTTGATGAAATAAGGAATGAGTCCGAACATGCGCAATTTGGTTGCAGAAGACGCGATGCACAGATCGAACAGGCCATCGTCTGTTTTGCTTTCAGGCGCCATGCGGAAGCCGCCGCCCATGCGATTGCCGTTCATCACAGAGACCATCAACGAATCTTGCTCGAATGTTTGATCGTCCACTTGGATGCGCAAGGTGGGTGGGACGTAATAGAAAAAGATGGTTTGGATCGCGGCGATGAGATATGCAAGCAGGCCGCGCGTCCATTTGACTTGCAGGGCCGCGAAGCCCACTGCCGCATCGAAGCCAACGCCGATGCCGTTTCCAAAATATCGGCCTTCAGGAAAATCGCCGCCTTTCACCAGGCCAATGTCCACCCTTTTGCGTTTATTTGTTTTGAGAGCTTGCAGGCTATCTTCGAGCGTGGTGGGAATACCCATGCCGCTGGCAAAATCATTTCCCGTCCCAATGCTTATCACCGCCAACCCGGGACTCTTGCCATTGGCGCGAGCCTTCATCACTCCATTCAAAGCTTCGTTGAGCGTTCCATCGCCGCTGGCGCACACGATCACGTCATAGCCATCCAGCGCGGCCTGCTCTGCGAGTTCCATTGCATGTAATGGGCGTTCGGTGCGAATCAGTTTGTAGTCCATGCCTTGCATGGCTTCTTCGATGCGCGGAATTGATTTTTCGCCCAACCCTCGTCCCGAAATCGGATTGACAATGACGTAATATTTCATACCCGCTCCAAAAAATCAAGTTGGGGCGAGTTTATCACAAATCTGCCTTTCAAAAATTCAGCGGCGCTATTTCTCTTCCGCCATTCTCGGCGTGCGGCGATACTCCGCGGGGTGTTCCGTGTAAACTTTGCTCAGCGCGTCCATCAACTCATCCATCGCGTAGTCTTCTTCGTCATCCAGCACCATTTTTAATTTCCGTAAACGCTCGCGCAGTTCCTGCATCTTTGTTCGGAACGCGTCGAACGTTTCGTGGTTGGCGTTCTCCTTCAAATTTTTTGATGCGTGATGGGCCTCATCCACGGCTTGCATCGCGTCGCGAATATACTCTGCTATCATGGTCAGGTCAGACATGGCGCCCTCCGTTCCGCTTTTACAATAGCACGCTAGGGACGCGATTTCAAGTAGTCTTCAGGGGTGTCTAAATCTGCAAGGATGGTGGGAGAATCTATGTTCACGTAGTGAATGTCATTTGAATGGCGATTTAGAAATTCACGCGGCGATTCAGGGGCTTGCATTGAAAGGATTTCGGCCCACCATTCTTTTCCAATCAACCACGGATGGCCGCGGCGCATATGATAACTTGGGACGATCAGCGAATCATGCGTCCGCTCATATTCTTCGATGATGAGACGCACGCTTCTTTCCTCGACCTGAGGCTGGTCGCCGAGACAAATCAGCGTGGCCCCCTCTTCGGCCCTCCCCACGTCCAAAGGAGAAGAAAGATATTTCAGGCCAGCCTGAATGGAACTCAGCATTTCGCCGCGCGCAAATTCCGGATTAAAAATGGTAGGCGCGTCATATATATTTGCAATTCCCTCCACTTGTTCTCGCGCGCCGCCGGTGACGACGAGGATATTTTCTATCTGGGCCGACTTGATCACTGAAAGCACACGCCCGAGAACTGTTTCGTCGCCCCACGGCAGAAGCATCTTCGGTTGTCCCATGCGCTTGGATTCGCCCGCGGCGAGAACGATGGCTGTGATCATAGCGTATCATCTTCGATCAGGCGTTGATAATCTTCCGGTTGGTCAACGTCAAGCAAGAGCCTGTCATCGTGCCAGGGCATGTATTCAACCCGATGCTTTGAGAAGATGGCGCGTCCGCCAATGTCGCCTTCCAATTTCATGAGATCAGAGAAAGTGTCGCGATCGAAGAGGACCGGATTGGCGCGTTGTTGTTCCAGCACCAGCGGCGCGACGATGGGATGTAATTCCTTCGCATGGGTCTCGATTAAGGCGCGGATGACCGCAGGCTGTATTTGGGGCTGATCGGCGAGGAGGAAGATGGCGGAGCCAACGGCCCCCTCCCATCCTCTCTCAATTCCTTTGGATTTGGGGGAGGTGTCACGTAGTGACGGAAGGGGTAGAGACTGAAGCCCCGCGCGAATAGAAGATGCTTGTCCACCCTGCCAATTCTCGTTGCGGACGATAACTACTCCCAGGTCTTTGACTGCCGCCTCGACTTGCTCCGCGCTCGCGCCCGTGACCACAATAACCGGACTTAATCCAGCTTCCAGCGCGGTTTTGGCAACTGCACGGACAAACGGTTCGCCGCGCCAATCCAATAGTTGCTTGGGCGCGCCGAAGCGTTTCGATTCTCCGGCAGCGAGGATGATGCCCGCGCTGCGCTCGAACGTTTGAAGGAAAGAATGTTCAAGCGATGCAATGATGGCCGAATCAAAATTGTCGAGCAGGGAGGTGGCGAGAGTCCCGGCTTGGGATTGTAATTCCGGTGTATCGGCCTGATTCAGAATCAAGGTCCGGCGGGAAGCGGGCGGGATATTTTTGAGTCCGCCGTGACGGTGAGCCAGGACGCGGGCCAACGCGTGCGATGTGATAACGTCGTTCACTTGTAAACCACTGAGGCGGGCAAATAGTTCAGGGCGATGAACATGTTCCTCGTCGAGCGGCTGACCCAGCGCCGACAATCCCGCGACGACCACAACCGTTTCGACAAAATCAGGAATTGCCGGCTCGTGCTCTGCTGGTGCTTTGAGTGGCTTCTGGCGCGAGCCGTCGGCCTCGATGAGCAATGGAATGGCGCGCTTTTGTGTCTCTGCGCGTAGGAAAGATAATACATCTTTGGTTATGGGGCCTGCTCGATCACCAACAATGGGGCCAGTGAATAATGTAATGTCTTGAATTTCCGTGTGAGCGAGATCGTCTGGGGTGCGAACGATAAAATGATGATCTGCCAGCGGAATCTGCCAAACACCAAGATGACTCGTGGCAGTCACCACGACTGGCTTCTCGGTTCTACGCGATTCGAGCGGGTCTGCGCGGCCGTTCAATTCGCGAGCAAGTTGAAACATGGCTGTTGTCTTGCCGCCCGCGCCAACGAAGGCAACGCACGGATGATCGGTTGCTCGCAACGCTTTCGAGAGAAGCATGGAATGGATTGTACTCTATCAGTTCACATAAAGCCTGTGATGTGACAAAAAAAAACGGAGCCTCGCAATTTTGCGAGGCTCTGCTTGCATTCGCATTTTGTAGATTTTATTCAGATGGGGCATCCAACGGCGTGATCTTTGGTTCGGCGTTTGTTATCTCGGATTCAGTTTCTTCGTCTTCAGCAATGGGAAGGTCTATGAGGGTGATCTTTCCTTTTTCCGAGGATTTTTCAAAAGCCGATGAGCCGGTTAGCTTTACCTTCCGGCCTTCGCGGGATGGATGAGCCGTCGTCTCCTTGCTTTTCGTATCGTCCGAGGGATCGAGAAGTTTGATTCTTATTTTGCTTTCGATCTCCGCCGGCGCGGTCTCTGTGGGCAAGTCCAGCAATTTGATTTTCATTGTTTGAGTGATCTGCTCTTCCGTCGGGTCCTTCTTTGCAGGCTCATCAGGGTTCATGACTTCGAGGACGAGAATGGCCAAACGGTTATGCTCGACGGCATAGGAAATGCGCCAATCACCGGCTTTAATCCGATACAGGTGAGGATATTCAAACGGTCTGCTCTCGCCACCGGAGCGAACATCCTGAGGCAAATCGTCATGTATTTGAATTCGAGATTCTTTGTTTATGGTTTTAGCAGGCATTTTTTGTGTCTCCTTAAATCTCTAAAGCATTGTGCTGTACCAGTTAACGATGGACAAAGTATAGTATCGAAAGTGGTGAAGTTCAAGCCCACCTTTTGGACGATAGCCGAACGCCTCTCAAAATTGATAACCCGAAATCTTCCCGCCTAAAGACAATCCCACAATTTGTTTCTAATTTCAGGCGAGGCCAGCAGAACCTCCATCACACTGCCGCCGATGGCAAGGGCTTTATCGGAGACGGTAAAACAATACTCGCGTCGATTGCGCGCATCTACATCGCCGATTTTCAAGCCCTCGGCGACGTTCAGGCCATCATGGATAATGCCGCGTAAGACTCCTCGAAATGGACTGATCACAGAATGCTGTTCACCGATCACTGCGACTACTTCGCCCTCCTCACAATGATCGCCAATTTGTTTGCGCGCCGTGATCACACCCCCGGCAGGTGCGCGCAAGACACGACGCGGATCGCCCTCCGGCTGTCCGCTATGGGCAGAGGCCGAACCATTCCAGATAACGCGGCCAAGATCGTGTCCGCGCTGGGTTTCGATCACAGCGTGGCAATCTGTCGGTGCGGTGAAGCCCGGCCCGAGTCCGATGTGAAGAAGCGGTTGAATGGGGAGCGGTTCGGGCATCTGTTTCGTCAAGCGCGCATCCACGACGATGGTCGTCTGTGGATTCGTCACGATCGCGTTGCCGAGGACGTTCGCATTCGGATCCACCAGCACAGGAATCTCGCCCGCCTCCAACACGACCTGAAGCTGGTCCGCCGATGCAAGGCGGGATGCCACTTCCTCGACCTTCCATGCGCCCTCGTAGACAGTCTCCGAAAACGAGACAGCGCGGCGCACGGCCAGCGGTTGAGGCAGTTCAGTGATGATGACATGCAATCCGGCGCGATGAAGCCGTACGGCCACGCCGCTTGCCAGATCACCACCGCCGCGAATCAGAATCGTTATGGGCATCTACGATCTTTCGGATTGTTCTTGCAAAAGATGAGCAAAGGCATACAGTGTGACGTAAACAAAGATGAAAAAGATGCCATACAGTGTGATGAAGCCGATGGACCGCAGGCTTGGGTCAACAGCCTGATCCAAAACGGTGGAGGCAATTCCGAACGGGTTGCTCAGGATGTCCCAACTGTTCCAGCGAACGAAGCGACCTATGTAGATGCCCGCGCTCGACAGGAGGGAAACCGCGGCCACAAAACCCCAACCGACCCACCGCCCAAACTCACGCTTTACGATTTCCTGCATCAGGTAGAGCGAGATAACGCCGAGCAATAATCCGGTCCACGCGAACCAGACCAGCATGATCACATCATACCAGAGCGGGGCAGAGCCGTTATCCAATTTCAGGTGTTGGAAATCGGTCAGGATGTAGGGCGCGTTGGGAAAGAAGATCAGCCACAGGAACGCGCTGACGGGAATGATTACATAAAGGATGCTCCGCTTGAGCGTGAGTCCATACGTAAAGTAGGCGATGATGAATGGAATCCATGCAAGGAACAGATTCCAAACTAAAAAACTGTAGCGGTAGGTATCACTGACGACAACCCGCGCTCTGAACAGCATGAGGCAAAAGACGCTGGCTCCTGCCAGCAGAGCAAATATGGCAATGCGATATTTGTGTTGGACGAGAAAGCTGTAAAGATTTTTCATGACTCTTTATCTTTTCAAGGAGTGTCTAAAAGAATGGGTTTTGAAACATCGGCCACAGAGATCGCAGGGTTCTCTGAGAAAAAATCTCAAAATCTCTGTGCGCTCTGTGACCAGTCCGCTAAATTAGACGCTCCTTCTTTTCAGAAAATCAATCAGAATTGGATTCAATGCTTCCGGCTTTTCGTAGTGGGGAATGTGCCCGCAATCTTCGATGACATGGAATTCAGCGCGCGGCACCAATTCTAAAATAGATTGACTTTGCGCGAAGGGCAAAGTTTGATCATTTCTTCCCCAGAAGAGCAGGACGGGCATGCCGAGTTTTCCAAGTCGTTCATAGATTTTTGGAAACCCTCCCACAGCCCTGTTACGGAGTGTGGACAGGATGGCGCGCTTGAAGCCGCGGTACTGCATTTGGACGCGATACTGATTCTGGAACATCTCCACATGCGCGGAATCGAAGAAATCGGATGCGACACCTTTCACCATTCTCTCCGTCCCGGCCAGGCCGAGGATCAGTTCGCTGATGCCGGGCAGGATGGCCGCTTTGTAAATCAAATTGAGCGGCATGGGATGCGTCCCGACCGGGTCAATCAAAACCAGTTTGCGAACGCGCTCTGGATAGCGCACGGTAAAGCCGGAGGCAATCGCTCCGCCCATGGAAAGACCCACAAGATTGATTTGCTTGAAATTCAGCGCATCGAGTAAATCACTTAGTTGCTGGATGAACAGATCGAGGTTGTATCTTGCGTGAGGGCGATCTGAGAAGCCGCGGCCAAAAAGATCATAACGTAGAACGCGGAAACCGGATGAAGCCAACGCGTGGAACGTTGGATCCCAGATGAAATACGGAACGGAAAATCCATGCACGAGGACGACCGGCAACCTCACTCCCAACCTCTTTCCTTTCGAGGAAGGAGGATTACTACTTAGTTCGTAATGTGTGACGCCGTTTGGCAGTCGAATGAACGCGCCGGAGGGCGCGTCTTTGCGCGTTTCGTCGTTCAGTTCTTTGGTCTCGCCGCGATATGGAAAAGACATTTTTGGTTTTGCATGGGCGCGATATATCGCGCCTCTGCAACTGATCAAATTTTCCCGAGCGCCTTCAACACGCGTTCGGGCGTGAATGGAAATTCATTGATCCATACACCGGTCGCGTCGTGGATGGCGGCCGCGATAGCCGGCGCCAGCGGCAGGAAAGGTAATTCGCCGACGCCGCGCACGCCCCAGGGTCCGTTCGGATCGGGCACCTCCACAATGACCGATTCCACTTTTTCGGGAATGTCCAAAACGGTCGGCAACAGATACGTGCTGAGTTGATCGGTCAGCACACGGCCATCTTTCGTTTTGAAATCTTCGGTGATGGCATAGCCTTGCGCTTGCACAATAGCGCCTTCGATTTGCCCAACAATCAGCGAAGGATTGACGGCCCTGCCTACATCATCCGCGGCCACCACGCGCACGAGGCGAACATGACCGGTCTCGGTGTCCACTTCCACTTCCACGGCCTGTGCCGAATATGCGTATGAAAAATTCGGCGTCGAATAACCGGTCTCTTTGTCAAAGGGCGTGGTTCTGGGCGCGAGATATTTGTATTCCGCGATGGCGGGCCGCTCTTCGTTATGCCATTTTTGCAGAGCCGCCTCCGCCGCGCCTTTGATGGCGTTGCCCGCCATAAAGGTCATGCGTGAGGCGGAAGCCGAGCCGGGGTTGCCTTGTGTCGCGGAATCCGAGGGGACAATTGTGACGATCTCAGGTGACACACCGACGGCCTCTGCGGCCATTTGCGCCATCACCGTGTGTGTGCCTTGTCCGACTTCCGCGCCGGCGTGATGGACAATCACTTTTTTGATTTCGGCGTTGCCGTGAATTTCGACCTTCGCCCAGCAATTTTCCTGATAGCCAAACGAGAAGCCGACGTTCTTGAAGCCGGCGGCAAAGCCAAAGCCTCGACGGTGGACGGTGGACGATGGACGCTTTTCTCGGTCAGCGGTCTTCGGTCTGCGGTCTTTCCAACCGGATTTTTTCGCGGCGGCCTCGATGACCTGCGATATGCTTACCGGATTTGGGGCGGGCGTGCCTACTCCCATCGTTTGCCCATCTTTGAGCGCGTTCTTCAAGCGGAATTCCACCGGGTCCATGCCAAGTTTTTCGGCGAGTTTGTTCATTTGGCCTTCGGCCATGAACAAGGCTTGCGGGGCGCCGAATCCGCGGAATGCCGCGCTGGGGATATTGTTGGTGTAAACGCCATAAACATCCGTCTTGACATTGGGGATGAAATATGGGCCGGTCGAGGTGATGGCGGAGTTGCCGAGAACTTTGTTGGATGTGTACATATACGCGCCGCCATCCCCGATGATTTCGTTTTGCGCGGCGACCAATTTCCCATCTTTGGTCGCACCCCATTTGGCGCGCAGAATAACCGGATGACGTTTGGCGTGACCAATCAACGACTCGCGGCGTGACCAGATGATCTTAACCGGACGCTGAAGTTTCCACGTGGCGAGCGCCAGCACGATTTGCACGGACAGATCTTCGCGTCCACCGAATGCGCCGCCAATGGCTGGATACACCACACGGATCATTTCATCCGGCAGGCCGAGGGCGTGCGCGATGGAAGCGCGGTCGGCGTGAGTCCATTGGCCTCCGCAGGCAACCGTGATGCGGCCTTCTTCGTCCATGTAGGAAAGCCCGGCCTCCGGTTGAAGGTATGCGTGCTCCTGCGCAGGCGTGCGATATTCGCTCTCGACGATCACGTCCGCTTGCGCGAACGCGGCATCCACATCCCCTTTGCGGATTTTGTAATGGACGCAAATGTTCGTGTCGCCGCGGTCGGGGTGCAGAATCGGCGCGCCGGGTTTCATCGCTTCTTCAGGATCGCTCAAAATCGGAAGGTCTTCGTACTCGACTTGGATCAGGTCGAGCGCGGCCTGGGCGGCAGATTCGCTTCGGGCAACGACGACCGCTACCTGGTCCCCGACGAAGCGAACGATGTCTGTGTATGGCTTGGAGGAACCGGGTCCGCATAACACGGGCTGATCTGGAATTTGAAGCCCATATTCATTGACCGGCACATCTTTGGCTGTATAGACTGCGACCACATCCGGCGCGGCCTCAGCCTTGCCGGTCTTGATGCTTTTGACGCGGGCGTGGGGGCGCTCGGCGAACAGGATCTTCATGAACAACATACCTTTCATGGAGAGGTCGCCTGAGTATGCCGCTTCGCCCGTGACTTTATCGCGGGCATCCACTCGCGGGAAGGATTGTCCAATGGCTGACATGAGAACTCCGTTAATTTGAACTTGCCTGTAATTATACAACGGTGTGATTGTTCTTTTGCGCGGCGTGGAGTATATTCGAGCGCAACGAGGTGCCGATGAACTCAACTGGTCGCAACGATCTATTCAATGAATCGGGGCCAAAAGGAATGCTGGACTACCTGCGGTCGCGGTTGGAGTCAGGCGACCTTTCGCCTGATGAGGCGCTGGCGATGTTGAGCGCTGTTCACGAGGAGTTGGGAAAAGGTGAAGCGGCCGACCGGAGTGTGTATGAATCTTATTCTCACTTCATGCGCGACTTGAAGGCGTCCATGCCGGAAGTGCATAACTTTGTCATTGCCGCGTGGAATCAGCGCGGAGTTAAGAGCGCAAGCGGTGAATTGAACGGGGGCGACACTGTAGAAAATCTTGAAGACGATCAGGCTGAATCAAGCGGGAATGAGACAAAGGCAAAAGATGGTTTTGAGGAAGCGGGGAGAGACCGCGCTGAAGCCACAGAGGAGAATGTCGCTGAGGAACTGGAAGTGGGCGAGTCGGAAGAAGATGAAGACCAGGAGAAAATGCAGACCGAAGGGTCCGATGAAGAAGAACAAAGCGAGGAAGAAACGGAGCCGGATGGAATGGAAGAAAATGAAGAAGAAGAGGAAGAGAAAGAGGAACCTGAGAAAGAAGGGCGCGGAGAAGAGGACGAACCGGAAGAGACTGAAGAAGAAAATGAATCAGAGGAGCCGGAAAAGGAGATAGAAAAAGAACAGATGGAACCCGAGGCAGAAAAGGGAGCAAGCGAGGCGGAGGGCGAAACAGCAGAGACCGAGTCAGAAGGCGCAGGGCACGGTGAGGAAATGGAATGGCCGCAGGCTGAAGAGCCTGAGCCAGAAGAACCCATTGAAGGCGAGGAAGGCGAAGCGCCCGCTGTGGATTGAAGAACAAAAAGAGCGTGGGCAACACGTCCACGCTCCGGGGTTTAACGCTTGTATCGCTTCACTTTGATGTTCGGCGGCGGTTCATCCAAAGGTCCGTAGCGCGGCGGGGCAACAAAACGATAGGCAATGGCATATATCATGGATACAATGACGGCCAACACTGCCATGAACCCAATGGTAAAGGCAATCAGCAAATAAAGATTGTTCTGGCTTTGAATAAACGCCCATATGGGGGCGAATGCGCCGACCTTCCAGAAGAGCGGCGGGACGACCGGATACCCCATCAATTGATATGGCAAAGGCCAGCGCCTGTCTATTGCAATCTGCGATGTAATGGACGCGGCGGCGCATGAAATGACCGGCACGATCAAAATGATGAGACAGCCAATGCCGCGCCAGATGGCATGTGGGCGCTCAGGTTTTGGTATAGGTCGTTGATGGCTGGCGGATGTATATCTTCCCATGGTTCACCTCTCAAGCCTTTATGGCCGCGGCGTCCTCAATGGCCTGCACGATTTTGTAATAACCGGTGCACCGGCAGAGATTGCCCGTGATGGCTTGTTCGATCTCGTCTTTCGATGGATGCGGATTCTCTTCCAATAATTTCGCGGCAGACATGATGAAACCGGGCGTGCAGTATCCGCATTGTACCGCGCCGTCCTGGATGAATGTCTCTTGAACAGGATGCAACTGTTCACCTTTGGCAAGTCCTTCAACCGTTACGATCTCCGCTCCGTCTGCGCGCGGCGCGGGGACAAGACATGACATCACTGCTTTGCCATCCAGGAAAACGGTGCACGCGCCACATTCGCCCTCGGCGCAGCCTTCTTTCGTCCCGGTCAACGCGCCCTCTTCACGAAGCAGACGCAGAAGCGTCTTTTCGCGGCCGCTGTTGAACGTATATTCTTTGCCGTTGATTTTCGTGCGGATGATCGAACCCGCTTCATGCTCGGACCGGATAGCGGTCGCGCCGCCGTTGACTTTTTCTTTGCCCCACAGCAAAACCGGCTCGCGCGGATAGCCTTCCCGTTCGCTCTTCTCGCGGATGGCTTTCAGCCCGCGCGCCGTAATGACTTTGACCATTTGCCGGCGATACGCGGCAGAACTGCGAATGTCGTCAATCGGTTTGCTGGCATTCATGGTCAGTTCGGCGGCTTTGGCGATGACCTCATCTGTTAATTTTTTGCCAGCCAAATATGCTTCGGCTTCCGGCGCACGGATGATGGTCGGCGCGACGGCCCCCAGCGCAATCGAGGCTGATTTAACGGCGCCCCATTTCACGGTCAAGACCAGAGCGACATTGACCAGTGAAATCGCCTGCGCGCGGCGCAAAGCCAGTTTGATGAATGTCCCGCGCTGGTCGCGCGTCAGAGCAGGGAAGGAAATGTCCACCATCATCTCGTCCGGCTCCATCACGGTTTTGCGAACGCCCGTATAAAAGTCCTGAAGTTTAACCGTGCGCTCTCCGCGCATCGAGGCGAGAGTCACTGATGCATCGAGCGCGATCAGCGGGGTGATGGTGTCATTGGCGGGCGATGCGGTGATGAGGTTGCCCGCGACCGTGCCGCGGTTGCGGATCTGCGGCGCGCCGACTTCCCACGCGGCGCGGGCGAGGGGAAAGGCTTTGTCTTGAATGAGTTTGGAGGCCGCGCAGTGATTGTGCGTGACCAGCGGCCCAAGATGAATGACCCCGTCCTCGTCAAGGTGGATGCGGTCAAGATCCGGGATGCGCGTCACATCAATGAGGGTCTCGATGCCTTTGCGAACGCCGCGCTCGAGTTCGAGGATCAAGTCGGTCGCGCCGGCCACGATGCGGGCGCGCTCGCGTTTTTCATTCAAAATTTTCAGAACTTCATCGGTGGAAGTCGCGTTTATGTATTGATGCCACATGATTCTGTTTTACCACAGAGACACAAAGAACACAGAGTCTTCTTTGTGTTCACAAAGATAAGAGCTTTGTGGACTCTGTGCCTTTGTGGTGATGATTACCTTCCGCTACCAGTAAAAGCCTCACTGCGGCGGTCAAAGGTTTCAACAGCCTGACGGCCAAGACTTGTGAGATTGCGAATGGCGGCGGGCAGAGCCGCATCATCGCCCATGCTGGCTTCGACATTATCGAGGGCGCTTCCAATTTGATCGGCAAGATTGAAGAACGCCAGATCGAAGTTGTAAAGTTTTTCCAGTTCCTTCTCGTTGATCTTGACCGCGTCGAACAGGCCGGAATAGCCGCGCGCCGCGGTGCTGATCTTGTCAATGAAGGTGCGGAGTTGGATGGCGGCCTTTTCCATATCATCCACGAATTCGATCTTGCCCGCGCTGACCAGGTCGGTCTGCAAATTCGACGTGCGCTTCCAGAGTTCCTCGAAGCGGCGCGCCACCGTCTCGCGAACCAGTTTGTCGGCGTCGCGGCGGTTCTGTCGTTCCACATATCCGCTGAAGCCGGGGATGTACGAAGCCAGTTTCTTGAACGGGTCCATCTGGCCGGTTACGTTCTGCATCATGTCAGTCATTTGAGCCTCCTGCGACGATATACGAGTTCATGGGGGGTTGGTCGCACAGACTTATTATAGCCGTACTTTCTGGTTATAATCAAGCGTAGCGATTAACCGCGAAGGATACAAGGTCATTAAGGCCAAAAGTCCAAAGCAGTCTTTTTCCTTTGTGCCCTTCGCGCCTTTGTGTTGAAATTTCTATGCAAGGAGAAATGCAATGGCAACAACAGTTATGACCGGCGACATTCAATCTTTGCTGGGCGACAAAGCGGAACTTCTGCTCGGCTTCAATTCGCCAAAAATTTCCAAAGAGCGCTTGCAGCTTCCCGGACCTGATTTCGTGGACCGCGTTTTCATGCAATCGGACCGTAACAACCGCGTGCTCGGCAACCTGGCGTGGATTTATGGTAACGGCCGCCTCGGCAGGACCGGGTATCTCTCGATCCTGCCTGTGGATCAGGGCATCGAACACTCCGGCGGCGCGAGTTTCGCGAAGAACCCGGATTACTTCGATCCCGAAAACATCGTCAAACTTGCCATCGAGGGCGGATGCAACGCGGTCGCTTCGACGTTCGGCGTGCTGGGAATCGTGGCGCGCAAGTACGCGCACAAGATTCCGTTCATCGTCAAGATCAATCACAACGAACTGTTGACCTATCCCAACAACTTCGAGCAGATTCTGTTTGGCACAGTGAAGGAAGCCTATGAGATGGGCGCCGCGGCAGTTGGCGCGACAATTTACTTCGGCTCGGACGATTCACATCGCGAATTGATCGAGATCGCGCAGGCCTTTGCCCTCGCTCATGAACTTGGCATGGCGACTGTGTTGTGGTGTTATCTGCGAAATAAAGCCTTCAAAACGGACAAGGATTACCACGTGTCGTCTGATTTGACCGGGCAGGCCAATCATCTCGGCGTGACCCTCGAAGCGGACATCATCAAACAGAAACTGGCGGAAAACAACGGCGGCTACCTTGCGCTGAATAAAGACGGCGTTACCTTTGGCAAATTCGACAAACGCATGTATTCCGATTTGATCAGCGACCATCCGATTGACTTGTGCCGTTATCAGGTGATCAATTGCTATGCCGGGCGCATTGGACTGATCAACAGCGGCGGGGCTTCGGGTGAGAATGATTTTGCCGAGGCCGCCGCGACGGCGGTAATCAATAAACGCGCCGGAGGCACAGGCTTGATTTCCGGCCGCAAGGCTTTCCAGCGTCCAATGGCGGAAGGCGTGAAGTTGTTGAACACGATTCAAGATGTGTATTTGGATAAAAGCATAAAAGTTGCATGACAATATGATTCATCCTGAAATTAATGTAGGTGGGGAACGAGGGCGGAAGTTAAGCCAAAGGCGAGAAATTGCCAAGCGTAAGCGATAAAGTGGAGCCGGGATGTCCCGGCTCCACTTTATCGCTCTATGGCAATATCTAGAGATGAAAGCAAAGAGGAAATCTAGCCATTTCCTGACCCTGTGAAAGGGATTTTACGTAAACCAGCGAATTATGGCTTAGCGAGGTCGGAGATAACAAGGTGAGCGATGACGCAAGCCACTCCTGCTGCATGCATTGTTAGCCTGCTTTTGATCAATCAGAAACAAAAAAGCTCACTCATATCACCTTGCCTTGATTTTACATCAGGGGTATAAGGTGGCGTGTCCATAACAACAAGATTATCTTTACCAGTTTTCACAACCGTGAAATAAAGACTCATCAAGAAGAGTGATCGTAGACTGTAGACTCGGAAATTCCAATTACAGATCTACTCAGCCCAGAAGGCAGCGAACAATGGATTTTGGAACCCTTTCATCCGCAAGGGTTGAAGTGTCCGTGGCGTCAAAGGAGTGTGTAGCAAGCCTACCTGTTTCGGCTCACACGCAAGAGCAGATTGATGGTGTACTGTTGTCGAGAGTGTCAACACATTTACAACCCGTATGCACTGGCGCGGTTCTACAACATTATCATCCCGCACAGAAGCAAGTCGTCCCGCTGTTACGCGGCCTCTTGAAAGGTGAGCCACCCGCGAACTGGCTTGCGGAATTGGAGCTGAATTATCTGATGGTCTTGAAACCTGCGGCGAGAGCTTCAGGAGCATGTCGAACGGCCACAGCCGAATACGCATGCCCCCGATTTGGAAGCCAAGAGCGACGAACTCTTCCAGACTGCAGGGGAAAAAGGCAAAAGTGCGTTAGTCTGCACTGCCCCCCCCCATCGGTGAGCCAACAAACGGCGCGGCCAAGGGACGTATGCCAATGATTGTCCGCCCGTCCTCGACATCGTTGGCCATGCGAGCGAGCAGGTTCGTTTGCAGATGATTCACACCACCCATTCTGCCGAAGGCATATGGACGGGTCTGCGCAATTTTTCCCGACTGTTTCGCGGTGTAAACAAACATTTCTTGGGCGGTTACATGGTTATCCATGAATTTCTTGTCAACCTGAAGTGTGTTTCACCAACTTTCATCTCTGCTCTCGTTGCCGTTCACTCTTTTCAACATAAGCCAAAACAGAAATGCCACCATCTTGATCCCGGCGTACTGCAAAAGGCAGTACGATAAGTCGCTCAACTCGCAAAGATAGAAAAGCCCGTGACTCATCACGCCCTCCGCCATTCCTTCGCTACTCATCTTTTGCAAAACGGTTATGATATTCACACCGTTCGTGAACGGCTCGGTCACAAAGAAGTGAAGACCACCATGATTTATACTTATGTTCTCCAGCGCGGCGGACTGGTGGTGAAGAGTTCTTTGGATACCTGAGAGGAAAAACAGAAATGCCTGAACGCCTCCAAAAACTTTTAGCGCAGGCCGGTCACGGTTCGCGACGCGCCTGCGAGGAATTCATCAGTGCCGGGCGCGTGCGCGTCAATGGGCAGGTCGCGATCCTGGGCCAAAAAGCCGATCCCTCAGTGGACAAGATC
>JAJPIZ010000003.1 GCA_021324435.1 Anaerolineae bacterium
CTTGCGCTGGATGCTGTGGCTGGTGGATTTGTCAGGCAGGGAAATCGAATCTCTCAACAAGCGACTTCACTTTACCGCCGCATTGCTTGATTCTCTGAAGGCCTCATCCAAGCTTCTTTCCGATCTTTCTTCTTTCGCTGATTTGAAACCCAGCCAGTGCGTCGAGCGTCTCGACAAAATCCCTTTGCCCGCGGCCTACGCGGTCTCTCTCGCCGCGCGCGGAAGACCAAAGCAGAAATTGGAAAAATATATTTCCGAGTGGCGGCACGTCAAGCCGCACACTACCGGCCATGACTTGAAGAAACTCGGCCTTGAGCCTGGGCCGAAATATCAGAAGATTTTATGGCGCCTGCGCGCCGCGTGGCTGGATGGGGAAATAAAGGCATCAAAAGACGAAAATGGCCTTCTCGAAAAATTGTTCTTACATAAATAGTAATTGTCCCAAATGTACGCGCTATTCTAATTAGGTCTTGTGCTACTGAGTTCTGACATATAAATGTCCGCTCAAAAAGTGTCTTTTGTAGGCTAAATTTATGTGAATCTTGCGGACATTATTTCATCAAACATTAGTAGGTACGCTTACGAAACCAGTTGACCAATTGAATAATCCCCAAAGCGGAAACAATCGTCAATAATAAGGCCCATTCGAAATTGAATTGAAATTTGATGATCATCGCCAGGCTCGCCAGCCCGAAGCCAACCAGGGCCAGTAAACTGATTCGGCGGAGGTGACGCGTCTCAACGGCGTGCCGCTCCTCGTCCGAGGCCGCGAAGCGGAGGCGATACCGAAAATCGGTCAAGTCCCAGGCCAGCAGTCCGCCGATCGCGCCGGCAAACATCCAGCCCGGCGCAAAGTCCAACATCCACAACCCCAAAGCCGCCGCTAAAAAATTGAAGGCGAGGCCGACATAAGAAAACCATCGCCAGCGACGCCAAATGGCGATCAGCCACAGCGCGCCGAAGATGACAATCCACCGCGCGAACGACATCAAGCCGGCTTGTGCATAACCCCAGGCCAGCGATCCGATTCCCATCGCGACGCTGAGCAAAAGCGCAAAGAGAGTCATACCCTGCCCGTCATTTGAACACGCCGCGCAAAGGCCTTGCGCGTGGCTTGATCGAAAGGCTGCTCGACGTTCCACTCGATGACTTGCACGCCCGCACGCTGGACTTTTTTGAGCATCAGATCGCGCTCCATGCGGACCACCCTCGCCGCCAACTCGACCTCGTGCCGGCGCGGCAAATAACTTTGCTCAAACGCCACCGGGTCCGGACTCACCACCATCACCTGATAGCCGCGTGCCCGCAATTGAACCAGAGTCGGAAAATCGTCCTGCAACAACGGACTGACCAGAACAATTTGCGACTCGATGGGAAACATGCGTGTGGGAAGATATTGCAAGCCCTCGAAAATCTGGCTCGCGCCCGGCTCGGCATGAGACAGCGCGTGTAAAATGCGTTCGCGCTGAAGTTTGCCATAGCCGGGGAAAGTCCAATGCAGGTACGCGCTGTAAACGAGCAAACCAACGCGATTGCCTTGCGCGAGCAGCGCATCGGCCAGCGCGCCCGCGGCCAGCACCGAGTGTTCAAAGAGCGTATGCCCGCCCGCAAACAAATTTGATCTCTCGCGGCCATCCAGTACGATGCCCACATCGGCTACGCGCTCCTGCTGATATTCGCTGGAAAATAATTCATCAGGATATCGCGCGCTGACGTGCCAGTTGATTTGACGCGGCGAATCGCCAGACTCGTAATCGCGTACGCCGAAGAATTCGACTCCCACACCGCCCGCGCGCGCAGGGATTGTCCCCGAGTAAACGCGCGTCCGGCGCGGCCGGATCGGGACGCGCTTGATGCGGGCAATGGACGGAAACACAAATAACTGCCCGAATGTGCGGATGTCTTGCGTTACGCGCGATAGCCCAAAGTGATCGCCCGCCTCCGTGTGGATTGTTTCAAACGGAAAGCCGCCGCGCGGTCCACTGACGGTGTAATCAAAAGTAAAACTCGCGTCTTTGCCCAAAGAAATCAAATGACGATTGCTCCCATCGGTGATATTCAGCGCGGGAGAAATAACATCTTCAACAGAGAGTTCTTCGATGTCAGTTCCAAGATTGGTGACGGTCAATGTGACCTTAACCGGCGTCTGCGGCGCGACGCGCTCCGCGCTCAATTCGCGATGCACTCTGAACTTGACATTTTCCGGCCCGCGCCAGAGTCCATAAAAAAGATATAAAAAAAGCGGAATGGTCAACGCCAGGATCGCGCCATGCAAGGTCACGAGGCTGGCGAGAAGCAGGAAAAAGATGAGAAGGCCGAGGAATATAGCGCGAGACATAAGACCTCCCTCACCTCCGTCGGCCCCCCTCTTTCTCTCCCCTCAAATTCTGTGAATTTGGGGGGAGACGGAGGGGGGTCACCGGCACCGGAGTCTTCTTCAGGACATCTTCGATCACGTCGCTCGCTACAGATTGCGACATCCAATATTCCGGTTGCAGAATCAGGCGATGGCTCAAAACAGGAGTCGCGAACATCTTGATGTCATCCGGGATGACATAATCGCGCCCATCCAGCGCGGCGCGGGCACGCGCCAATTTCAGAAAAGCCAGCGAACCGCGCGGCGACGCGCCGACCGACACGCGCCGATCTTCGCGCGTGGCATGGATCAACGCCGCGATATAACTTTCGATATCCGCGTCCACATGAACGGTCTCGACCGCAGCGCGCAAATCCGGCAATTGCTTCGGCTTCATGACCTGCTGCAACGCGACCTCGTCCTGCCGACGCTCGCGGCGACGACGCAGGATTTCCTTTTCCTCCTCCATGGCCGGATAACCCACCGACAACTTCACCATGAAACGGTCGAGTTGCGCTTCGGGCAGTGGGAACGTACCTTCATATTCAATCGGGTTTTGAGTCGCCAGCACGATGAACGGCTCAGGCAGAGTCAGCGTTTCGCCTTCGAGCGTCACACGTCCCTCCTGCATGGCCTCGAGCAAAGCGGATTGGGTCTTGGGCGAAGCGCGGTTGATTTCATCGGCCAGAAGAATATTTGTAAACACCGGGCCGCGGCGTAACTCGAATTTATTTTTATTGCGATTGAAAATATAACCGCCCGTGATGTCGCCGGGCAGAAGATCAGGAGTAAATTGGATCCGCTTGAAGTCCAGGCCAAGAGCCGTTGAAAAACTGCGCGCGATCAACGTCTTGCCAAGTCCAGGAAAATCTTCGAACAGCACGTGTCCGCCCGCGAGCGCCGCCGTCATCACCATTTCGAGCACGCCGCGTTTGCCCACCACGGCGCGCTCCACTTCCGAGATTACTTTTTTGCTCAGCGCAGAAACTTCACGAATATCGGCCACGATGATTCTCCATTTGAGACTCAAGATAATCCACTGCGTCTTTCGGATTCAAATCCAGCGGCGTGGGCGCGGGACGGATTTGATTCTTTGCAAGCGGAAAATCAACGAAGGATTTATTCAACCCCGCGTCGAAATATTTCTCCACCGCCTCATTCTGGACCTCGGGCCGGCCGCGCCGCCCAAAACTTTGACTCAACTCGCGGTTGATCTTACCCAGCCTGTTGGCAATCTGCCACTTGAAATAATTACCGCGGCGGGCTTTGAAGAACCAGGTCGCCAGTGTTTCCACTTCTCCTTGCGAGGGTTCGCGTTTGAGCAATGCGCGTTTCGAGCCGCGCCCTTCGGGAATAAAGTTAGACGTGATCGTTATGAACAAGATCAAAAGCAATGCAATCCACAACACAAGTTGAGGGACGGCAGAATAATAAATCCATAAAACCCAAAACACATAGGCGATTGGCACGACCACTGCACTGTAGATGGCATCGTGCAGGAAAAAAGCAAGCACGGTTGATATCCCGACGATGACAAACAACAACAGCCAGCGGGCGCGAGTCATGGAGTCACCCCGCAGGCCTGCAGGATCGAGTTGAGGCAGGCGACTGCTTCATTCACATCTGATTGACTCGATTTACGCGCGCCGTAACGCGCCGACTCAAACAGGCGCGTCAATCCTTTGACTGCCTCGGCGGGCAGACCTGCGTACTCAAGCCGCGTCGCGAATTCGCGCGGCGTCATGGCCTCCGCGCGATTCAACCCGCGCCGCGCACTGACCACTTCGCCCATGCGCACATAGGATTGGACGATCACGTCGCCCCAGTCGCGGCCTGAGGCAATGTCGTTGAGCGATGATTGCGCGATCTCGGCGATGTCGTCCAACCCGGAAAGGCTTCGAGCGTGGGTACGCATCCACCCACGGTAGCCGGCCCAGGTCAAGAGAAGAAGCGTGGCAATTACCGCGAGGCTGATGAGATAAATGAGCCACGGCGTCATTTCGGGCTGATGGAAAGTCGGCACATCCGCATCCGAGCCGAGTCCCGGCGCGGGCGCGCCGTTGTTAGTCGGCGGCGGGCCATCCAAGGTTGGAATTTGAATCAGCCGATAGTGCAGGGCAATCAACAAAGCCAGCACAGTAAGCGCGAGGCGGGTGACCATCCGCAATATTTTTTTGCGCTGTTCAGGAGGGATCAGAAAATAGAAGATGATCAGGTTGATGACGAAGGCCGCCCAAATCAACAGAGATTTCCAGAGCGGAGTGGCAGGCGCGTTGGAAATCAGCGACGAAGCCTGCGGCGCGGCGGGCGAAGATTGGACCGGCAATGCCCTGCCCTGCTGGAAGTGGACATCATGCAGACTGGAGGCGAGAATCGCTACCGCCGCCAAGACCAACACACCGAAAGCCAACAACCAGCGCCTGCTCATGTTGTGAGATTTTACCACTGGTAGAAAGGCCAAAATTCGATGTTCGTTATTCGATAGTCGAATTTCGTGACTCGAATATCGAATGTCGCTCATGATATACTGCCGCTATGCGCGCAAACGATTGTGACGGGTCTCTGCATCCCAAAGCCATCGAGGGGCTGCATCTGTTCAATGCCGGAAAATATTTCGAGGCGCATGAAGAGTTGGAAATCGCGTGGAAAGAGGAAAAAGGGAAGATTCGTGAGTTGTATCAGGGGGTTTTGGAGGCCGCGGTGACTTATCTGCACGTGACGCGGCATAATTATCACGGCGCGGTCAAGGTCCATGGACGAAGTATGAAGTGGCTGAGAGATTGGCCGGATCACTGTCGCGGCGTGGACGTGGCCCAACTCCGAAAAGACATGGACGCGGTCATTGCTGAAGTCAAACGACTTGGCGAGACGCGGTTGAGCGAATTCAATTCCGCGTTGCTAAAGCCGGTTGTGTGGAAGGAGGGTTGAGATGGGAAAAGAAGTAAAAAGTGAAGAAGTGAGAAGTAAAGAAGGAAAAGGCAGCGAAGAAAATACAAAGCACAAGTTTATTTGCGACCGATGCGGGTTTGAGATGTACGAGAAGAACTGCAAAGTCATCTGCCCGAATTGCGGGAATCGATTCGATTGCTCGGATCTGAACATTTATTTCGACTGACGCGTCACGGCGTCGGCGTAACACGCGGCACGGGTGTACGCGTCGGCAGTGGAACGAAGTTCAACAGCGGATATAAGGTGGGAGTCTGTTCAGGCGCGGGTGTGGGGATGAGCGGAATCCAGCCGCTGTAACCGAAGTAAGCAGTCAAGAACGCGGCGCGTTCATCGGGGGTCATCGGGCGTGGACGCGCGTAATCTTCCAGCATGGCAGTCAATAATTCGGTGCTGATGTAACGGCCATCGTAAAAGACATGGCGGTCGAGAAATTCGTATCGCTCTGCGGGCTGAGGCGGGAGGCCGGGTCCCGGCGGCTGGTTGCCCATTTGACCAAAGAATAAATTTCCCAAACCATAATGGATGAATGAGCCGTCATAAAACTCCATCATCAGCGGCGCGTGAGACTGACTTCCACTGACAATGTCCGCGCCCGCCGCGGCGACCTGACGGAAATCGCCCAACTGCCACGGCATGACCCGCGGCGAGTAGCCTTCCTTGTATTGGAAGGTGGCGATCACCAAATATCCCTGCGCGCGCAGTTGTTTGATCTGTTTCGTGAATTGAGCATAATCACAGGGATTCGCGCCGGGGACATTATCTGTTGCAAAAGGTTCGGGCAACTCACCGGCATTGCAACCGACAAAGGCAATCTTGTTGCCGTGATTTTCGATCAACAGCGGCTTGCGCGCCTCTTCCAAATTTGCACCGCCGCCAAAATATTGCATGTTATGTTGTTTATAAAGATTCAGCGTGTATAAAAAAGACCTTCCGCCGCTATCCAAAATGTGGTTGCCGGTCAACTCGACCACATCCACGCCGACGTTATCGAACAGGCCGATATATCTTGGGTCACTGCAATAGAATCTATTTTCGTTTGGATTTGGAGGCGGGCAATTCGGGTCGAACGAGGTCTCATTACTTACATGAAGGATGTCGGCCTGCCTCAGCCAGTCGCCAATATCCGAGCCGGGATAGTCAATCCCTTTTACTTCCATTTGATAAGCAATCTCGCGCACCAGCGAGGTCGTGCCGGTCATAATGACGGTGGTGAGTTTGGATGGATCGCGGTTGGAAGGCTGAAGGCTGAAGGCCGAAGGCTGACTGCCGCGCAAAGCAAACGTGATTTGCAACGGATATTGACTGGCATCGAAATCTTTGCGGATGGGAGATTGACCATCAACGGTCAGAACTTTCCATTTTGGATCGAGCGATTCAAACGGAACAATTCCCCACGATGGAAGATTCTTCCACACATCATCGAGCAATTGATCGGCAGGCGCAACTTTCACGGACCCGTTAGCGGGCGCGCCCCAAAGCGCGGTGAACGCGGCGAGGGTTGACTCTGCCATCCATAACGGACGCCCGGCAAACGGTCCGGACGATGAACCGTGCCACGCAGATTTTATGTCGTCGAGAGTCACGCCGTCCGTCACAGTTGGAAATGGAGCAACGAGCGCATATATCCAGACGGACGATGGATTATGGACGATGGACGTTGAATCCACATCAAGGATCATGGAAGCTGAGGAAGAATTCAAGGCAAGCGGTACGCCCCAGCCCTGCGCGGTCTGACGGAGCGCATCAGGAATCGTGGGGCTAATCCACAACCCATTCAGCGCGGAGGCTGGTGTTGAAGTCGAGACGTTCGGTTGCGAAGTTGGCGCGGCGGCTTGCGGCGCACACGCCTCAAGTAAAGCCCCCGCGAGCAGGAGAAACAATAATTTTTTCACGAAGCGACGCTAAGCAGGTTTGAGTTCGAGCCGCGCCAACGAAAAACTTTTTAGCGCGTTCTCGTCAATCGTCACGCCGAGGCCTGCGCCGCGCGGCACATCAATTGTGCTGTCTGAGTTGAGCGAGAATTTTTCATGTGTGATATCGCGACGATAATAACGGTCGGATGCGGAGATGTCGCCCGGCAAAACGAATCCGGGCAGTGAAGCCAGCGCGAGATTCGAGGCGCGGCCAATGCCCGTTTCCAACATTCCGCCGCACCAAACCGGGACATTTTGCGCGCGGCACAGGTCGTGAATCTCAAGCGCCTGACTCAGCCCGCCCACACGTCCCGCTTTGATGTTGATGACGCGACAAGCCTTCATCTCAATCGCGTAGCGCGCGTGGCGCGGCGATACAATACTTTCATCGAGGCAGATGGCCGTATGGAATTGCTCCTGCAATTTACGATGATCCCAAATGTCATCCTCGAATAATGGCTGTTCGATCAACAAAAGGTCTAACGGGTCCAATGGCCGCAAAGTCTGACTGGTTTCGAGCGAATACGCAGAGTTCGCGTCCACTTGCAGACGCAGATTCGGAAAGGCTTTGCGAACCGCGGTCGCGTCGCCGACATCGCGGCCCGGCTTGATCTTGATCTTGACGCGCGCGTAGCCCTGCTGAACATAATCCGTTACGGCTCTCACCAGGACTTCGGGCGATTCCTGCAAACCCACCGAGACACCCACCTCGACTTTGTCTTTTTTTCCGCCGAACATCTCGCGCAGAGACTTATGATCGCGCTTCCCGAACAAATCCCACAACGCCATCTCGACACCAGCCTTGGCAAGATGATGCCCGCGAATGCCCGCCACACGTCGTTGAAAATCGGCGGCATCTTTTATATCTTGGCCAAGAATCAACGGCGCGACAAAATCCTTTAGGATATGGATTGCGGTTCCAGTCGTTTCATAATTGTAGCCAGGATTACCAGAAGCAACACATTCGCCCCAGCCTACAAGTCCCTCCGCTTGGATTGAGACAATAACACACTCACGGTCCACCTCGCGCCCAAACGAGGTCTCGAACGGCGCGACTAAAGGCATCCGAAGATGATGTAAAGTGATGGATTCGATTTTCAAAACAAATTCCTTCTATTCGGCTTTTACATCCCCATCATTATTCCCCAGCCCCAAATCCCGCAGGGCATCGTCCATGCTAACGCCCTCCTGCCGCATGCCGGGGACCGGTGTGCCGCAATACGGGCAAATATTCCACGGCAATTCCATCAGCCTGCCGCAGTGATGACAGGTCTTCTTTAATTTCGTGTGGCAGTTGGGGCATACCTGCCAGTCATCCTTGACGCGGCGTTCACAGCCCGGGCAAAGCGGAAGTTCCTCCAGGGTTTGAAGAAGGGCCTCCTCTTCCAGCGTGTGTTGATATTCCTCTTCGAGCGTGCGTGCTGGACGCAGAATCAAATATACGAGAACGCCCGGCAGATTCAACACAGCCGCGAGCAGAGCGGACAAAATGTGTACAAGCGGGTCGCGAGCGCGGGAACGGATGTCGCGATACGTCCAGATAACGAGAGCAATCCACAGGGCGGCCAGGAACGCTCCGCCGAAGGCGGTCAGAACGAGAAGGAAGTTGCTGAGAAAAGTCGGATCAAAAGACATGAAAGCTCCTCATGTAATCATCACAAAGAAAAATCTGCGGACGACTCTATCCTCCAACCGAACCGCCAATAATCCCGCCCTCTGTCAACTTCCGAAGATCGGAGAGCGCCGATTCAATTTCTTCCGCTTTGACCGGACGATCTTCATCGCGATGCTTGAGTAATCCCGCCTTCGCTTTCTCGACGGCGAGTTCGCGAATCGACGCGTTCTTTGCCAATGCCTCTTTTACCAATGTCGCGCCCTGCGAGTAGCCGATCAGCGGATTCAAAGCCGTGATCACAATCGCATTTTTCGAGAGCCAGCCTTCCGCCTTCTCGCGATTCGCCGTTACGCGTTTCACGGCGCGTTCGGTAAACGCGTTGACCGCGCCGATGGTCACCTGCATCATTTCGAACAAATTGTGCGCGATGATCGGCATCATCACATTCAATTCCAACTGTCCGGCCTGCACCGCAAGCGCCACGGTCGTATCGCAACCGATCACATGGAACATGGCCTGATCGAGCATCTCGGCCATCACCGGATTCACTTTGCCCGGCATGATGCTCGATCCAGGCTGAACAGCGGGCAATCGAATTTCATCCAGTCCAGTTGATGGCCCCGAGGCCAGCAACCGAAAATCATTTGCGATGCGGATCAGGGTCAATGCCAGTGTGCGAATCGCGGAAGAGAAATCTGCCGCGTCTGCCATGGACTGCATGGACTCGAATAAATTATCAGACTCGTACAATTTAAGTCCGGTTAACTCGGATAATTTTTTCACCATTCGCTTGTGATACTCAGGATGTGCGTTCAAACCGGACCCGACCGCGGTGCCGCCAATTCCCAGCCTCCTCAACCCCTCAGCAGACCGCGCCACGCGTTCAGCATCGCGCGCGACGGCTCGGGCGTACGCGCCAAACTCCTGACCAAGGCGGACCGGCACAGCGTCCTGAAGATGCGTGCGCCCCGATTTGACGATTCCATCAAACTCAACTGCCTTTGCCTCCAGCGCGGATTGAAGTCCTTTCAGCGCGTCGAGCAATTCGTTCAGCCGCCACAGCGCGCCCAAGCGAATCGAAGTTGGAATCACATCATTTGTGGATTGGGCCATATTGACATGATCGTTCGGATGAACATAATACCTGCCCAATCCTCCGCCGAGAATCTGTGTGGCGCGGTTGGCGATCACTTCATTCGCGTTCATGTTGTGGCTTGTCCCCGCGCCGGCCTGGAACGGATCCACGACAAATTCGGAATCCCATTTTGCATCCATCACTTCCTGCGCGGCCTGCGAGATTGCAGAATAAAGTTGCTTGGCAGTGAACTTCTTGCCATCTACTTCGCGGTCGTTGAACAAGCCAAGATCAAAATTGACCTCCGCCGCAGCGCGTTTCACCGCCGCGATGGACCAGATGAACGCCCGCCACGGACGCAAACCTGATATTGGAAAGTTCTCCACGGCGCGCTCGGTTTGGACTCCGTACAGAGCATTTGCAGGGACGCGCAACTCTCCCAGCGAATCTTTTTCAACGCGAAAATCCTGTGCAGTCATTACAAACTCCCGGAACAAAATTCACAAGCAGGCTTATTTTACACCTTATGGTGTATGGAAATCGAAGTGCCAATCCAAGCCGTCCGACCAATCGCTGGAGGTCTCTCCGATGACTTGATAAAAAGTCGTGCCGGGTTTCAAGTAGATGGGCGTTCCTGACGCGGCGGTAATCAAAAGCGGTTGGTCAATGTCGGTTCGAGACCAATATGCAGGAAAGGCAAAGCCATCTCGAAACACATACGCCTTGCCCGAATCCACCAGATTGACATGGAAGACTTCGTCCTGTTGCTCGAATTCGTTGGCGAACGTATGCGAGACGTACAAAACAATCACATTATCTGCGGCGACTTGCTCCTTGGTCAGGTCGTCCATCAAAGGAGCGTAGGTCTCCGGCTTGTTGTCGCGCGTATCATTGGCCTCCTGAAAACGCAGGTATCGCCCGGAGGCCGGGTCATATTGCCAGTAGTTGTAATCATCAGTGGAATAGCGGGTGAAGACGCGGCTGACCGCCCATCCACCTTGCGGAGGCACTATGCTGAAGAAGCCACTGCGGAGATTTTGGCGCGAGTTGTCCATGCGCTGGCGGGCGGCGCAATCATTCCATTTCGTGGTGTTGAAATAGGCGTTGTTGTAACTTTCGATCTGGCGTTTTCCCCCAAAGAATGGCGGACACTCGCCAAATCCCGGCACAACCAAAAGATCGGAAAGACTCCCGCTTTTGAAGTAGGTGTATTCGCGCGGATCGGCATATTTGAACACATAAAAGGCGTGATACATGCGCGCCACATGCTCGTCAAAGTAACGGCCTGAGCGTACCGGCCCGACCTGTTTGGCGTCATTGCCATAATAAATGGCGATGAAACGCGTTAGCAAATCTTCGATATAGTATTCATAAACAACATCTGCAAGACTCAAGCCGGATTGCGGCCGAATGTAGCGAGGATAATTTGCCACCTTGATCGCCAGCGGGCGACGATTCAACAACGCGGGATCGGAAGGCGGCAAGCCAGTCAGCGGATTGATCTCAATGGGAGAAAAAATCGCCGCATCCGACGGCGTGGCGATAACCGGAACAATCAATGAATTTCCGCGGACCTGGGTTGTGGGATACGGCGTGAAGGTCACGGCGGGTCGAGGAGTGAAAGGAACACCGAAAGGAGAATCGTAGACGCCGGGTTGAAAGGGCGTGGGCGTAAAAGAATCTTGTGAAGCGGAGGCCGATTCGGGGTCCGGACCGGAAGCGCAAGACGTCAGCATCGCGAATAAAAACAAAACAAATCCAAGCGAAAGAAATACCCCTGAAGCGCCTCGGTATCGCATGTCATGATTGTACCAAATGCGCAAAGATGGAGCGTGGCGATTGCCCATCAAAACTGATAAAATTACCTGCCCATGTTGATTCTAATCACCATTTTGCTTTTGTTTGCGGCGGCGCTGACTCTGGTCATCCTGCGGCTCACGCGCCCGGAATTCCGCTTCACCTGGGTAATCGCAGTGGCCGCTACCTTCCTGGCATGGATTACTGTTCTTCTTTGGCAGACTCAAATCCCGCTCTCGTTCACCCTGTTGCCGTGGCAACCCGCCAATTTATTTTCCACGTCCCCATCATTTTCCGCCGATGGACTTTCATGGCCGTATGCCGTCAGTCTGGTAACGCTGGCATTGGCCATCTTGCTGACCGCATCAGCGCGTGAGGGCTTTTCAAGTTCATTTGCATGGGCCGGTTCAATCACGCTATGTGGCCTTGGATTGCTGGCCGTGACAGCCGCTAATCCACTCACGCTGGCGATGGTATGGGCCGCCCTCGATCTGACCGAATTGATCGTCATGTTGAGAACAGTCAACGAGCGCGAGGCCGGTGAACGTGTGGTGGCCGCGTTTTCGACACGCGCGATCGGGATCATATTGTTGATTCTCGCCAATGTGGTCAGCAGTGCCTCGGGAAAAACAACAGAGTTTACTTCCATTCCGCCTCAGGCCGGACTTTTGCTTTTGGTCGCGGCTGGACTGCGCGTCGGCGTTTTGCCTTTGCACCTGCCTTATAGTTCCGAAACTTCTTTGCGCCGCGGACTTGGCACCGCCTTGCGCCTGGTCACGGCTTCGTCAAGTCTTGTGCTGTTAGCGCGCATCCCGACCGCGAGCCTTGCCTCTCCGCTCACCCCTTTTCTTTTGGTCTTCGCATGTATCGCCGCGTTGTATGGCGGCTGGATGTGGATGCGCGCACCGGATGAATTAACCGGCCGCCCCTATTGGTTGATTGGCCTCGGCGCGCTGGCCGTTGCATCTGCTTTGCGCGGCGACCAAAGTGGAGCCACTGCCTGGGGCGTTGCGCTGGTTTTGGCGGGCGGCGCGTTGTTTCTAACATCCGTTCAACAAATCTGGCTTAACCGCGCCCTGTTGATCGGCGCATGGGCGCTGTCAACATTACCATTTTCATTGACGGCAGTCGGCTGGCAAACTGATGTTAGCGGCCTGACAATTTTCCTGCCGCTTTTACTGGCCGCCCAGGCTCTGATTATCGCCGGCTTTATCCGTCATGCACTGCGGCCTTCGACGCGCGCATCGCTTGAGTCACAGCCCGCCTGGGCAAGAAGCGTTTATCCCTTCGGGATCATTCTCATGCTTTTGGTTCAACTTATTCTTGGGTTTTGGGGATGGGATGGAGCCATGCAGACCGGAGCATGGATCGCAGGACTCATCGCCTCATTACTGACCCTTGGCCTGCTGTGGGCCACGCCGCGTCTTCCCGCCCTCAATCCGGTGCGCGCCCATTGGGTACAACCGACAACTGCCTCGCGCCTCGATCGGCTTTATCAAAACCTGTGGGCTGTCTATATTTGGTTCGCGCGAATCAGCCAGACAATATCAACGACCCTCGAAGGCGAAGGCGGTATCATGTGGGCATTGCTATTCTTGATTTTATTCGTCTCGCTGATTGTTCAAAGGAAGCCATAAGATGCTGGTTTCAGTCCTTCCATGGATCGCCGTTATGACCTTGCTGGCCACGTCCACTGGCCTGCTCCTCAACCGCGACTGGCGTCGGGACATGGGGTTGCTCTCGGTGCAATATCTCGCCGCGGCTTTTTTGGTTGGCCAACATTGGCCGCTCGGCATGGCCGCCGCGAAACTTGTCACCGGCTGGATGGCAACCGCCGCGCTGGGTATGACTCTGAACGCATTGCCCTCGACCAAGCAAACGACCGAAGAGTTCTGGCCGCAAGGCCGCGCCTTTCGGCTCTTTATGGTAGGCATGATTGTGGTGTTGACAGTTTCCGTCACGCCGCGCGTCGAAGCCAACATTCCCGGACTTGGAATGCCCGTAATCGCCGGAGGAATTTTATTAAGCGGCATCGGCCTTTTGCATCTCGGTACAACTTCACAGATCGAACGCGTAATCTTCGGACTCCTGACTGTTCTTGCCGGCTTTGAGATTCTATATGCGGGAGTCGAAGCTTCCATTCTCGTCGCGGCTTTGCTGGTTGTGGTCAATCTCGGGTTGGGCCTGGTCGGCGCGTATTTGTTGAATGCCTCCACTCCGGAGGAAGTTGCATGAGCGCGCCGCTGATCTGGATCTTCACCCCGATGATCATTGGCGGACTCTCCTTCTTATTCTTTCGCGAGCGGACAGTGGCGGCAATTGGGGGCACCACCTCCCTGATCCTCGCCGGCATTGCATTGATCATTCCGATTGACGAAGCCTTGAAGATCGGACCGATCTCGCTCAAGATTGCCTCGTCCGCGATTTTGTTTGGACGCAGTCTCGTGCTCACGCCTGCCAATGCGCCTTTGCTGGTGTTAGTCTTCGGTATGAGCGCGCTGTGGTTCTTCGGGACCGAGGCGGCCGGTGTTGCGCGTCAACTTGTGCCCTATGGCTTGATCGTGACTGCGCTACTCGTGGCGTCCATCGCGGTTCAACCATTCTTGTTTGCCGCGCTATTGATCGAAATGGCCGTGTTGGTTTCAGTGCCTTTGCTGTCTCCGCCGGATCAAAAGCCCGGGCGCGGTCTGATTCGATATCTCATCTATCAAACTCTCGCCATGCCATTCATCCTTTTCGCGGGGTGGCAACTGGCGGGCGTCGAGGCCAGCCCCGGCGATTTGGCGTTGACCGTTCAATCCACTGCTTTGCTCGGCCTGGGTTTTGTCTTCTTATTGGCAATCTTCCCGCTATATAGCTGGATTCCGCAATTGATGGAAGAAAGCTCACCCTATGTGGTTGGCTTTCTGCTTTGGATTTTGCCCACCATCGCGGCCATCTTTGGCATGGGCTTTTTGGATCGCTATGCCTGGCTCCGCAATTCCCCGTCCCTGATGAGCGGTGTGCAAGTCATCGGATTGGTGATGCTGGTGACTGGCGGCTTGTGGGCCGCCTTTCAGCGTGATGTCGGACGGTTGATGGCATACAACACAGTGTCGGAGACAGGATTTATTTTGCTTGCCATTGGCCTAACTGCAAGCGCGGGCACGGACCTTGTCTTTCTTTTTCTGATTCCGCGCGGGCTTGGTCTTGCAATTTGGGCGCTATCACTTTCGATTTTAAAAACGGATGATGGAACACATCACTTTAAATCCATGCAGGGGCTGGCGCGCACTTACCCAATCGCATCGGGGGGGTTGACTCTAGCCGCGCTCTCGACAACCGGTCTTCCTCTGCTGGCGGGTTTTCCGCCTCGCCTGGCTTTGTGGGAGGGATTGGCACACGAGGACCTGACCATGGCAATCTGGTTCCTGGTCGGCCTGCTGGGTCTATTGACCGGCGCAGTCAGGATGATGGCAGTGCTGGTCACGGAGAAAGAGGAAACGCCCTGGAACTCGAAAGAGACCTGGGTTCAGCGCGCCATGCTTGGTCTGGGCATGATCGGGCTTTTCGTCCTCGGAATCTTCCCGCAAGTGCTTCGTCCTTTGCTCGATAAACTGCCGTTGATGTTCCAGCATCTTGGACGTTGAGACGAGCGCCGAATCGGCCATGCTATAATTTAAACATCCGCGGAGGATTTCATGGAATTCGAAGATATCATAAAACGTGTCGAGTGGCTCGATGAACAGCAGAGAAAGAACAAAACCGCGCTTGGGGAGTTGGGTGAACAATTGACCGCTCTCGAGGCGAGCGTCAACGCGCTGACCAAACAGTTCAAGACCATGAGCAAGGAATTTAGCGACATCAGTATTGCCGCGGCGCGCCTGAATCAGTTCGACCAGATCATGGAAAAACAGCGGGCAGATTTGAACAAATCGCTTGAGGCGGCAGAAAAACAAACCATGCGTCGCGAGGCGGATGCATCCAAACTGCTTCGCGCGGAACTCGATGAGATTTCAAAAAAGTTGCTGAAACTGGACGAGATCGCCGAGCTGAACAAGAAATTCAAAGAGCGCGTTCACGAAGAACAACGACTCAATCTGGCCATGCAGGATATGCAGGCAAAAGTCGAAGAAGCCGTCACACAAAACAGGAATATTCTCACGACCCAGAAAGCAATGGATGAGGCGCGCCGGCAGGACGCCAAGCGCATCGCAGACTTGCAGGGCGAAATGACCTCCGTCCGCAAGCGCGCCGACGACGCGCGCGAGAAAACTATTTTGCATTCCGACAACATCCGCAGTCTGGAAAGCCGCGTCAACGAATTGGTGCAGACTGAGAACAGCCGTCTCGAAGCGCAGGCAAACTTCCTTGAACAGCAGGCCGCGATGCAGATGGAACGCGACAAAGCCTGGAAAGACTGGCAGGAAACATACAGCACATTCAAGAAGCAGGCAGAGAACATGGAAGCGCAAATGACCGCGCTGGACGATTCGATTCGCGCCGCAAAACGCGCCCAGGATGCCTACAACGATCTGAATCAAAAGCTTGAGCGCCGCATCGCTGAAGTCAGCGAAATGCAAAGGCTGAGCGAGGACCGCATGCGTCAGGAATGGGTGGCGTTCAAGGCCGACGAACAAAAGCGCTGGACAGGTCACTCCCTTTCACAGGAAGAAGCCATGCGCGACCTCCGCAAAGACATGGACAAACTTGAACAGCGCGTGACCTCGCTCGACGATATGTCTCAAACCATGCAGGATCAACTCCATCAAACCACAGACACCACCGAAAAACAATTACAGGAACTGATGAACATCTCCAATGAATGGCTCACTGCTTACGAGCGCATCATGGGTCACGGCAAGACGAAAGCAAAGAAATCTGCAAAATGAATATGGCAGGGGCGCAATATATTGTGCCCCTGCATGAATCGTATGCGCGTTATCGGAACGGCCGGCCACGTTGACCATGGAAAGTCCACGCTCATTGCGGCGCTGACGGGCACGCACCCCGACCGCCTCAAAGAAGAGCAGGCGCGCGAGATGACCATCGAGTTGGGGTTCGGCTGGCTGACATTGCCCGATGGTGAAGAGATCGGCATCGTGGATGTGCCCGGGCATCGCGATTTCATCGAAAATATGCTGGCCGGCGTCGGCGGCATTGATGCGGCCCTGCTCGTCATCGCGGCGGACGAAGGCGTAATGCCGCAAACCAAAGAGCATCTGGCGATCCTCGATTTGCTCCAAATCCCCACCGGACTCATCGTCCTGACAAAAACTGATCTGATCACCGACAACGATTGGCTTGATCTGATGGAAGCCGATGTGCGGACGGCTGTTCGGCACACGATTCTGCAAGATGCGCCCATCGTCCGCGTCTCTGCCCGGACCCGAAGCGGACTCGACAAACTGACAGCGACCCTCGCCGACATCCTGCGCGACAAACCCGCGCGCCTCGACCTTGGCCGCCCGCGCCTGCCCATTGACCGCGTCTTCAGCATGGAAGGATTCGGCACAGTTGTCACCGGCACGCTAACCGACGGCCATTTCGCCCTCGGCGATGAAATTGAAATCCTGCCATCCGGTTTGAGGGGTCGAGTGCGCGGCCTGCAAACACACAAGAAGAAAGAAGAAAGTGCAGTCCCCGGTTCACGCACCGCTGTGAACATTTCAGGCGTCGCCGCGGAACAAATCCAACGCGGCGAAGTGTTAACTCATCCGGGTCAATATCGTGCCACGCGCCGCGTGGATGCGCGCCTTCGTCTGCTCAAAGATGCAACCTCGCCGCTCAAACATTCCAGCGAGGTGAAAATCTTCATCGGAACCAGCGAGACCGTCGCCGCGCTTCGACTGCTCGGCGCGGAAGAACTTTCTCCGGGCGAAGAAGGCTGGATTCAACTGGAGCTGCGGAATCCCATTGTGGCTGTACGCGGCGACCGCTACATTTTGCGCCGCCCATCTCCCGGCGAGACACTCGGCGGAGGCGCCATCGTTGATCCGCAACCCGCGCAACGACATAAACGCTTCGATGAAAATGTGCTGAAGAGTCTCGAATCCCTCGCTCAAGGCTCGCCTGCCGACGTTTTATACGAGACTGCGCTGTCCATTGGCATCTCTTCACCCGGCGAAATGATAGCGCGCTCTCATCTTGAAAAAGATTCTGCCAGCAAAGTCATGGACGAATTGCTGACGTCTGGCAGGCTGGTCAAAATTGACGACGACCTCCTGGCGCCGCTTCCACACTGGAATGATTTGAATCAAAAAGTCCTGCAGATCGTCGAAAATTATCACAAAAACTTTCCACTTCGACGCGGCATTCCCCGTGAAGAACTCAAGAGCAAACTAAAGTTATCGCCGCGCATTTTCAATGCTGTGATTACGTCAATCGTCAATCGTAAATCGCTAATCGAAAACGGCGCTTTTGTCGCCGCGCCGTCGCACGAGATTCGCTTCGATAGCGGTCAGCAGGCCAAAGTTCAGGAATTGATGCGGAAGTTTGCGCAGAATCCGTTTGACCCGCCAACTGTCAGGGAATGTCATGAGGAAATTGGCGAGGAAGTCCTCAATGCGTTGATCGAATCGAATGTATTCATCGCGGTTTCTGCGGATGTCGTGTTTCGTAAACAGGATTATGATTCGATGACCGCCAGGATTCGCGCCGCCATCGAAAAGAACGGACGGATCACGCTGGCTGAGGCGCGCGACATGTTCAACACGAGCCGCAAATACGCGCAGGCGTTGCTGGAGCATTTGGACGCCGTTGGAGTCACGACGCGAGACGGCGATGTGAGACGACTCAGAAAATAAAAGGAAAAGTATATGTGTGGACGATACACTTTAACGGTTGACTATGCTGAATTGAAATCGGCTTTTAAAGATTTCTCTCTGCCCGATAAATATGCGCCGCGCTACAACATCGCGCCGACGCAACCCGTGCTGGCAATCCCCAACGATGGAAAGAAAGCCGCGGATTTCTTCGTGTGGGGATTGATTCCATCGTGGGCTAAAGATCCATCCATAGGCCAGCGACTCATCAACGCGCGCGGCGAAACATTGGCCGAGAAACCGTCGTTTCGCGGCGGCTATAAATACAAACGTTGTCTGATTCTGGCCGATGGGTTCTATGAATGGAAATCACAGCCGGGAACGAAAACGAAAATCCCACACTTCATTCACTTGAAGACCGGCAAGCCATTCGCGTTCGCCGGGCTTTGGGATGAATGGCATTCATCCGATGGTTCTTCGATCCGGTCTTGCACGATCATCACCACCCTGCCCAACAAACTGATGGCGACCATCCATGATCGCATGCCCGTCATTTTGCAACCGAAAGATTATGATGACTGGCTGGATACCGCGGCGCGCACTGCCGATACATTGAATCACCTCATCAAGCCATTTCCTGCCGATCAAATGGAGGCCTATCCTGTTTCCACGCTGGTGAACACGCCCAAAAACGACCGCGCTGAACTGATCGCGCGGGTGTAAACACAGGCTTAACTTCCGCTTAGGGGATTGCTTGACGCTCGATTCTGCGCATGTTATCATGCGCCGCCGGAGAGTAAATGCAAAACAACTTCAAGGATGAATCAAGGCCACGCAAAGGGGACACTGAAGAGCCAAATGAAACTTCCAAACGAAAGGAACGCCAAAATCGCACATCGGGATGGATGCAAAGCCTGCTTCAGATGGGGCTGGGCGAATCCTTTTTACGCGCGGCAACCAATATTTTTTCGGTCCTCGCGATTGCGGTCGTGATCTGGCTCGCGCAGGCCTATTTCCTTCAGCCGGGGTCAAAGGTTCGGGGAAGCGGCGAGCCGCCTCAGGGTCCGACCCCGATAGCGGCCGCGCCTGAACCGGGCTTCTCTGCGCCGCTCGACATTTCATCCATTGGCATCCTCCGGCTAACAGATCCTCACACGAATGTCCCCTCGCGGCCGCGTCAGGAAATTGAAAAATATACCGTTCAAGCGGGCGATACCGTGATCGGCATCGCCGATAAATATGGACTGCAACCAAAGACAATCTTTGCGGCCAATTATTATATTTTGCTGGACGACCCGCATAATCTGCAACCCGGACAAGAGTTGAACATTTTACCGGTGGACGGCGTATACCGCGAATGGCAGGCGGGCGAGGGCTTGAACGGCGTGGCAGGTTTCTATGGAGTGAAGCCTGAAGATATTATTGATTATCCGCTCAACCACCTTGACCCAAGCACCATCGGCGATTATGCACATCCCAACATCAAGCCCGGCACATGGATTATCGTCCCTGGTGGAAATTATCAATATCACGCACCGGGACAGGTTCCACTGGGTATCACACGCACCAACCCGGCCAGCGCACAAGTGGGAGGCCCGGGTGCGTGCCCGGCGGTCAACGGCGGCGCGGTCGGCTATGGGACTTTTGTGTACCCGACACCGAAGCATGTTCTCTCCGGTTTTGATTATTCGACCAAGACCAATCATCTCGGCATTGACCTGATGGGCAACCTGGGCGACCCTGTCTATGCGGCGGATGGAGGCGTGGTGGTGTACGCGGGCTGGAATAATTATGGCTATGGAAACATGATCATGATTGATCATGGCACCGGCTTCCAAACTTTATACGGGCACTTGAGCGCGATCTTCGTGAACTGCGGAGATAATGTGACGCAGGGACAAACCATTGGATCCGTGGGAAGCACCGGCCATTCATCCGGCCCGCATTTGCATTTTGAAGTCCGCACGGCCAGCAACGTCATTGACCCATGGGATGTACTGCCCGCGCCGTAGAAAACCCTCACCCCTGCCCTCTCCAAAAACGGAGGGGGGAGCCACTCCTTGCGCAGGCAATTTATCTCGGCTATAATCTCGGTCACCCGGGCGCGTAGCTCAGTTGGTTAGAGCGCTACTATCACACAGTAGAAGTCGGGGGTTCGAGTTCCTCCGCGCCCACAAAGTCATCACGAAACCGTGATGACTTTTTTATCGAGGGTTCGAGTGCTACGCGATCCGCGCCCACACAAATGACCACTTTCGAACCAGTGGTCATTTGTTATCAAGGGGTTTGAGTGTCTCGCGATCTGCAATCACAAAATTTCGTTCTGTTATAATTTTGCCATTCATGACCACCCGAACTAATGAAACCTGGCTTTCTGATTTACGCGGCAACGGCGCGACGCGCGAAGCCGCGCTGACCGATCTGCGCGAAGTTGTGGAGCACGGCCTGCCGTACGCGCTTTCGCGCTGGCTCTCGCCCAACGATCCTCTGTTCGCGCCGCTCATCGAAGAAGTGACTCAGGAAACGCTTCTGCGCGTGCTCGATCAATTAGATACATTCGAAGGCCGTAGTATGTTCACCACCTGGGTGCATAAAATCGCGGTGCGCATTGCGCTGACGGAGTTACGCCGCAAACGCTGGCAGGATTCCTCCCTCGATGAAATGTTGGATAACGAGGAAACGCCCGCGCCCGCAGGCCTCATGGCTGACCGCTCTCCGACTCCGGAGGAGTCCGCGGTGCGCGCCGACATGCTCGAACGCGTCCGCCGCATTCTGAATGAGGAACTGACTCCCAAACAACGCGAGGCGCTCGTTCTGTTGGGGATTCAGGATGTTCCACTGGAGGAAGCCGCCAAACGGATGAAGACCAATCGCAATGCTCTATACAAACTTCTTCACGACGCTCGCCTGCGCCTCAAACGCCGTCTCCTCAATGAAGGCATTTCCGCTCAGGAAGTTTTGGCCGCTTTTGAACAAAAGTAAGAATAATCTGAGCATAACCGTCCAAGTCACAGGTCTGGCATGAATATAAAAGAAATTATCCAGAATATTCGTAATCGTCTTCAAAAGAAAGAGGAACTTTCTGATGAGGCGATTCAGGGATTCCTGCGCGTGCTCGATAAAGTCCGCGTAGAAGAGACGAGCTGTAAGGAAGTGTTTGCTCAACTGGACGAGTTTGTCGAAAAGGAAATCCACGGTCAAGACGCTTCGCGCTTGATGCCGCTTCTGCGCGAGCACCTGGATTTGTGTTCGGATTGCTGTGAAGAATACGAAGCGTTGATGAGTGTGCTCGAAGAGACTGCCCGCAAATCATGAATAAACATGATTGATCCTCAACCCAAATCTAGAAGAGCATCCACGAAGCGACACGAAAAAAACCCCAACGGATGATCCGTTGGGGTTTTTGTTTGCGCGCCTTTGAAAATTCGCGGGGTTCGCCTCAATTCGCGGATCAATCTCTCAATGCTCCGTATCAAACAATTTCTCCCCGGCTCGAATCGGAACTTTCAGCCGATTCTCGAACGGCGTAAGAGGGCAGGACCAATGCTCGTTGTACGCGCAGTATGGATTATAGGCCAGATTGAAATCCACCAAAAAGCGACCGCCCGGCAATTGCTCCGGCTCGAGGTAGCGGCCCGCGGGATACGTCTCGTTGCCAGCCAGCGAATCAACGAAGGGCAGGAAAAATCCATAATCGGCCTGATAGATGGTCAACACCACATCCTGTTCGTCCACGCGAAAGCGGATTCGACTGTGGCGGATGTAACTTTGCACGTCCCCGGTCGAGGTCTGCATTTCGATGCGGTCTTTCGTCGCAAACTCTTCCGCCTTGACTTCGAGTCGCAAAGCGGGGTTTTCAGGGAAATAATTCAAGCCTGTGAAAGCGCGCTTCTGCTCGCGGGTCAGGGGGCTTTGCGGGCTGTTCTTGAAAAACTCGTCCTTCTCGGCGCGAAATGTCTCCAATTCAGTCATGGTTCCTCCACATTAATTTCACACAATGTGACAGCGGCAAAATGCAAATCCTTACACGCCCTTGCCATTTCGCATGTCTTGTGCTATTTTAGGACACAATGTCCTCCACTCAAAAAACAGTCATGATTATCGAAGACGAGCCGGATGTCTCCGAGTTGTTCGCGGAGATGATGCGCGTCAGCGGCTTCCGCGTCCTCAAGTCGTATACGGGTACACCCGCCATGGGATTGATCGCGCAGGAAAGACCGGATGCGATCATTTTGGATATTATGATGCCGGATGTCTCCGGCCTGGAAGTCTTGCGCTACATGCGCCGCAGGCCGGAGCTGGCCAAAATTCCAGTCATTATCGTTTCAGCGCTGAGCACGCCCTCCGATATTCGCACCGGCCTGGACGCGGGCGCTTCGGTCTACCTCACCAAACCTGTGGGATACGTTGATTTGAAAAACGCGGTGGATCGCTTAATTCTAGGTACCTGAATAAATGGGGCCTCTGCGCGCCTTTCTTGCGTCCGAACTTCCCGCCTCCCTTCAGGATGCAATCCAATCAGCAACAAGCGGCCTGCGTAAAACACTGGGCGATGACTTGATACGCTGGGTGCCCGCGCATAACGTTCATTTGACTCTCAAATTTCTCGGTGATGTTTCTGCCTCCAACCTGGATTTGATCAAACAGATGTTGACGCGCGAAGCCGCGCAATTTCCCGCCTTTGATTTGGACGTGGAGGGCATCGGCTCTTACCCGACCTCGCGCCGGCCGCGCGTTTTGTGGGTGGGACTCAGCGCCCCAGCCTCGCTCATCTCTTTGCAACGCGCGATCGAAACCGCCGCATCGCGCCTCGGCTACGAAACAGAAGAACGCGGCTTTTCACCGCATCTGACGATTGGCCGCGTCCGCCAGACAGCCTCCGCGGCGGAACTGCAAAAAATCCGTTCAGCGCTGGAAGAGACAAAAGTCGGCAAAATCGGTTCAGTGCGCGTGGAGGCGGTGCATTTATTCAAAAGCGATTTACTTCCAACCGGTTCTATCTACACAAAGTTATTCTCCGCCCCGCTCGGGGTTCGCTCATGAGGTGATTTCTGAACGCACTCGAACTGGCACACACGATTGTCAACTCGCTGGAAGATAAAAAAGGCGAAGATATTCTCCTGCTCGACATAAAAGACATTGCATCCTTTACGGATTATTTTGTGCTGTGCACCGGCACCAGCGACCGCATGTTGGACGCGCTGGCGGATGCCGCCGTGGAAACGGTCCGAACGAAGCACCATAAAAAGGGACGCAAACAGGGCGAAGCCCGCGACGGCTGGGTGGTCGTGGATTATGGCGATGTGGTCGTCCATCTCTTCTCGCCCGATCAGCGCGATCATTATGATCTCGAAGAGTTGTGGAGCGATGGCAAAGTGCTGATCCGAGTCCAGTAGCCTTTTGCTCATAGCGGGGTTTTTATCATCAAATCAGGTCGTAAATCTGCGCGTTAGGAGAGGACCATGAATGCCACTGGCACAGCCCCAGCTCGACCTCGTTTAAATCACTTCCAACAAGCCATGATGGCGCTGTTCTGGTTTGGAATCCAGGCACATTGGTCAGCGATTCTGCTCATCACTCTGCCCAAGCAGGCATTTATCATGGGCGGTGATGAGGCCAAGGGACAGACGCTCGGGCTGATTTTACCAACCATCGCCATTGTCTCGATGATCGTTGCTCCGCTCTTTGGCGCGTTGAGCGACCGCATCATGACGCCCATTGGACGGCGCAGGCCATGGATCATTGTCGGCACGCTGTTCAATATCATCGGACTTTATGGGCTTGCAGTTTGTCCGCGCGAAAACGATCTCTCGTCCCTGCCTCTTTACATCGGTGCGGCCATTTGGGTGGTCTTTTGGAACAATGTCGCCAACGCACCATATAACGCGTTAATTCCTGACATCGTTGCGAAAGAACAGCGCGGAAGCGCGGCGGGGTGGTATGGATTGATGAGCATGCTCGGCAACGCCGTCGGCGCGGCAACAGGGATCATATTTACGAAAAATGGCGTCACAGATCTTAATGCCATCTATATATCAATCGGTGTGCTGATGATGCTCAGCATGTTGGGCACCGTCTTCTTTACCTCGGAACCGCGCAATGTCGAAAAACTTCCGCCTTTCCGCTTCAGGGAATTCCTGCGCGGCGTGTTTGACCCATTGCGCGATCACGATTTCCGATGGGTATTCTGGACGCGCTTCCTGATGGTGATGGGCTTTTTCACAGTACAGGAATTTTTGCAATTCTACTTCCGCGATGTGGTCAAAGTTTTCACCTTGTTCGGGCGGAACGTTGCAGAGAATCCCGAGTCGGCGGTCTCGGTCTTTGGATTAATGCTCTTGCTCGGCGCGGTTGCCAGTTCCCTCGCGGCCGGCGTGCTTTCTGATCGCTTTGGACGAAAGGTAATGGTCTATGTTTCGAGCGGATTACAGGCCATCGTTCCACTGATCTTCCTTTTCTTTACCTCCTTCGATTTGGCCGTAATGATGGGAATCGTCTTCGGTCTCGGATATGGCGCATACCAGGCCGTGGACTGGGCGCTGGCCAGTGACGTTCTGCCGTCAGAATCCGACAACGCAAAAGATATGGGCGTCTGGCACATTGCCTTCACACTTCCGCAACTGGTCCTGCTGCCGGCAGGAATAATGCTTGACTATTTCCAAACTGTGGGCAAAAGAATCGGGCAAGCCAATCTCGGCTACGATGTTGTGTTTATCATTGCCGCGGTTTGTTTTGTTCTGGGAACGGTGCTGGTGAGGAAGATCAGAAAAGTGAGATAAGCGAAGGTCAGGTCAAGGTGTTATATTTGCCGTAAATCCAGCAATCTAATTCCTCCGTTAATTTCGGGGATTAGGCTGTAGAAGCCCAAAGGATATTTAGACTGCAACCGCGCAGTCTAACCTCTAGTTGGGCGGTTAAGTAGTCGGTCGTAAGTTTTTAGAAAACAAATTCCTACTCAGGCCGCCGTCCTCGGCGGCGTGGACGCTGCTGGGAGCGAAAGTTTATAAAATCTATTTCGACCGACTACTTAGCAAAGGCCGTTTTTCAGATTAACGATATTAAAAAAATAAGGTCTATTCTTCTGCATCAAAAAGTTCTGGCAAAACATCGGCGCCCAACAGAGCGTTAGCCAAAAATCAACGTCCGCGGACCTCACAGCCTGCGGACGTTTCCTATTCACTACTCACTATTCTCTTACTTCTCAAAAATCCATTTATCCACTTCACGCTTCCAATCCACCAACTCCTCCTTCTTGAACCACAACGAGACTTCCTTCTCGCCGTTGGCAGGTTCATCCGAAGCGTGGGTCAGGTTGCGGCCTACTTCGAGGGCAAAGTCATGTCTCAGTGTGCCCGGCGCGGCTTCGGTCGGACGCGTGGCGCCCATCGTCTGCCGCACCGCGGCGACCGCGTTGGGGCCCTCCCAGGCCATGGCCATCACCGGCGCGGACGTGATGTATGAAATCAATCCATCATAAAAAGGCTTGCCTTTGTGAATCGCGTAATGCGTCTCGGCCAGAGATTTGCTGACGTTCATAAATTTGGCCGCCACCAGCCGAAGTCCGCGGCGTTCGAGGCGGGCAATGACCTCGCCCACGAGTCCGCGTTGAACTCCATCCGGTTTGACAAGTACGAGCGTTCGTTCCACAAATTCCTCCAAAAAGTAGAATTAAACAGCAGGGGCGGAGCGGCGCTCCGCCCCTGCGCGTTATCGCAACAATTCTTCCGCTTTGGTGTACGCGTCCAACGCTTCCTGCAAACGATTGGCCCGCATATATGCGTCACCCAGCGCCTGCCAGATCGGCACCTCCACCGGGTAACGATAAAGCGCCTCGCGCAGATCGCGGATGATTTCTTCGAGTGTCTTGCCTTTGCGAATCAACCTGCCGTAAATCTCGAGCGCCGCGGCGATGTTCCCGCGGCTGAGTTCAGATTGCGCGTTGCCAAGCGAGACCTCACCTACTTTGGGCGATACACTCGCGGGCTTCGGGCGCGGCGGCGTTGGAGCAACTTTCCTTTCAGGCCGCGGCGCGGCTTTCATTTGCGGAGCCGGTTCTTCAAAAGAAAATTCTTCCTGAACAGAGGCTTCTTCCGGCGCGGGTCGTTCTTCCACGCGACGCCAATCTGCGGGACGAGTCGGCTCTGTGGATTCTGGCTCCGTTTCATTCTGCAACCACGTGGGCAGTTCCTCGTCAGAGGCCGCCATCGGTTTTTTCTCCGCGTCTTCCTTATCGAGGCCTGCCAGCCAGTCCGGCAAATCCTCGGCGGAAGCCGAAGCGGGTGCGACCTCTTCCGTTGATTCAAACGAGGGTTGCGAGGTTTGTGATGATTCGCCGCGCAACCATTCGGGAACATCCGTACTTTGTTCCGGCTGAACAGGCGTGGAGCCGAGATCGCTCAACCAATCCGGTGTTTCCTGCGCGCTCAGAATCGGCGTCTCTTCTTTTTCGGGTCCAGCGGACTCTTCCATGAAGTCCGTCTGACCCTCTTTCAGATTGCGAAGCCAGATGCCTGTTTCATCTTCAGTCGCTGCCGCCTCAGGCGCGGACTTTACAGCGGGCGCGCTTGCAATGGGCGTTTCGCCAATCTCTTTGGCTTTATCCACCCACTCCGGCGCGACGCCTGTGCGCGCGTTCGGGTCGGTGACCAACTCTTCAGATTTGGCCCCGTGTTTGGCCGCCAAACTTTCGAGCCAGGCCATGGCGTCATCTTGTTCTTTCGGGGTCGTGCCCAGGCCGCCAAGATCGCCAGCAGGTTTGACCGCGGGAGTTTCTTCGGCAAAGGTTTGCGCGGGCGCTTCCATCGCTGGAGGTCGAGTTGACTTGATCGGTTCTGCCGGCTCTTCACCGAGTCCTTTCAACCAATCAGGGACATCTGCGGAGGCGGGTTGTTCAACACTAGATGGTTCTCCACCAAGATTTCGCAGCCAATCTGTGTTGCTCGTTGACTCGGCAGACGGAGCCACGGGTTCAGGTTCAGCAGATGGAGTCTCACCAAAACCCTTGAGCCAATCTGGCGTTTCACCAACAGGCTCCGATGTCATCGGTTGATTCCCGCCGAGACTCCGCAACCAATTCGGAGTTTCCTCTGCAGGAGCCGCGACCGGTTGCGAAGGCGCGGGCTGTGATGGAGGTTCGTTGGAAGGTTGCATGGCTTTGACCCATGCGGGAAGATCGGCTTGCACCGCATCAGATTCGGGTTCCGGCACGGCAGGGCCTTCTTTGAACGTGCCGGTCGACTCGCCCCAGCCGGCTTGACGGAGAAAGTCCGGGATTTCCTCTTTAGGTTTTGAAACGGGAGCCGGCGCAGGTCCAGGGCCTGATGCGGCGGCCTTCAGCCAATCCGGTTGCGCGCCGAGGGCGGTCGAATCCGATTCCAGACCGATGCCCGAAGTTCCGCCCCAGTTCGCGCCCATCTCCACAGGCTGACCTTTGTACTCAAGTTTCTCAAGAGTCACAACTCCATCCGCGACTTCATCGGAGCGGAAAACAGATTCCTGCACGAAGGCCGCGTACGGGTCCAGTTCGTTGACGCGGCGGCGATAGGTTTGCGTTGAGTCAGCGCGCTGTGTGCCGGGCAGAATCTCGACCATGGTGCGATTGGCATCCAAACAATATGGAAAACGTTTGAGAAGTTGCGTGCAGATCTCAGTGGCTTCCGTCTTCTGCCCGTTCTTGAAGTAAGCCTTGGCTAACAACACCTGCATATCGGTGCGCCCAGGATCATTGTTGAGCACGGCGCGAATTTCAGAAATGGCCTGCGTGTACAGTTCGCCCTGCACATACATATGCGCCAGCGCGCCGCGCGTCAAACGAATCTTCGGCGGTTCGACCCCGTCGCGGCGGCCAAACAAGCGTTGCAGTTCACCTTGAATCGCGGCGTTGGATGGCTGGACTTCAAAAGCGCGCTCCATGTGCCAGATGGCGTCATCGAGTTTGCCTTTGTCATCAGCGATGATGCTCATGCCGACGTGCGAAACAAAATCATCCGGCACCGAAACCAGCACGCGCTGAAAAATATCCACGGCCGCGTCGTAGCGTTTGGATTCAAGATATGCCTTGCCAAGCAGGCGATAGGTTTCGAGATGTTTGGGAAATGTCTTCAGAATGTGATGGCAATGCGCGATGGCCTCATCCAGCCCTTGCCCATGCTCGATGATGCTCTCGATCTCGCGATTGTAATTTCGCAGGGGAACTTTAGCCATTGCGCGCTCCGCACCAAGTATGCCCCAATCTTAAAAAATCCGCAAGCCTGCGCGACATTTCAATTGTAAAACAAAGGAAGCGGCGGCACCGATGTATCGCTGAACTCATGCGCGGCCAGGACGCGCGCTTTGGCCTCCGCCAATCTTTTTTCATCGTTGGCGTGGATCGTGAACAGCGGTTCGCCCTGCTCCACCTTATCTCCGACTTTGTGATGGATGATGAAACCGACAGCGTGATCAATTGCGTCGGACTTTTTGGCGCGGCCCGCCCCCAACGCCACCGAGGCTTCACCCACGCTTCGCGCCTCGACTTTGGAAAGGTATCCGCTTCGAGGCGCTTTCACCACTTCGACGAATTTGGCGCGCGGCAATTTATCGGGATCATCCACGTACGAAACGTCTCCACCCTGTGCCTCGACCAGTACGCGGAACTTTTCCAGCGCGCTCCCGTCCGCAATCGCTTTTTCGGACATGGCGCGGCCTTCATCCAAATCTTTGGCGCGCTTGCCGACCACCAGCATGTGTGAACTGACATGCAGGCAATGCTCGCGGAAATCTGCCGGACCGCCGCCTTTGAGGGCGTCAATCGCTTCTTTTACTTCGAGCGCGTTCCCCACCGCGTGACCGAGCGGCTGATTCATATCCGAAAGCAAACAGATCGTCTTGCGCCCAGCCAGATCGCCAATTTGAGTCATCAGGTCGGCCAGTTCGCGCGCCATGTCGAGCGTCTCCATGAACGCGCCGTTGCCCACTTTGACATCCAGGACGATGGCCTGGGCGCCGGCCGCGATCTTCTTGCTCATGATCGAGGAAGCAATCAACGGGATGGAGGGCACAGTCCCGGTCACGTCGCGCAGAGAATACAATTTGCCGTCCGCCGGCGCGAGGTCCAGAGATTGACCCGTGAGCACGATGCCCTTTTCCTTGAGTTGTTTCTTGAATTCATCCGTGTTCAAATCCACGCGGTAGCCGGGGATGGATTCCATTTTATCGAGCGTGCCGCCGCTGAAGCCGAGTCCCCGACCCGACATTTTTCCAACAGGCAGTCCGCACGCGGCGACAATCGGCAGAACAACCAACGAGGTTTTGTCGCCTACACCGCCGGAGGAATGTTTGTCCACGGCGATGTCCACCACGCCGGTCAAGTCGAGGATGCGTCCTGAAAGAACCATTGCCAGAGTCAAATCGGTGGTTTCCTGCGGCGTCATGCCGTTGAGCAGAACAGCCATCGCCCACGCCGAGACCTGATAATCGGGAATATCCCCTTTTACAAAACCCTGCACGAAGAAGTTAATTTCTTCCTGAGTGAGTTCGCCTTTGTCGCGTTTTTTGATGATGATGTCGGTGGCGCGCATTGGATTCTCCTGCACTTCGATTCTATCACCCCCTCCGTCACTTCGTGACACCTCCCCCAAATCCTTTGGATTTGGGGGAGGATAGGTGGGGACTTAGCCCTTCACCAACTTCTGCCCATCCTTCGTATCCTGCACGGTCCAGCCCAGCGCGGCGATCTGATCACGGATTCGATCCGACTCGGCCCATTGCTTGTTGAGGCGCGCCTTGCCGCGTTGATCCAGCAACGCCAGCACCTCTTCTGAAGGCTTATCTTCTTCGAGCGGCGGTGCATTCACGACCATTTCCCAGACTTTGGGATCAATTCCCGTTTCAATCGGGTCAGGAATGCCCACTGTTCCCAACTCGCTCAAAGAGAATTTTGCACCAGCCGGGTACATCTTCGGATCGCAATCATGGACGAGTGAAACTGAACTGACGCCGACTACTTCACATTGACCTGAATCAAAATCCATGATTACACCGGTATGCTCATCCAGGCCAATGGTGATATTTTCCGCGGGCAGTTCCTTGCACCACAGATCAAAACGATCCATGCCAACAAAACAACGGCTGGTATCCAGGTCTTCACCGCCATCTGCATTGTTCCAATGCGGGACAAACGAGACGCGCAAACCATAATCTCCAAACAGATTCAAACCGGGGACGCTGTGGATATCCTGTCCCACTTTATAAACTTCATAGACTGGCAGTCCCCACGCGCCGACCGCAATGGTTGCCGATGAAGCAAAGGCCAATGTCGCGCCCTGACGGTGTCGCGCGCGAATCAATTCCCACGCCAGGCTCCCCTGCAATTGACGAATCGCATACGTGGGACTGCCCGGCCCCATGAAAATCATGTTGGCATACAACAACGGCTTGAGAATATGGGCATCGTCCGGGCTGAACAAGGTCCCGCGTTTGCGCGCCGGGATCACGTCAATGGCCGGGGTGTAGTTTTGGAGCCGGGTTTTCAGAAAGTCCGCTACACGTCCCGCGACTTGATGCGAGTTGAGTTCAAATCCCGCGGGCGTTTCTAGAACTGCGATCCGCAAGGGCTGAGGCAGGGCGCGCGCCAGCATCTCGAAGATGCGTCCGCCTGCCAGCGAGGTTTCACCGGAACCGAGAAAAGCAATTTGTCCTAAGGTCATGTCAATTGGATGACGCGTTCAATTGGTCTATTACGCCGAGAAGAATTTTGTTTTCAGGAATATCCGACATGGATGAACCATAATGAGCATAACGGATCAAACCATTTTTATCAACCACCGTGACGAGCGGCATGCGTCCCATTTTAAAGATGTTGACCTCCTGTTTGTAGCGGTTCGCGACCGCGTGGCTGGGATCAGGCAGGCCGATAAATGGAATTTTCTCTCGCGCCCAATATTCATAGAATGCACTGGTCGAATCCGGGCCGACCGCCAGAATCTCGGAGCCGCGGCTTGTGAACTTTTCATAATCATCACGCAGGCGCGCTAACTGCGCGCGGCAATATGGTCAGAGAAAACCACGCAGAAACGCGAGGACGATGGGCCTGCCACGATAATCTGAAAGGCTGATAAATTTTCCGTGTACATCACTGAGTTCAAATTCCGGCGCGGGTTCGCCGGGAGTCAAAAGCTTAGGCATTGACCAGCTCTTTGGCTTTTTTCCAGATTTGGTCGAACATTTTCACGGTCAGTTTCCCCGTTTGCGTGTTTTGCTGGCTGGGATGATAGGAACACAATAACCAGTGATCCGTATTCAGTTTATAGAATGCGCCGTGAGAAAAGACCATAGACTGCAGGCGATGGACGGTCAACGGTCTGTCGTCTACGGTTTGTGGACGAGGAAATATTTTCAACACCCGTTCAAACGCGACGCGCCCCAAAGATACAATCACCTTCGGTTTTATCAATTCAATTTCGCGTTCGAGATAGGGCTGACAGTTATCGAGTTCTTCCGCCGTAGGTTTGTTACCCGGCGGAGCACAGCGACCTGAGGCCGTGATGTACATATCGCGCAAAGTCAAGCCATCCATGCGGCTGAAAGAATCGGGTTGACTCGCGAACCCCGCGCGATACAACGCAGGAAAAAGAAAATTGCCCGAGGCATCTCCGGTGAATTGTCGCCCGGTCCGATTCGATCCGTGCGCACCGGGAGCCAGTCCAACCACGAGGATACGCGCGTGAGGGTCGCCAAAGCCGGGAACGGGTCTGCCCCAGTATTCCCAATCCTGATAGGCTTTTCGCTTTTTGCGCGCCACTTCTTCACGCCACGCAACGAGCCGCGGGCATTTGCGACAGGCGATAATTTCTTTGTTCAGAGATTCAAGTGTCATGTGTTCCGATTTTATATGTCTGTCATTGCGAGACGCGTTCTTCGTTGGAGTAACCTCATTGATAATCGCGGAGATTGCTTCGCTACGCTCGCAGTGACATCATAAAATTAGCATTGCATCACCAAAGGAATAAAAGCGATAGCCTTCCTTGATCGCGATTTCGTAGGTTTCCAGAATTTTTTCGCGCCCCGCGAACGCGCTCACCAGCATCAATAGCGTGGACTTTGGCAAATGGAAGTTGGTGATCATCGCGTCCACCACTTGGAATTGATAGCCGGGGAGAATAAAAAGAGAAGTAGGGCCGGTAAAAGCCTGGACGGTGGACGGTGGACGGCTTACGGTCTGTTGTCCGCCGTCCACGGTCCACGTGGCGGCGCTTTCTAGCGTACGTACCGATGTCGTCCCCACCGCGATGACTCGCCCACCGGATTGCTTCGCGTGATTGACCAGGTCCGCGGTTTCCTGAGTCAACTGGCACCATTCAGTGTGGATTTTATGTTCTTCAGGATTGTCTTCCGTCACCGGCGCGAAGGTGTCCAGCCCCACATGCAAGGTCACATACGCGATCTTCACGCCTTTCTTTTGCAACTTCTTCAACAACTCAGGTGTGAAATGCAAGCCCGCGGTCGGCGCGGCGGCGGAACCCGGCTCGTGAGCATAGACGGTTTGATAGCGTTCCGGGTCACGCAGTTTTTCGTGGATGTACGGCGGGAGCGGGACATTGCCAACTTTGGAAAAATACGGCTCGATCGGATCAGAGAATTGGATCAATCGTTCCGAACCGTTCAGGATTTCAACAATCTCGGCCTCGGGTCCATTCTCGACCTTGACCTTATTTCCCGTTTTCAGGCCTTTGCCTCCGACCAAGGCCTCCCACGTCAATCGGTCGCGGCGACGGAGCAGGAGCAACTCGACTCGTCCACCCGTGAATTTGCGGGCATAGATACGCGCCGGGATAACTCGCGTTTGATTGAGCACGAGCAAGTCGCCTCGATGCAGGTAATCACCGATCTCGCGGAAGATTTTATGCTCCAGCGCACCCGTATCGCGGTGAAGCACCAGCAAACGCGACGAATCGCGCGGCTCGGCAGGCGTCTGCGCGATGAAAGATTCGGGGAGGTCGTAGTCGAAATCGGAGGTTTTCATCATTGCGTAGTAACGACTTCAGTCGTTAATCATCCCAGCTTTTTTCCAAAATCCTCCGCTGGCGGAAACTTCTGCCCATGCTCCCGCAACCAGTCTTTACCTTTATCTTCGAAATATATGGGCAAACTCGACCACGGCCAATCATACACATCTTGAAACAAAAATTTTGATTTGTAAAACCCTCTCTTATATGCAAGTCGCCGATCAACCAGAAAAGGCCGGCGTTTGGATTTCAATACAAAAGCAATCAATCTCTTTTTCCGTCTCGATATTCGGCGTAATCAGCATTTGTGGCTGAAAGTTACTTGCGAAAGAATCGAACCACAATATTCAGAATAACCGTCAAAACAACCGAAAGCAGAATGCTCGTGACGATAGGAAAGTAAAAACTTCCATTCTTGCCTTCGATGTGAATATCGCCGGGCAGTCTTCCAATCGGGATGCCAAATTTCGCGGCGAGATACACTCCTCCGCCAATTAGAAACAGCACAATCGCGCCGAGCATTAAATAGCGGCCAAGGCTTTCCATAGTTCACCTCACGGAGCGGAAGCCGGGACGGCAAAGACCGTCAACTTCGGTTCGGCGCCCGCGGCGCGAAACATCAAGATGCCTGCCGGGGTTTCACCGGAATTACGCATCTCCTCCAGCGCTTCGCGGCTTTTCCAAACCGAGATGATCTGCCAGAGCGTTTGATCCGACGTGCTTTGCGTCAGAAACGTCTGGACCATTTGAGGCGGTAAACCGTCCTTCGTACCTTTGCGATACGCGTCTTCCAATGCGGACCATTTCCCGGTTGCAACATTGGCTTCGAGAATCGTGATCACCATTAATTCATCTCCATTAAATTAAACGAGGTTGTTGCCCTTCGCTATACGGCAAATTCAAATGTTCGTAGGCGGATTTGGTCGCCACGCGTCCCTGCGGCGTGCGGTCCAAAAATCCCAACTGCAGAAGATACGGCTCGACCACATCCATAATCGTGTCCTGCTCTTCGCTGATCGAGGCGGCAATCGTGTTCAATCCCACCGGCCCGCCGTTATATTTTTCGATGATGGTCTTCAGCACGCGGCGATCTACATCGTCCAAGCCGAGCGGGTCCACTTGCAGAAGATCGAGGGCTTCTTTTGCGACGTTGGCCGTGACCGTTCCATCCGCCCGCACCTGAGCGAAATCGCGCACGCGCCGCAACAGACGCAACGCGACGCGCGGCGTGCCGCGCGCCCGGCGCGCGATCTCCTCGACGCCGCTTGTGTCCACATGAACTGCCAGCAATTTCGCGGCGCGCGTGACGACAGCCTGCATCGCCGCCAAATCATAATAGTCCAGCCGATAGACCGCGCCGAACCGCGCCCTGAGCGGCGCGGTGACCAACGCCAGCCGCGTCGTCGCGCCGACGACGGTAAAGCGCGGCAATTTGAGTCGAATGGATCGCGCCGAGGGCCCTTTGCCGATGACAATGTCCAACGCGAAATCTTCCATGGCGGGGTACAACACTTCTTCCACGGCGCGCCCGAGGCGATGGACTTCGTCAATGAAGAGCACATCACCCGCGCGCAGGTTGGTGAGGATGGCAGCCAAATCTCCGGCGCGCTCGATGGCCGGACCCGAAGTCACTTTGATGTTGACGCCCATTTCATTGGCGACGACATGAGCCAGCGTTGTTTTTCCCAAACCGGGCGGGCCGTAAAACAGAACGTGATCCAGCGCCTCGCCGCGCCCACGCGCCGCGGCAATCAGGATTCCCAGATTCTCTTTGACTTGGTTCTGCCCAATGAGATTGTTTAAATTTTGCGGACGGAGCGCGTTGTCCACGCGGTCGTCGGGTTTGGCTTCAGGATCGAGGGGACGACGTTGTCCCGAGCCTGCCGAAGGACGAGGGGAGTCGGTCATAGAGTGATTATAACTCGATAAAACGCGCGCCCGCTTCAGGTCCGCGAACGACGCGGCTTCTCATCGCTATTGTCCACTTTCTATTTTCTACACACCATTCTCCATCTTCTACATCACATCCACATCATGCGGGCGCGACTCAATCAGTCCCACTTCCGTCATGCGGACAAAGACCGCCTTCTCGTACAATTCATCCACCGTGTGCGCGTTGGTGTAGCTCATGCCCGATTGCAAACCGCCGATGAGTTGACTCAGCATCTCGCGCGCCGAGCCGCGATACGGCACCGCGGCTTCCACGCCCTCGGAAACATACTCCTCGATTTCCTCCTGCGTGATGTCACCCTCGCCCTCGCGCACTTTGCGCGCCACATTGGCTTGAAGCGACGCCATGCCGCGCGACACTTTGTAACGATGACCTTTGCGCGTCATCAGCAGGCCGGGGCTTTCATCCGTGCCAGCCAGCAAACTGCCGATCATCACCGTGGACGCGCCGGCGGCCAACGCTTTGACCACATCGCCGGATGCGCGGATGCCGCCATCCGCGATGACCGGGATATTTTGCGGACGCGCCACCGCCGCGCAATTGATGACCGCGGTCAGTTGCGGGACTCCCGCGCCGGCCACAACGCGCGTGATGCAAATCGAACCGGGGCCAACACCCACCTTGACCGCGTCGCACCCCGCCTCGATCAATCTTTGCGTGCCTTCGGCAGTGGCCACATTCCCGCCGATGATTTGCGCGCTCGCAAAGGCTTTGCGGATTTGTTTGATGGTGTCAATCTCAAGTTTGGAATCGCCATGCGCAATGTCCACCACGATGCAGTCCGCGCCCGCCTCGAGCAGTCGTTCGACGCGTTTGAGTTCGCTGGGTTTCACTCCCACCGCCGCGCCGACCGCGAGACGTCCGCGTTCATCTTTGGTGGCCTTCGGGAATTCGGAAATCTTCATGATGTCTTTCATCGTGATCAAGCCCGCCAGTTTTCCGTCTTTATCCACCAATGGCAATTTTTCCACGCGATGCTCATGCAGGATTTTTTCGGCCTGTTCCAGCGTGGTGTCGCGCGGGGCGGTGACAACTTCTTTCGTCATGATCTCCGAGAGCGGTTTGCTGTCGTCGTTTTCAAACAGCAAATCGCGCGTCGTGACAATCCCGACCAGTCGCTGGCCGCCATCCAGAATCAAAATACCGCCCGTGTACGTCTCCTCGACGATCTTCTTCACATCTCCGACCGTGTGCAAGACGGTCAATGTGAGCGGATTTTCTACAACAAACGACTCCGCTTTTTTCACACGGGCGATCTGATGCACCTGTTCATTGATGGACATAAAACGATGGATGATGCCGATCCCGCCTTCGCGCGCCATCGCAATGGCCATGTCGCTTTCGGTCACAGTGTCCATGTTGGCGGAGACAATGGGCGCTTCGAGTTTGATTTTTTGCGTGAGTTTTGTTTGGGTGGAGAGTTTGCGCCGCGACGGCACATCGGAATATTGAGGAACGATTAAAACGTCGTCATAGGTCAAAGCAAGGTCAGGCAAAATTTTCATGGCGATCTCCTCATTCAGAGTGTATCACTCCGAGCGAAGCGAAGAGTCTAAATTTATGAAAAAGATGCTTCGTCGGCTGAACCTCGATATGCCGCTTCGCGGCTACTCGACCCACAGCCTCCTCAGCATGACACTCTGCGCATCAGCCGCGCCGATTATATGGCGCGTGACCCTTTCGTGCAATGCTTCGCGAAGTATAATCGCGTCATCTCAGAGATTCGGAGGCATGATGTCTGTCACTGTCATTCTTGGCACACAATGGGGAGACGAAGGCAAAGGCAAAGCCATTGACACCTTCGCCGGAGACTTCGATTACGTCGCACGTTTCAACGGCGGTAACAACGCCGGGCATACGATTGTCAATGAATACGGCACATTCAAAATCCATCTTGTGCCCTCCGGCGTCTTTTACCCAAAAGCGAAATGCCTGATCGGGGGCGGCGTGGTCATGGACCCGTCCGTGCTGATTGACGAGATGAACGATCTGCTCAAAGCGGGAATCCAACTCGAAAAGCGGCTGTTCATTTCGCCGCGCGCCCACGTCATCATGCCTTATCACAAAATCCTGGACGGGCTTTATGAAGAAGCGAAAGGCGCGGGCGCGACAGGAACGACTCGGCGCGGCATCGGTCCGACCTTCGCGGATAAGATCAGTTACAACGGCATACGCTGGAGCGATTTCGCAGACAACGATTTGTTCACAGCTAAATTGCGGATGCAAATCTCATTGAAAAACAAAATCATCGCCGCGTTAGGCGGAACGGGGCTTGATTTTGAAAAAGTCCGCGATGAATATCGCGGCCATTATGAAAAGATCAAACCTTTCATCACCGAACTCTTCCCCATCGTTCAAAACGGATTGAAGACCGGAAAGAAATTCCTGCTTGAACAAGCGATGGGAACCTGCCTCGACCCGGATTGGGGAACGTATCCGTTCGTGACCGGCTCGACGACTCTCGCATCCGCCGCGACCGGGGGCCTGGGGATTCCACCGAGGAACATTTCGCGCGTCATCGGCGTGACCAAAGCCTACACCACCCGCGTCGGCGCGGGACCCATGCCGACGGAGATCAAAGACGACGAGCGCGCCGCGTCCGCTTTGAGGGAGGTCGCGGCCACGACCGGGCGCGTCCGCCGCGGGGGCTGGTTCGATGCGGAGTTGACGCGCTTCGCGGTTCAGATCAGCGGCATTGACCGTCTGTTCCTGACCAAACTGGATATTCTCAGCGAATTCGACGAAATCAAAATTTGCACGGGCTATGAATTCCAAGGTAAGCGAGTCCATTATTACGATTTGGATTCGTACCAACTTGACAAAGTCAGGGCGATCTATAAAACGGTGCGCGGCTGGAAGGAGGATATTCGCGGTATTCGCAAATACAAAGATCTGCCTTCCAAAGCGCGGGCTTATGTGGAAACCATCGAGAAATTGGTTGGAACAAAAATCGGCTGGGTCGCAAACGGGCCGGAGCGCGAGGCAGTGATCAAGAAGCAGTGACCAGTATCCAGTAAGCAGTAGACAGTAAACAGAAAATAAAAAAAATCCGCAAGTTTGCACTGCGGATTTTTGTTTTCATTGAACAACAAATTACGGATTGGGCGGGAAAGTCACCTCAACCGTCATCCCCCACATCACACGCGGGTCAACCTCATCCACCTTGAGGCGAACAGTGTAGAGAATATCGCCGCCCTGCCTGGTAAACGATTGGCTGATCGTTTCAATCGCGCCTTTGATCGTGACACCCGGCAAGGCGTCGGGGATCATCGTCGCGCTTCGACCGACCTTGAGCTTGACCACTTCCAATTCGGTGACATCATCCGTTTCGACGATCCATTGACCGAAATCCGCTACACTCACCGCGGTCGTCTCCGGGCCTACTTGATCGCCGACATGCACGCTGACATCGGCCACGACACCGTCAAACGGTGCTTTGAGTTCAAAATTATCCAGCGTCTCCTGCGCCGCGTCCAGTTGAGCCTTGGCTAATTCCAATTCGTCTTTGTTCGGGCCGTCAGCGGTCAACTCATATTGATATTTGGCTTCGGCCTCGGCGGCGAGGGCCGCATCCAGCGCGGCGCGGACGGTATCGCGCTCGCGCGTGATGGATTCGAGTTTGCGAATCGCCTCGTCGAGATTTTCCTGCGCGCTTTGCAACTTATCTGCGGCATTTCTTCGATAGAAGTTATCTTCAGGCTGGTCTTTGTATTTATCAAACTCCGCCTGTGCATCCGCCAAATCAGTCTGGCGTTGGTCAACGACATTCTGCTGATCCTTCATGCGGCTCTCAATGTCTTTCACATCGAGATTGTTCCACTTGTTCAGCGCATCCGCACGGACCTTCTGCGCATTCATATAAGCCTGCCACAATTTTGCGCGTTCGCCATCCGCGTTGCGGAGCAGGGAATCATATGCCTGTTGCGCGGCGACAAGACTCGCGCGGGCCTGACCCGCGTTCGACAGGCGCGCCAACACATCGCCTTGTTTGACCTTGTCGCCTTGTTTGACAAGGATTTCGCTTACCGTTCCGCGCGCCTGGAACGCCAGCATCGCGCCTTGAAGCGGGCGGATATGCCCCTCCGCGATCACCGCGCCGGCGGGGATAGCCGTCGGCTGGGTCGCGGTCGGAGTCGCTGGCCCGCCGCAAGCGGTCAAAGCCAGAGCAAAGATCAAAATCAAGAGAGCCGTGGTAACAATTTTCTTATTCATATTACCTTCCTTTTTGCCTCACCTTTCCCCTCCGTCCCTTCGGGACACCTCCCCTTCCCTCTCCCAATTGGGAGAGGGAAGGGGAGGCCGGGTGGGGTTAGGCGAGGGCGATTATTCATACGCCAGCACTTCTCGAATTGTCAGCCGCGCCGCGTTGCGCGCAGGCAGAACGCTGGCAATTGCAGATAAAACCAAAATCAAGCCGAGCCAGATGAGGTAGCCCGTGATAGTAAACACGGTCTTGATTGGAGTCTCGAAGACGGCCAGACTGACAATCAACGAAAGCAAATACGTGAACGGGACAGATAAAATGATGGCCATTCCGAACGAGATGATGCCGATGACCATTCCCTCTGCAATGACCGTCCGCATGATGATGCTGTCCACCGCGCCGATGGCGCGCATGATTCCAATTTCACGCGTGCGCTCCAACACATTCATGCCCATCGTCCCGGCGAGGCCCATCGAACCGACGACCGCCGTCAGCAGGGCCATGATGAGCAGAAACGTCACCAGCGTGTCCAAACTTTCTGAAGCGGTATCCAGCGAAGCCAGTCCGGATTGAGCCTGGCGCAGTTTGAATCCATTGTCGCGGAAGAAATGGTCAAGAGTATCGGCCATTCGATCTTGAGTTGCGCGGTCGTGTCCCGCAGTCACGATGCGAAATGACAAAGCCTGATTTGCGAGGTCATTGCGTTGCGCCACATATTCGAGCGGAGCATAAGCCAGGATGCCTTCGCGCCCGACGAATTTAAAAATGCCAACCACCTGCCATTGTTCATCGCGGCCATCTACTTTCAGCGGCAGGAAATCGCCCGCTTTCAGGTCGGGATAATATTGCAGGACGGCTTCGCTGATCGCAATCTTGCGCTCATCATCGGAATGGATCCAGCGCCCCGAAACAAGAATCGGCTGAACCAATTCACTATGCGCGGGCGGCGCGAGGATATTCAGCGTTTCGGCCACCGAGCCATCGGGATACAGCAGGTCGGTGCTCATGCCCTGCCAGCCTTCCACGTCCACCACACCCGGCACTTGCATCGCGTATTGTTGCACTTTGTCCACGCGATAGGGCTGATCAAAATCCACCGTCACATCGGCGCGGAAATATTTTCCGATGGCGCCGATGTAATCATGCAGAGTCACGCGCACATTGAACACTGCGATAAAGATCGCGCCGCCCATCGTCAGCGTGAAGAGCGTCAGCATCAGACGGCCGCGGCGGCGGAACGTGTTGCGAAGCGAAATCAAAAACGGACGCGGGATGTGGATGCCGCGCTTTGCCAACGCGACTGCCGCGCGCGTTTCGAATCTTTGCCACGCCGATTCCCGCCTCGGACTTTTGTGAAGCGGCTTGCCCTCGGCTCGAGCCAAATCCCCGCTGATGGCTTTCAGCACCGTGACCTTCGAGCCGTTGATGACCGGCACGAGTCCGGCGATGAGCGGGACCAAAATCCCAATTCCGATCTGAACCATGAAAGCCATCGGCACGATGCGATAGCCAAGTAAGTCAAAGCGCAGTTCGCCCGCGATGAAGGCCGCCAGGCCATACGCGCCTTGTCCACCCAGCGGGATGGCAATCAGCAAAGCCAGCACACCAAACGAAACGATCAAAGCCAGATACATAAAAAGGATTTGGCGATTCCGCCCGCCGACCAGTTTCATCACACCGATGTGACGCAGGTGCTGGTTGATCAACGCATTGAGCGTGTTGGCAATCAAGGACGAAGAAAGAAATACAACCAGGATTCCAAGCGCCATCAAAATGCCAAGTATGGCGTTGATGGTGGAAGCCAGCGGATGTTCGTGAGTCTTGGATGTGCGTGTGCGGAAGACAATCGTTCCGTTGCGATTCAGTTTGTCCTTGACGTAAGCCGTCACGTCGCTGATGTGCTTTTCATCGTCCTGTCCAGTTGTCACTGTGGCATATATGCGGTTATAAAGTTCCGGCTGACGAAGCGCGGGCAGTGTACTCATTGTGATGTATGCAAACGGCTGGGCAAGGAAATCTCCCGCGCCGGTCGTCGGGTCTTTGACGATGCCGACTATCGGCAAAGATTTGGTCGTGCCATCGGCGAGTTCAAAGACCAACTGATCTCCCACTTTGACATTCAAGTGTTTGAGTACATCTTTTTCAAGAACCACCTGCTTCTTGCCTGGCGCGCTCTGACCCTGATACGGAGTCAACAGGTCAATCCTGTTCTTGGCAAAATCGTCGAAGGCGATCACATTGAGCGTCGTCCACGTGGAGCTGTTCTCGGCGCGCACGCGGATATTCATCACGCGGCGGCCCTCCGCGTCTTCGATCCCGCGCATGTTGCGGACGGAGGTCAGCACGCCATCATCGAAATTGTTCAACGTGCGGATCTCCACGTTGGCCGGGTTATTGGCCGCGTAACTGATGCTCAAGTCATGAGAAATGATGACATACGCGCCGGCAATCACGCCGATTGAGAACACGCCCACCGCAATGGAAAAGACCACCAGCAGGGTGCGGGCCTTATTTTCGATCAAATCGAGAAAAACTTTACGCCATCGAGGTTGCATAGGAATTCGATATTCGATATTCGGAAATCGAGATTGGCGAAAACTATCGTCAACTCACTATTCCCGATTTACCCTTACCGTTTCTCCACTTCTTTCTTCTTTCCTCTTATATTTTCCTTCTCACTTCTTTTCTCTGATGCATGTTCTTTCAACCGATCCTGTACCATCTTTCCCAGCGCCTCCGCCGTGATCGGCGACTCTTCGATGATACGCAGAAAATCTTCGCGTGGAAAAGACAGCAATTCCACCGGCTGGCTCCCGGCACGGACACAGGCAATCGCTTTGCCGCCGCGCAGTAATTCGATCTCGCCGAAAATCTCACCGGCTTGCAAATGAGCCAGCACCTTACTGCTCTTCGTATTCCCAGCCATGACGCTTACCGAACCGCGAGAAATCATATAAAGATCATTCACGGGTTTGCCGCAATCCAAAATCACCTCGCCGGCGTTGACCATCATTCGCTTTGCCTTCTTGGTGACCTCCAGCATATGGCGATGACGGAGCAACGGCAATGCCTTCGCGACCGTTTCATCAATCAACTCGCCATCTGAAATGACGATGGTGCGCTTCACGCGCGAGGTTAATGATGGATCGTGCGTGACCATCACAATCGTCTTACCGCGTCGCACCAGTTCCTCGAATACATCTATCATGTGGCTGGCAGTTTTTGAATCGAGATTTCCAGTGGGTTCATCCGCCACAAGCAAAGGCGGGTCAGTCGCAAGCGCACGCGCGATGGCCGTCATTTGTTGCTGGCCGGTCGAAACCGCCAGCGGTAATTTATGGGCCTGATCTGCCAACCCAACCATTTCGAGCAATTCCATGGCGCGCTTTGGCCGCTCATCGAAATCATATTCGTCCACGTAATCCATCGGGAGCATCACGTTCTCGAGCAATGTAAGCATCGGAAGCAATTGAAAAAACTGGAAAACGATGCCGAGATTCCTGCCGCGCCACAGTGAACGCTGGCTTTCGGTCAACGCGTAAATATCCGTGCCGTTGACGATCACCTTGCCGCCCGTCGGATGGTCAATGCCGGTGATCATGTTCAACAATGTGGATTTGCCGCTTCCCGACTTTCCGACAATCGCCACGAACTCGCCGCGGCGGATGATCAGGTCAATGCCTTTGAGCACCACGAATTCGCCTGCAGGATTTTTGAACGACTTGACGACGCCGTGCATTTTGATCATGTCCTCAGCGTGATGTCGAGCCGATTTGACGGGAGCCGCTTTGAGGGCGGAACGAGGCGCCATCATTTCATCCGCTTCCTTTCGGACCTGTGTCCGGCTTCCGTTAAATGAACCACTTCCCCGTCCACGATTTGAAGACTGCGCGTGAAGCGGGGACCGAGACTGTTATCGTGCGTGACCATGATGATGGTTTTGCCGCGATCCTGTACGAGATGTTCGAAGACATCGAAGATGTGATCGGCAGTGACAGAATCCAAACTGCCGGTCGGCTCATCTGCGACGAGAATAGGGGGGTCGTTGGCAAGCGCCCGGGCAATCGCCACGCGCTGTTGCTGCCCGCCGGAGATTTGCGTGGGAAGTTTATCCATCTGATCTTCGAGTTCCACCAACGCCAAAAGTTCACGCGCCCGCTCGCGGGATTCACGCGGCTTGAAGTTTCCGCACAAATCCATCGGCATCATCACGTTTTCGACCAGGGTGAGCATCGGCAACAATTGAAAGGATTGAAAGATGACGCCCAGTGTCTGCCCGCGCCAAAGAGCCAATTCATCTTCGTCGAGTTGATGGACCGATACAGTGTGACCGTTGGCGCGCACAAGGACTTCGCCGGAGGTGAGATGGTCCACGCCTGTGATCATGTTGAGCAGGGTGGATTTGCCCGCGCCGGACTTTCCAATCACACCGAGGAACTCGCCTTTCTTCACTTGAAAGTTGACGTCGTGGAGCGCGTTGAAATCGCCTGCCTCGGTGGAATAAACCTTCGTCAAGTTTTTTACTTCGATGATGGAAGAAGAGACTTTCATGAAGACCCGTGAAAAAAGCGGCCCACCCGCGGCCGCCGAAGACGTTCTGTCGAGCGATTGGATTGTAATCCTGTTCAACGTGCAAGGCAAATTAGAAAGTCTTCATTTTCATCCCAGACTCACCTTCCTTTCCTATTTGCAGAACCGTTTATTTCGAGTATGCTTGTCGGAAATCAGAGACCAAAGCGAGGAGAGTCTGTGGCAAAAAGCGCCTCCATACGAGCCTTCAAATGTCCATCCTGCGGCGCGCCGATTGAACCCGAAGTCGGCACGCTGACCATGAAATGTCCGTATTGCGGCGGGACTGTCATCATCCCTGAATCATTGCGCACGCCTCCGCCCTCCGCCGGGCCGACATTGAACGATGCCTTTCAATTTGGACTCAACGGCATTGATTTGAATCAAATCGTCGGCAATGCCATGCAATTGCCGGAAGCGCTCTCGCTTGCCAAGCAGGGCCGCGTGGACGAGGCCGCTCAGATCTACAGTCGTATCACCGGCATGGAACATGAGGATGCGGTCAAGGCCGTGCAAGCCATGGCTGGAGGTCACGCGGTGGCGTTGACGCCCGGGCGGCCCGGAACAAACTGGCAGACGATGAAGGTGGATTATTCGAGCCAGCCTGTTTTGCAAACATCCACCCCATCCACCTTTTCGGGAGAGACCTATACGCCCTCCGCGACAAAAAGAAGCGGGGCATCCTGCGCTTTAATCGTTGCGATCCTGGCCTGCATCAGCATTCTTGCAGGAGCGATCCTTTTTGTCCCATCTGTGTTTGGAGCGTTTTCCTTTTTCAGTCCGCTGAGTTCAATCGGGTTTGCAAACAAAACGCTGTCGTTTGGCGGCGAGGGGATCGGACAGGGCCTTTTCGAAGACGCGCGCTCGATTGGCGTGGATGGCGACGGAAACATCGTCGTCGCGGAATACAGCAACGGCCGCCTTCAAATCTTCGACCCGAACGGCAAATTCGTTTCGATGTTCTCCCTCGGACCAAAGACCTACGTGCAGGCGACAGCCGTGAGCCATAATGGAACGATTTATATTGTCACTGGCGGAAAGATTTTGATTTACAACGAAAGCGGCCAACAGACCGGCGAGATCAGCGATGATAATCATGATTACAATGATGTAACCCTCGGAGCGGACGGCACGCTTTACGCGCTCTCCGATAACGAAACCATCGTCCGCTTCAAACGGGACAACAGCATTGATCTCGAAATTCAGAATTCGATCAGCGACATCACCGGCGACAGCGATATTGATACACATCTCGCCGTGGACGGTCTCGGCAACATGTATATCCTCGGAAACTTCACCTACGCTGTTTTCAAATATTCGCCGCAGGGAAAATTCATCAATCAATTTGGAAGCGAAGTCAAAGGGTCCGATAGCGACCCGGCCAAGTTCCAGGGGCCGATCACCATCGGCGTGGATGGCTATGGCCGCATCTACGTGGACGACATCTTCGAGATCAAAGTTTTCGATTCGACCGGCAAATACATCAGCAGTATCGGTGATAACGACGGCGCGGTGTTTGGAATGGCCTTCGATAGCCAGAACAATTTGTACACGGTCAGCAAAAACAAGGTCGCGAAATTTTCCGTGAAAAAGCCGAGCGATAACTAAACTCGCAATTCAAATTGTCGCAGGCAAGGTCAACAAAAAGGGATTGGATTTTTACGACCGGCTCGTAGATGAATTGTTCAAAAAATCGAACCGTACGTCTGTCTATTTCACTGGATTTGTCGCAAACTCTCCAAGGCAAAGGCGGATGGCCAGGCCGCCGAATTTTGGCGGGACGCGCCTGTCCGTTTCTGGAACCCCTCAGCGCAGACGCAAGGCACATGCTTTCGAGGCTCCACTGCGCGGCGTGAGTCATCCGGGCTATAATTAAAATAACCTTTCGGAGGAGAAATGCCCAACCTCTTTGCGTCGAAACACCCGCTGATTTTGCACAAACTTTCCCGCCTGCGCGACAAAAACACCGAGCCGAAGAAATTCCGTGAGCTGGTGCGCGAGATCGCCGCGTTGCTGACCTACGAGGCCACCGCGGATCTGGCAGTCACGCCGCGCGAACTCGAGACTCCGCTGGCGAAAATGACCGGCTATGAATTAAAAGAGAAAATCGGCCTCGTGCCGATTCTGCGCGCGGGACTTGGCATGGTCGAAGGCATCTGGGAGTTGATGCCGGTCGCGGAAGTTTGGCACATCGGACTCTATCGCGACGAACGGACCCTCAAGCCTGTGGAGTACTACAACAAACTACCCATCGAGCCGACTGTTTCGGTGTGCCTCATTCTGGACCCGATGCTGGCCACCGGCGGTTCGGCCACCGCCACCGCTGACGTCTTGAAGCGCTGGGGCGTGAAGAAGATCAAGTTCGTCGGGCTGATCGGCGCGCCGGAGGGCATCAAAATGATGCAGGATCACCATCCTGACATTCCGATTTATCTGGCGGCCATTGACGACCATCTCAACGAACGCGGGTACATCGTGCCGGGACTCGGTGACGCGGGTGACCGTCAGTTTGGGACAGGATGATTCAGTGTTCAGTGGTTAGTGACCAGTAATCAGGTGTAGCTTATGAAAGCCATGCTTCTGCGCGAGACCGCGCCGCTTGCACAAAATCCAACTCCGCTTTCGCTCGTGGACTTGCCGGAGGCAAAACTCAACGCGGGCGAAGTCTTGATTCGTGTCATCGCATGCGGAGTGTGCCACACAGAACTCGACGAAATCGAAGGACGGATGAGGCCGCGCTTGCCCATCATTTTGGGGCATCAGGTGGTCGGAATAGTCGAAGAAGTCTCACAAGTCGAACAAGTCAAAGAGGGGCCTGTAAGACCCATTGGACTTGTTAGACCTGGCGACCGCATTGGCGTGGCGTGGATTGCATCCGCGTGCGGAAAGTGTGAACATTGTTTAGCGGGAAATGAAAATCTGTGCGCGGAGTTCAAAGCCACAGGCCGCGACCTTGACGGTGGTTACGCCGAGTACATGACCGCCCGCGCGGACTTTGTGCATCCTATTCCTGAATCGTTGAGCGACATAGAAGCCGCGCCGTTGTTATGCGCGGGCGCAATCGGATATCGTTCCTTGAGGCTGGCGAATCTCCGCGATGGACAGTTGCTCGGCCTGACCGGTTTCGGCGGATCGAATCATCTTGTGCTGAAGATGGCAAAATACAAATATCCGAACGCGAAAATTTTTGTCTTCAGCCGCAACCCGGCGGAACGCGAGTTCGCGTTGTCACTTGGCGCGGATTGGGCCGGCGCGATCGAGCAGAATCCACCTGCAGAGTTGGACGCGGTGATCGAGACCACGCCCGTTTGGGGTCCGGTAATGGAGGCGTTGAAGCATCTCAAACCGGGAGGCCGGGTTGTCATCAACGGCATCCGCAAAGAAGAGTCGGACAAGGAAGCGCTGACGAAGCTGGATTATCCGTCGCAGTTGTGGATGGAAAAGGAGATCAAGAGCGTGGCGAACGTGACGCGGCAGGACGTGCGCGAGTTTTTGTCGCTGGCGGCGGAGGCGGGCATCAAGCCGGAGTTTCAGGAGTTCGAATTGAAGGACGCAAACGCGGCGCTGTTGGAAATGAAGCAGGGTAAAATTCGAGGGTCGAAGGTGTTGCGCGTGAGTTAGTGTTAACCACAGATGAACATTTTCACTAGATGGCTGGACATAACCTCAATAAATCCAAAATCAAACTATGCCCCTCCTCAAAGACCCTGAACGGACGGAAACAAAAGCCCTGCATCGCTTTGCTGATTTCGACGGCAAGCGCATGCTCGAGATCGGTTGCGGCGACGGACGCCTGACGTGGCAGTATGCCAAGTCAGCAAAATTCGTATCGGGCATTGACCTCGAAGCCGATGACCTGCGTCTGGCGACGATTGACCGCCCTTCTGATCTGCCCGTTTCATTCGCCCGCGCCGATTCGATTCACCTCCCCTTTGGTAAAGAAAAATTCGACATTGCCATCCTCGCCTGGTCGCTCTGATGAATTCAGCATGAGGGCATGGTCCATGCCCTGAGTGAGATTCATCGTGCCCTTGCGCCGAATGGAATCCTGATTGACCTGCGCCCGCTGACGGGCGGCTGGCCAATTGAAGTCGCCTCGAGCCGCGAAGTCATAGAGGCCGGACGCGTCAGCGATTTGCCGGTTGGCCTGGAAGATGACAAAGCCGCCAACGAGTCTATGGCGCGGGCCGAGTCGCAAAAGTGGTTCACGCGCGAGCGCGAAGAGTATTTTCCCTTCTTTTATTATTGGGACTCGCCAAATGAGATGAAGAAATACATTGACGAGGACTGGGCAGACTTCGTCACCATTGACGAGGAAACCTGGAAGAGCATCCGCTCGCTGTGGGCCGTGGCCGATGCGGACGCCCGGATGAGGGTCCGCGTGAAGATGCTGATCTCGCGGTGGAAGAAAAGTTAAATATCCTGCGCCAATTTTTACGGGATGCGGAGGAGCGCAGAAAAAGTTTTTTGCCATCCGCACTCGTCAGCGTTTATCCGCGTCCAACTTTTTTACTTCACATCCACGCCCGTGATACGCGCCAGAACAAAATGGATCAGCGCGATGGGCAAGACCAACGCCGCGTGCAACGCCGCGCTCAGCCCGAAGATGACCGCCGTAACGCGCATGAAATCATTCAACAACGGCGCAAGGTGTTCGAGCATCCACGGCCCCGCGCCGGCCAAGACAGCCAGCGCGATCAACACAATGATTCCCACGCCGAGCGGCGTCCACGCATGGCGGTCGGACCGCGAGGGCAACATGGTACTGCTGATGGTGAACACCAGATAAAACCAAATGGGGAAGTCCTTGACCTGCGGGAGAACGGAAACGCCCATCAAAAACAAGTTGAATTGTCCGTTGCGAAACACATCCCACAGGGGAAGCAAGTCCAGCCGCGTCACGGCCAGATACGCCACGATCAACCCGCCGGAAAAAAGCGGCGCCGCGCCGATCAAGGAATCGCGCACAATGTCCGTCTTCACGGTTTCCACATAGCCGAGTTGCAAACGTCCATCCGGCAACATCTGCGGCACGAGCGAAAACCTGGCGGTGCGCACGCCGAGAATCACCGCCATCAAATAATGACTGAACTCATGCAGTAAAACCCCCGGCCAAAAAATAATCGAGAACATCGCAATCGTAAATTCAGGACTGCGGCTGAGAATCAAAAGCACGGCTTGTATCTCGCGATGCAAAAGCCGCTGGAGAAATACCAGCGGCAGGAGGGTCAATGCAAACCAAAAAAGTCCATCAAACGAAGTCGGCATTAGTCTATGGTCAATTGTCCACGGTCTAGTCGGGATGCCGCTTTCGTGATCGCCGCAAATTCATCGGCTTTGAGGCTCGCGCCGCCGACCAGCGCGCCGTCAATTTCAGGCTGATTGAAAAATTCGGACGCGTTGCCTGCATTCACCGAACCGCCATACAAAACGCGGATGGCTTGCGCGGTCGCCTCACCGAACAGTGCGCTCATCGCCGGACGAATGACCTTGCTGACCACTCCATTGGCATTTTCTCCGCTGGAGGCTTTGCCCGTTCCAATCGCCCAAACGGGTTCATACGCGATGACAATGCGCGGCGCGAACGCCGAATCCGCGTCAGCCAGGCCAAGCTTGATTTGGCGCGCGACCACTGCCTCGGTCCGGCCCGATTCGTATTCATCCAGTGTCTCCCCCACACACACAATCGGGGTCAAATCAAATTTTTGCGCGGCGCGCAATCGCTTGTTGACTGTCTCATCTGTTTCGCCAAAATAGGCGCGCCGCTCGGAATGTCCGATGATCACATACTTGCACAATTCCTTGATCATCAACGGCGAGACCTCGCCGGTGAACGCGCCTTTTTCTTCCCAATACATGTTCTGCGCGCCCAGGCCGATGTCCGTGCCTGCGAGCATCGTTGAGATCGCCATCAAACTCGTGAACGGCGGACACAACACTTTTTCAACGCCGCCGATCTCGCGCAGACGCGCCGACATCGAAGAGACCAGTTCCCTGGCCTCCGCAATGGTCTTATTCATCTTCCAATTTCCGGCAACCAGTGGAATTCGTTTCGTCATGGAAGTCTGTTGTACAAATTCTGAGCCATCTCGCGCACCCAATCCGGCGTATTGAGATCGGCCAGCAGAATGTTCAGAATTTGTTTGGCCGCAAAAGTCTTGCCCTCTTGCGCGTCCATCTCTGCTTCGAGCAGTGCAGATTCGGACATGCCCGGCTTGAGGCGCTTCACTTCATTTAATTTTGCGTGTCCATCCTCGGGATGGCCGTTGAAATAAAGATAACGCGCTTCGGCCACCATCGTGATGGGTTGCTCGACTCGACTCACCGAATCAAACGGAAGCGAAGACGGCAGATCAACCGGCGAAGTAGCCGCTTTATAAAGCGCTTCATGGAAATTATTTACCATGTCCTCGGTCGGTTTGCCCGTTGGTCCCAATGACTTGATGACGCGCAAGTACATCGCGGCGGCAGGCACCCAGGCTTCGCGTTTCCTGAATTCATCGCCTGCCATCTGGAAAAACTGCGTGTTGGCTGTGCCGGCCAGATCAGAAGCCTTTGCCAGCGCCACCAGCGAGTCGCGCGTTTGACCCGCATCCCAGTACGCGAGCGAAAGTTGAAGGTTCGCGCCGGGATCGTTGGGATTCTGATTCAAATGATCGAGCGCGGTTGCAATCGCAGGCGGAATGGGAGTTAGTGAAGGCGAAGCCGGCGGCGTATCGGTTGGATGCGGAGCCGTGGCTGTCGGCGGAGGAAGATGCGTTGGAGGCGGCAGGGTCGGTACAGCAACCGTCGGATTTGCTGGATTCAAAAAACGCGCGCCGCCGCGAAAAGCAATCAAGACAAAGACAACGCAGATCAACAACAACACGCCGGTCGCGATGAGGGGCCACGGCGAACGCTTCTTTCCCGGGACCTTTTGGGTGGCCACCGTTTTCGCGGGGGCTGCCTCGCCCTTGGCAGGCGCGGCTTTGGTTCCCTGCTGGGTTTCGGGCTTCAGAGAAGTCGGGCGCATCGTGATGGCCGTGCCTTGCATTGGGATGCCCGCCTGTGTCCATGCGTCCTTGAACGCCTGCGACAATTCGTTAACCGTTGCATAACGGTCGGAACGTTCTTTGGCCAGCGCCTTCAACAAAACGCGCTCGACGGTTTCCGGCACCTTGGGGTTGATGGCGCGCGGCATCGGGAGCGGCGAATAAATATGATCGTGAATAATGGAGAACGGTGTATCGGCGTTGAACGGAACTTGTCCCACCACCATCTCGTACAGCATCACGCCGAAGGAATAAATGTCCGTGCCTTCGTCGAGGTCTTTCTTGCCCATGGCCTGTTCGGGCGAGATGTATTGCGGCGTGCCCATGATCATATCGGATGAAAGAGTCGACTCGCCGGATTGAGCGATGCGCGCCAGCCCGAAGTCCGCCAGGTAGATGCCGCCATCCGTGCCCATCAAAACGTTGGACGGTTTGATATCGCGATGCAGGACGCCCTGCTTGTGCGCGTACGCCAGCGCCGAACCGACTGAGTCCACGACTTTGCGAATCTCGTCCGAGGTCAACGGGCCCTGGGTCAACCGCGCCTTGAGCGTATCCCCTTCGATGAATTTCATCACCAGATAAGGCCGGTGTTCATGCTCCGCATAATCGTAAACCGGCACAATATTGGGATGTTCCAGTTTTGCCACGAGCCGCGCTTCGCGCTGGAAGCGAGCTTCAAAATTCGGGTCCTCCCCAAATGCCGGATGAAGAGCCTTGAGAGCCACATAACGGTCGAGCGCGGCATGATAGGCTTTGTACACAGTTGCCATCCCGCCCTGACCCAGTTGCTCGATGATTCGATATGGACCGACGTTCTCGCCTACATTGAAAGACATATCTCCGCGCTCCCGTGATTAAATTGGCATCATTATACTTCTTCTTGCCCAAATCTCTGTGCACGTTTGAAGTTGAAACGGACAAACAACAAATCAGCGGATGCTGTCGCAGCCGCTGATTTGTCTTCAAACTTTGTTATCGTGTAATGGCGTAAACGATGCCGCTCTCCGGGCTTGGAGAGAAACGCACTTTGTAGGAATGGGATTCGCCGCAGGCGTTGACGTCCCAACGTTCCACCCAAACACCGGCGGCATCCGGTTGTTGCAAGACCGTGATCAACACAGACTCGGGATCCTCACAGCCCAAACCTTTTTCATAAATCACTAGCGAACTCCACACATCGTGTTTTACTGCCGGGTCGGCCAGGCCTCCATCCACCGGGCCGCTGACGCCGGCCGCGCCGACTGCATTCCTGAGCACCAGCCCTAAAAGGAAACTCCCGGAAACAACCAGCACAACCGTTACGATCGCTATGATCGCAATGATCGTCATCACTTTCTTCTTTGATTTTTGCCGAGCGGGGGATGCTTGAGTCTTAACGTCTAACATGAACTCTCTCTACAAGAATCATTCTATCAAATCCAAGGTGAAACCGCGCGGCCCTATCACTTCTGCAGAGGCTGGCACTGTCACTTGTCCTGCAAGGCCGCGACGCCGGGTAGTTCTTTGCCCTCCAAAAACTCAAGAGAGGCGCCGCCGCCCGTGGAGACGTGCGTCATTTGTTTGGCGACACCGGCCTTCTTGACCGCGCTGGCCGAGTCGCCGCCGCCGATCACAGTCGTCGCGCCGGATTCCGCCAACAGCCTCGCGATGGCAAACGTTCCCTCCGCGAACCTGGGCATCTCGAAGACGCCCATCGGTCCATTCCAGACGATGAGGCGGGCGCCGTTCAACGCGGCTTTGAATGCGCTGACAGATTTCGGCCCAATGTCCATGATGCGCCAACCCGCAGGGACTTTGTCCACATCAACGACCTTGCTGTTTGCCTCGGCCTCGAACTTATCGGCGACGACCGCATCCACAGGCAAGAGCAATTTATTTCCCGCTTTTGCCATGATGGACCTGGCGGTTTCAATCGAAGCAGACTCAACGAGACTATCCTGCATGTTATAGCCTTTTGCGGCGAGGAAGGTGTTCGCCATCCCGCCGCCGATGATCAGCTTGTCACATTTTGAAAGAAGAGTCTCGACCACGAGAATCTTGTCGCTGACCTTCGCGCCGCCGAGGATGGCAATGTATGGATGTTCCGGGTTGGAAACCGCGCGTCCCAGATATTCGAGTTCCTGCTCCATCAAAAAGCCGGAAACGGCCGGAAGAAAATGCGCGATGCCCTCCGTGGAAGAATGCGCGCGATGAGCCGAACCAAAGGCGTCATTGACGTAAACATCAGCGAGCGAAGCCATTTGCCTGGCAAGGTCAAGATCATTCTTTTCTTCGCCCGCGTGAAAGCGCGTGTTTTCCAACATCAATACTTCGCCGGGCCTGAGCGCTTTCGCCATCTGTTCAACTTCGGGGCCAACGCAATCGGGCGCCATTTTAACGGGCCTGCCCAACAGCGAGGCCAAAACTTCCGAGGCGGCGCGCAGACTGAATTCCGGGTCTGAACCGCCGTTCGGTCGCCCAAGATGACTCATCAGAATCAATGACGCGCCCTGATCCAGCACATATTGAATCGTCGGCAGTGAGGCGCGGATGCGTTTATCGTCAGTGACCTTGCCGCCCTCCATCGGCACATTGAAATCCACGCGCATGATGACGCGCCTGCCTTTGAGATCAATGTCTTTTACAGTTTTTTTGTTCATCACAACCTCCACCCTCCCCCAAATTCAGAGAATTTGGGGGAGGGCTGGGGAGGGGGCTAAAGAGATTTCGCAATCATCGCCGTGAGATCAGCGGTGCGGCAGGCATAACCCCATTCATTGTCGTACCACGCCACCACTTTGACCATGTTGCCGATGACGAGCGTATCCAGCGAACTGAACACACTCGAATATGTCGTACCGCGCAGATCGGTGGAGACCAGCGGTTCGTCGGTCACATCGAGGATGCCTTCCATCGCGCCGCGCGAATATTCGATCATCGCGGCGCGGATGTCTTCCTTGCTGGCTTCCTTGTTGAGGACCGCCGTGAAGTCCACCACCGAAACCGTCGGCGTGGGAACGCGGAAGGCCATGCCGCCGAACTTGCCTTTCAATTCAGGGATGACCAAACCCACAGCCTTCGCCGCGCCCGTCTCCGACGGGACAATGTTCTGCGCCGCGGCGCGCGCATCGCGCACGTCCTTCGCGCCGAGGTCCTGCAGTTTCTGCGAGTTGGTGTACGCGTGGACGGTGGTCAGTACGCCTTTGTCAATCCCGAACTTGTCATTCAGCACCTTCGCAACTGGAGCCAGCCCGTTCGTCGTGCACGACGCGTTGGAAATAATATTGTGTTTGGCCGGATCATATTTATCCTGATTCACGCCGAGCACGATGGTGATGTCTTCGTTTTTGGCCGGAGCCGAAATGATGACTTTCTTCGCGCCGCCCGATTCAATATGAGCCTTGGCCTTGGTCGCGTCCGTGAACAAGCCTGTGGACTCGATCACGATTTGCACGCCCACATCTTTCCACTTGATGGCGGCCGGGTCCTTCTCCGCAGTGACGGTGATGGTCTTGCCGTCAATCACAAGATGACCGTCCTTCACTGCAACCGTTCCATCGTAATGTCCATATGTGGAATCATATTTGAAGAGATGTGCATTTGTTTCCGGCGGGAACAGGTCGTTGATCGCCACCACTTCGATTTCGTTGGGATGCCGCGCCTTGATGGTGCGAAGCACCAGGCGGCCGATCCGTCC
>JAJPIZ010000022.1 GCA_021324435.1 Anaerolineae bacterium
ACCGTGGAGCTGATCGTGCCGGTGGCGCTGGAGCAAGGCTCGAAGTTCGCCATCCGCGAAGGCGGCCTGACCGTCGGCGCAGGCGTCATCACCAAGATTATCGAGTAGGCCGAATATGACCAAGCAAAAAATCCGCATCCGCCTCAAAGCCTACGATCATCGTGTGCTTGATCAATCCGCCAAACGCATTGTCGAAACCGCCGAGCGTTCCGGCGCCCATGTGATCGGCCCCGTACCCTTGCCAACCAAGGTGGAACGCTTTACAATACGGCGCTCTGCTTTCATTGATAAAGACTCGCATGAGCACTTTGAAATCCGCACACACAATCGTTTGATTGACGTTCTTGATCCGGATTCAAAAACGATTGACATGTTGATGCGCCTCAACCTGCCTGCGGGTGTGGACATTGAGATTAAGATTTAGTGCGTAATTCATAATCCGTAATTACAGATCGCGAATTACGGATTACTTTCGACAGCGCAAGAACGGCTCTGTGCGGGACCTCCAAAACACTGCGCGTCCCGCCGGATCGTTTGACTGCGTTGCCCGGAGATGATGCAGACCAAGCCCGGTCTGACAGTCTCGCAAAAACTTTTGAAGGAGAAAACAGATCATGTTAAAAGGGCTGATTGGCAAGAAGATCGGCATGACCCAGATCTTCGATGATCAAGGTGTGGCTTATCCCGTCACACTCATCGAAGCTGGGCCATGTTACGTTACCCAGGTGCGCAAGCCGGAGAAAGAGGGCTACTCTGCGGTGCAACTGGGCTTTGGTGAGGTCCACCCCAAACGCCTGACCAACGGCGAATTGGGACACCTCAACACCAACAAAATTCCTCCTCTGCGCATCCTGCGCGAATTTCGCACGAAGACCCCGGAAGTGAACATCGGCGACAAAGTGACCGTTGACGTATTTGCGGTCGGCGAGCGCGTGGATGTGGTTGGTGTCAGCAAAGGCAAGGGTTTTGCAGGTGTCGTGAAACGCCATCATTTCCACGGAATGGACGCCACACACGGGACCTCGGACCGGAATCGCGCGCCAGGCTCCAACTCATCTGGAACCACTCCCGGCCGCGTCTATCGCGGTTCGCGCCGCGCGGGTCACATGGGTGTGGATCGCGTCACCGCGCAAAATTTGAAAGTGGTCATGGTGGACGCGGAACGCAACCTGATCGGCGTGCACGGCGCAGTGCCGGGCGGCAAGGGGAGTCTGGTCGTGCTGAAAGAGACGCGCAAGCAGTAGGCGCTGAGGAAACAGGAAGAATAGCCATGAAAGTAGATGTTCTTAACATGCAAGGCGAGAAGGTCAAGCAGGTGGAACTGCCTGCCGCGATCTTTGAAGCCAAAGTGAATGTGGACCTGATGCATCAGGCGTATCAGCGTCAGATGGCCAACGCCCGCCTCGGAACACACGAAACCAAGACCCGACATGAAGTCGCCGGTGGAGGCCGCAAGCCGTGGAAACAGAAAGGGACTGGCCGCGCCCGCCAGGGGTCCACGATTGCCGCGCAGTGGGTTGGTGGCGGACGCATCCACACGCCGCATCCGCGCAAGTACACACAGACCATGCCAAAGAAGATGCGTCAGGCCGCTTTGCGCTCGGCTCTGTCAGTTAAAGCCGCGGAGTCTGGAATCGTGGTCGTTGATGAATTGAAGTTCGATGATCTCAAAACAAAAGTGATGGCGGCCGCGTTGAATAACATTGTTGGTTCTGCCAGCGCGTTGGTTCTGATGCCGGCAAAAGACGAAACGTACGATAGCACGGCCCGCGTCGCGAGCAACATCCCCGACGCAAAGATATTGCTGGCCTCCTATGTGAATGTTCGCGATTTGCTCGGTTATGACAAAGTTATTATGCCGCTCAAAACGCTCGATGTTCTATCGGCGCATTTGGGTAAGGAGTAGACCATGACGACGATTTATGATGTGATTCGCCGTCCGCTGGTGACTGAAAAGTCCAGCTGGCAATCTGGCAAATTGGCTCAGTATTCATTCGAAGTCGCGGTAGATGCGACTCGCACGCTGGTGAAGGATGCCGTTGAAACCATGTTCGATGTGGATGTCTTGCGCGTCAACATTCTCAATGTGCCTGCCAAACGCGGGCGCCGCTCGCGCTCCCGCCGTCTCTTGGTGCGGAAGCCGGCTTTCAAGAAAGCAATCGTAACCCTTGCCGAGGGACAGACCCTCGAGATCTTTGAAGGGGTGAAGTAATGGCTGTAAAAAAATACAAACCCACGACTCCCGGCCAGCGCGGCATGACGGGATACACCTTTGAAGAAATCACCAAATCCACGCCTGAGCGTTCGCTGATCGTTTCGCTCGGACGGGAGGGTGGCCGCAACACTTATGGCCGCGTGACGGTCCGTCATCGCGGCGGTGGTCATCGCCGCCTCACCCGCCTTGTGGATTTCAAACGCGAGAAATTTGGCATTCCCGCCAAAGTCGCGGCGATTGAATATGATCCGAATCGCACCGCCCGCTTGGCCCTGCTTCATTATGTAGACGGTGAGAAGCGTTACATCGTGGCTCCAATTGATTTGCGAGTCGGCGATACAGTGATGTCCGGTCCGAACGCGGAGATTCGCGTGGGCAATTGTCTGCCAATTGCGAATATCCCGGTCGGTACGTTGATCCATAACATTGAATTGAAAGAAGGCCGCGGCGGACAAATCGTCCGCTCGGCGGGCGGGGCGGCGCAACTCCTCGGGAAGGAAGGCGATTTCGCGCAAGTCCGCCTTCCGTCCGGCGAGGTGCGGTTGATCCGTCAAGTTTGTTATGCCACGATTGGGACTGTCGGCAATCTTGACCACAGTAATATCAAGCTGGGCAAGGCTGGCCGAAAACGTCACAAAGGGATTCGTCCCGCAGTGCGCGGCTCTGCCATGACCCCGCGCGATCACCCGCACGGCGGTGGTGAAGGTCGCCAGCCCATCGGTATTTCAGGCCCGAAGTCTCCGTGGGGCAAGCCGACGCTTGGTTACAAAACCCGCCGCAACAAGAAGACCGATCAGTACATTGTGCGCCGCCGCAGTAAGACGAATCGCTAGGCGCTGAGAGTCAGAGGTAGATATGTCTCGTTCCCTGAAAAAAGGTCCGTTTGTTCAGCCGAAGCTGTTGAAGCGCATCGAGGCGATGAACCAGAAAGGCGAAAAGAAAGTGATTCGCACCTGGAGCCGCGCCAGCGTGATCTTCCCTCAGATGGTTGGACACACGATTGCCGTCCACGATGGACGCCGCCATGTTCCGATCTACATCACGGAAAATATGGTCGGCCATCGTTTGGGTGAGTTTGCTCCCACCCGCACCTTCCGCGGACATCAGACGGCCGCGGCCGCCGCAGAAAAAGCGACTGCGGCTCCAGCCCCGGCGGCGGAGGCGAAGTCATGACACACGATATCAAGGCTGAACTCAATTTCCTGCCGCAATCTGCCCAGAAGGTGCGCCTCGTGATTGACATGGTGCGTGGTATGGGCGCCAATGAAGCATTGGAGACTCTGCGTTTTGCCAATAAACGCGCAGGCGAACCTGTGCTGAAGTTGCTAAAATCTGCTGTGGCGAACGCGGAGGAAAACTTTGGCGTGAGCCGGGACGATTTGTATGTTGCGCAGATATTTGCGAATGAAGCGCCCACCCGCAAGTGGCGCCGCTTTGGCGCACGCGGCCGCTTCAAACCCGTGCTTCGCCGCCAGTCGCATATCACCGTCGTCCTGCGCGAGCGCGGGTCGTAGAAAGGATTAAAGAACTTATGGGTCGCAAAGTACATCCGATTGGTATGCGTCTTGGCATCAATCAGCCCTGGCATGGACGCTGGTTCGCAGAAGGCAAGACCTATCGCGAGCAACTGCATCAGGATTTTGCCATTCGTTATTTATTGATGGGTGGCACGTCCAAGGGCGGGGCGGCAATGAACGCCAAAGTCCGCAAACTGCGCAAGGAATTGCCTGAGATGGTTTTGAACGGAAAGGCCGGCATCTCCCGCATAGATGTTGAACGCTTTCCCGGCAAGATTCGGATTGCCATCCATACTGCCAAGCCCGGCATCCTGATCGGACGCAAAGGCGAGGGCGTGAAGAAGATTCGCGTTGCCCTCGAAGCATTGATTGGGAAAAAGATTGATCTTGACATCAAAGAAATCAGTTCGCCTGATACCGACGCGATGCTGGTTGCCAAGAATGTGGCCGATCAATTGGAACGCCGCATTGCTTATCGCCGCGCCATGAAGCGCGCCATTCAGCAGGCGATTCGCCAGGGCGCACAAGGAATCAAGATCATGGTAGGTGGTCGCTTGGGGGGCGCGGAAATGTCGCGCGATGTGTGGCTGCGCGAAGGCCGTGTCCCTTTGCAGACTCTGCGCGCCAACATTGATTTCGCCAAGACCGAAGCTCTGACCACATATGGTCAGATCGGCGTGAAGGTCTGGATTTACAAAGGCGAGGCTGTACCTGAGGAAATACAGGAAAAAGCCGAGACGACAACCGAAGGTGTGTACGTCAGTGAGTAGAGAATACGAGAGAGAATAGAGAATAGAAAGTAGTCTCTAATCTCTGCTCTCTAGTATCTGTGGAGAAGTAATTATGTTGATGCCAAAACGTGTCAAGTGGCGCAAGCAAATGCGCGGTCGCATGAAGGGCAAGGCCCTGCGCGGCGCGGAAGTTTCATTCGGTGAGTATGGGCTGATGGCTCTCGAGCCGGGCTGGGTCACCGCGCGCCAGATCGAGGCCGCCCGCCGTGTGATCGTGCGCGAGATGAAGCGCCGAGGCAAGGTCTGGATTCGCATCTTCCCGGCCAAGCCGTACACTCATCGTCCGCCCGAAACCCGCATGGGTTCGGGTAAAGGCGGTGTTGAATATTATGTGGCCGTTGTGAAGCCGGGCCGCATTATGTTTGAAGTCGGCGGTCTGCCTGTTGATCAGGCGGTCGCCGCCTTGAAAGGCGCGCAATACAAATTTTCCATCAAGACCAAAGTCGTGAGCAGTCATGAGGCAGGAGAGTAAGCGATGAACGCCACAGAGATACGACAAATGTCCGTGGAACAGATCCATTCCAAGCTCTCCGATACGCGCGAGGAATTGATGAAACTGCGCTTTCAACAGGTGACCGGCCAATTAACCGATACCAGCCGCTTGCGCGCCCTGCGCCGCGATATCGCGCGCTTGGAAACGATCCTGAATGAAATGTCACGCGCGGCTGTCGAAGAAGGTGAAGCATGAACAATCGTCGTCGAATCGTTGGGAAGGTCACCAGCAACAAAATGACCAAGACCGTGGTGGTGGAGATCGTGCGCAAGTTCCGCCATCCGCTTTACAAGAAGGTCGTATACGCGAGCAAGCGCGTCAAGGCGCATGACGAGATCGGCTGTCAGGTTGGAGATGAGGTTCAGATTGTTGAATCCGCTCCGTTGTCCCGCGAGAAGCGCTGGGTGGTTGAGTCTGTCATCAAGCGCGAAGTTCGCACGGCGGATGCCGGCGTGGATGCGGTCGCATCTGCCGACATCCCAACCGAGGCCAAGCCGGAGGAATAGTTCATGATCCAGCATGAGTCTCGATTGAAAGTTGCGGATAACAGCGGCGCGCGCGAACTGCTCGTCATCCATGTGCTTGGCGGCTCGACGCGCCGATACGGTCACATCGGGGACGTGGTAGTGGCCACCGTTAAATCGGCCTCACCCCAGGGGACGGTGAAGAAAGGCGAGATTGTCCACGCCGTGATCGTGCGCCTGACCAAAGAGTGGCGGCGCGAAGACGGCTCGTACATCCGCTTTGACGATAACGCCGCGGTGATTTTGGATGCCGATGGACAGAACCCGAAAGGCACGCGCATCTTTGGGCCAGTGGCGCGTGAATTGCGCGATAGGCAATTTATGAAGATCGTATCGCTGGCGCCGGAAGTTCTGTAAGGAGTTATGCAATGAGAGCAAAGATTCGCAAAGGCGATACTGTTGAAATTATCAGCGGCCGCCTCGAAGATAAAGGCAAGCGAGGCGAAGTTATAAATGTGCTGACCAAGGATGGTCGCGTGGTGGTGCAGGGCGTGAACATTCGCACCAAGCATCAGAAGCAGGTGCAGACCCAGGCGGGCCGCCAGATGAACCCGGGCCGTATTCAGTTCGAGGGACCGATCCATATCTCGAATGTGATGCTGGTCTGCCCGAAGTGCGGCGAGACCGTGCGCGTTGGCATTCAGCGCGATGAGACCGGTGCACATCGTGTTTGCAAAAACTGTGAACAACTGATTGATTAGGCCGTGGAGCGTTGACGATGAATAGAATGGAAGAACGTTATCAGAAAGAAATAGCCCCGGCCCTCTTCAAGGCGTTCAATTTCAAGAACGTCATGCAGGTGCCGCGCATTGAAAAGGTCGTAGTCAATATCGGCCTTGGCGAAGCGATGGATAACCCCAAGGCGCTCGAGGCGGCAGTGAGCGACCTGACTGCCATTACCGGTCAGAAGCCTGTGACGACCAAGGCGCGCAGGGCCATTGCCAACTTCAAATTACGCGAAGGCCGTTTGATCGGCGCGAAGGTCACCCTGCGCGGCGATCGGATGTGGGCGTTCCTTGACCGTGTGTTGAACATTGCCCTGCCGCGCGTGCGCGACTTCCGCGGCGTTTCGGCCAATGCCTTTGATGGACGCGGGAACTACACTCTCGGTCTCAAAGACCAGCTGGTGTTCCCTGAGATCGAATACGACAAAATTGATAAACTGCGCGGCATGGAGATCACCATCGTGACCTCCGCTAAAACCGATGAGCACGCGCGTGCGTTACTGCAGATGCTCGGCATGCCGTTCAGCAAGAAGGAAGCGTAACTTATGGCGAAGAAATGTATGCAATATCGTGAACTGCGCCGGCGCAATCCGGTCCAGGTCCGCAACCGCTGTCAGCGCTGCGGACGGCCGCGCGGCTACATCCGCCGGTTCGGTCTATGCCGCATCTGCTTCCGTGAACTGGCGTTGCAGGGCAAAATCCCCGGCGTCGTGAAGTCGTCCTGGTAGGCCGGGTGGAGGTAGATCATGAGTGTCAATGATCCGATTGCTGATATGTTGACTCGCGTTCGCAACGCTGTGCTGGCCGGTCAGGCTCAGGTGGCGATGCCGAGTTCCAAGATCAAAGCAGAGATTGCCAAGATTCTAAAGGATGAAGGATTCCTCGAGAGTTACGAGGTGGTGGACGGTGAGAAAGCCGACTTCAAAATCCTGCGTCTGAAGATCAAATATGTGGGCGAACGCCGCGAGCGTCGTCCGGTCCTGAGCGGAATCGAACGCGTCAGTTCGCCCGGTCGTCGCATCTATACCCGTAAGACGGACATCCCCTGGGTGCTTTCTGGCTTGGGTGTTGCGATTCTCTCCACGCCCAAAGGTGTAATGACCGGCGCGCGCGCCCGTCAGTTGGGCGTCGGCGGCGAGATCTTGTGCAAGGTTTGGTAGGAGGTAGAAGTGTCTCGCATTGGTAGATTGCCGGTCGCAATTCCGAGCGGCGTAACGGTGGACGTCAAAGGTTCGAACGTCCGTGTGAAAGGGCCGAAAGGCGAACTTCAGCGCGTCTTCTCACCGGAGATTGGAATCGCGATGGAGAATAATCATCTGGTCATCACCCGCAAATCGGACGATGCCGCCGAACGCGCTCTGCATGGCACCACCCGCGCTGTGCTTGCCAACATGGTGCATGGCGTGAGCAAAGGTTTTGAAGTTGTGCTGGAAGTGGAAGGCGTGGGGTATCGCGCTGAAATGGAAGGCAAGAATCTGGCTTTGTATGTCGGTTATTCTCATCCGGTGAAGATCGAACCCCCGGCTGGGATTGCATTTGACGCAGATCAGAAGACCCGCCAAATCAAGGTGATGGGCTTCGATAAAGAACTGGTCGGTCAGACCGCGGCGAATATTCGCAACGTGCGCCCGCCTGAGCCATATCATGGCAAAGGACTTCATTACTTGGGCGAACGTATCCGCCGCAAGGCTGGCAAGGCCGGGAAAGGAGCCGCGAAATAATGGCTAACAAGTCTCGTTCTGAAGCGCGCGCTCGTCGTCATTTGCGCGTGCGCAAAAATTTGGCCGGAACTGCACAACGTCCGCGCTTGTCCGTTTTCCGCAGTGTAGCGGAGATTTACGCGCAGGTGATTGACGATGCCGCGGGTCGCACGCTGGTCTCTGCTTCCTCGGTGGATAAAGAACTTCGTGAAAAAGTTAAAGGCATGAAGAAATCCGAGCAGGCCAAACTGGTAGGGCAGACCGTGGCTCAGCGCGCCAAGAGTAAAGGCATCACTGCGGTGGTGTTTGATCGCGGCGGCTTCAAATATATTGGACGCGTCAAGGCGTTGGCCGATGGCGCGCGCGAAGGCGGCCTGCAGTTTTAAGACAGGTAGCAACGGCTTCAGTCGCTCTATTGAACGGCTGAAATCGCCACTACGTTTTGGAGATAGATATGGCAGAAACTGAAATTGTTGAACAGCAACAGCAATATGAACAACAGGATGCCTTTGAAGAGCGCGTGATCGAGATCGCCCGCGTGGCGAAGGTAGTAAAAGGCGGACGCCGCTTCCGCTTCCGCGTGACCGTGGTGGTCGGCGATAAAAAGGGCATGATCGGCATGGGCAGTGGCAAAGCCAACGCAGTGCCAGACGCAATGCGCAAGGCGTCGGAACGCGCCCGCAGGAATCTGCGCCAGGTTAATCTTTCTGGCACGACCATTCCACACGAATCTCTCGGGATCGTGGGCGGGGCGCGCGTTTATTTGAAGCCTGCTTCCCCTGGAACCGGCGTGATCGCGGCCGGAGGCGTACGCGCCGTGCTTGAAGTAGCGGGTGTGCGCGACATCCTGACCAAGTCCATGGGCTCGGCCAATGTGCTGAACGTAGTGATGGCGACCTTCGACGCTCTGCACAATCTGCGTTCCGCGCAGGTGGAAGCCGCGCGTCGCGGCAAGAAAGTGGAAGAACTGTTGCCGTTCTGGGAACGGAGGAAGCAGAATGCCTAAGAAAGAATCTGCAGGCAAGACCCTGCGAGTCACGCTGGTTCGCAGCCCGATTGGATACACCAAGGATCAGAAAGCCACGGTACGCGCGCTCGGTCTGCATCGTATGCATCAAACCGTCGAACACAAGGACACACCCGCGTTACGGGGTATGTTGTCCAAGATCGTTCATCTTTTGAAGATTGAAGAGTAGGTCACGATGAAATTACACGACCTGAAGCCCAACGCGGGCTCAAAGAAAAATCGCAAACGCGTCGGACGCGGTATCTCTGCCGGTCAGGGCAAGACGGCCGGACGCGGCACCAAAGGTCAGGGCGCGCGCTCCGGTGAAGGCGGCCGCTTGTATCGTCAGGGCGGCAATCTGCCGTTCTATCGCCGCCTGCCGTTCATACGCGGTGAAGGCTTTACCCCGCCAAATCAAGTGACGTTCAACGAAGTGAATCTCGATCAACTGGCCGAGGTCTTCAAAGCCAACGCTGAGGTGAATCCAGAATCGCTTTCAGACGCGCACCTGCTCAGGGATCCGCGCAATCCGGTCAAAGTCTTGGGAAGAGGCGAGTTGAAAGTCGCGTTGAAGGTTAAAGTCCATCGCGTCAGCGCCAGTGCAAAGTCCAAGATCGAAGCGGCTGGCGGTTCCGTCGAAATGATTCAGTGAGTGGCGTAGGAGATTTCTTATGCAGGCACTGTTGACAGGTCTCTCGCGTGTTTGGAAATCGGAAGATATCCGACGCAAGTTGCTGATCTCGCTGGGCATTCTGGCTTTGTATCGCCTTGTGGCGAACCTGGTCGTGCCGGGCGTGGATTTTCAAACGTTGACCGCGTTCCGCAAGGCTGGGACAGGGTCAGGCGGTTTCCTTGATTTCCTCGACCTTCTGTCGGGCGGGACGGTTTCGAACTTTTCCATCCTCTCGATGGGTGTATATCCATACATCACGGCGCAAATCATTTTGCAATTGCTGATTCCGATCATCCCCGCCCTTCAGCGCCGGATGCAGGAAGACCCGCGTGAAGGCCGCCAGTGGATGGAACGCTGGACATATTATCTGGCCGTTCCGATGGCCGCGCTTTCCGCAATCGGTCAGATCAATATTTTCAATCAACTCTCCGTGCAGGGACTTGGAAAACAAATTGTCCCGTTTGGGTTTACCAGCGATCTGTGGTTGTCATCCACAGCGGTGTTGTTGTCCATGACGGCTGGGACGATGTTTGCCATCTGGCTCGGCGAATTGATCTCCGAATACGGCATCCGCGGTCAGGGACTTTCGCTGATCATCTTCGCGGGTATCGTGGCGCGCATGCCCGCTAATTTGTACCGCCTATTAGTAGACCCGACCACGCGCTGGTTCCTGTTGATATTCACCTTGGTTGTCATCATTGCGACCATCTATGCCATTGTCTTCGTTCAGCAGGGACGCCGCAATGTGCCGGTCATGTACCCGGGGCGCCGCATGGGAAATCGTATGTCCATGCCGGTGAAAGGCACACTGCCTCTGATGGTCAATCTGGCAGGCATGATTCCGTTGATCTTCGCCAGCGCCATCTTGCAATTTCCGGCCATCATTGCCAGCTATTTCATCAATTCTACAAATCCGGGTGTCGCGAGTTTCGCCAATTCCGTTCAGCAGACCCTCGGTGGTACGGGCACAAATAACTGGGTGTACTGGTTGTTGTACTTCCTGATGGTTGTTTCGTTCACCTTCTTCTACACCTCGGTTTTGTTTGAACAGCAAAACTACGGCGATAACTTGAAGAAGGCCGGCGCGCAAATTCCCGGCGTGCACACCGGAGATATGACGCAAAAGTATCTCAACAAGGTTCAGCAACGCATCACGCTGCCGGGCGCGTTGTTCCTCGGGGTGGTGGCCGCCATGCCGTTTATTCTGAGTAAGATACTGGCGCTGTTCAATATCGGTCAGGCTTCGGCCTCCACCGGCCTCTTCCTCGTTTCATCGGCGGGCTTGCTCATCGTCGTCGGCGTTGTACGTGATACGTTCATGAACATCGAAGCCGAGTTGAAGCTACACGGCTACCAGGACTCACTGCTTATTCACTAAGAAGGATCCATATGGCGACCTACATCGTTCTTCTCGGACCTCCAGGTGTTGGCAAGGGAACACAGGCAAAAATTCTGTCTGAAAAAACCGGTCTCGCGCATATATCTTCGGGAGACTTGTTTCGGGAGAACCTGAAGAACGAAACGGATTTGGGCAAACTCGCCAAGTCTTACATGGACAAAGGCGAACTCGTGCCCGATGATGTGACCATCGCCATGATCAAAGACCGCCTCTCACGCGCGGACTGCAAAGCGGGCGCCATTTTAGACGGCTTTCCCCGCACCCCGGTTCAAGCGGACGCACTTCAGAAGTTGCTGGTGAGTTTGAATGGCGACGTGAATGTGGTCCCGTTTATTACCGCCGATCCGAAAATCCTGATTGAACGTTTGTCGGGCCGCTGGACGTGCAAGGCGCAGGGTCACATTTACAACGAGAAATTCAATCCGCCGAAAGTCGCTGGCAAGTGCGACATTGATGGCTCCGAACTTTATCAGCGCGATGACGACAAAGCCGAGACGGTGACGAATCGAATCAAAGTGTATCTGGAGCAAACCACACCGCTCATTGATTATTACCGCGCGCAAAAAAAACTGATTGAAATTGACGGCATGCAACCGATTGAAAAAGTCACAGATAAACTGCTGTCTGCAATAAAGAATTGATTTATGAACTCTGGTCGTCAAATCCATATCAAAAGCCCCGCCGAACTAAAAATTATGCGCGAGGCGGGTCGCATTAATGCTGAAGTTCTGGCGACCGTTAAAAATTTGATACAGCCCGGTGTTTCGACAGCCGACCTCAACGCGGCTGCTGAGGAAGTGCTGAAGAAACACGGTTGTTATTCGCCTTTCAAAGGCTACAGTCAGCCGCCGTACCCCGCCTCGATCTGCACCAGCATCAATGAGGAGTTGGTACACGGCATTCCGAGTAGAAAGAGAATCCTGCGCGAAGGCGACATCATCTCCGTGGATAGCGGAACGGTGTACCAGGGCTTCGTAGCGGACTCGGCGTTCACTGTCGGAGTCGGGGAGATTTCTCCCGAGGCGAAAAATCTGCTGGAGATCACGCAGGGCGCACTGGCCGCCGCCATTGACAAGATGCGCGTCGGCAATCGCACCGGTGATGTTTCAGCGGCGATCCAAAATTATGTCGAAAGCCGCGGCTTGCACGTTACGCGTGAATACACGAGTCACGGCGTCGGACGCGAGATGCACGAAGGGCCGATGGTACCCAATTTCGGGTCCGCGGGAACCGGATTGCCTCTCAAGCCCGGAATGACCATCGCCATCGAACCGATGGTATTGATCGGGACGCATGCAACCCGCGTCTTACGCGATCAGTGGACGGTCGTCTCGGCAGACAAGTCATTGACGGCGCACTTCGAGCATTCGGTGGCTGTCACCGAAGGAGAGCCCCTCATCCTGACTGTCCCATGAGTTGTCTGGAAGAGAGTCGTTTCACTGGACGCAACAGGCAACAGCCTGTATAATCACGAATTTGCTGAACGAAAGTAAGGAGTAGTTATCATGAAAGTATCACCCTCGGTTCGCAAGCGATGTGCCAAGTGCCGCATTGTGCGGCGCAAAGGGCATGTTTATATCATTTGCGAAAATCCAAAACACAAACAGCGACAAGGGTAGTGTGACCTATGGCAAGAATTGAAGGTGTTGACCTGCCCCGCAATAAGCGGGCGGAAGTGGGCCTGACCTATTTGTTTGGCGTCGGCCCAACGCGCGCGCGGGCAATTTTGGCCGCTACCAAAGTCAATCCAGATACGCGTATCAAGGATTTGACCGAGGCAGAGGTTGCCGCAATCCGCGAATTCATTTCAAAGAATTACAAAGTAGAAGGCGATCTGCGCCGCGAACAGCAGATGAACATCAAGCGATTGATCGAGATCGGCTCATATCGCGGACTTCGCCACCGCCGCAATCTGCCTGTCCGCGGGCAGCGCACCCGCACGAACTCGCGCACCCGCAAGGGCGGCAAGAAGACGGTGGCCGGACGCGGACGCCGCCGCGGTGCAAAGAAGTAATTCAGGAGTTGATGGTATATGGCTCAGAGTGTACGCTCCACGCGCCGCGCGACCGCTGGCGCCAAAAAAGGAAAGCGCAATCTGTCCTCCGGACAGGTGCATATTTTTGCGTCCTTCAATAATACGATTGTGACTGTGACAGACTCTGAAGGCAACACGGTTGCCTGGGGGTCGGCGGGTTCTGCGGGTTTCAAAGGCTCGCGCAAGAGCACACCGTTTGCCGCGCGTCTCGCCGCGGAACAGGCTTTGAAGGCCGCCCAACAATTGGGTATTCAAGAAGTGGATTTGTTCGTCAAAGGCCCCGGCCCCGGACGCGAGAATGCTATCCGCGCTGTGCAGGCCATGGGATTGAAAGTGCGCTCCATCTCGGATGTCACGCCGATTCCGCACAACGGATGCAGGCCTCCGAAGAAGCGCCGCGTGTAATTTAATGAGGTAATAAGAAGTATGGCAAAAACACTTAGCCCAGTTTGTAAACTGTGCAGACGCGAAGGCGAAAAACTGTATCTCAAAGGCGAGCGTTGTTTCACTCCCAAGTGCGCATTTGAAAAGCGTTCTTTCGCTCCCGGTCAGCATGGCAAAACCTCAGGCCGAGGCGGCAGAGCCTCCAGCACAGGCCAATCAGACTTTGCCCGCCAATTGCGCGCCAAGCAGAAAGCCCGCCGCGTGTATGGCGTGTTGGAACGCCAGTTCCGCCGATATTATGAGACAGCGCTTGGCCGCCGCGGCCTGACCGGTTTGAATCTTTTGCAGATTCTCGAATCCCGTTTGGATAATGTGATCTTTCGTCTGGGGTTCGCATCCAGCCGTTCACAGGCTCGTATGCTGGTGACGCACGGTCATTTTACGGTTAATGGCCGCCGCACCGACGTTCCTTCCATGCTCTTGAAGGAAGGCGACGAGATTGCAGTCCGCGATGGTTCTGCAAAGTTGACTTATTTCAAAGATCTGCCTGCTTTCGCTGAGAAGCGCACATCTCCTGCCTGGCTTTCCCGCGATCTCAAAAAGATGGCCGGAAACGTTTCCCGTTTCCCGGAGCGCATGGAGATTGATGGCAGTCTCAACGAGCAGTTGATCGTCGAGTATTACTCGCGCCGTTAATTCTTTGGCTTGCAGATGAATGAGACAGGATTTCCTCATCCAAATGCATTTTTCTTCTGAAGGGAAGGTGAACCGTGACGGGTGCTTCTAACATGGTCATGCCGAAGATCGAGCGCGAAGCAGAAGCTCGAAACTACGGCAAATTTGTCATCAGCCCGCTGGAGCGCGGCTATGGCGTGACGCTGGGCAATGCCCTGCGCCGCGTCCTTCTGTCCTCGCTGGACGGCGCGGCAATCACATCCATGCGTATCGGTGATGTCTTGCATGAATTCAGCGACATCCCCGGCGTGCGCGAAGATGTGATTCAGGTCACTCTGCAAATCAAGCAGATCCGGCTAAAACTGGATGGCGTGGAAAGCACGCGCATGCACCTCGAAGTGCGCGGCGAAGGCACCGTGACTGCCGCTGACATTTCCACGCCAGCCGAAGTGGAGGTCGTCAATCCCGATCTCTATCTCTTTACGGTGGATAATCCCAAAACCAAACTCGATATTGAATTCACGGTCGAGCGCGGCCGCGGCTATTCGCCGGCCAACGAACGCAGTGGACACATGCCCATCGGCGAGCTTCCTGTGGATGCCATCTACAGCCCGGTCAAGCGCGTCAATTGGGAAGTGACCTCGGCCCGTGTGGGTCAGAGCACGAATTACGATAAATTGATTTTGGAAATCTGGACGGACGGCACGATCTCACCGGAGCGCGCGTTGAGCACGTCTGCCAAGCACATCATTGATCACCTGCGTTTGATCGCCGGTATCAATGAAGAGATGCTGACGGTCGTTACCGAACGCGAAGTGGGTGGGACCCGCCTGTCCAGCGAATTGGCGGAAACGCCAGTGGAAGCCCTCGATCTTTCGGTGCGTGTCTTCAATTCATTGAAACGCACCGGCATCACCACCGTTGGCGATGTGTTGGAACTGCTTGACAAAGGCGAATCGGCGGTAATGTCCATCCGTAACTTCGGCGAGAAGAGCCTCGATGAACTGCGCCAGAAGATGCAGGAAAAGGGCTTTCTCAAAGACGAACAAACATCGGAGTAATTGAGAGATGCGACACAGTGTAGCAGGTTACAAACTTGGCCGAACATCAGGCGCGCGCATTGCTTTGCGGCGCAACCTGATGAAACAATTCTTCACCCACGAGCGGATTCGCACCACAAAGGCCAAGGCCGCCGCGATCCGCGGTGAGGCGGAACATATCATCACTATCGCGCGCAATAGCGCCAACGCCGGCGATTCCGAAAAACTTGCAGCGCGCCGTTTGATTGCGTCGAAACTCGGTGACAATCAGGTCATTCAGCGCGTGTTCGATGAGATCGCTCCTCGTTTTGCAAATCGCAACGGCGGTTACACACGCGTGACGAAACTCGGTCCGCGCCTCGGCGACTCGGCGGAGATGGTGATCCTCGAGCTCGTGGAAGAGTAATCAGTGTTCAGTAATCAGTGACCAGTACTGAAAACTGACGACTGACCACTGACGACTGGAAATGGTACGTTACAAACTCATCCTTGCGTACGATGGCACAGCCTTTGCTGGAAGTCAGCGGCAGGCGAAGCACCGGACGGTGCAGGGCGAACTTGAGAAGGCTTTACGCGGACTCGGCTGGTCGGCTCGCTCCGTGACGTTGGCCGGGCGCACCGACACGGGCGTTCACGCGTCGGGACAGGTGGCCGCGTTCGACCTCGATTGGCCGCACGACCTCGAGAAACTTCGCGATGCCCTCAACGCCAACCTGCCCGCAGACATGGCCGCGAAGGAAGTGCTGGTTGCGGACCCGAAATTTCATCCGCGTTTCTCAGCGACCTCGAGATGCTATCGTTATCGTCTGTTTTCGCAGAATGTGCGCGACCCGCTTCGAGAAAGATTTGCCTGGCGAGTATGGCCTGCCGTTGATGGCAATGTGCTGAATGAAACCGCCCGAGTCTTTTTAGGCCAGCGTGATTTCTCTGCCTTCGGTTCGCCGCCGCGCGAAGAAAGCTCCACGACGCGGACGGTGATGGCCTCGGCGTGGGAGCAGGCTGAAGGCGAGTGGCAGTACGAGGTCCGGGCCGATGCGTTTTTATATCGCATGGTGCGCAGACTTGTTTATGTGCAGGTGGCTGTCGCGCAAGGAAGATGTTCCAAAGAAATCCTGGTCAGGGCTCTTGAAAAGCCGCAGACCAAAAATGAAATCCCCGCGGGATTAGCGCCCGCCCACGGATTGACACTGGTCGAAGTGACATATTGAAACGGAGAACGAAAGTGTACAAATCGTATTATCCAAAAGCCAGCGAAATAGATCGCAAATGGTACGTGGCAGATGCCAACGGCCAGAATTTGGGCCGCTTCGCGGCGCGCATCGCCCACTATCTGCTCGGCAAGCACAAGCCGACCTTTACGCCCGGCGTGGAGATGGGCGATTATGTGGTGGTCATCAATGCCGAGCGCGTCACTGTGACCGGCACCAAGACCAGTTCGAAGATGAACACCAAAATGTACAATCATCATTCGGGCTATCCCGGCGGCTTGAAGACCGTCTCGCTGGGTGAGCAGTTGAACAAACATCCGGAGCGCGTTTTGCACGCCGCGGTATGGGGCATGTTGCCGCACAACAAAATGGGGCGCGCCCTGCTCAAGCGTTTGAAAATTTATGCCGGCCCGAATCACCCGCATCATTTGCAGAACCCTGAACCGCTTGTGGTTTCGCAGTCTGAACCATTGAAGTAGAAAGGAAATTGCACTCATGGCTGTTCAATATTACGAAGGTATTGGCCGACGCAAGGAAAGCACGGCCCGCGTCCGCGTGATGGGCGGAAGCGGCAAGTTCATGGTCAACGACAAGGAGGCCTCGGCGTTCTTCTCGCGTCTCGGCGACCTGAATGAAATCCTGCAGGCGTTCAAGGCTTGCGGTCAGGATGCGGGTAAATACGATGTCGCTGTGCATGTGACCGGCGGCGGCGTGACCGGACAGACCGACGCGGTCAAATTGGGTTTGGCGCGCGCGCTGATCAAGATCAATGCAGATTGGTCTTCGTCCCTGCGCAAGATCGGCCTGCTCACGCGCGATGCTCGCATCAAAGAGCGCAAGAAACCGGGCCTCAAGAAAGCCCGTAAGGCGCCGACCTATACCAAACGTTAGTAGTACGAAGACGAACATAATGCGTAATACGTACTGCGTAAGTTCTCTTACGTGATACGGATTACGCATTACTTGTTTAACGGAGAATATCATGTCTGGAATAACTCTGCTCGGTCTCGGCCCCGGCGATCCGAATCAGTTGACCCGCGAAGCCTGGGAGATACTTTCCTCTGCCAAGGAAATTTATCTTCGTACGCGTCAGCATCCAACAGTTCTCAATCTTCCAACCACACTCAAGATACATTCCTTCGACGATTTGTACGAAGACGGTGAATCATTTGATGAAGTCTACGCGGCTATCACAAAAAAGATTCTCGAATTGGGACGCCGCGAGGAAGGTGTGATCTACGCCGTGCCGGGACATCCATTCGTGGCCGAAGCGACCTGCCCCGAAATCGCCCGCCTCGCGCGAGACGAAGGGCTGGCTGTGCGGAGCGTCGAGGCTTTGTCGTTCCTCGAGCCGACCTTCTCTGCCCTGGGCCTTGACCCGTACCCGCGTTTGACCCTCTTCGACGCGCTGACTCTCAGCCAGTCTCACGTCCCGGCCTTCGCGCCAGACGCCCCAGTGCTGATCGCGCAAATCTATTCGCGCGTGGTCGCCTCGGAAGTCAAATCCACGTTGACGTCCATCTATCCTGATGAACATCGCGTCAAATTGATCCACGCGGCAGGGACAAAAGATCAACTCGTTGAAGACCTCGCGCTGTTTGAAATTGACCGAAGCGAGCATATCGGTCTGCTGACTTCGCTCTATGTTCCATCGCTGGGCGAAGGGACATCGTTTGAATCATTTCAGGAAATTGTCGCGCATTTGCGCGCGCCGGACGGCTGTCCGTGGGACAAAGAGCAGACTCACGCGTCGCTTCGCAAGCATCTGCTGGAAGAATCATACGAAGCGATTTCGGCGATTGACTCGGACGATTTTCACGCCATGCGCGAGGAGTTCGGTGATTTGCTTTTGCAGATCATGTTGAATGCGCAGATCGCCAGTGAGGAAGGCGAGTTCACGGTCAACGATGTGGTCAAGGGAATTTACGACAAGATCATCCGCCGCCATCCACATGTGTTCGGGGATGTCAGAGTGAATGGCGTCAGTGACGTTCTGCAGAATTGGGAGAAGTTGAAAGAAACAGAGAGAAAAGGGAAGGGGGAGAAGGAAAAAGGAATATTGGACGGCGTACCGGTGGCTTTGCCTGCCTTGAGTCAGGCGCAGGAATATCAGGACCGCGCCGCGCGCGTCGGTTTCGACTGGCCGGAGATCGAGGGCGTGCTGGACAAAATTGCCGAGGAAATTCAGGAAGTCAAAAACGCCGAGACGGATTTTCAGCTTGCGGATGAAATCGGCGATTTGTTCTTCGTTTTAGTGAACTTGGCGCGCTGGAAGAATGTGGATGCCGAGTCTGCGTTGCGGGGGACGAACATGAAATTCAAAAAACGATTCGGTTATGTGGAACAGTCCGCGAAACAACAGGGACGAAATCTATCGGATATGAAACTGGAAGAGATGGATGCACTGTGGAATGAAGCCAAGAGAATGGATTAATCCTTCCATGCAATTGTCAGCTCGCGCAATTGCGGTTCGACTTTGCTTGCCAGCTCTCGAATCTCATCTGCTTCATGCAGTAGCCCTTCGATGACTTCCGTCAGCGCGCGAAGTAGTTCAGCCTGCTCGAGCAAAGTCACAAATGATTCTGCGAACATGTCCCGAACGTCGGAGGGAAGATCATCGAAGCCTCTGCCGTTGTTGGCCGACAGGCCGCGCCGAAGACACGCCAGGTTAAGGGCGTAATCACGGGCGCCGCTGATCCAGTATTCGGCTTGCCAGTAGCGGCCGCGTTCGATGCAAAAGCGGGCGCGTAGCACGTGATGGACGGCATAACCGAAAAGTTCATGCGCCGATGGCTGTGGAGTAAAGGGTCTCTCCACAGAACTCCCGAAGAGTAATTTAAACTTTGGGCTGGTCGCGCCAAACTTGAAGGCGGGCGTGAACGAGAGATCGAATTGCAAACAGCCGGGGAGCAGAAAGACTCGATAAATGGATGGCCCGCTCGGCAGGTCGAAAAGATGCGTCGCGTCGAACTCCTTGACGAGGTTGTGAGTCCAATCCTCGAGCACGTCGTACATCGAGACATTGTCTGCAACTGCAAACGTTAGATCAAGATCAGACCAGCGATCCCCATCGCTGAGGGCAAGCGAACCGACCGCGGCGCCTGCGACGACCCGCGCGTCCTCCGCCGCCATTTGAAGGACGCGCTCGCGAATGTGATTTCGATCTTCAACACTGAACATAGCAAACTGGGTGTGATGGAATGCCTTCTGTGCCCGGCTCTTTCCAAATCGGTGAGACCGAATGGCAATCCTTTGGTTTCCATAAAGAATTATTTCTTATAATGTAACGCAACAACTCCCGAGTGAAACGTTTTCGATCCGACAAGTTTTAATGTAAGGTTCTTGCCCGATTCGAATAAGCGGGGACCTTTTCCCGCAATGATCGGATGAACGACAAAATGATACTCGTCGATGAGATTCCATTCTGCAACTTGCGATGCGATGTTCAGCCCACCAATGAAAATATTTTTTCCTGGCTGTTGTTTCAGCTTCATGATTTCTTCTCGAAGATTTGCGTGGAGGAGCGTCGTGTTGTTCCACTCCACGCTCTTCAACGTTGTTGAAAAGACAATCTTTGGTATGGAATCGAATGTACGTGCGAATTCGTTGATCGCTTTCGTTTCCGATTGATTCACTGCGACATCGTGCCAGTACGGATACATCAAGTGATACGTGTTGCGTCCGAAAATTTCAACACCTGAATCGCGCAAGAACCCGGTGAAGTACTCGTGCAATTCGTCGTCGGCGACTACCGATTCATGTCCGCAACAGCCGTCTATTGTGATGTTGATGGCAAAAATAACTTTTCTCATTTGTTCTTCTGACATTATTTTCATCCTTTATTAATTCACCTTACGCAGTGCCTTGTTGAGCGAAGCGAAACATCTTGTACTTTGGCAGTAGAGATACTTTGCCGGCCCCTTCACTTCGTTCAGCGCTTCAGCTCAGAGTGACATGCCTAAAGGTTGTTAAGTGCGCAAGGTGAATTATTAATTGAGGGAAAGAGCGCCGCGCAAAGATGAAGATTTCAAATGCCATGACTCTATTCAATTGACCTTCGCCGATCGCTGGTTGTGAACACGCGTCGATGCTCGCTTTCATTTCAATCTATTCATTTCAAGATCGACAGCGATTTTTCACTTCCGCCTGCTTGTTTATACCATCTTGGGTTAAAATACCATGAAAAAATTATAGCACAAGCAGATATTCTAATGCCTCCATCCGATCAAGGCGTTTCCAGGAATCGCTACATGTTCATCCCCCGCGCGCTCATCTTTCTGCGGCGGGGGGATTCATATTTGCTGATCAAAGGCGCCGCCACGAAAAAATTATGGGCGAATAAATACAACGGCCTCGGCGGTCATGTGGAACGCGGAGAGGATGTGCTGTCCGCGGCGCGGAGGGAGCTGAGTGAAGAAACAGGGCTTAGAGCAAGTCTTTGGTTGTGTGGAATTGTCGTTGTGGATGTGGGTGAGACCGGGGTCTGTCTGTTTGTTTTTAGCGGCGAAAGTTCCGAGGGTGAGCCAAAGCCTTCTAACGAGGGAACCGTTGAATGGGTCCCGTTTGATGCGGTGAAGAGTCTGCCTGTCGTGGAAGATTTGCCCGTCCTGCTTTCCAAAATTCATGGCATGAAGCGCGGCGATCCGCCGTTCATGGCGCGCTCGTTTTACGACTCGAATAAACAATTGCGCGTTGAGTTTGCGGAGTAATCGCTTTATTTCTTCGCGCCCCAAACAGGCAGGAACATTGTGAATGTACTGCCGCGTTCGGGCGTGCTTTCCACCTCCAGTTTGCCGCGATGCTGTTTGATTACCTGATGTGTAATCGCAAGCCCAATCCCAATCCCGCTGAATAAATTGTCGCCGCTTTTTTCGAGATGATAGAAACGGTCGAAGATGTGTGGGCGCGTATCGGGTGAAATTCCGATGCCGTGATCTTCGATGGAGACCATCAAAAAGTCGCCGCGCGGAACGAAGCGGATTTCCACATCGCCGCCTTTTGGACTGAACTTGATGGCATTGTCAATCAACGCGGTCAGGGCGCGCTCCAATGATTTCGGGTCGCCGGAGATCTGCGGTACGCTTCGCTCGCTCCTGACCTTGAGACGGACGCGGCGTTCTTCGGCCTTTTTCGCGTACTTGTCCGCCACCTGACGCGCCAGCTCCACCATGTCCACCGGCTGGAATTCAGGAAAGACGAGTTCGATTTCCTGCAGGAATAAAATGTCGTTGACGAGTCCTACAATCTGTTCCACATTGCGCGAGACGGTCTTCAGCGCTTCGTGCAAATTATCTCCGGAGAGCATTCCCTTTTGCAGAATTTGCAGGTAGCCGCTGGCGGCCATGAGCGGAGTGCGAAGTTCATGCGCCACATTGGTGAGGAACTCACGGCGCGCCAAATCCTGCTCGGCTAGTTTTTGATACGCCTCGGCCAGTTCCGCGGCGCGCATCCGCAGGTCTTCAATGGCCATCTGATCGTTCTGTCGCAGGCGGTTGCTGATCTCTTTGACCATCGCCATGGCCACACTGCTGGAGCGTTGAAGCACGCGTTGGAACCCTTCTTTATCCAGTTCGAGCACCACCAGCGGAGACTTGGCTGCGACCGTCGCGGCGCGCGGCGCGTTGTGAATCAGCGCCATCTCGCCGAAGAAGTCGCCTGCGCTCAAGGTCTTGAGCAGATGCGACTCGGCGTTGTTAACCACCTTGGTCACCTCGGCTTCACCGTCGAGGATCATGTAAAAAGTATGCTCGACATTGTTTTCGCGGCAAAGCACCGCGCCTGCCGGATACGAGTTGATCTTGCTGTTCGAAATCAACTCTTCCACTTCAGCGGGCGTGATGCCGGGGAATGCGCGGGGAATGATTCTGCTGGGGGCGCGGGTATTTGTCATACTACCTCTACATCAAAGCAACATTGTAATGTGAACAATAAGACATGGCTTCACCCATTCGGGCTGGCGGTTATCGGAGAGTCCAACGCGAGAAAAAATAGTGAGTTTGAACCGCTACGAGCGCAAAGGACGCGAAGTTTGAAGCGATTTTCCTGGCGTGCTTCGCGGTAACAATTGCGCGCCGACGGGTTCTCCGATAAACGACTAAAGTTTGTAACCGAACTTTCTCAACAAGTCTTTGCGCCAGGCAATACCTTCGGCATCTTCCACGCCTTTGGGCGAGAAGCCATCCACCACGCCGAGGATGCCGCGGCCCTGTTCCGTCTCTGCTACAATGACTTCGGTGGGGTTGGCCGTCGCGCAGAAGACGCGCGCCACCTCGGGCACGGCCTTGATTGTGTTCAACACATTCACTGGAAAGAATCCCTCGCCCAGGAACAAAATGAAGGAGTGTCCCGCGCCGATTGCACTCGCGTTCTTCTTTGCCAGTTCGATCATCGCCTCGTCTGTCCCTGACCACCGCACCAGACATTTGCCAGACGCCTCGCAGAACGCCAGCCCGAACTTGATGCCGGGCACGGCGGTCGCCAGCGCTTCGTGCACATCCTCGACCGTCTTGATGAAGTGCGATTGTCCAAGGATGAAATTGACCGTCTCCGGCTTTTCGATCTTTACAATTTTGATATCCATACGGGCGTCCTCCTTCCGGTATGATTGTAGCAAAAATCCGTCCTTCCAGCATTTTCATAGAATTGCGAAATCAAGGAGTTCCATCCATGGCCCTGAGCCGTTTTCTTTTCACTGCCTGCTTGTTTGCACTTTTTCTCTTTGCGTGCGCGCCGTCACCTTATATTGAAAGTCCTGCATTGACCGAGGCCGCCTCGCCCGCGCCCACTTCGATTCCAACCCAGACCCCGATTCCTACAGCCACGCCGCGTCCACTTGTGCCGAACTTTGAACACATCGTTATTGTTGTTTTGGAAAACAAGGAATTTGGCGCGGTGATTCAGAATTACAAAATGCCGTATTTCAACGAACTTGCGAAATCATACACGTTGCTCACGCAACATTACGCCGTCACGCATCCAAGTTTACCCAATTATCTTGCGTTGATTGGCGGCGACACGTTTGGCGTCACGTTCGACTGCGACAGTTGCATCTATGACGCACAGACTCTGCCTGATCAAATCGAGGCCAGCGGCCGCACGTGGAAGACGTATCAGGAGGACATGCCGTCACCATGTTATCCGAACCCTTACGCCGCGGATTACGCCATCAAGCATAATCCGTTTATGTACTTCAAACCGATTCGGCTGGATGTGAATCGCTGCGCGCGCAGCGTTGTCCCGTTCACGCAACTTTCCGCGGACCTCGCGGCGGGCGCGCTTCCAAATTTCGTTTTCGTTACCCCCAACCTTTGCAACGACGCGCATGACTGTGAGATCAACATCACCGACGATTGGCTCAAAACATTCATGGGCCAACTCCAGCCCGCCCTGGACGCGGATGGAAGGCCCTACCTCATTATCCTCACCTGGGATGAAGGGCAGGGGAAGCATTCGTGTTGTGGCTTGCCGGAAGAAGCCGGCGGACGGGTCGCGACCATTCTCATTTCCCCTCAAGCCAAAAACGGTTTTCACGATGACACGCCATACACTCACTACTCAATTTTGAAAACCATCGAGCAGGCCTGGAGTCTTCCGTTCCTCGGTCATGCCGCCGATGAAAATAATGTACTGATCACAGCACCATGGAAATAATGTGTAAGGCAGAGCGCTCGCGCTGAGCGCAGTCGAGGCGTCGCCCGCCCTACACTGTTCTTCGATAAAACACCAGCAGCGTCGTTCCGTATTTTCTTTGCTCGAACTCTTCCAGCGCCTTCAATTCAAGGCCCCGATATTCTTTTGGGTCAATCTGAACAATCGCCCAGCCATCCTCAGCCAGCCAGCCGGGATTGTCGTCCAGTTCTTTCATGGCGTTGATCCACATCTCATGATATTGCGGCGGGGCGATGTAGATGTAATGGAATTGACGGTCGGGGCGCGTTGCCAGAAAACTGAACGCGTCGCCGCGTTTCGCCTCGGCGCGGGACGCGAGGCGGGTGCTCGTTAAATTTTCCTTGATCGTATCTATCGGCGCGCGGTTCAAATCCGTGAAGCGGACGAACGCCGCGCCGCGGCTGAGGGCTTCGATTCCCACCGCGCCTGTCCCGCCAAACACATCCCACCAAACCGAATTGACCACATCTGCGCCAATGATATTGAACAAGGCTCCCTTGACGCGATCTGTGATTGGGCGAGTGGTGTCGCCCGGAACAGACCTAAGTTTACGGCCCTTGGCCGTTCCCGAAATAACCCGCAGACTCATGGAATTTGCTTGACGACGCAGAATGTCGCGCCGGCGCGGCCCACACTTAGAATAACCGGCGCGTCGTGGAATGTTTTCCGATCCTCATTGCCGCGTGTGTTGATAAGGATGTAATCGCCCGATTTGATTTGATTCTCATTCCCGCGCTCATCGAGGACGGTGATGTTGCTCGAAGCATATGTCGCGGCAATATACGCCTCTCGGTGGACATACAACGTTGACGATGGCGGCGCGATCTGCTTGAACTTTTCCACCGCTTCTTTATAACAGGTCAGCCAGTATTCGGTCTCGTAATGACGGAATGCGCCGCCCGTCCCACCGATAAAGGAGTTGTAATACGCATATTCGTAAGGATGAAGTTGGATGATTCCAATTATGCCCGGAGCGAGAATTGCCGGAATAAGAAGAGCGTTAATCCAGGTCCTCTTGATTTTCTCAAAGAGAAAATCAATTGCAAATCCCGTGAAGACAAAGATCGGCGGGAGGATAAAAAGGAAGTGACGCATCCCATCGAAGTTGGGTGGGTTGCGCAAGATAACATAGGCAAAGGGAATTACAAGCCATGACAGAATAAGGGAGGCTTGAAGCAATTTTTGTCCATCGTTTTTCAATTTGTGATATGCGACGACCGTGCCCAGTATGAAAAGCGGCCAGACGAATTCTGTCAGCGTGAAGAAGAGGTAGAAGAGCAAATAGCGATGCGGCAATTCGTTTGCGCGATACATTTGATCGGCGAAGAGGACCGGCAGTATGGTTGGATTAGCCGACATGAATTGGAACGCCTGCAAAAACCGCAATGGTGTTTCCCAGAGATAGGGCCAGGTCGCGATCATGATCGCGATGGACAATGATGCATACAGCACCATCCACGTCGCGGTTCGACGGTTGGGGCGTTGGGCGAGGTAATAGATGACGACGAGCAAGCCGGCCAAAGGTCCAAGAACACGAATCGATGTTGCGATCCCAAGCATAAAGGCCGCGAGAATAACATCCCAAATCGGCTTATGATCCGACACGACAAAGTTATCCACCATGCGAAATCCAGAATAAATCGCTCCGGTTAGGAAGACAAGGAAAGACGGGTCTTTTGGATTGATGAAGGCATGTCCCCACAAGAGCGGCTGAGACAGAAAAAGCGCGGATGTCGCCAGCGCCGCCCACGGATTCATAAGGCGTTCGCAAAGTTTATAAAGAAAATAGACGCCGAGAAGGAATGCGAGGAAATTGACAAGGTGCCAGGCGTCGTCCGTATTGATATTGAGTTTTTCAATCAGATAGACCGGCTCGCGCGTCAAAAGCAGATAAGCCGGGCCGCGATTCTTGTGATCATCGCCGCTGGGGCCATACGATTGGTTGAGATCAAAATGGCCGCTGAACCAATTCGACGGAGTATACGCATAGCCGAGGGCATCGGCATATTTGTAAAAAAGCGGCTCGTCCCATGAAAAGCCGTAATCGCGGAAAGTGGAAAGGCCCATGATAAGTGCGAAAAGCAAAAGGACATACAAAGGAGTTTCTTGGCGACCTCGAAATAGCGTTGGGTTGGATATTTTCATAGTTTAGCATCTATTATAATAGCCATCCATAGGAGCATCTTGTATGGATTTTAATCGTCCGCAATTCTTGTTTTTATTTTTGCCTTTTTTTCTGATCGTATACTTTGCTGCTGATCGCAAATGGCGGCGGTTAGTGGGGTTGGGAGGCAGCCTGTTGTTCTTTGCGTGGGGGCAATTAGGATACGTTCCTTTGATGATAGCACTGATATTGGTGAATTACTGGCTTGGCCGGAAACTCGAATTACAGCGGGACAATGTGAGAATAGTGGGATACCTTTTGGCCTTTGGCATAGCCCTTGATCTGGGTCTGTTGGTTTTCTTCAAGGTTTTGTTATCGTATGGGGGGGATATGATCACATTGCTTCGGATCCATATCCCGCGTCTGGTGGCTGACTGGCTAAAAACGGCCCAATACCCACTTGGAATTTCCTATGTGAGTTTTCAGGCAATTTCCTACCTGATTGATGTGCGCCGAAAAACATGTAACGCTGAAAATAGCCTTCTGAGTTTCTCGTTCTACATTTTTTTCTTTCCCAAGATCATCGCGGGCCCGATTACCCGTTATGCCACGATGGCGCAGCAACTAGCTGAGCCAGTGATCTCTCATAAAGAGATTGCCGTAGGCATCCGCCGCTTCATCTTTGGTCTCGCAAAAAAGGTTTTGATCGCCGATGTGCTGGGGAAAATTGTGAGTGCGGCTTTCAAGCTAGAGTCTCCGAACTATCCTCCCGCAACGGCATGGTTTGTGATAGCCTGTTTTGCACTGCAAATCTATTTTGATTTTTCAGGTTACTCCGATATGGCAATAGGACTGGGAAAGATGCTTGGTTTTTCACTAATCGAAAACTTTAATTACCCATATTTTGCGCGGAGTCTTGGTGATTTCTGGAGACGGTGGCACATCTCGCTTTCAAGCTGGTTCCGGGATTATGTTTTTTATCCACTTGAGCGACATCGCGTCCCATTTATTGGACAGCCGCTGAACATCTTGATCGTCTTCTTATTGACTGGCCTGTGGCACGGGATTAACTTGCCATTCGTTTTGTGGGGATTGTGGCATGGTCTGTTCATAGCACTTGAAAGTCTGTTCCTAGGTCGCAGGTTGGTTCAGGCCCCGGTAGTCGCCCATGTTTATTCATTAGTTGTGATTTTGCTCGGCTGGGTGTTCTTTCGCTCGCCGTCGACCGAATTTGCAATCCAATTTCTCCAAAGGTTGTTTGGCGATGCCAAAAATATTACTCTGCTGCCATTCACCGAAACCATGCCTTTGCCTATCATTGACCCGTCCGTGTGGCTCGCGTTTGCCTTCGGGATTTTGTTCAGCTTCCCGGTTGTCCCTGCGATCCAAACTGTCATGACGCGTATGCTTAGCCGTTACAAATCCATGGAACTTCCATTCAAAATTGCCTATGATGTGATCGCGCTTCTGTTTTTGCTCGCTTCTGTGTCAATGTTGGTCAGCAGTGCTTTTGCGCCGAATATCTACAAGAACTTTTGACAATGAGCCCGTCAATGAAAAAATATATCGAGGAAAAATATTCTATATTCTTTATTGTGATTTTTATCGGTTTGTTGATTCTGCCTTTACGCGGCACGGCTCTGAACATCCAGGCACTCGATGGCTCTTTTTATGGCCGTGATCGCTTGATCGCCCTTGCTGTGGATTTTCGCATTTTGATTGGCGATAGGGTCTTTCCCAAAGTAATTATTGGACGCGACCATTGGCTGATATATACTCCTGAAAACAGTCTTGACGATTATCAGAATGCCATACCGTTATCCGAAGGCGATCTTGCCCTTATTCAGAAAAGCCTTGACGACTTCAGTGTACATCTTCGTCGGCAAGGGATGACTTTACTGGTAGTCATCCCGCCGAACAAGAATACAATCTACCCCGAGTATGTCCCTGGCGAAATACCAATCATTGGAAAAGAGTCCCGGCTGGATCAATTGCTTCACTATATGGAAGTAAATGGACAGACGCGAATCCTGGATCTTCGCCCCGCCTTGTTGCAAGCGAAGCAGAACCGTCAAGTATATTACGCTACGGATACACATTGGAACGAGGCAGGTATGTTCATCGGCTACCACGAGATTGTGGTCGCTCTCGAGCAGGATTATCCACAACTGATACCGCTTCCTGAATCAGACTTTCGGATTTCTCCACCTCGACAAGAGAACCTCGACCTTGCCCAAAACATCGGCACCGATTTGATTGCCGAAAACGTAGTTAAGTTCCTGCCGAAGTTCGACAGTCACACGACTTTCAAAAGCCTGGCTTTGGGACAGCGCAAAATAACCCTGTCCTACAATCCGGATCCCAGCTTGCCAAAGGCGGTGATTTATCACGACTCTTTCTTTTTCCCCATCATGCCTTTTCTCTCGGAGCACTTTAGCCGAGCCGTCTACATTCAAAATTATCTTGGGGGTGGGCTTTGGAATATATCTTGGGTGGAGGAGGAAAAGCCTAATGTTGTGATCTTGGAATTTTCAGAAAGATATCTTCAAGATATTCCCCTCCTACTTGGATATAAATAAAACATTAACCCCGCCGGCAATTTACGGGCGAGGCGTCTATTTTTTCTCGAGCCGCCGTTTTTGTCTTTCCTGGGCTTCTAGTAGTTTGCGTTTCTCGTCTTCTGTCTCGGCTCTCAGCGGCGGGACAGAGGTGGGCTTGCCGCTGTCGTCCAGCGCGACATAAACGAGATAGGCGGTGTTGGTGTGCGTCCGTTCGCCGGTGATTGGATTCTCTGCTTGTACCTGGACTTCGACTTCGATGGAGGTTCGGCCTGCATACGTGACTTCAGCTGTCAACGTGACTAGATCGCCGATTTTGATCGGGTTGCGGAAAACCATCGAGTCAATTGCGACGGTCACTACGCGTCGTTGCGCGTGACGCATACAGGCCAGCGCTCCCGCTTCGTCTACAAGCTTCATGATCCAGCCGCCGTGAACATTGCCCAGATTGTTGGCGTGTTCCGGTTGCATGAGTTGTGCGATACTGATGCGAGAGGCGCGAACGGGTTTTGCAGAATCGGTCATTCAGAATAATCCTAAAGTTTTAGTCCAGGTCTTCGCGGAGTTCTCCAACGTCGAGAGTGTGGAGACGTTCGGGTTCGTCGAGCAGTACGTCAATTTGGCTGTGACTCAATTCGCTCATCAGAGGAGCAAGCGGAATGGTTGCGGGCGGGTAAATCTTCCTCGGAACGGGAGGCGGCTCAAGTCGAGGTTTGAGCGTGGAGGTCGCGCGCTTGCGCAGAATGCGCGGGTCGTTGGTCAAATATCCCACATAGTATCCAATCACGGAATAGACTTCCCGCTTTGGAGTGACCCAGCCGATCCAGTCTCCGTTGCGATTGAAGATGTAGGGATATTCGAGGAACGCCTCGGGATCGCCTTTTGTATTGTAGATTGGGATCAATGCCATAGTCACCTGCCTCGTTAGTCTACATCATTATACGTCCAATAGCGGTTGACGAAGAAATTCCAAAGCATGACAATTCCGACCGCCATAGCGAGAGTGAGATTGCGGGCTATAAATTCAGGAGTGAGGGATAGTCTGAATTGAAGATGTTGAAAGAAACTTCGGAGCGGCGGCTCGACGAAATGGAGAATCGGAACGCGGATGGCAATGCCGGCCACATTGACGATGAAGAACATCCCAAGTTGATGGGCGAGATGACGCGAACGAGATTCAGGGTATGTCCAGTAGCGATTCCAAATGAAGTTGCTGATGACGGCGCAGACGAATGAAATCGTCCCCGCAAAGACGAGCGGCATATCTGCAAAATGAGTCAGCGCGTTGGCGATGCCGAAGTCTATGGTTGCCCCCAGTGCGCCAACGACCAGAAATTTTAAGAAGCGTGTCCGTTCGGTGGGATTGTGCAAAATAGCGATCATATGAGTCCGAGTTTTTGTTTGAAATAAGGAATGGTTTTGCGGAGGCCTGCATCCAGATCGAATTTCGGTTCCCATCCCAAAATTGTGCGGGCGCGCGTAATGTCAGGCTGGCGGCGCTGCGGATCGCGGGCACTGCGCGCGTCGGTTACAAAAGTGATGCCGGCTTTGTTTCCCGTGATCTTGTTAATCGCTTCGGCGAATTGAACAAGGGTCATCTCATCGGGATTGCCAATGTTGACAGGCAAGTGTTCGTCTGACATCAGCAGGCGTACAATACCCTCGATCAAATCATCCACATAGCAGAAGGAACGGGTCTGCTGCCCGTCGCCATAGACCGTGAGGGGTTGACCGAGCAGGGCCTGTTTGAGCATGTTCGGAAGCGCGCGGCCGTCTTCGAGGTCCATGCGCGGACCGTAGGTATTGAAGATGCGCACGATGCGCGTGTCCACGCCGTGCTGACGGTGATAGGCCATCGTCAGTGATTCGGCGAAGCGTTTGGCTTCATCGTACACCGCGCGCGGACCGACCGGGTCCACATTGCCAGCATAAGATTCGGTTTGCGGATGGACAAGTGGGTCGCCATAAATCTCGCTTGTGGATGCCAGCAGAAAACGCGCGTGATAGGCTTTTGCTACGCCGAGCGTATTGTGCGTTCCCAGCGCGCCGGCTTTCATCGTTTGAATAGGGAGGTTGAAATACGCAGTCGGAGATTGCGGGTTTGGACTGGCTGGAGATGCAAAGTGAAGCACAGCGTCCACTTTGCCGGGCACAAAGATGTAATTGGAAACGTCGTGCCGGTAGAAAGTGAACTTGCCATTGCCCATCAAGTGAGCAATGTTTTCGCGGCTGCCTGTGACGAAGTTATCGAGGCCGACGACTTCATGTCCATCAGCCAGCAGGCGGTCACAGAGATGGGAGCCGAGGAACCCCGCGGCTCCTGTGATCAAAATTCGCATGAATACCTCATGATGATTTTGGAATGTAGTAACGACTTAAGCCGTTACTACGATTTTTTATTTCCAATCAATTCTTGAGATCAGCCCATCGCCTGTGATTTGATAGGCCTGACCATTTCCGCTATCCACCAACCATAAATTACCTTGATAAATGATGGCGAGAAAATCGCCGCTTTGGCCTTGAATGGGTTGCGGCGCCCAGACCGGAGTCTGCGGTTCGATGCCGGTTGAATCCGCAGAGGGGAAGATGACGCGCCGGTTCGAGCCGTCGCGGTCCATGACGATCAGGCGATAGCGGCTGGTTTCGCTTTGATCGGGGAAGATGGCTTGCAGGTACGCGACTTGATAAGCTCGTTCCTGACCGTTCTGGCGAACGGGTGATGCAGATGGATAAGCAAACATGCCGACTTGCTGAGTCAGATCAACGGTCGAGTCGTTCGAAAGCGAGGCCGCTTCGAGGTCGAAGTAAGGAGACTCTTCGTCCGTCACTGGCGCGGACGCGGGCGCGTGATCCACAAAATAAAGCGTCTTGCCATCGCCGCCCCAGCTGATTCCGGGAATCCAGGCCCAGTCGCTGTGAGTTTGCAGGGGCGTGATGTCGAGGAGAGGCGCGAGATAACCTCCATCTTGACTCACCAGTCCAATACTATCGGGCCGCGCGTAGGCGAGTCGGCCATCCGGTGAAAACGCGAACGACATGCCCCACCATCCGTATACGCCGCCGCTGTTGGCTTCGAGAATCTTTTGCGGCTGTCCGCCGATGCTGACTTTATAGAGGTCATTGTTGGCCTGCCAGCCGGGCGCGGTGCCACGTGGTTCCACGGTTGAATATGCTACCGTGTATGGCGCATTTGGAATCCATGCCGCGAAATGAACCACGTTTTTTGCATTGAGCCATTTTGGATTCGGATCAGCCGACTTAGTGCTGACGGCCCAAAGCGTATTGATTTCCTGATCCGCAGGCTTCTTCGATTTACGCGTGTAAAGCACATACCCGCCATCCGGCGAGAGTGCGAAGATGCGCCCGTCGAGGTCGCCAGTGTTGACCAGCAAACGGCGATTGGCTGTAGATGTGTCCATGATCCACGCGTTGCCGCCCGCGAGATACGCAATTTTTCCGGGGATGGGAAGCGGCGCAAACGAGGCTTGCGCGCCGACCATCATGATCTCGGCCACCGCCTCTTGCAGGACGACAGTCTTTACCACCGTTTTACTGGCTTCGACTCCGTCCTCGAGGATGATTCGATAGGTCACTTCCTGCTGGCCGGTGACGCCGGCTTGCACCAGTCGTTGTTGCCCTTCGGGAAGCGACTCATTGCGGACGACTTGCCGATCAAACGGAAGCGTTTGAGTCTCCGTCTCGAATTTCTCCTGCACGCGCGTCAACTTGATCGAATCGCCGTCGCTGAGCACGGTGTAAAACGGCGGCTCGGATTTGTCGAGGTCTCCCGGCGCGAGGCCTGCCTGTTGCAGAGCTTGAGTTACTGTGCTTCCCGCCGGAACGCTGACTTGTTGAGTCTTGCCATCGGCGGTGATGGTCACATTGATTTGTGAGCGATTGGTTTGTGAAAGTTCGCAACTGGAAAGCAAAGTTGCAACCATTAGCAAAATCGAATATACGAGATTGCTCACCTGCACTGCACCGTACGCAATGCGGTGCAAGTGTCGTCGCTTCGCTGCTCGCACTGACATGCTTGCCACTGGTATAATCCGCCCTACTTGATGCGCCCGCTGACCGTCATCACGCCGTCAGCGATGGAAATGGTCTCTAAACGGAAGCCGGTTGCGACGGGTCCGAGCGAGCCGGTGAACGCTTCCCCGATCATGACGCTGACGGCGTCATTCAATCCCTTTGGCGCGGGAAGCGGGCCAAAATCCTGTTGAGTGATCGCGATCTTGGGCTGGCCGTTTTCATCCACACTGACTTTCATCGTGATGCTGACATTGGCCGTAAGCATTCCACTCTGTGCCTTGCCGAAAACCTGCATTTGCCCGTCGCGCAATAACACTTGCGGGTCCGTGATAAGCGGTTTATCCTGCGACTCAAGTTTGAATGCCAGATACGAAGTCAATTGAGTCTCGGTGATTTGCAGAGTCACAGAACCGGTTTGTGCTCCAGTCTCGGCGGCTTGTTTCATTTGATCTTGCAAACTTTGCACCGCTTCGGTAGAAACTGGAATCGGCGGGTCCGGTAAATCCGGTCCGCCGACAAAAACGGAACAGGCCAGCGTCGCGGCGGCGAGTGCAGTCAAAGCAATTAAGAATTTATTCTTCATCATTTATCTCTCAAGAGAATTGAACGGGAGTTATTATAGCATGAGCGAAAACGAAACCAACGATCTGCCGCTTTCAGTGCAAGTGGAGGGATTGCTTTTTGTCGCGGCGGAACCTGTGACGCCCGCGCATCTGGCCGAGGCATTGGAGGTGGCGCCTTCGCTGGTGGAGGCCGCGCTCAAGGAATTGGACGCTTCACTCCAGACCCGCGGCCTGCGACTCCAGCGACATGCCGGGCGCGTACAATTGACCACCGCGCCGCAACTTGCCTCGACGATAGAACGGTTCCTTGGTCTCGAAGCCACGACTCACCTCAGCCGCGCCGCGCTCGAGACGTTGGCGATCATCGCTTATCAACAACCCGTCACACATCCGCAAATTGACTCGATCCGCGGCGTCAACTCGGACAGCATGTTGAAGGGTCTGTTGAACAAAGGCTTGATCATCGAATCGGGTCGCGCCGAGGGACCTGGCCGCCCGATTCTTTATTCCACTTCCCCCGAATTCTTACAGCATTTTGGGATCAACTCCATCACCGAACTGCCGCCGGTTGAGACTGCGGAGGAAGACAACAATCACGATGAGATGTTGAAGGGGTAATTAGCAGAGTCCCGAATTCAACTGAATTCGGGACCTTGATTTTGGGCAAAAATCATTCTCCATTAGACTGCTTTTGTAGAGTTGTTGTCAATCTCCAGGCAACAGGAATCTGCCAAAACCAAAAAGCAAGGAATGCGGGAATTGCAGACGCAAAATAGCTGCCAACAACGCTGTTGTCCGAGTTGAAATAATTCCATAGATATAATAATCCGTAAAAGATGATGATATAGAAAGGGACGCCAGTCATGGCTCCACTGATTGATGTTATTAACTCGTCTCGAAACCTCATGGCTGTTCTTGAGAGAACTTTGGTGAGCACGGCAAGCGCAACTGCGCCAAACGCACCAGCCAGCATACCTCCTCTGAATGAGTTGTTAAAGAGGCCATAATCTCCACCAAGACCGCCGGTTTGAAGGAAGATTACTGCGGTCACAACATAAATGGCTCTGGAGGAAAAGGCATAGGCAATACGAAGTATTCCGCGCACATTGACCATCGAGAACATAAGACCAAAGATCGCTCCTTGAAGCCAAAACCGCCAATCTTCAATGATTGACATTGAATCTGTATACTTTTGGAAGTTTGCGACTATGGGAGCAAAGAGCAATCCGCAAACGATCGCAGAGATGGTACATAGGATTATTGTTTTAGCGGTTTGCGAAAGTGGTGGCATTTCAGTCTTCCTTTTGGGGTAGTGGTGCTTGCATATTCATTGAGATGCGCAAGCACCACTAGAATTGATTTGAAGTGCGAATTCTATTTTAATGCTTGCTGAAAGAACCCAACCAGCCTTTGCTCGTATTCATCGGGATAGACAAAGACACTGCCCACGTGACCGACATTATCTGGAATCCAGGTAGTCAGGTTCGCGCCGGTTTGCAGGGCAAGCGACGCCAATTCGCGTGTCTGGTTGACGCTGATGCGGGTGTCTCCCGTCCCATGGACAATATAAAGTGGGCGGTTGTTGTCGTTATAAATTGCTTCTGTGGGGCTGTGCGCGAGCAGGTCGTCGCCGGTCATCACGCGGTTCATGATTACCGCCGGCATCGTTAGGAAGGTCGGATAATTATTCCTGGCTAACTCGGCATTCATGATCTCTGGAAGATTCGCAAAAGGCGAGTCTACAAAGGCCGCCGCGACACGTGGTTCCTCGCCAAAGGCGTCGAGGGTCGTCCCGCCGCCAAGCGATACGCCATACAGTCCGATGCGATCCGGTGAGTATCCCTTCACATTTTCCAACCAGTCCCATGCCCCGAGTACATCCAGATACTCCTTGTTGCCAACACTGGTGCGCCCGTTGTCACGGTCGGAATCCCCGTGGTTGCGCAGGTCATACATCAGGACATTGAAGCCATTATGGACCAGCATGCCAGCCGGGACGAGGACATTCGATGACCTTTTGCTGTCGCCCAATCCGTGCGTGATAATCACCACGGGGGCACCAGGATTTACCTCCATATACCAGCCCGACAAATGGATGCCCGCCTGGCGGCTTGGAAAGCTCACCGTTTGATACGACGACATAAAATAGGGCGAGGGATCAAAATTTGCATATTCCTTGTAGGTAACCTTGAAGTTCACCGGGGTATTATCTGCCATGGTGGCGTCTGCCGCGGGGATTTTGGTTAGACGATCATAAACTACATAGCCGCCTACAAAGTAACCGAGCACCGCGATAAGCGCGAGGGTTAGAGCGGCAATCTTGAGATTCTTCTTCATGGGATGTTGTCCTTTCTTGTGAAATGATTGTTTGATTATTCGAGAACACTTTCCCGGGGAAAAGATGTATCCAATGCTTGCAGGATCACACCGCCTTGCTGTTTCAGGTATGGATCGCTCCCGATTTGCACAACCATTTCAAAGCCTGTCTTCGCCTGGTCTATTCGATTCGTTGCTCTGTAAATTTCCCCGTGGGCAAAGTAACCGCATAGGTGAAATCAGGTTTAAGCTTGAGCGCGGTTGTGAAATCAGAGATCGCCGAATCGTACTTTGCCTCCTTGAAGTAAGCCAAATCGTGGTTGTAATACGCGGTGGCATCGTTTTTCCCGGGTTGAAATTGTATTGCCCTGTCGTAGTCTTCATGGCTAGGAGATGATTATCCTTCAAATCGTAAGCAAGTCCCCGGCGCATATACACGATCAAGTTGTTTGAATCAAGGTTAATCACTTTGTTGTAATTTGCAATTGCCAATTCCGCGTTGTTAGTTCCGTAGTATACCTGCCCTTGCTGGTCATAATAGGCGCTGAGGAAGGGGGCGTCCCAAATAAACCATAAGACCACGAGCAATGCTCCGAGTAACACTGTCGCGCCGGTGGCCAAGGCAAAACACGAAGTTGTGCCTGCACTTTTCTCTTCTGCCGGTTTTGCGTTTGTTGCAGTCTGCTGATTCATTCCGTTTTCTTTCCGAGATCTTGTCGAAATTTATTCTATAAAATCAGCATATATATTGTACAGATTCGATCTTTGCATACAAAGGCACGCCGTCACGGCTTTTCCTTTGCGACGAGTTCGCGCCGCAGGATCTTGCCGACGTTGGACTTGGGAAGGCTCTCGCGAAATTCCACAAACTTTGGTATTTTATACGCGGCTAATTTCTTGCGGCAGTAATCCTGCAGTTCGACATCTGTCAGTTGGTGCCCCGGGGTTAACACCACCCAGGCTTTAACTGCCTCTACTGTCTGAACATCTGGAATGCCGCCAACACACACCTCGGCTACGGCGGGGTGTGTGGCAATCACTTCCTCCACATCGCGCGGCCAGACTTGAAATCCGCTCGGTTTAATCAGGTCCTTCTTGCGATCCACGATGAATACATACCCATCCTCATCCTGATAGCCGATGTCACCGGTATAGAGCCAGCCATTTCGCAACATCTTGGCGGTCTCCTCGGGCTTATTCCAGTAGCCGTCCATGACTTGAGGGGCGCGCAAAAGAATCTCGCCCACCTCACCCGGCTTGAGGTCACCTTGACCGGTATCCACATCCGTAATACGGACTTGAACATCCGGCAACGGAATGCCAATCGAACCAGCTTTGTACGCTCCAAACACCGGCGACATGGTGGCGCCCAGCATGGATTCGGTCATGGCATAGGCTTCGATGATTTTACCTCCGGTCACGGCCTCAAAGCGCTGCTTGGTCTCGGCCAGGAGCGAGGACGCCCCGGAGATGCAAAGCTTCAGCGAAGTCAAATCTGCGCGTCCAGCCTTGACTTTGGGATGATTCAGCAAAGCATTGAAAAGTGTCGGTACTCCCGGCAAAAAGGCAGGCCTGATCTTCTCGATTGTCGTGATTAGGTGATTTAGGTCACGAGGGTCGGGTATCAGACAGAGCCGATTATGGCCGACTAGGGCCGTTGCAAACACCCCAATCAATCCATAGGCATGGAAGAGGGGCATGTTGACCATGATGGCATCCTCCCAATCTATGAGCAGATTTCCAAACCAGCTGCGGATTTGCATTCCTGCCATCAGTAGGGATTGATGCGTTCCCAGCGCTGCTTTCGGCGTGCCCGTCGTGCCGCCGGAAAAGAGTAGGATGGCCGGGTCGGACGGTTTGACCTTGCGCGAACGGGCATCCATCCATCTGTATTTTTTCATCAGATCAACCATCTTCGAATCGGCGCTTTGGATTTTGACCCGGTGTCCGCCTTTCTGCTCTTTCAACAAAGAGAAAAGTATTTTCTTTGCAGGGGGCAGGAACTCTTTGATGTTCGTGACAATGATATGGCGGACTCCGTTTTGGTTCTGAATGGATTTGAGCTTCTTGTAGAAAGGTGTGAGGACCACAACGGTTTTTGCGCCGCTCTCATGCAGTGCGTGCGCAAGTTCGCGTTCTGTATAGAGAGGGTTGAGTGGTACGACTATGCCACCCGCCTTCCATGTTCCGAGGATGGCAATGACCATCTGAGGCGTATTAGGCAGGAGCAGCGCGACGCGTTCGCCCGGAATCAAGCCGTCCTGAATTAGTGCGAAGGCAAAGGCGTTGCTCAATTGGTCCAATTTGCTGTTTGAAATGCTTCTGCCTTCAAATAACAGGGCTGTCTGATTTGGTCGCTGGCTGGCGGACTCGAAGAATATATCGACCAGTGTTCGCTGCGGGTAGGGCGTCAGTGTATGCGGCACGCCGCGATCGTAGTTCTTGAACCAAGATACATTATTCATCGGACACTTCCTTTCCAGAATTAACTTCTCTAGAGTCTGGCGAACGCGCGGACTCTGCGCGCCATTCTCAGGACTTTGCGGGCAATCCGTCGGCGTACCGACAAGGGCCGATGCGCGCCAAATTCATATTCAAAGGGCAGGGAGCGAATGGGCTTGTTCAGAAGGATGTTTACCTCGCACCACAGGTATTTAAGTACGAGAACTCCCAACCCCTCCTTCTCTATGCGCCGAAGTGAAACAGGGATGCGGACCTGGGTTAATATGCCAAACTTGCCATGTCGCGATGCGCGTTGGACATAATCATGATCTTCTGAAAGTTGGAGTGATTCGTCGAACCCGTTTATTTTTCGATGGAGCTCGCGATCAGCAAGTATGCAAAACCCCGGCGCACGAGGGGAGAAAGGCTTTAAGGCCCACATGCAGAAATTTGAGACTTCAATGATGATCTGGTCCGCCGCATTGCTGTTCAATGTATCCATGAAGCAAGTCGCCGCTCTGCAGTCCTGGCGTATAAATTCATCCAATGCGCGTTGGATGAAATCCGGCTCGGGCTGTACATCTGCATCTAAAAACAGCAGAATATCGCCTGTGGCGACCCTGGCTCCTGCATTTCGTCCCGCGCCCGGCCGCCCGCCGGGTATGACCGTGACGTTGCGCGCTCTAGCCAGCGCAATCGTCCCGTCGGTGGAGCCAGCATCTGCGACAATGATCTCGTCCGGCTGACGGGTCTGTTCACGCAGCGCACATAAAAGCTGAGGCAGATAGGTGGCCTCATTTAGGGTAGGAATGATGACACTGAGTCGTTTCATTTGATGCTCCTTTTGTTCAAATTCATTAAATCAGAGGAAGCCCATCCTCATAAGGATTTTTCCGATATAATCGCCGATATAAAAGGCGATAGCTGGTTTAAGGCGAATCTATGGGTGAAACGGAAACATTTGGAAAATGGCTTCGACATCGCCGTCGTGACCTGGACCTGACGCAAGAGGAGCTGGCTCGGCAGGTTGGTTGTGCCGCTATCACAATACGCAAAATCGAAGCAGATGAGATGCGCCCCTCCAAACAACTAGCTGAGGCGCTGGTGGGTCAGCTCGGGGTTCCAGGCAGTGAGAGGGATAAGTACCTGCGCTTTGCGCGAGGCGAGCCTCTTGCGATTCCATCTGCGGTGGCAGGCAACCACAATCTTCCACACTTTGTAAGCAGTTTCATTGGCCGCCAGCGTGAAATATCGGAGATTAAGCAATTGATGAGCACCTCGCGGCTGATGACATTGACCGGTGCCGGCGGTTCCGGGAAAACACGCCTTGCCATCGAAGTTGCCAGTCAGTCGTTCAGTCAGTTTCCTGACGGTGTTTGGTTGATTGACTTTGCGCCGTTGCGTGAAGCCAGTTTGATCCCGCAAACAGTTGCTTCAGTACTTGGAGTTCTTGAACAATCAGGTCGCTCGCCGATCCAAGTACTGAACGATTTCCTTCGTGCAAAAACTCTCTTGTTGATTTTTGATAACTGTGAACACCTGGCCGCGTCTTGTGCAGAAGTTGCAAATGAGTTGCTGCAACGATCCCAACATGTGCATCTGCTCTTGACCAGCCGGGAAGTATTGGGTGTCTTGGGAGAAGCCCAATACCGCGTGCCTTCGCTTTCGCTTCCCAATGGGAGTGAGCCACTCTCGCGTGAAACTCTGAATCAATTTGAAGCACCACGCTTGTTTATTGAACGTGCCCAGAGCATTCACCCTGCTTTTGATGTAAACGCGGCAAACTCGGAGGCGATTGCCCAAATTTGCCTGCGGTTGGATGGCATCCCTCTTGCGATCGAGCTGGCTGCGGCACGAGTTAAGACCCTGACCGTCGAGCATATTGCTGAGCGATTGGACGATCGTTTCAACTTGCTGACCACAGGGAATCGGTCTGCGCTCCCGCGGCATCAGACTTTACGGGCGACCCTTGATTGGGGTTATGAACTGCTCACTGAAGAGCAACGCATCCTTCTTCGACGTTTATCCGTATTCCGCGGCGGATGGACCTTGGATGCGGCTGAAAACATCTGTGCAAGCGAGAACCATTGCATTGGAAATGTGGGTGTCTTTGAATTGTCCACCCGTTTGGCTGATCAATCCCTGTTGACTGTTGAACACCGCGCAGAAGGTGAGCGCTACAGCCTTTTGGAGACGGTGCGTGAGTACGCAAAAGAGAAGTTGATTGAGTCAGGCGAGGAAGAACAGATTCGCAAAGCCCAGCTGAACTTTTATGTCGGTCTGGCCGAAGAGGCAGAACTGAATTATCGGGGTCGCGAGCAAAAACGCTGGCTTCGTCTTATGGAGAACGAACGGGATAATTTTCGCTCATGTATGGATTACGCGCTTCGGTCGAGTCCCAATGAATTGGCGCCGCGTCTGATCGGTGCGGCATTTTGGCTGTGGTTCTTCAGGGGTCCGTGGCGCGAAGGTCAAAGTTGGACCGAAGCCGCACTGACGCATAATTCCGATGGGCATACAGCGGCAAATGCCAAATTGCTCATGGCGTTGGGCCTCTTGAATTTTGCGCAATCCGATTATTCGGCTTCGAAAACCGCGCTGGATAAAAGCCTTGCCATTTGGCGGGAGGTGGATAACAAATGGTGGTGCGCCTTCGTCCTGGGGTTTATGGCTTTGCCGATGCGAGTGTATGACCAGGAGACTGCATCTGCCTTGTTCCGAGAGAGTCTATTTATGGCCAAACAGACGAACGACAACTGGATCATGGCCTATTCAATGTGGAATAGCGGCGAAAATGAACTCAATCGTCAAAACCTGCCCGAGGCACAAGCACTGCTTGAGGAAAGCCTTCAATTGTGTGATATCGTAGAGGACAAGTTGGTAAAACATGAGGTGCTTCGCACTTTAGGCGAGTTGGCTGAAACGAAATTGGAATATCGACACGCTGTAGCGTTGTATCAGCAGAGCCAGGCGATCATCGAGGAATTGGACACGCCGAGTATTTCGATGTTACATCTCGAGTTAGGCAGAGTCTTGCAACTGACAGGTGACAATAATCTGGCTGCCCGTCATTTCGCGGAAGAGATCATATGGTCCCGGCAGGCCGGCAACCAGGCCAGTTTGCTTCGGGCCCTGCAGGGGCTGGGTGCCGTTGCTGCGGCGCGCGGCCAGGCATACCGGGCCGTGTGCCTATTTGCCGCCGCTGAGGCATTGTTTTCCGGGTTGGGTTATAGCTTCGCCTTTAATCTCAATGAGACAGCCTGGCTGGAGCGTCACCTGCGCATAGCACAGGCCGAACTGGGTGAGGCTCAATTTTCTTCTGCAGAAATAAAGGGCCGAAGCATGAACCTGGATCAAGCGGTAGAATTTGCCCTGGAAGGGGTTTGAGATTTCAGTCTTATGCCCGAACGTCTCCAAAAACTTTTAGCGCAGGCCGGTTACGGTTCGCGACGCGCCTGCGAGGAATTCATCAGTGCCGGGCGCGTGCGCGTCAATGGGCAGGTCGCGATCCTGGGCCAAAAAGCCGATCCCTCAGTGGACAAGATC
>JAJPIZ010000017.1 GCA_021324435.1 Anaerolineae bacterium
ACCGTGGAGCTGATCGTGCCGGTGGCGCTGGAGCAAGGCTCGAAGTTCGCCATCCGCGAAGGCGGCCTGACCGTCGGCGCAGGCGTCATCACCAAGATTATCGAGTAAAGAAAGTTTGAGTAGGTTAGAATGGCTTCCAAGAAGAAAGATGTTCGCCCTGTGATTACATTTCAGTGCAGTGAATGCAAGAATCGGAACTATACGACCGAGAAGAACCGTCGCAACGACCCGAACCGACTGGAATTTAATAAATATTGTAATCACTGCAAGAAGCATACGCTTCATCGCGAAACGAAGTAGTTTGATGGTTGGGTAGTGGCTTGGTTCGGTCGTTCAACTACTGAACTACGAAACTGGATGACTATCCAACTAATTTAGGCCAGTAGCTCAATTGGTAGAGCACTCGTCTCCAAAACGAGCGGTTGTGGGTTCGATTCCTGCCTGGCCTGTCATGGCAAGGACGCCGCCTGCCCTTTGTCGTTTGAGGGTCGTCAGTGGCGGCGTTTTAGCCGTAAAATAATGAAGTGTCAGGGCAATCCCTGATGCAAGGAGATCGGTCGTGGCTGAAAGAACGAAAAAGCAAAACGCGATTCAGCGTTACTTTAGCGAGACCGCAGGCGAGTTGCGCAAAGTCTCCTGGCCTTCCTGGCCGGAAGCGCGCCAGTTGACGATTCTCGTGATTCTCGTCATGGTATTCATGGGCCTCTTTCTCGGGCTTGTGGATTTGGCCGCCAATAAATTGTTAAATCTGGTGCTTGGTATCCAGTAGTAGATCGAGGTTTTGATGGACGTGCAGGAACCGCAAGAGCAGTTCGAAGAAGAACCGCTTGAACCAACTACAGAGTCCACCGAGAAGCCGCAAGCTTCTTTGGCTGATTCAGCGCGGGATGAAACGACTGCTATTGAAACGGAACCAGAGCAACCGGTCCAACAGGAGGCGGAAGAGGAACCTGTTGAGGAATCAAAACCTGCGCCCGCCTCGTCATCTCGACCGAGAACCAGCCTGCCCATCGAAGGCGAAGTTCCGCCCGAGGCTTCATCCGAACCCGCGTGGTATGTGATCCATTGCTATTCGGGTTATGAAAATAAAGTGCGGCACAATCTGGAACAACGCATTGAAACGATGGGTATGAAGGACAAGATTTTCGATGTTGTCATTCCGACACAGGAAGAGATCGAAGTGCGCGATGGAAAGCGCCGCACGGTGGAGCGCCACATCTTCCCGGGTTATGTGCTCGTCAACATGAGCCTATCGGAAGAATCATGGTATGTCGTGCGTAACACTCCCGGCGTGACCGGCTTTGTGGGAATGGGCAACCTGCCCACGGCTTTGCGTCCCGAGGAGGTTTCGCAAATTATCAAGCGCATGGAGGCCGAAGCGCCGACGGTGAAGGTGACCTTCAAAGTGGGCGAGCGCGTCCGCATCATTGATGGACCGTTCAACGATTTCCGCGGCACAGTCGCTGAAATTGATATGGAACGCACCAAGGTGCGCGTGATGGTGTCGTTCTTCGGACGCGAGACACCGGTTGAGTTGGACTTCTTGCAAGTAGAGAAGGCGTAAATATGTGACTTGCATTGGGCTGAAAAGTTCAATGTTGAGTGGGAGGGCGTCCCGTAAAAATCGCCCGCTAAAACCACGAAGGAGTAAAGAATGGCAAAGAAACTAAAGGCAATCGTTCGCCTCCAGCTCGAAGCTGGAAAAGCCAACCCCGCGCCGCCTGTCGGCCCGGCGCTGGCGGGCCATGGAATCAACATCATGGCCTTCTGCAAGGAATACAATGCCCGCACGGCCAACCGCCAGGGAGAGGTGCTTCCTGCAGAGATTACCGTCTATACGGACGGCTCGTTCACGTTTGTGTTGAAGACTCCGCCCGCCGCGGTGTTATTACGCAAGGCCGCGGGCGTGGAAAAAGGCTCGGGTGTGCCGAACAAGGACAAGGTCGGCAAAGTGACGCGCAAGCAGGTCCGCGAGATCGCCGAACTGAAGATGAAAGACTTGAACGCGATTGATATCGAAGGCGCGATGAAGCAAGTTGAAGGCACGGCGCGTTCGATGGGAATCAACGTTGTAGATTAATTGTGGGAGGGCCTCTCAGCCCGCTAGCACCACGGAGGATAAAATGGCAAAACCTGGAAAGAAATACAAGGCCGCTTTGGCCAAGGTTGATCTTAATAAACTATATTCGCCGCAAGACGGCGTTGCGCTGGCGAAGGAAACAGCCTATACAAAATTCGATGCGAGCGTGGAAGTTCACATGCGCACCGCGCTGGATCCTCGTCAGGCCGATCAGCAAGTGCGCGATGTCGTTGTCCTGCCGCATGGCTTGGGCAAGACCGTGCGTGTGCTGGTCTTCGCGACTGGCGAAGGCGCGTCCGCCGCGCGAGCGGCAGGCGCAGATTTGGTCGCCGACGACGATGAAACGTTGAAGAAGATCGAAGGCGGCATGACCGACTTCGATGTGGCGATTGCCACCCCGGATGCAATGGGAAAAGTTGGCCGCCTCGGTCGCGTGCTTGGACCTCGAGGTTTGATGCCGAATCCGAAGGCTGGTACCGTTGTTCCGCCGCAGGATTTGGAACGAACCATTAAGGAAGCCAAGGCTGGCCGCGTCGAGTTTCGTCTCGACAAGACTGCCAACATCCATGTTGTGATCGGAAAAGCCTCGTTCGATGCCAAGAAGTTGTATGAAAACTTTGCGGCATTGATGGATGCGATCAACAAGGCTCGCCCAGCCGGAGCAAAAGGCGCGTACATCAAGCGTATTGTGATCAACTCGACGATGGGCCCCGGGGTCAAAATTGATCCCAATCAGGCCCTTTCTGTGGAGGCTACCGAGTAGTAAAATACTCGTTACCTAAATTTAGAAGCCACTACCTATGACGGTGGGTGTCCCTCGCAAGAGGAACTTAATATCCTGCCCAGGTGGAGACTTAAAGCAAATTTCAGCCCGACGGGTTGATTCTCCTTTTGGAGCCCTCTATGAGGGTAATGCGAAAAGTCTTTGCCTGCGTGTGTAGGTGATTTTCCTACCAAGAAGTGGCAAAGACTTTTTGATTGAAAGGAGGTGAATCCCCGTTGGCTATTACTAAACAGCGCAAGGAAGAAGTTCTGGCGACGTATCAGGACTGGTTGAAGCGCAGTCAGGCTGTGATCCTCGTGGAGTACACGGGCGCGAAAATGAAAGACATGGACGCGATCCGCGCCAAGGTGCGCGAGACCGGAGGCGAGTTCCATGTGGTGAAAAATACGCTGGCGCGCCGCGTCTTTACGGACCAGGGAATGACTCTGCCTGAAGATTATCTTACGAAATCCACAGCAGTGTCGTTCGCGTTCATAGATCCCGCCGCGACCGCCAAGGCGCTTTCCGACGCGACCAAAGGCTTGGAGTTTGTCAAAGTCAAAGGCGGTTTCCTCGCCGGGCAGCAATTGAACCCGGCGCAGGTCAAGGCGCTGGCTGAACTACCGCCATTACCTATCGTCCGCGCACAATTGCTCGGTGTTCTGCAAGCCCCGGCCGGCAAATTGGTCCGCACGATTGCCGAACCCGCACGTTCGCTGGCTTCCGTCTTTCGCGCTTTTTCAGAAAAGGCGCAAGCCGTCGTGTAAGTTCATTTGTCATTGCGAGCGGCGTTTCTGCGCCGCGTGGCAATCTCATGTGCATTTCATTCAAATGCTCGAGGAGATGCCTCTTTGCCCTCGCTTCGCTCGAAGCAGGCTCCTCGCAACGACATCGTTCAAAATCTATCTCAAGGAAAGTAAGGAGTTTTGTACAATGGCTGCAAATATCGAAAATTTGGTTGAGGAACTGAGCAAACTCTCTGTTCTCGAAGCCGCTGATCTGGTCAAGAAGTTGGAAGAAAAATGGGGCGTCTCCGCCGCCGCTCCGGTGGCCGTGGCCGCTGTCGGTGGCGGCGCGGCTGGCGCCGCGGAGGCCGTCGAAGAGAAGACTGAATTCGACGTAATTATCAAAGATGCTGGCGCCAAGAAAATTGACGTCATCAAGGTCATCCGCCAACTGACCAGCCTCGGCTTGGGCGAGGCCAAAGCGCTGGCTGAGACCGCGGGTGGTAAGGTCCTTTCGGCGGTTGGCAAGGATGCCGCCATGGACGCCAAGAAGAAATTGGAAGAAGCTGGCGCGCAGGTCGAAGTCAAGTAATTCACTTCAGCAAAATCAAAGAGACGACCCCAACGGTCGTCTCTTTGATTTAAGCCACCCGTTAGTGAATCGTAAGGTGAAATTAGGGGAAAATCGGGCCCACTAGTACTTATTTCCTAGTTGACTTTGGGAGGGTGAATCCGTATACTCGGTGTATCTTGGTCTGACCGCCATACCACAGAAAGAGAACAATTTCAGGAAAACCATGAAAATTCAGCCAATTGCACGTAAAACTCTTGCGGAAACTGTGGCGGGGAAACTAGCCGCTTCCATTTTAGATGGAAGTTTGCAGCCCGGAGCTCACCTTCCTCCGGAGCGCGAACTGATGGGGCAGTTCGGGATCAGTCGCTCCACTTTGCGCGAAGCCCTCAAAGGGCTTGAAGAAAATAACCTGATCGAGTCTCGTCCACACGTGGGATGGTTTGCCCGCGCTATAGATGAGTCAAACATGGCTCAGGCGAAGGAAATGGCTGGAGGAGCGGCGGATACCGCCTCACGTCCCGCGACGAACGAGCCGCCTACCGGACCGTTTCGCGTGCCCATGGCCGACAAAGCCATCCACATCCCGAACTTGAAAAAAGATCGCCTTGGCACCTTCGAGTTCATCTCGTGGTGGGAGCGCGAGAAAGTTCAGAATGCCAGAGTGATGGTCATCGGCGCCGGTGCGCTTGGCAATGAAGTTATCAAGAACCTGTCGCTGATGGGCATTGGGAATCTATTTATCGTGGATTTCGACAAAGTCGAGGCCGCAAATTTGAGCCGCTCCATTTTATTCCGCGAAGGCGACAATAATCGCAGTAAAGCCGAGATCGCCGCGGCCCGCGCCAAATCCATCAACCCGGATGTACATGTTCAATACTTGAATGGCGATATCACGACTCAATTAGGCCTGGGCATTTTCCGTCGCATGGATGTTGTGATCGGATGTCTCGATAATCGTGAGGCCCGCCTGGCCGTCAACCGTTTCTGCTATTGGGTCAACAAACCCTGGGTTGACGGAGCGATTCAGGAACTGCTCGGGCTTGTACGCGTCTTTGTGCCAGGGCAGGGCGCGTGTTACGAATGCACGCTCACCGAGCAGGCTCTGCGCGATCTTTCCATGCGCTATTCGTGCCCATTGCTTGCCCGTCAGAACATTTTGCTTGGCAAAGTCCCAACCACACCGACCATCGCTTCGATCATCGGCGCAATGCAATCTCAGGAAGCGTTGAAGTTGATCAACGGCATACCGGTCGAGCCGGGCAAGGTCACGCACTTCAATGGCATGGTCAATGAGATGCACACCACGGCATACTCGCCGCGCGACGACTGTGAAAGCCACTGGACGTACGGCGATATCACGGAACTTCCTGCGCGCGCCGAACGCACCACTCTCGCAGATTTGTTGCGCATCGCCCGCGCGGACCTCGGACCGGACGCCATGATCGAGCTTGATCAAGAGCTGATTACTTCTCTCGAATGCCCGAACTGTCACACGGTCGAGAAAATTCTGCGGCCCTTGAGCGAAGTCACGTTCGAGGCCGGTCATTGCCCGACCTGTGGCGTGCTTCGCGAATCAACATTGACTCATATCATCACTGGCGAAGAGGACTTCCTGCATCGGACTCTCGCCAGCGTCGGCGTGCCGTCCTTGCATATTCTGCGCGCACACAATGGCGTTCAATATCGTTTCTATGAATTAACCGGTGACCTCGCCGAAGCTCTTCACTTCCGCCACTTTGAGCCAAAACACGTTGCGCTGGCTCCTGCAACCCATGAGCCGCAACCCGCCACCAAAAACATACCGACCAGCGGACGCGTACGCATTAAGGGCGAGGCCAAGAGCGACCTAACGATAAAGCATGTCTCTGCAGAGCCCGTTGGCAGCCGCGTGAAAGTACGTAAATCGAGCTGATGTTATGGCTTATCAAACGACCATGAGTTCATATAACTTCGACCAGCCCTCTGAGCACTGGCACTTGTTTCGCAAGTTGTCTTTGCTCTTCCTGCTGATTGTTGCGATTGCATTGGGCCTTGTAATTCTGTCCCGTCAGAAGACAGGTATTCCGTTGTTGTGGTTCAACCTGCTGGCGGACGCCGGTCTCGGGTTGATTGCTGGAGCCGGGTCGCGCATTCTTCTGCGTCAACGGAACGGATTCATTCGCGGGCTGGCCTCCGCCGCGATGGCCATCGTTGGCCTGGTAGTGCTTGGCTATTTCACCGACTGGAAAAGCGGTATCGGCCCATTGCAATTTGTGGGGCGAAACGCGGCGAATTGGAACAGACTGTCTCATGCTGTTTCATCGCTCGATTGGAACAACACTATTCGTTACCTGCGCGTTGATCGATTCGATGTGAATTGGTTTGCTTTGGCGCACATGATGATCGCCGTTGATGCATCGTGGATCGCATTACGAGCCTGGAATCACTCCAACGCGCGCATGATCGAGCCATCGGTATCGTCACATGTGCGGAGTCGCAGGCGAGCGGCGCGTACTTCACCGAGTTTGGCCGTGGCTGTGACGCCACATGTCCCAGCGGTGCAGAGAGTCGGTGTGCCAGCGGCAGGTTCGAGGTCCCGCGTGAAACGCAGAAAGCCCGAACGCGTCAAGTCATCCGGAGGATCATCCCGCTCCAGAGCATGGAATCCATTGCGCCGCAAACCTGAAGTTCAATTGGCAGTTTACGAGGAACATCGTTGTCCCTATTGTCTTGAACCTGTGAAACGCAACGATCCGCGCGGAACAGTTGAATGCGACATTTGCCATACCCTGCATCACAAAGATTGCTGGGATATCACTGGCTCCTGCCAGGTGCCCCATCTCAACTAATTTTGGAGGAAACCCATGCCTGATTTGAATGTAACCCTCGTTTTACCCAGCGGTGGAGCACGTACCGCTGAAGTGCCGGATGATGTTCCGACCAAGGATTTGATGGCGGAATTCATCTCCTTGTTGCAATTGCCCACTACGGGTCCGGATGGGCGGCCGATGACATATCGCCTTGACAGCAAAGCGCTCGGCCGCGAGTTAACCGAGGGCGAGACCCTCTCCGCGGCGGGCATCCCGGACAATGATCGTTTGATGATAACAGCGGACATTACAGCCGGGGCCGGCAACGTTGTGGCCGAAAGTCCGCGCATGAGGCGCCTGAAAGCCGACCAAAAATTGATGCAGGAATTGGCCGCGCAGTCCAATTTGATCAGTTTTGTCGCGCACTCGCCGCGCCCCAATCTGCCGCCTGAGCGTTACATCGTGACCTTTAAGTGCAAGAGTATTGCCAACGTGGATCGGCAGGGTAACCCGCAGTTCAGCGATCATCATCAGGTGGAGATTTATCTCCATAACCAATATCCGCAACGCTGGCCCGGCATGAAATGGCTGACGCCGATCTGGCATCCGAACATCAATCACTTGAACGGAAGTGTTTGTATTGACGCCGCCTGGTGGACGGCCAGCCGCTCTTTGGACAGACTGGTGGTTATGCTGGGCGAGATGTTGCAATACAAAAACTATCATGATGATCCCACCAAACCACCGTTCCCATGGGACCCTGAGGCGGCGCGCTGGAGCCGGGAATATCGCAAGAAACACCCGAACATTTTCCCGGTGGACACGCGAGAGTTGCTCCACGCAGAGCGCGTGAAATTCAGCACTGGCGGTCAGGACAATAAGAAACCAAAGATTACGCTGACCAGCCCCACTGCTTCCAAGCCCGCCGCCAAGGCGAAAGTCCACATCAAGAAGTAGCTATTTTCCCGCGGTGCAAACCGGTATTGCAGAAAGTCTAGATCGTCAATCTCAGAAAGGAGAATTTACCATGTCAGATGTACCTGTCACCATTGTGCTCCCCTCGGGAGGCACCCGCAATGCGGAAGTTCCGGATGATGTGCCGGTGAAGGAATTGATTCCTGAATTGACCACCTCGCTGGAACTGCCTGTCACGGGTCCGGATGGACGCGCTATGTCTTATCGCTTGGACAGCAAAGCGCTCGGCCGCGAATTGAAAGAGGAAGAAACTCTTTCACAGGCCGGTATCCCGCAGAACGACCGGCTGATGATGACGGCAGATGTCACTGCCGGCTAACCCAGCCCCGATAACCCTCCCTCACCTCGTCTTGTTGTCGCTCAACCGGGCGGGTGAGGGCGGGACCTCCTATGAATTCGCGACTACGCATTAACGTTTTACCTTTCGATATGAACCAGCCTATTGCCATTCCACTTCCTACCAAAACAGCCAGTCGCTGGAACTCGCCTTATGACGAAGCAGGGCTGAGTCCATTGGTTTCCGTGTTTATGACTCAGCCGGCGTACAGCCGCATCTGTGTTCACTCTGTGAGCGATATGAAGAATGAGGTGGGCGGAATCCTTGTGGGGCAATGGTGCATGAATGGGAACGGAGAGCAGTTTGTTGTTGTTGAGCATGCTTTGCCAGCCCGTTACACGCGGCAGGGCAGCGTCTATTTGACATTTACCCAGGAAAGCCTGGTTGACATTCACGATCAGATTGATGCCAATTACAAAGGTCAGAAGATCGTAGGGTGGTACCACACACACCCAAGCATGGGCGTTTTTCTTTCACATTACGACACCTGGTTACATAATAACTTTTTCCCCGAACCCTGGCAGGTGGCGCTTGTCGTTGAACCCGTTTCTGCAACCGGTGGGTTTTTCATCCGCCAGAAAAATGGCGTGCTTGATCCCACCCGGTATTATGGCTTCTATGAACTGGACGGAAATTATGGCCGTAGCATGGTTTATTGGACCAACCTCAACCAGTTTGAAGAAGCGGAAGGAGATAATTCCAAATGAGTAGAAGAATGCGTACGTATTTCTACGCCGTGCTCGGCGCGCTGGGCGGTTTGTTTGCATGGCAAGTCAGCAATGTACTCGGCCTGTCGTTCACTGGCGCCTTTTATATCAATGTGCTGGTCGTTGGCGCCCTGGTCGGTGTTTTGATTGGCCTGTTCATCGGCATCACGGAAGGCGCTTTAACTCTCAACCCCGTGCTGGCAGTCAAAGCAGGGCTGGTAGGTGGCCTGGTCGGAGCGGCCGGAGGTCTGGGCCTGGTGCTGGGTGAGTTTCTCTTCCAGAAAGTCGGCGCCGGCGTTCTCGGCCGCGCTCTTGGCTGGGGCGTCTTCGGCGCGATGATCGGTTTAGCGGAAGGATTCGTTGGTCGAAGTGAGATCTGGAAGCCGACGCTCGGCGGATTTATTGGTGGAGCGTTGGGCGGCGCCTTGCTCGAACTGGCGCGCGTCCAACTGAACCTGGTCACCGGCAAGGCCGTTGGCATGGTGGTTTTGGGAGCGGCCATTGGGTTGTTCATCTCGTTGATCGTCGTTACGCTGTCGCGCGCCTGGCTCGAAGTCACCTCGGGCAAACTGAAAGGCACCGAGTTCATCCTCGATAAATTCATGCACGCCGGTGGACCCGCCATCGCCATTGGCAGTTCGCCTTTGAAATCCGAGATCGTTTTGCCTGATCCGGATATTGCCCCTCAACATGCCATGCTTACCGGAGACGGCGCCCAATTTACTGTCAAAGACATGAGCCTCTCAGGCACATTCATTAACAACAAGAAGATCGAACGCGCTCAACTTGTTAATGGACAAAAAATCCGCATGGGCAATACTGAGATGGTTTATCACGAAAAGAGGTAGCCATGCGTAAAATTTTCCGCATCGTTCTGACCCTGAGCCTGTTTCTTGTTCTGACGCTTTGGTCTGCCCCGGCCACTTTTGCTCAGACCGGGGGCACGCAGGTTCATATTACACAAGTGGATAATTCCCAATTCCCGCAGGTGACGGTCTATGTTTCCGTAACCGACGCGTCCGGCCAACCGGTCGGTGTTGATCCGAACACCATTCAGATTTCTGAAAATGGTCAGGTCATGCAACCGACCAATGTGAGCGGTGGCGGCCAAGGCGGCATTGGTCCATTGACAACCATGCTGGTCATGGATGTTTCTGGAAGCATGGACAAAAACGGCAAGATTGACGGCGCCAAAGCTGCCGCCAAAGCCTATGTGGATCAAATGCGTCCTGAAGATCAAGCCGGCATCATGGTTTACAACACGCGAACGACTTATCTTCAGCCTCTCACCACGGATCATGCTGTTTTGAACAGCGCGATTGATAGCATCAAGACCGGTGGAGACACTGCAATGTATGACGCGCTGATCGCGGCGGAAGAGGCCCTCAAAGATGTTACAGGCCGCAAGGCGGTAATCGTCGTCACCGACGGGCTGGACAACAGCAGTTCTCACAAAGCAGATGATGTGATTACTGGAATCGGTCCGGCTGGTCTTTCCATCTCTACCATCGGCTTGGGCGATGCCAGCACAAAATCGCAACAAGGATTGGATGAAGCCGGGCTTAAGTCTCTGGCCCAGCAGGCTGGCGGTGCATACAGTTACGCTGGTGACTCTGCCGCTCTTTCTGCCTTGTTCCAATTGTATGGCCGCGCTTTGCAGAACGAGTATGCCATCACATACACCTCGCCCTCTAATTTGCGCGATGGTGTAAATCGCTCTCTAACTGTATCTCTTGTGAATGCTGGAGTTTCCGCTAACAGCCAGTACAACCCCGGCGGGGTTCTGCCTGAAGTGTCAACCCAGTCATGGCCGCTGTTTGCGGGTATCTTGGTGATTCTGCTTGCATTGCTCGCCGTGCCCATGCTGGCGAGTAAAGGATTGCAACTCTTTAGCGGCAGTGGCGGCGGCTTCCGCAAGAAGGGCCGCGTGAAGCTTGGTGAAGCGCCTGGCAGTTCTGCCAAAGGCCGTGTCAAAATGAGATAGAAAAATAAAAAATCAGGCTTCAGATCTGAAGCCTGATTTTTTGATTCTTTTCTGAACTAGGACATTACTTCCACTTTTCGAATTACCATCACGACCTTACCCTTGATCTCCAAAGGTTCGTCTTTGTTGATGTAGATCGGTTTCATTGTTGGGTTGGCAGGTTGAAGGCGATAGCGGTCCCTCTCTTTGAAGAAGTATTTCAAAGTCGCCTCGTTATCGCGCGCCAGCCAAACCGCCACCATCTCACCATTGCGTGCTTCTACTGCGCGTTTCATCACCACAATATCGCCATCATTGATCATAGCGTCAATCATTGAATCTCCCTTGACTTCGAGGGCGAACAGATCATTCCCTTTTTCTTTGGGAGGCAGAAGACTGCGTGCGACATCCACGGCGTTAGCTTCATTATCGGTCATATAACTTACACCGGGTTGAAGTTCGGGCAGGGGGAGACCTGCCGCGATCGGGCCGAGAATTGGCACGCGCAATGTATCCGCTGACGCGTTGACGCCGGTGACGCGTAAACCGCGCGAGATCTTTCGGTCGCGTTCAATGTGGCCGGTCTTCTCCAGTTGATCGAGATAATAATTGACAACCGACGTAGAAGAAATACCGCAATTCTCGCCAATCTCACGGATTGAGGGTGGGTGCTTGTGTTTGCGTTGATACTCCTGGATAAAATCCAGGATTTTTTGGTGGCGTTCGCCAAGTCCCTTGCTTTTTCGAACCATCATCATTCATGCCTCCTGAGCAAAGTGGTTCTGTAAATCAGAACCATAAACCGCTCATTTGTGCTATGAATAATACTTGAACATGCGTTCGATGTCAAGCGTTTTGAGGGTCAATTTTTTGTTGATCATCTCTTGTCTTCCTCTTCAACTTGCAAGGATGCGGAACAAAAGATTGCCTTTTCGAAAGTAAGTATGGAAAATATAAAGGAAACTATTGACAATCCTAAATAAATATGTATAATGTATTCATAAATTTAATACCAAAATATAAAATATTAAAGCTCGGAGTATAAATTTAACCCCGATCTGAAAAGGCAAGGAGTGTACTTATGTACCCAGCACTTACCCGTTGTCCAGTTTGTAATAGCGAGATGAACGTCACTCGTTTGCATTGTCCATCATGCGACACAGTTGTGGAAGGTCGTTTCACTGCCGGGCATTTTGCCAATCTTTCGCCCGAACAAATGGATTTTATCTTCACCTTTGTGCGCTGTGAGGGTAAATTGACTCGCATGGAATCAGAACTCAATTTATCTTATCCAACCATTCGCAACCGTTTGCATGAGGTCATCCGCGCGCTGGGATATGAGCCGGGCAAGGATGAATCGCTCGAAATCAGTGATGAAAAGCGGCGCGCAGTGCTTGAAGATTTGGACTCCGGCAAGATCTCAGCAGAAAATGCCATGCGCATCTTGCGCGGCGAGGAGGAGAGGGAATGACCACTCAAACATTTTCCACTGGGGCCAATCCCTCGATCCAAATCGGAAATGTTGCGGGCGACCTGATTGTGACCGGTTGGGATCGCTCCGAGGTTGAAGCCCGCGGAGATGAAATCCGTCAGACCCAAACCGGTAGCGCGCTTTCTTTTTCCTCTTCGGGAGATTTGATTCTTTCCGTACCGCGTGGTTCGACAATCACGCTGGGATATGTGGCTGGTGATGTGAAACTAGAAGATATGAATGGTGCGATCACAGTATCGTTTGTAGGAGGAGACGCCATCTTGCGGAATCTTAGCGGTCAGGTCTCGATGGCCGGCGCGATTGGCGGCGATGTTCAAATGGAGAATGTCGGCAAGATCAGTATGAGCGCCGGTAAGAGCGGATTGGACACGGATCTGTCAGAGCGCATTCGAAGCCGCATGGAGGAAGCCAAACGCCATGCAGAGCGTAAAATGCGCGATGCCGAACAAAAGATTCGCCGCGCGGAAATCAAGATTCAAAATGCAGAACGTAAGCGCCGCGGTGTCCCGCCCATTCCGCCCGTACCTCCAATCCCACCTATGCCTCCACAAGCAAGAAAATTTGGCCGCTTCCATTTCGCTGTTGATCCATCAGGCGTTAATGAAACCAGACAAACTGTCTCTGATGAAGAGCGCATGGTCATATTGAAAATGTTGCAGGAAAAGAAAATTAATTCCGAAGAGGCCGAGAAACTGCTGGCCGCGCTGGAAGGAGGCTCATAATGTCTTCTGAAGAACGGACACAGATTCTCAAGATGGTTGAGAATGGGAAGATCAGCGCGGAAGAAGCCATGAAGCTGATCAAAGTGCTGGATGAGTCTTCCGCCGAGATGGAGATCATCGAAACCGCGCCCGCTTCTTCGTCCGGACCCGAAGCGGATTCTCAATCCAAAAAAACTCCCGCTCCCGAATTTGAAAAAGTCGCCAGCCAGGCGCGTCGCTTGTGGCAAATTCCGTTGTGGGCCGGGGTCGGGATCACAATCTTTTCTGCTTATTGGCTTTACATGCTGGTCAACGCGTCGAATTTTGGATTTTGGTTTTATTGCGCATGGATTCCGCTTCTATTCGGCGTTTTATTGCTGGGATTGTTTGCAAGTGGTCGGACTGCGCGCTGGCTTTATGTAAAAGTGCAACAGCCGGAGGGCAGTGACGGGCCTCGCAACCTCACCCTCGGATTCCCGCTTCCTCTTGGGTTTGCGGCCTGGTTCCTGCGTCATTTTGGGCACTATATCGAAGGTATGGATCGCACTGTTGCGGATGAGGTGATACAACTTCTTTCAACCGGGTTTTCATCGAAGGAACCTTTGATCGTAAATGTGGATGAGGGCGAGCACGGCGAACGCGTGCAGGTTTATATTGGCTAGGAGGCTGGAATGGCAAATGCAGAAGAACGAATGAAAATTTTGAAGATGATCGAGGAGGGAAAGGTCAGCGCGGAGGATGGGGCGAAATTGCTGGCCGCTTTGAACGAGGGACGGCGCGGCTCCGGAGGCTCCGGCTCGAATCGTCCCTCCGGCGCGGGGCGCTGGCTCCGCATCCGCGTCACCGACATTGCATCGGGCCGTTCAAAGGCTTCGGTCCAAATTCCGATTGGCCTGATTGACGCCGGCTTGAAGATCGGCGCGCATTTTGCGCCTGAAGTTGAGGGCGTGGATATGTCTTATGTGATGGACGCATTACGGTCCGGTATGACCGGCAAGATCATTGACGTTACCGACGATGAAGATGGCGAGCACGTCGAGATTTACGTAGATTAGTTTTTCAATCCAAGACCGGCTTTCGATGATGAAAGGAGAGTGCGTGATGTGTTTCTACTATCTTCAGGTCTTTAGAGCGTTGGTATGACCAAACGTCCTGCGGGGATGTTTGGTTTCACCGTTGTCTGGCTGGGGCAGATTGTTTCTGTCCTGGCCAGTTCGATGAGCCAGTTTGCGCTGACTATTTTCGTCTTCGAGAAGACGGGTAGTGCGACCGCGTTGGGCTTGATGCAGGTTTTCTTCATCACTCCTTTTCTTTTGATTTCTCCAATTGCGGGAGTGATGGTGGATCGTCACAATCGTAAACTGATGATGATGGTCAGTGACCTCACGGCAGGACTGGCGACGCTGGCCGTGCTCGTTTTACAGGCATTTGGCTTGCTGCACTACTGGCATCTGTACATTGCCTCTGTTGTATATGGGCTGGGAAATGCCTTCCAGTGGCCTGCTTATTCGGCCGCAATCTCCACCATGGTGTCCAAGGAGCAATACGGCCGCGCCAATGGCATGATGTCCCTGATTGAAGCGGGGCCTGGAGTGTTGGCTCCGCTGTTGGCTGGCGCATTGTTGCCGCTGATCGGCCTGACCGGTATCCTGTTCTTTGATGTGGCTACTTTTCTCTTGGCTATCGGCGCCTTACTGATTGTTCACATTCCACAGCCGCCGCGCACCGAAGAAGGCCAGCAAGGTGCTGGTAGCATTTGGAAGGAAGCGGCCTACGGCTTCAAGTACATTTTTGCCCGCCCCAGCCTGCTGGGATTGCAACTGATCTTTTTCATGGGAAACCTGTTTTCGGGCATTGCTTTCACACTCGTTTCTCCGATGATCTTGTCTCGCACTGCCAACAATAGTTCCACGCTTGGGTTTATCCTGAGTCTCGGCGCAGGCGCGGGCGTGGTTGGCGGAGTCATCATGAGCGCCTGGGGAGGCTTCAGGAAGCGCGTGCATGGCGTGCTTGGCGGCTGGCTGTGGAGTGGACTCGCGTCCATATTGATCGGCTTGATCGGAGGCGTGCCAGTGTGGGCCGCGGGGATGATTCTGTCTTCTATCGTTGTGCCGCTGGTCAATGGTTCCAATCAGGCGATCTGGCAGTCTAAAGTCGCGCCGGATTTGCAAGGCCGCGTCTTTTCAGCAAGACGTTTGATTGCGTGGTTCACCAATCCCATTTCGCCGATCATTGCCGGGACTTTAGCGGACTTCGTGCTTGAACCGGCCATGCGTACTCAAAGCGGTCTTTCCTTGACCTTTGGCTGGATGGTAGGCACAGGCCCCGGAGCGGGGATGGGACTGATCATTGTTTTCTGTGGTGTGCTCGCGGGCCTCGTCGGCCTGACCGGATATTTTGTCCCCGCCATTCGCAACGCGGAGAGCGTCTTGCCAGATCATGATGTTCTGCCCGCTGCCGAGGCAACACCCGCATAAAACAAAATCGCCGATGGAATTCCATCGGCGATTTTGTTTACATCAAATCCTGCACCACTTCAATCGGCACCGCCGCCGCGCAGTCTATTACGATTTTCATTGTTTTTTTCCTTTAGGGACCTGCCATTCCGAAATTACATCCATTTGACTGGACTGTCAATGGATGGAAGTTAACAATCCGGTTTAAAAAATTTCGGCGGCAGAATTCTGCCGCCGAAAATCTTGCATGCTTTCAGCAACCGCCGCCGCAACAACCACTGTTGCAATCGCAATCGCAGCCCGAGAGTACCGGTAAATCGGTCATGGCATTTCACCTCCTTTCGAGATGTTTGTTCCTTAAACTGGTTTGTATGCCGTGATCTTCGCGCTGTACACGGCTTTGTACACTTCTTCGCGCGAGATGCTTTTGAGTTCAACGATGTCATCCATGTCCTCAATCGCGGCGTCCACAGTTTCCTTGTCGAAGAAAACGGGCGTGATGGCAATATCCGTGAAGCCCGCCACTTTCATCATGCCGATGTAATCTTTCGCTTCGACCGCGCCTGCCACACACCCTGCCCATGCGCTCAAACTCTGCTTGATTTGCTCGGGCAATGGACCATCGGTGACAATATCAGAGACAGCCAGTTTGCCGCCGGGTTTGAGCACGCGGAAGGCTTCGCTGAAAACTTTCGATTTATCAGGCGCGAGGTTGATGACGCAATTTGAAATGATGACGTCCACACTGTTTGAATCCACCGGCAAATTTTCAAGATAACCCTCACGGAATTCCACGTTGTCGAGATTCAACCGCTTCGCACTGGACCGGGCGCGGGCGATCATTTCGGGAGTCATATCCACGCCGATCACCCGCCCCGCCGCGCCCACTTTCTTGGCGGCAAAGAAGCAATCCAGTCCCGCGCCCGAACCGAGATCGAGCACGGTCTGGCCGGGTTGCAGGGACGCGAGTGTGATCGGGTCGCCGCAACCGTAGCTGACGGACGATTCGCCGTCGGGCAGGGTGGCAAGCAAATCCGCAGGGTAGAGACTGCTTTCGGCGCTACAGCAGTTCGCGGGTCCGCAACAAGACGCGGAGTTTTGAATCCGTTTGGCGTAATGCTCGCGTACGCTTTCGTGAATGGTATCGGGGCTTTGGATCACGTTCATCTCCTTATATAGATGATTGTCTATGTGTTTATGCAAAAAGAAAGGACGCAGCGAATCGACTGCATCCCGATCTTTCAGTTGGAAATGACCTTTACGAATTTCTCTGTGGTCTTCGTCTCGGGCGCGAACTTGATCATCAACTGGCCGCAACAGAATGACACGCGTTCCTGATTGAGTGTGTAAAAAGTTTGTTTGCCTTCCTCGCGCGTTTGGACCAGATCGGCCTCGCGCAGAATAGCGAGATGATGCGAGACCGTGGGCTGGGACACGTTGACCTTCTTGACGATGTCATTGACCGAGAGCCAGGTGCAACAACACAGGCCCATGATCTTCTGGCGGGTTTCATCGGCGATGGCTTTGGCGAACAGAACGGGATTAAATGTATTGGTCATGGGATGGCTTCACCAAATTCTGCACGGATAAAATCCTTGATGCCCTCGGCGCCCGCGATTTGCAGCGCCACGGATGTGTCTTCGGCCTTGACTTGCAGGGTAAAGTCGAAGAACGGACAGCACAATCGCTCCAGCGAAATAAACTCGGCAATCTTGCGAATGATGCGGGTCTCATTCGCGAAGTGAAGGGAATACCCGTTCGCTTCCTCGCGCACTTCGTGGAGGGTTTTCATCAGTTGCGATGTATTCGCCACGTGCTGAGTTCGTTCCTTCAGCGTGAGCGCATTCATGTTGCAGGCAAAGACAAGCTGGGTCGAGTTCATATAGACAGTTTTCTATGTGAAATTATATCGAAGTTTGTCTATTTGTCAAGAGAACAGATATGACTCTTGATTGGTAAGGAGAGATTTCCGATTCTGTTGACGCGTTTATGCACTTGGTGTATCATCCGGATTCCTAGAACATACATTCTGGTTCCTCGCCAAAGGAAACTTTTATGGAAAGCATTCGTTCGCGTTTCTCAACTCTCACCGCTGACCTGCCATCCACGTATTGGTTCATCTGGTTTGGGATTCTAATCAACCGCGTAGGCAGTTTTGTTATTCCGTTCCTCACGCTGTATCTCACCAGCCAGCGCGGCATTTCGGTCAGCCAGGCCGCGCTGACCGTTTCGCTGTTTGGGGCGGGTTCCTTCCTTGCGCAACTGGCAGGCGGAGAGTTGGCGGATCGTTTGGGCCGCCGCCCGGTGCTGTTGATGAGTCTGTTCGTTGCTCCGCTGGCGATGGTCGCCCTTGGGCTGCTACGGTCTCTTCCGCTGATCGCACTCTTCACTTTCATCCTCGGCTTCTTCACAGATTTATATCGTCCCGCTCAGGCCGCGGCGGTCGCGGATCTGGTTCCGCCTTCTGCGCGCGTTCGGGCGTTCGGCTATCAAAACTGGGCGGTCAACCTCGGTTTCTCACTGGCCCCCATCCTGGCCGGGTTCATGGCGCGCTACGATTACTTTCTGCTTTTCATTGGCGATGCACTGACCACCTTCATCTTTGGTTTGATCGTGCTGGCGCGCGTCCCCGAAACGCGGCCCGCGCAGGTGAGTCATGCCACGCATGTCTCATTCAACGAGCGAATGCAACAGGTGCGGCGCGAGCCGCTTCTTCTGATCTTCAGTTTCATCACCTTGTTCGTGGGCATCATCTATATGCAGGGTTATGTCACCCTGCCGCTCGACATGCAGACGCATGCCCTCAGCTCTGCCGATTATGGGCTGGCAATCGCCGTCAACGGAATCTTGATTGTGGCGCTCAGCATCCAGGTCAGCCATGCGGCTACGAACTGGCCGCGTTTTCGCGCCATGGCGGTGGCCGTACTTTTGCTTGGAGTCGGATTCGGTCTGAATATGTTCGCGGTTAACCTTCTGCCGTTTTATTTCTTCACGGTCGCGGTCTGGACCTTGGGCGAGATCACCGCTGGTGCAGTCGCTCCAGCCCTGATCGCGGATCTTTCCCCGGTCGAGTTGCGCGGCCTGTATCAGGGCATCTTCGGCTCTGCCTGGGGACTTTCATTTCTTATTGGTCCCATCCTCGGCGGCTGGGCATATGAGGCCATGGGAGCACAGGCTTTGTGGTTGAGTTGTTTCCTGCTAGGATGCGCTCTCGCGTTAAGTTATCTTTGGATGGGAACCCTCGCCAGAGCACGCGCTGCGCATCCGCAAACGCCTCCCGCCTGAGCATGGAGATACAAAATGTCAATCCGCGGCGCGGCAGACAAAATCAAACAGACACTTTTATCCTGGGAACAGGTCGAGGCGCATCCGCATCGCTTCGGCGGGATCGAATACACGATCGGCAAACGCGAGATCGGTCATGTCCACGGCGATACTTTGGTGGATATTCCCTTCCCGAAGAAGATGCGCGATGAAATCGTCGCGGCGGGGGAGGCCGAGCCGCATCATGTCTTGCCCGAGACGGGCTGGATCAGTTTTTATATTCGTGAACAGGGCGATGTGGACAAGGCCGTAGAACTATTGAAACGATCGTATGAAGTCGCGCTCAGGCAACGCTCTGTGAAACCCTAAACATCCCACGGCGCGACGCCATGCCCGCGCTCGCCTCGCAATGACCCCTGAATGGCCTCCGCTAAATTGGGCATGATCTCCGCTGTGGCCGCCAGCAGACCGAAGCAACCCGCGATCATCATGTCGCCAAACGGTACAGCAAAATACGGACGGATGACCGTGGACGGTGGACCGTGATTCTCGGTCAACGGTCTGCCGTCCATGGTCTGGAACATCGAGCGCCGCGGGCCGGTGACCACCACATCAAATTTATCTTTTCCAAATTCAAACTTCTCAGTTGAATACATCAACGCGCCGTGGCCCATGTCGTTGAAGACATCTTCATGTTTGAGCGAACCATCCGCCAGCGCGCGCAAAAGCGACTCGAGTTTGGGTAAATCAATTTCTCCAGTGTGATGCTCAAAGACTCCTTCGATTCCATTTTTCCCGAGTCGAAACGCCAGCGTGTGAAAGTTGCCGACGTTTGCAATGATTTTTCTTTCCAGCCCTGCAACGACCGGATCGAACGTCGCGCCGAGCACCGCGGCGGGCGCGGTGTCCATCACGATGAGCGGGCAATCGAGTCCGCGCGCTGAGTCCGCGACGGATTGCAGTCGCGACATGATGGGAGGGATGTCCTCGGAGAGAAAAGCAAAGGAAGTGAGAGAGTTCTTCTTTCTGATTTGCGCGTCGAGATAATCGAAGCGGAACTGCCGGTCGGAGACGCCCGCAGGCGCCGCGCCGTGATCGAAAACGGCGACCGCTACCGCGTCCAGATGCCGAAGCGAAACGCCAAAACGGGCAAAGGCCTCGGAGATCGCGTCGAAGTCGAAGTCCTTCAATTCCAGACGATGGACTGTGGACAATAGACCATGTGCTTCATCTTCGGAGATAATTTTGATTCCGAGTGTTTCGACTTTTTCCAATTCGTCATTGATAGTAGTCGCGGCATCCGGTGTCATATAAACAGGGATGCCGGCTTTTGCGTGGGCTTCGATGGCCCATGCCGACGGGCCTCCGCCCATCTGATGGCCGGTGAGCAGGATCGGAGTCCGCGAACGAGTTGCTTCCTTGACCTGGCGATGGATGATCATGGTGGGCGAGGGCAGAATTAACTTGAAGCCGTTTTCGAGGTCGAGGCGCGAGTCGTAGAGGAAAATGTCCTGAGTTCCTGTGCCGATATCCACCGTGAGAATTTTCAAATCTGCTCCGTTTGTAAGCGGGAATTTGTAACGAAAATCTGTTGAAAAACCATGTGATTAGGTGTATTATATTCTCAACTGCACCGGGGGTCACGCATTCCCCCGAAATCCAAAAGAGGAGAATGAAATGAATACGAAGTCGTTCAGGCCCGTTTTTATGGCAAGTGTTGTTTTGATTCTGGTTTCGCTTGCCTGTAGCACCTCTGCCACGCCTACCGTTGTGCCCACGGATACGCCCATCCCAGCCACTGCCACCGCGACGCCCAGGCCCACCTCCACGCCGCGCCCGACCGCCACGCCGAACATTGCCAAGACCAAAGAAGCGGAAGCCGACCAGGCTGCGCTTCAGAAGTATGTTGACAGCGGATATTTGTCCTCCACCGAAGGAAAGATTTATTCTTTGGATGCGGCGAGCTTCGAGATGGCCCAAAAGAATTATCTAAACATCGAGGATTCAGGCTATCATGATCAAGTGTTGAACTTTGCGTTTTGGGGCGACTTTAAATGGTCCAGCGCGGGAAAGGTGAATTATCCCGAGTATTCCGGATGCGGGATTGCCTTCCGGGTCGGAGATAATTTCATTGACGAGTATACTGCGATGATCACGAATGACTCTGTGCTGGTCACGTGGTGTTTTGCCGCCCTCGGCAACCGTTGCGGACGAGTCGGCGTTACGCGCGGCAAGGGGAGGGTTCAATTTGGCAACCCTGCCGAAGCGCATTTTGAATTCATCACCAATGGCGGTCATTCTTACGCGTTGGTGAATGGAGAGTTCATCGGCGAATATACACTCTTCCAGGATCGTCTGACGAATCCGGGATATTTCACGTACAGCATCATCTCGGGAACGAACAAAGATTACGGCACGCGTTGCTCGGTGGATAATGCCAAGTTGTGGGTGCCGAAGTAATTTTGTTCTTGTCAAGGAAAGAATCGACAAGGACGAGCGGCTGCTCGTCCTTGTTTGTTATCGCACACTAAACTTTTTCCGCGTAATCTTCCGGCAGCCAGCAACACAGGACGAGTTCTCTTGCCGCTTTCACTTCGTCCATGCGGCCGAATTGAGTGGTGCTCGGCGCGTTGTGGAGCAGGTCGGGTTGAGTCTTGGCTTCGTCCGCGATCTTGATCAACGCGTCGGCGAAAGCGTCCAGCGTGTCCTTGTTCTCCGTCTCAGTTGGCTCGATCATCAGCGCTTCATGTACGATGAGCGGGAAGTAATTCGTCGGCGGGTGGAAGTTGTAATCCATCAGACGCTTGGCAATGTCGAGAGCGCGCACATCTGAACCTGCGAACTGTCCCTCGGCGACGAACTCGTGCATACAGATGCGGTCGAACGGAACGTGATAGGTCTTCCGCAATCGTGCCAGCAAGTAATTTGCATTCAGCACCGCGTATTGCGAAATATCTTTCAGTCCATCGGGGCCATGCATGGCAATGTAGGTGAAAGCGCGCACATGCCCACCGCCGAAATGTCCGTGGAAGGCTTTCATGCGACCGATGGACTTCGCAGGCTTGATAAACCCAAACAGCGGAGGCTCATCATCTGTGGCTTCTTCGAGGATGCCGACCAGCGGCTCAGGCAGGAAATCCGCGAGATGCGCGACGACTCCCACCGGACCCGAACCTGGGCCGCCGCCTCCATGCGGGACCGAAAACGTTTTGTGCAGGTTGAAGTGCATCACGTCGAAGCCAAGATCGCCGGGGCGGACGATGCCGAGGAGCGCGTTCAGGTTGGCGCCATCGCCGTACATCAGGCCGCCGCAATCGTGAACGAGTTTGATCACTTCCTCGATGTGCTCGTCGAACAGGCCGAGCGTGTTCGGGTTGGTGAGCATCATACCGACAACCGTGTCGTCGCACTGTTCTTTGAGCGCCTTCAAATCCACGTTGCCGCGCGCGTCGGAGGGGATTTGAACGACTTGCAGGCCGATCATGCCCGAGGAAGCGGGGTTTGTTCCATGCGCCGAATCAGGGATGAGCATCTTGACGCGTTTCGAGTCACCGCGGGACTTGTGATAGGCGCGCATGATCAGCACGCCGGTGAATTCACCGTGCGCGCCGGCCGCGGGTTGAAGCGTCACGGCCGCGAAGCCGCTGATCTCTTTCAACCATTCCTGCAATTGATACATCAACGCCAGGTTGCCTTGCACCGTCTCAATCGGCTGAAGTGGATGTGTGAACAAAAATCCCGGAAGCCGACAAGTATCTTCGTTGATCTTTGGGTTGTACTTCATCGTGCAGGAGCCGAGCGGATAATAACCGCCGTCCACGCTGTAGTTGAATTTGCTGAGATGCATATAGTGACGGACAACATCCACTTCGGCGAGTTCAGGGAGGGGCAGGTCCTTTCTCAGCATGGACTCGGGCAATTTGGCGCGCGGCACATCCGGGTCCGGGAAAGAGACGCCCTTGCGTCCGGGCGAGGATAAATCGAAGACAGTCGGTTCGACAATCTTTGGTGCAGTCGTCGCGTTAGCCATGATCCACCTCCGAGAGAACTTCGACCAGCGAGTCGATTTCTTCTTTTGTGTTCATTTCAGTGACGGCTATCAATAGATTATTTTTCAGCGAGGGATAATCCTGCCCGAGATCGTATCCGCCGAGGATGCCGTGTTCGAGCAGGTGCGCGTTGACATCTTTCGCCGGGCGGTCGAGGCACAACGCGAACTCGTGGAAGAACGGCTCCCTGAAGCACAACTCCATGCCTTTGATCTTGCTGAGTTGCTCGGCGGCGTAATGCGCCTTGTGATAACAAAGTTCGGCCACCTGCCTCATGCCGCTCTTGCCAAGCAATGACATATACACCGCAGAAGCCAGCGCCAGCAAACCTTGATTGGTGCAAATGTTGGAGGTGGCGCGTTCGCGTTTGATGTGTTGTTCGCGCGCAGTGAGGGTGAGCACGTAGGCGCGCTGGCCGCGCGAGTCAACCGTTTCGCCGACGAGTCGCCCCGCCATTTTGTGGACATACGATTTCTTCGTGGTGAAGAATCCCAGCGATGGGCCGCCGTACCACATCGGGATGCCAAGCGGCTGGCCGTCGCCGACGACGATATCCGCGTCCATTTCGCCGGGCGTCTTGAACAAAGCCAGCGCGGTGGGATTCGCCACAACGCAGACGAGCGCACCTTTGCCGTGCGCCCCCGCGATGAGTTTGGTGTAATCGTAGATGCGACCGAAGAAATCCGGATACTGAACGATGAGCAGCATTGTGTTGTCATCAATGAGACTCATCAACGCTTCGGGGCCGGACCCGAGGTCGGCGTTCGGGTCGTCTCCGGCTAATTCCAGTTCCATGCCTTGGGTGTACGTGCGGATGACGGCACGGTATTGCGGATGGACGGTCGGCGAGATCACGACCTTTTTGCGTTTGCCGCGGAATTGCGCCCAAGCCATGTTCACAGCCTCGGCCGCGGCAGTCGCGCCGTCGTAGTGCGAGGCGTTGGACACTTCCATGCCGGTCAGCGCGGCCATCAATGATTGATATTCAAAGATGGCTTGCAATGTGCCTTGTGAAATCTCCGGCTGATATGGGGTGTATGCGGTATAGAATTCGCCGCGGCGCAGAACGTGATCCACTACTGAGGGAATGTAGTGGTTGTACATGCCCGCGCCGAGGAAGGAAATCAAATCGCCGCGCACATTCTCGTTGCTGGCAGCGATGTCTGCCAGTTCGGCCGCGGCTTCCATTTCGGTCAGCGCGGGTGGCAGGTCAAGTTTGGGAAAGCGATGTCTGGCGGGCACATCTTTGAAAAGATCATCGAGCGTCTTGACGCCGATGGTCGCCAGCATCGCATCCCGTTCTTTGGGGCTGATGGGAATGTAAGTCATAGATGCTCCTTCGGAGCAGTCATCAGTGACCAGTATTCAGTTGCCAGTTTTACTGTTTACTGCCTACCGGTTACTGAACACTGATTAGTTCGTTCTCTCTGCACAATACTTCTCATATGCGGCGGCATCCATCACTTCGCCGGTCTTGCCGCCCTCGACCTTGATCATCCAGGCCGCGCCGTATGGATCGGAGTTCAGCGTCTCAGGCTTTTGGCTGAGATCTTTATTGACGGCGGTGACTTTGCCGGCCGCGGCGGCATAAATCTCTGCCGAGGCCTTGACCGACTCAACGGAAGCAATGGCCTTGCCGACCTCGACGGTATCGCCTTCGTCCACCAGGATTTCAACGAAGACGATGTCCGAGAGTTGCGACTGGGCGTAATCGGTGATGCCCATCGCGCCCGACGCCGGGTCGAACCATTCATCGGACTTGGTGTACTTGAGATTGGAGGGAGTGTTCATCTTTTGTTCTCCTCGTGAGGGAAGATTTGGCGAATCAAAAAGGCGCACGATAAAACCATCGCGCGCCTCTGTAATTTGACCTGAGAGATTCATTTAGTTTGATAGTTACATAGTTTTGTAGTTACGTAGTTCAACTATCTAAACTACCCAGCTATCAAACTACCGAACTAAATTTTCACCGTCGGTGTCTCGTGTGAGACTTTCCAGAGTGATTCGGAGACAGGGTCCTTTTGCCTGAGAGTTTCGTCCGGTTTCGCCTGTTCCGGATTTGCACCTTCGGCGCTCTGATCGTAGTGACGACTTCGGTCGTCTACGAGCGACCAACGTCGCTACTACCATCTACGAGTCTCTTCCCTGCCGTCCGTTCAATTGTTGCTTCCATTCTACGGTTGAGGGGGAGCAAACGTCAAGAGGATAAAGTTCCTGAATTTGATGCCGGCTCACGGTCCCGGAGTGGAAGCGCCCGCCTGCTTTTGGAGCTGGCGGAGTTTTTGTTGGAGTCCCTGGATGATTTCCCGATACGCCGGATTGTCAATCTGGTTTTGGAGTTCGTACGGGTCGGTTTGCAGGTCGTAGAACTCGGATATGTCGCCGATGGTTTCGGAGTAGACGTAGCGATCGGTGTGGGCGGACGAATAGTAGCCGCGCGGCGGCCAGCCTTCGATGAGCAGGGTATCCCGCCAGGGCCCGCCGTTGAACAGATTGACCATGGACAGGCCGTCCATGTTGGAGGGGATCGGGATGCCGGCGAGTTGCAGGACGGTCGGAGCGATGTCAATGTTAGCAACGAGGCGATTTTCTGTGTAGGGTTTTGGCACGAGCGGCGGGTAGCGCATCGCGAAGGGGACCTTGGTGGCCTCCTCATAAAAACTATTCTTCGACGTGATGCGGTGTTCGCCCCACAACATTCCGTTATCGGAAAGGTAAAGGATGACGGTGTTGTCGAGTTGGCCGTTTCGTTTTAGGGCCTCGAAGACCTTTGCGTTGCTCCTGTCAAGCGAGATCAAAGTTAGCAGTTGTTTGCGGCGGAAATTATCTACATGTTGTATTGCCTGATCGTCCATGACGTTGTCTTGTATCCATGAAGGCTTGTCGGAGACATCCGCCTCGTTGAAACTGGGCGGACGGAACGCAGGCAGGTCTTGCAATTTATTGGCGTCTTCATGGGCGGGTGTGGCGGGTTGATGAGGGGCATTGGGCGCGTACAGAAGCACGAACGGCCGCGGATTTTTTGCCGCTTGATCCAGAAATTGAATGACATAGTCGCCCAGGATGTCGGTGATGTATCCGTTGTGCACGGACCAGATTCCATTGTCGTTGAGATAAGGGTCGTAATAATCACTCTCGCCTTTGAAGAAGGACACCCAATAATCAAATTCTGGACGGATTTCTCCCTTCCAGGAATTGAGATATTTCCCCACTAATCCAGTGTAGTAACCATTCTCGTGCAGGGTGTAGATGAAAGTTGGTTTTTTCAGCGGATCGTCGTTCGTGTGCACGCCGGTGTTGTGGGCATACATTCCTGTCAAAATGCTGGCGCGGGCGGGACAGCACAGCGGCGTCGTGATAAATCCGTTGGTGAAGGTCACGCCCTGATCGAAGATCACAGATTTTGTCACAGGCATGTAGTCCATGGTATCGAAGCGCTGGTCATCGCTGACGATGATCAGAAAGTTTGGGCGTTTCTCATTGAATCGGGGAAGTGTGGCGCAGGACTGTGAAAAAACAAGACCAATAAGTACAAGAATCGAAAAAAATTTTCTGCCGGGCATTATTCTCTCCTTATGAAGTGCGGACAGATTGTACCAGCGGTTTTTCTTTTTCGGTTTCTGTAAAAATAAAAGAGCCTGCTGAAAACAGCAGGCTCTTTTCAAACGGAGAAATAAACTAGACCCAGCCCTGATTCTTGATGAAGTTTGTAATGACCGGGATTTCGAACATCTGGCCTTGATACGCAAGATAGGCCCAATAGAAGAAAACAAGCCAGAGCAAAGGCACGCACAGACCGCCGAAGCCAATCGTCACAGCTGTGATGATCGTGGAAAGAATGATAAAGACCACGTTCGCGGCGATGGACTGTACGGCATGGAACTTGATGAATGGGCGGTTTTTCTTATCTTCCATGAAGAGAACGATGATGGCAACCAGAACGATCGGGTAGCCGAGGGCGGCCCAGAGTTTATCGTCGCTGGTGACATCAGTGGACATAGGTGCTTGGGACATAGGTTGTTCCTCCTGAACTGGTCTGATTGAGATTTCGGCTATTGTACAACCAATCCAATCAAAGCGCAACAAATTGCAAATGGACAAGAGTACTACTGTGCTACCGCGCACTGCGGAAAGTTCTGAATGGCACGAATGCAACCGCCCTGATTTTGTAAATTCAAAATTATGAGTTCAAGCAAAAAGCAGTAAAATGCACTTGATGACTCGTATCGTTTTTATGGGCTCGCCTGATTTTGCCGCGCCCAGTCTGCAGGCCCTGGCGCGGCACTATCACATTGTGGGTGTGGTGACTCAACCAGATCGTCAGGCGGGACGCGGCCGCGAGATGAAATCCCCTCCGATCAAGAAGCTGGCGCTTGAGCTCGGACTTCCCATCATTCAACCGGAAAAACTGCGCGACCCTTCTGCCATGGACCAACTCCGCCTCTGGGCCCCGGACCTGATCGTGGTCGCCGCGTTCGGGCAGATTCTTCGTCCCGAAGTTCTCGCTCTCCCCCCGCGCGGATGCGTCAATGTTCACGCGTCGTTATTGCCGCGCTGGCGCGGCGCGGCTCCGATTCAGGCCGCACTCCTTGCAGGCGATTCACAAACAGGCGTGACTATCATGCTGATGGACAAAGGCGTGGATACCGGCGCGATCATCTCGCAATCGGCCATTCCAATTGAAACTGATGATACTGGTGGATCGTTGTTCGAAAAATTGTCGCGCCTCGGCGCGGATCTGTTGATCGAGACTCTGCCGCGTTACATCTCCGGCGAGTTGCGGCCACAGCCGCAGAACGACAGTGAGGCAACGTATGCTCCCATGTTGAAAAAAGAAGACGGCCTGCTCGATTTCACACTTTCCGCGGGAGAGCTGGCGCGGCGCGTGCGGGCATTTAATCCGTGGCCGGGCGCGTTCATGAATTTTGACGGAACCCTGCTGAAAATTCATCGCGCGCACGCGGAGGCAGGAGAGGCCTCGGTAGGGCGGAGGCTGATTGTTCGAGGGCAGGCCGCGGTCGGCGCGCGAGGCGGGGTTCTTATCCTGGATGAGGTGCAACCCGCCGGGAAGAAGCCTATGAGCGGTACGTCCTTCTTATCCGGCGCGCGCAATTGGGAAAGTTAGTATCCAATTTCGCCAGGCGGGGTTTTGATAGGCGTACTCAAATTTGCAAGGAGGATCAATGTTTAATTTCAAAGTATTTCTGGCTGAATTGATCGGAACATTTGCACTTGTTTTTGTTGGTTCGGCCTCTGCTGTATATGGCGCGACTTTGCTGGGGGTGGCATTGGCGCATGGCATTGTAGTGTTGGTCTTTGTTTATGCATTTGGGCATATCTCAGGCACACATGTAAATCCTGCGGTCACGTTTGGTCTCGCGTTGAACGGAACAGTGAAATGGAGTGAAGCGATTGTTTATTGGATCGCACAATTCCTGGGCGCGATCATTGCCGCATTCCTGCTTCGTCAGTTGATTGTTTTGGTGAGCGCTGATGCCTTTAGCAAGAGCGCGACGTCGGGCCTTCTTACGGCTCAATATCCCTATTACGCGATGGGCGTCGAGGCTCTATTGACTTTCTTCCTGGTCAATACGGTCCTGCATACTGCGGTGGCCGGTAGAGGCGGCGCCCTTGCCGGCGTGGCCATTGGTTTGACGCTGACGCTCAACATTCTCGCAGGCGGCCCATTGACTGGCGCGTCCTTCAACCCGGCGCGCACCTTTGGCCCGGCGTTGTTCACCGGTGATTTCACTCACCCCATGACCTATTTGATTTATTTCCTTGGCCCAATCGCCGGGTCTGTGGTGGCTGTGGGAACGTTCCGATATTTGAACGCCCACGAAGTAGATGAGGTTGACGCAAAGAAAAAGGCGCCTCGCCGCAAGTGACAGCAATCCGCGTTGCGAACAGGACTGACCTGATGTCAGTCCTGTTTTGTTTTACAATATGACTGCAAAGGAGGCGTGATGCCCAAATACGTCGCCGCGATTGATCAAGGCACGACCAGCACTCGTTTCATTATTTTTGATCATGGGGGAAATGTCGTTGCCGTGGACCAGAAGGAACATCGGCAAATTTATCCCAAACCGGGTTGGGTGGAACATGATCCGCTGGAGGTTTGGAAACGGACTCAAGAGGTAATCGCAGGTGCATTGAATAAAGTATTCAGCGATCAATTATCAGTGTCCGGTGACATCGCCGCGATTGGCGTCACAAATCAACGTGAGACGACGGTCGTTTGGGAAAAAGAAACGGGGCGGCCAATCTACAATGCCATTGTCTGGCAGGACACGCGCACGGATTCAATCTGCGCTGAACTTGCAAAAGACGGGGGTCAGGATCGTCTCCGCACGAAGACCGGTTTGCCCCTCGCGACATATTTCTCCGGCCCGAAGATCAAATGGATTTTGGACAACGTGCCCGGCGCGCGGGCGAGGGCTGAAAACGGCGAATTGCTTTTTGGAAATATGGATACGTGGATCATTTGGAATCTGACCGGCGCACACGTCACGGATGTGACCAACGCCTCGCGCACGCTGTTGATGAATCTCAACACTTTAGATTGGGATGATGAGATTTTGAAGTTGCTCGATATTCCACGCGCCATTCTTCCCGAAATTAAATCTTCTTCCGAAATTTATGGCCGCGTAGAGGTGAAGCATGCTTCACCTCTACAAAATATCCCTGTTTGCGGCGACCTCGGCGATCAACAGGCCGCGTTGTTCGGTCAGACCTGCTATTCAGCGGGCGAGGCCAAGAACACGTATGGCACTGGCTGTTTCATGCTCTTGAACACCGGTGAAAAACCTGTGCCGTCGAAATCCGGTCTGCTCACGACGCTCGGATACAAGATTGGAGGCCGGAAAGCCGTCTACGCCCTCGAGGGTTCGATTGCAATCACGGGCGCGCTGGTTCAGTGGCTGAGAGATAATTTGGGCCTCATCCGTCAATCGTCCGAGATTGAGGCGTTGGCGAGAACGGTCGAAGATAACGGCGGCATTTATTTTGTCCCGGCCTTTTCCGGTCTGTTTGCGCTGTATTGGAGGTCCGATGCGCGCGGTGTAATCGTCGGCTTGACGCGTTACGTCAACAAGGGGCACATTGCCCGCGCCGCGCTGGAAGCGACCGCGTTCCAAACGCGTGAAGTGCTCGACGCGATGGAAAAAGATTCGGGCGTCAGACTCACCACGTTGAAGGTGGATGGCGGCATGGTCTTCGATGAATTGCTGATGCAATTTCAATCGGATATTTTGAATGTGCCGGTTGTACGGCCCAAGGTGGCGGAGACCACTGCGCTCGGCGCCGCCTACGCCGCGGGGCTGGCCATCGGCTTTTGGAAAGACTTTGATGAATTGCGCGCTAACTGGGGCAAAGATAAAGAGTGGAAACCTAAAATGAACACGGGTGTTCGCGAGCGACTGTATAATGAATGGAAGAAGGCGGTGACACGTACATTCGATTGGGTCGAATAACGAGTATCGAATATCGAAAACCAAACATGAACCGTAATGAAACTCTTTCTGCTTTGAAAAACGAGCCTGATGTCTCCGTGCTGATCGTCGGAGGGGGGATCAACGGCATTGGCGCGTTTCGCGATCTGGCTCTCAACGGCGTGGACGTGCTTCTGATTGACCGCGCCGATTTTTGTTCGGGGGCGAGCGCGGCTTCGTCACATATGGCACACGGTGGGATTCGCTATCTTGAAAATGGCGAGTTCCGTCTTGTGCGTGAGGCAGTAGGCGAACGCAACCGCCTGATTCAAAATGCGCCGCATCTCGTTCGTCCTTTGCCGACCACGGTTCCCATTTTTAAGTTTTTCTCCGGTCTGTTCAACGCGCCGTTGAAATTTTTACATTTGCTGGACAAGCCCTCAGAACGCGGCGCGCTTGTGATCAAAGTTGGCCTGATGTTGTATGATGCTTACACGGGGAAAAATCGTATCGTGCCGCGCCATCAATTTCTCAATCGCGCCGACTCGCTGACGCGTTGGAAAGAACTCAATCCGCACATCATCAACACGGCCACTTATTATGACGGCGCGATCCTTCAACCCGAACGTCTCGGCCTCGAATTGATTCTGGATGCGGAAGCGGAGAACCCGAATGCGCGCGCGATCAATTATATGAGCCTCGTCAGCGGAAGCGGTGATACGCTTCTTCTTCGGGACGAGTTGGCGGATACCGTTTACGAAGTGAGACCGCGTCTGGTCGTCAACGCCGCGGGCCCGTGGATTGACTTTGCGAATCACAGTCTCGGGCTCTCCACGCGCTTCATTGGCGGCACGAAAGGTTCGCATCTCGTTCTCGACCATCCCGAATTGCGCGCGGCAATTGGCGATCACGAATTCTTTTTCGAGAATAAGGATGGCCGCATCGTATTGATCTTTCCGTTGTATGACCGCGTGCTGATTGGCACGTCGGATATTCCCATCGAGAATCCTGATGAAGCGCGGTGTACTGATGAGGAAGTGGACTATTTCCTCGAGATGGTGGCGCGCGTCTTTCCATCCATGAAAGTGACGCGCGACCACATCGTCTTCCGTTTTAGCGGAGTCCGGCCGCTGGCGGCCAGCCACGCGAAAACGACCGGTCAGATCACGCGCGATCACACTATCGAAGTTATCAGCGGCGAGTGGACCGGGCTAACCTTTCCAGTCTACTCGCTGATCGGCGGCAAGTGGACTTCGTTCCGCGCCTTCTCGGAACAAGTGACGGACAAGGCTCTAACCTTTCTGGGCAGGACGCGGCAGAAAGATACACGGTCTCTGCCCATCGGCGGCGGGCGCGGTTATCCGTCAACGTCGGAAGGCATAAAACGTTTTGTGGACGGCGTCGCGGCGTGGACTGGCTTGCCTGTTGAGCGTGTGCAGACCTTGTTCGAACGATACGGTACGCGCGTTGAACAGATTGCAGGCTTCATCAGCCGCGGCACAGACAGCCCATTGAAATCATTGCCTGATTACAGCCGCCGCGAGATTGGCTTCCTTGCTCAAAATGAAAAAATCATTCATTTGGATGATCTGCTTTTGCGGCGCTCCATGCTGGCGATGCTCGGAAAGTTGACGCGCGAAATCGTTGATGAAATTGCAGACGCGTTGGCCGAGTCGCTCAATTGGGAGGGAGGGCGGCGAAAGACCGAAGTGGAGCGAACGCTCCAGATATTGGCAGACCGGCACGGGGTCCGGCTGTGAAGCGGAAACGGCGAGACATACCGACGTCTCGCCGTTTTTGTCGCATGGTAAAATCCCAACGATGAATTGCTCGGTTGTGATCCCTGTGTATCGCGGCGAGGCCACTCTAATTCCACTGGTCGAACGCCTGGCAAAAGTCCTGCCAGCGATCTCGGATTCCTATGAAGCCGTTTTGGTAAATGATGGTAGTCCCGATAATAGTTGGGCGGTGATCGAGGGACTTGCAAAACAGTATTCGTGGGTGCGCGGCATTGATTTAATGCGGAATTACGGCCAGCACAATGCCACATTGTGCGGTATCCGTTCAGCGCGCTATGAGGTCATCTTCACCATGGATGATGATTTGCAAAACCTGCCTGAAGAAATGCCGAAGTTAATTGCCAAGTTGAATGAAGGTTATGATGTGGTGTATGGCGTGGCGCGCAAACGCCAGCAAGGTTGGTTCAAAAATCTTGTCTCTGTTTTTCTCAAGCGCGCCATTGCTTATGTGATGGGGCAACACACTGTGCGCGACATCGGCGCGTTCAAGGCCTTTCGCGCTGACCTGCGAAAGTCGTTCGAATCCTTTAACGGCCCGGACGTGCTGGTGGATGTTTTGCTTTCGTGGGGAACGAACCGTTTTGCTTCGGTGATCGTGGAAGAGTCGCCGCGTGTAGTGGGAAAGTCAAATTACAATTTCATGAAACTGGTCAAGGTATCTTTGTTGGTGCTCACGAGTTATACGACTCTGCCCCTGCGCCTTGCCAGTGTGATCGGTTTCATTTTTACGTTTTTCGGCTTCTTTGTTTTGATGTATGTGCTGACGACATATTTTTCGGCAGGCTCGATTCAAGGTTTTCCATTCCTTGCTTCCATCATTGCCATCTTCAGCGGTGTGCAGTTGTTCGCGTTGGGAATCATGGGCGAATATCTGGCGCGCTTGTTTGAGCGTTCGAGTGGGCGCAGGACATATGCGATTGGTCAAACAACCTTCGGGGGAGAGAAATGAAAGTCGGCATCATCCAATCGAACTTTCTGCCGTGGCGCGGTTATTTTGATTTCATCCGCGAAGTGGACTTGTTCATCATTCACGATGATTTGCAATACACAAAGGGCGACTGGCGCAATCGCAACAAAATCAAAACGCCGCGCGGCTCGGAGTGGATCACAGTTCCGGTCAATTACAAACGCACCAGTCAATTGATCGAGGAGACGACGATTGATTATTCCACGCCGTGGGCGCAGAAAATGCTCAATCGGATCAAGGACTCCTACCGTCACGCCCCGCGCTTTGATGTCTATTTTCCCGAATTGAGCGACCTGCTCCTCGAACCCGCCGCTTCCATCTCCGACCTGAACGTACGTCTCATCCATTGGGCTTGTGCCCATCTGAAAATTGATACGCCGATTCGCTTCTCGCGCGAGTTTCATCCGCAGGGCGCGAAGACCGAGCGGTTGGTCGGAATCCTCAAACAGGTCAAAGCTGATGCGTATCTATCCGGCCCAGCCGCGCAAGCGTATCTTGTCCCTGAATTACTGGAGCGCGAGGGGATTAGGTTAGAATACAAAAAATATAATTATGCCGAATATCATCAGCTCTACCCTCCCTTCGATCCATTTGTCAGCATCATTGACCTGTTCTTCATGATGGGAGAGAATTCGAGACTGTATTTGGAACCTTCCGAGGAGATGCAAACGTGAGCATTGACGAAACGCAGAAAAAACTGAACGATTATTTCACCGAAAAACTGGAAACCTTCGGCGCGACCGCCAAAGGCGTGGACTACAACGGCGAGCAGGCGCAACAGATTCGCTTTGCGGAGTTGGTGAAAATCATTCGGCCTGCAAGTAAATTTTCGATCATTGACTATGGAAGCGGCTACGGCGCGATGTTCGACTTTCTCCGTGCCCGCGGCTGGGACTTTGAATATTACGGCGTTGATTTGATCGAAAAGATGGTGAGTGCCGGGCGCGAGAAGTACAAGAATTTCCCCAATGCCCATTTCACCACGAATGAAAAGGAATTGCCTATCGCGGATTATCTGGTCGCGGCAGGCATCTTCAATATCAAACTTGATTCACCGTATTCTGACTGGCAGAATTTTGTTTGTGAGACGTTGCCGCGCATGAATGCGCTGTGCTCGAAAGGTTTTTCCTTCAACATGCTCACGAAATATTCCGATGCAGATCGCATGGCGCAACGCCCTGATTTGTTCTACGGCGACCCGCTGTTTTTCTTCGATTTCTGCAAGCGGAATTTTTCGCGCAACGTGGCTTTGCTCCACGATTACGGCTTGTATGATTTTACGATCCTTGTCCGCAAGGATGTGTGACCCCTCACCCTTTGAGAAAGGGGCGCGAAGGGCGGGTGAGGGATAATGCAGATCGTTCAGGCTCCGCGTGCTTCGGCCATTTTATACAGCCTTCTTATTCAGCGCACAGATTCGCGTCCGTGGCTTTTGCCGGCCAATATTTGTCCGATCGTTCCCATCACATTTTTGAAAGCCCGCGTCCCGTTTGAGTTTGTGGATATTTCGGCCGCGACCCTCCATATGGATCTGGAGCAGGCAGAGGGGCGGATCAAGACGCGCAAGTTCGGCGGATTGCTGTACGCGCACACCTATGGTGAGCCATCCACGCCGCGCGACTTCTTTGCGCTGCTCAAAAATCTTGACCCCGAACTTGTCATTGTAGATGATCGCTGTCTCTGCGTCCCTGATTTTGAGCCAGTCTCTTCGGCTGATATTATTTTATATAGCACGGGCTATGCCAAAATTGTGGAGCTCAATTTTGGCGGCTACGCTTTCATCAATGACAATTTTGATTATCAACCCGCGCATCTGCCTTTTAGACCAAATGATTACCGCGAGCTAGAAAAGCGATACAAAGAATCTATTGAAAGCCGTTCTGTTTTTTCTTATCACGATAACAACTGGCTGGAAACAGATGCACCCTTGCCCGCATGGTATGATTATCGCCAGCAAATTGAAAGCGGACAAAAATCTTCGCTTGAACATCGCGCAGTGCTAAATCAAATTTATGCTTCTTGTTTGCCGAAAGAAATACAGCTGTCTGAGCCGTATCAAACCTGGCGATTCAATATTCGAGTCAAAGACAAGATGCGGATTTTGAACGCGATCTTCAAAGCGGGTTTGTTTGCAAGTTCGCATTACGCGTCTCTGGCTGGCATCATGGCTGGCAGCATGGCTCGGCAGGCTGAGTTACTTGCCGACGAAGTCATCAACTTATTCAACGACCATCATTTCGATGAAAACAAAGCGCAACACATCTGTGAAGTCATTTTGGAGAATGTATGATCAAGGTTGATTTCAATCGCCCGATCACGGTGGGCAATGAATTTGAATACATGCGGCAGGCGGTTGAGAACGCGCACATCTCGGGTGACGGGCCATTCACGAAAAAATGCCACGCGTTCCTCGAGCGTGAACTCGGCGTGCCAAAGGCTTTGCTTACGACTTCGTGCACGCACGCGCTGGAAATGTCCGCATTGTTACTGGATATCCAGCCCGGCGATGAAGTTATCATCCCAGACTTTACCTTCGTCTCAACGGTCAATGCGTTTGTGTTGAGGGGCGCCAAGCCGGTCTTTCTGGACGTCAGGCCGGACACCCTTAATCTCGATGAATCCAAACTGGAAGCGGCCATCACGCCGCGCACGAAGGCTGTCGTCCCCGTGCATTACGCGGGCGTCGGCTGTGAAATGGATAAGATTCTCGCGGTTGCTTATCAACATAATATCGCAGTTATCGAAGATAATGCTCACGGACTCTTCGGCAAATATAGAGGCAAATATCTTGGCACGTTTGGCTCACTGGCTTCCCAATCCTTTCATGAGACCAAGAACTTTTCCTGTGGGGAAGGCGGTGCGTTGCTGATCAACGACCCGGCTTTGGCAGAGCGCGCTGAAATCATCCGCGAAAAAGGGACCAATCGTTCGCGCTTCTTTCGCGGTCAGGTGGATAAATATACGTGGGTGGACATTGGCTCATCCTACTTGCCGTCCGATATTCTGGCCGCGTTTTTATATGCCCAGTTCGAACAACGCGAGAAAATCCAAACCCATCGCAAGCAGGTTTGGGAAATGTACGCGGTGGGCCTCAAAGACTGGGCCGCCGCGCATGATGTCCGATTGCCATACGTGCCTGAAGATTGTGAACAGGCGTATCACATGTTTTATATGTTACTGCCCGATCTTGAATTGCGGCAGAAACTCATTATGTATTTGCGCGAGCGCGGCATTTACAGCGTTTTTCATTACCTGCCTTTGCATCTCTCCGACATGGGACGCGGCTTCGGCGGACGGGAGGGCGATTGCCCCGTCACAGAACGCATCAGCGACCAGTTAATCCGCCTGCCGTTTCATAATGCGTTGACCAGCAACGATCAGGAAATGGTCATCGAGGCAATTCGGGAATTCAGGTTCTCATGAAAAATGTTCTTGTCACCGGCGGCGCGGGATTTATCGGCTCGAACTTTGTGCGCTATTTGCTCAAGGTGGAGCCGAATGTGCACATCTTCAATCTCGACGCACTGACCTACGCGGGCAGTCTCGAAAACCTGAAAAATTTGCCCGATGAAACACGGCACACGTTCATTCAAGGTGATATTTGCAATGAACAGCTGATTGGCAAATTATTTCACGAGCATCAAATTGACACAGTCGTGCACTTTGCGGCGGAGTCGCATGTGGATCGCTCCATCCTCGGACCGGCGCCCTTCGTGCAGACCAATGTCATCGGGACGTTCACGCTCCTCGAAACGGCGCGGCAGGCTTGGGGTCCGGATGGAAGCGGAAAGAGATTCCATCATGTTTCAACAGATGAAGTGTTCGGGTCGTTGAGTCCGGATGATCCGGCATTCACTGAATCTACATCCTATGAGCCGCGCTCGCCGTACTCCGCGTCGAAGGCCGCGTCGGATCATTTGGCGCGGGCCTATTTCCACACCTATGGTCTGCCAGTGACTATCACGAATTGTTCAAATAACTATGGCCCGTATCAATTCCCAGAGAAGTTGATTCCGTTAATGATCCTGAATGCTCTGCAGAGAAAACCTTTGCCAGTCTATGGGGATGGCAAACAAATCCGCGATTGGTTGTTTGTGGAAGATCACTGCGAAGCGATTTATCTTGTTTTGAAAAATGGAAGACTCGGCGAGACCTACAACATCGGCGGTGGCAATCAGCCTTACAACATTGATCTTGTAAAAGAGATTTGTTCGATTCTCGATGAATTGAAACCCGCCGCAAAATCTTATACAGAATTGATCACATATGTTGTGGATCGCCCCGGCCATGATCGCCGCTACGCGATGGACATCACAAAGATTCGTAATGAACTTGGCTGGATGCCGAAACATGATATTGAAAGCGGCTTGCGCGAAACGGTGAAATGGTATCTCGATCATGTGAATTGGGTCTCAGCCATCTCGAAACAAGCCGGGTATAACGATTGGCTTGAGAAGAATTATGCGCGGAGGGAAAAGTGAAAGGCATCATCCTCGCGGGCGGACGCGGTACGCGCCTCTATCCATTGACCCTGGGCGTGAGCAAACAAATTCTTCCGGTCTACAACAAGCCGATGATCTATTATCCGCTCTCGATGTTGATGCTGGCGGGCATTCGCGAGATTCTCGTCATCAGTTCTCCGGAAGATTTGCCTCCGTTTCAGCGTTTGCTCGGCGATGGAAAGAAGTGGGGTCTTTCGTTTTCGTATGCAGAACAGGCCGAGCCGCGCGGTCTGGCCGAAGCTTTTATCATTGGAAAAAGTTTCGTTGATACGGATTCGGTCAGTTTGATTCTTGGCGATAATATTTTCTTCGGCACAGGTCTGTGGGATCGTTTGCGTGAAGCCGCGTCGCTGCAGAGCGGTGCGCGCATTTTTGCGTACCCGGTGCGTGAGCCGCAACATTACGGCGTGATCGAATTTGATTCAGATGGCAAGGCGCTCAGCCTCGAAGAGAAGCCTGCCAAGCCGCGCTCGCATTTTGCCGTACCCGGATTGTATTTTTACGATAACCAGGTCATGGACTTTGCCGCGCATCTCAAGCCCTCACCGCGCGGCGAAATCGAAATCACCGACATCAACCGCCTCTATCTGGACCGTGGACTCTTGCACGTGACTCAATTGGGGCGCGGCATCGCCTGGCTTGACGCCGGCACACACGAGACTCTCCTGCAGGCCGCGAACTTTGTCCAAACCGTGGAAGAACGGCAGGGATTGATGATCGGTTGTCCGGAGGAAGTGGCTTACCGCGTAGGATTTATCAACCGCGAGCAATTAATTGAACTGGCTTTGCCTTTGAAGCAAAACAGTTACGGGGACTATTTGCTGAAATTGGCCGACGAACCGCTCTGATTCGCCTCGTTTGCCTGCATGGTACAATTTCAGCGCGAAGAGGAAATTGTGCCGCGCAAATCCAAACTTTCAATTGATCTTGTCATCCCGGTTTTCAATGAGGCTGGCGTCGTCGAGCAGATGCACCAGCGCATCTGTAATGCGATTGACGCTCTGCCATATGAGTTTCATTTTCTTTACGTGAATGATGGCTCCAGTGACGGGACGTCCGATTCGCTGGCCGCGCTCGCCAAAAGAGATCGCCGCGTGCAAGTCATCGAACTCAGCCGCAACTTTGGTCATCAGGCCGCGCTCACGGCAGGCTTGGACGCTTCGCACAGTGACGTGGTCATCACCATGGACAGCGATGGACAGCATCCGCCGGAGATGATCGGGCAAATGCTTGATCTGGTCAAACAAGGTTATGACATCGTCCAGACTCAACGGCTGGACGAGGCTCAGCCCTCTTCGTTCAAAAAGTGGACTTCTAGCGGATTCTACAAATTCATCAACACCATCAGCGGGACGCATATCATCCCCGGCGCGGCAGATTTCCGCGCGCTCACGCGCCAGGCTGTAGACGCGCTCAAGTCCATGCCGGAGTACCATCGTTTCCTGCGCGGCATGGTGGCGTGGATTGGCTTCCCGATGGTGATTCTGCCGTATCAACCCGGCGAACGCATCGGCGGAATATCGAAGTATTCAGTTGGCAAGATGATACGCCTTGCCATGGACGCTATCTTTTCCTTTTCATTAGTTCCTCTTTATATCGGACTAAGCATAGGCGGGTTGTTATTGTGTTTGGCTGTTTGGGAAATGATTTATGTTCTTTTCTTCTGGGTCACTGGTCAATCATCAAAACTTGCGCCAGGGTGGAGTTCACTAATGTTTATCATTCTGATCGTCGGCGGAATGTTGATGGTCCTGCTGGGATTCATCGGCGTGTATGTCGGTTATATTTTTCAGGAAGTCAAGCGGCGGCCGGTTTATCTGGTCAAGCAGAAAGGGGAAGGGTCAAATTAAAAATGAAACGGTTTGATGTATGTGAGAAAGTTTTTCGTTTTCAAGCTTGGACTATCCCAGTTGCTCTTCTTGTCATGACATTCCTCGCATATGGACTCTTCGCGCTTCAACAAGGGTTTCATTGGGACGATTGGGGCTTCGCGTGGATGCCGGTTACGTATGGTTTGCCAGGACTGGTCAAATACTATTCGTATGATCGTCCATTTCTCGCATATTTCGTTTATTTGACAACCTCATTGCTCGGCCCGCACCCATTTGCATGGCAGATATTTGGGCTGCTTGCTCGCTGGGCTTCGGCTGTAACTCTTTGGTGGGTAATTCGCATAACTCTGCCAAATTGCCGGCGTCTTGCTTTCTGGACTTCGGCCTTTTTCTTACTTTACCCAGGCTTTCGCCAACAAACAATTGCCAATGCCTACGGACACTATTTGTGGATCGAAACCTGTTTCTTTATCTCGCTTGCATTGATGATGAAGGCGGTTGAGTCAAACCGATATCGCTGGCCTTTGATACTTGCCTCGTTCATTCTTACTTTGCCGAATCTTTTCCTGACTGAATATTTCGCGGGCTTCGAAATCGTGCGACCATTCTTGCTTTGGTTTGCGCTTAGAAAGGAAAATCTTAATACTCTTCAACATATCAAGCGATTTGCCTTATATTATCTTCCGTTTGTTTTTATCTTTGCCGCCTTTCTTTACTGGCGATTCTTTGTTGCCCGTTCACTTCGCTATGGCATTGACGTAATAAGCCCAACGGAAGTTGCCTCCATGACCACACTGAGCGAATTGATTGCAACCATTTTGGATCAATGGCTGACTGTAAGCATCAATGCCTGGTTGCAGATTTTCCAACTTCCTAGTCTCCAAGACTTTGGAATGAGGCTGATGCTTCTCCATTCGTTAATTTTGATCGCAGTGCTTGAAAGCTGGGTCTATTTTTCCAAGCAGTTGACGCATTCCGAAGAAATCAACTCGCATGTAAATTCACGTCTCTTGATTTTGCGGCTTTGGTTGATTGTTGGTTTTATTGCCGTCCTCGGCGCTCAGATTCCTTTTTTGCTCAGCCACTTGACAATCAAACTTCAATTTCCGTATGATCGCTTTACGCTTCCATTTGCGCTGGGCGTGTCTTTGCTTTTAGCTGGTGTTCTTGAATTCATCCCAAATCTGACGCGCCGTTCGTTGATTGCTGGCTTGCTTGCAGTTCTCGCAATTGGATTCCAGATCCAAACCAGTTTTTCGTTTCGCGCTGATTGGAATCTGGTCAGATATTACCTCTGGCAATTAAGCTGGCGTATGCCGGGGCTTCAACCGGGGACAGTTCTGCTTTCGAGCGATATGCCGTTCCAGTTTTCTAGTGATAACTCATTAACCGCCCCAATCAATTGGATGTACAATCCGGGCTCTCATTCCGGCCCCCTGCAATACTTGAATTGGGATCTTGATGTCCGCACCAAAACCGGTCAGCTTACTCTTGTTTCAGGGGAGCCAATCAGGAGTGATTTCCGGGTTACAAACTTCGCCAGCACAACCGATCATATGATTGTGATCGCGTATCGGCCACCAGGATGCGTGCGTGTTTTGAATCCGCAATACGATGAGGACATATGGGTCGCGCCAAAATCAGTGACCGATGCGTCAAAGATTACAACACTGCCAATTTTGGATATTCCATATTTAACCGCGCAAGCCATGCCGTTGTCGAATATGGGACAAATTATTCCAGACCCGGCTCAACCAGCCCAGCCCATGGATTTTCTATATCCCGAACCATCGCATAGTTGGTGCTTTTATTTTGAAAAGGCAGATCTGGAGCGCCAACTTGGAGACTGGAGGGCGGTTGCTAAAATCGGGGATCAAGTCTTTGCCATTCCATATTACGCGGACGACTTATCTGAATATTTGCTGTTTATCGAAGCTTATGCCCGACTCGGTCGCTGGAAGGACGCACACGATCTGACAAGTAAAATATCTGCTTCGATGCCTTTGCTTAATCCTGAACTTTGCTCGCTCTGGAGACGGCTTCAAAAAGATTCGTCCATGGTTGCAGATCAAGCTGCAAGTGATCGAATTTTAAATGAATTATCTAATGCGCAATGTTTTGGCAAATGATTCATCAGTCATCTAATTTTGACTTTACATTTTTGCGTCATGGCGAATCTGTAGGCAATGCCGAAGAGCGTTACCAGGGCCGCGCCGACTACCCGCTGACAGACGCGGGCCGCGCCCAGGCGCGAGCATTGGCGGAGCGCTGGCTGAAGGACGGGATGAAATTCGATTTGGCGGTGACCAGCCCACTGGTCCGCGCGAAAGAGACGGCGCAGATCATCGCAGATATTTTGAACGTTCCAATCGAGGAAGATCCAATTTGGATGGAACGTGACAACGGCGCGATGTCCGGCTTGACGCGGGAAGAAGTCATGAAACTGTTTCCGGAACCCGAATTCTACACGCCATACGATTCTTTCGGCGAAAGCGGCGAAGGTGATTGGGAGCTTTACTTGCGCGCTGGGCGCGCTGTGCATGAATTGCTAAAACGACCGGCAGGCAGGTATCTTATCGTCACGCATGGCGGTCTGCTCAATAAAGTGATGTATGCGATTCTTGGAATTCCTGTGCAGGCCAATTCAAACGGGCCGAGCTTTCGTTTCGACAACACCGGTTTCGCTATGTTCCGTTATGTGCCGTCCCGCCATCAATGGCGTTTCCTGCGACTCGAATCTCCCGCTTGAGGACTCATCATGGCAAATTTGAAAATTCTATCGTTCGGCGCGGGGGCGATTGGAACATATATCGGCGGTTCACTGGCTTTGGCCGGTGAACAACTTGTATTTGTAGAACAGTCTGCAGTGGCGGATGATCTGCGTCAGCGCGGCATGAGACTTGACCTGACGATAGACAGACGGAGAAACACGAAGCAAGCCTTCATTATTCACCCTTCATCGTTTGTGATTGCTCCCTCGCTTGAAGATGCGTTGCGTTACGGGCCTTTCGACGTCGCGCTCTTTGCTTTGAAATCGTATGATACTGCCGCGGCCGTCGAGGGCATGAAGCCGTTTGCAGAAAAACTTCCGCCGATTTTGTGTTTATCGAACGGCGTGGACAACGAACCGATTCTTGCCAACGCCCTCGGCGTGGAGAAAGTGATTCCCGGCACGGTGACCAGCGCGATCGGACGCCGCGGCGCGGGCGACATTGTGTTGGAACGCCTGCGCGGCATCGGTATTGCTACCTCGCATCCTCTCTCGGACCGATTGCTGGCCGCGGCCAATGCAGCTCTTCTAAACGCTCAGGCCTTTTCCAACGCGGCGGCGATGAAGTGGTCCAAAATGCTAACCAACCTCATTGCCAATCCAACTTCCGCCATTCTCGACATGACCGCCGCGGAAGTCTTTGCGAATCCAAAACTTTATCAACTCGAGATCGAAATGTTGCGCGAATGCCTCGCCGTGATGGACGCGCAACATATTCCCGTAGTGGACCTGCCCGGGACGCCTGCGCGCGCACTTGCGTTTGCCACGCGCTTGCCATTGTGGCTTTCAAAGCCTTTACTCGCGCGCGCCGCGGGCGCAGGACGCGGCGGCAAAATGCCCTCCTTCCACATTGACCTGCATTCGGGCCGCGGCAAATCAGAAGTGGAATTTTTGCATGGCGCGGTGGTGAGGGCAGGGGAGAAATTTGGCGTGCCGACGCCGGTTAACAAGATGCTGACCGAGACGCTGATGAAGTTGACGCGCGGCGAAACTCCGCTCGAAGAGTTTGCGCATCAACCGGAGAAACTGCTGAAGCTTCTATGATGTCGTTGCCAGCGCCGCTTTTTGGCGCGAAACAATCTCCGCGCGAATGGGGGATTGTTTTGCGGAACAACACCGCCCGCAACGACATAATCATCGGTGATACAATACGCCTCCTTGTAAGCCTATGAACGCAAAATCGAAATTCAATATCGTCTCGCCGCGCCCGGAAGTGGAGATTCACCTCCCTGACGGGCGCGTGCTGTCCGGTCCGCGTAATGCACAGGTGGGTGATTTTCTCAAAGCTGTGGACAGCCCCGCGCCGGTCGTTGCCGCGGAGGTGGACAATGAACTTCGTGAACTGACCTATTCCATCCAAATGGATTCGCGCGTGCGGCCTGTGACCATGTCCGACCCGGATGGCGCGCTCATCTATCGCCGCTCGCTGAACTTTTTGCTCGAGATGGCGTTTGCCGATCTTTTTCCCAATGCGCAATTGACCATTGACCACTCCATCTCGTTCGGCGGATATTATTGTCAGGTTCGGGGGCGCAAACCGCTTTCAGAAAAAGAGTTGACCGCCCTCAGGTCCCGCATGAACGAACTGATCGCGGCGGATCTGCCGTTCGAGAAAAAAGAAGTCCCTTTGCAGGAGGCGATTGATTACTTCAAATCCATCGGCTATGAAGATAAGGTCCATTTGCTCAATTATCGCCGCAAAGACTATTTGACTCTGTATCGCCTCGGCCAGCGCATGGACTATCATCACGGTTACATGGTTCCGTCCACGGGCTATCTCAAGTGGTTCGATCTGCTGGCGACCAACGGCGGCTTTACGTTGCGTTTCCCGCGCCGCCACGCGCCGACGGAATTGCAACCTGTCGCGGAATATCCAAAGTTGCTTGCGGCCTTTCGTCAGTATGGCGACTGGCTCGAACATCTTGGCATCAACAACGTGGGCGCGTTGAACGATGCGATTCAATCGGGGCGCGCGCACGAAGTGGTGTTGGTCTCTGAAGCATTGCATGAACAAAATGTTGCCGATGTTGCGCGTCAAATTGCAGAACGCGAATCGCAGATGGTTCTCATCGCAGGCCCATCGTCTTCGGGTAAGACCACTTTTTCGCGGCGACTCACCGTTCAATTGCTCGCGCTGGGCATCTCGCCATATCCGCTTGAATTGGATAATTATTTTTTGGCGCGCGATAAAACGCCGCGCGGTGATGACGGCCAGCCTGATTTTGAATCCCTCGAGGCTCTTGATCTCGCATTGCTTGCCGAGCATCTGCATCAATTATTGGCAGGCAAAGAAGTTCAATTGCCGCGTTACAACTTCAAGACCGGGAATCCGGAACCGGGTGATCACATTCAACTGAAACGCGGACAGCCGATCATCATGGAGGGGATTCACGGACTCGATCCCCGCCTCCTGCCCTCGACGTTGGCCGGGCGCGCGTTTAAGATCTATGCCTCCGCCCTGACTCAACTCAACCTCGACCGCCACAACCGCGTCTCCACCACGGACACTCGCTTGATTCGCCGCATCGTGCGCGATGCGCGCGAGCGCGGCTACACAGCCAAAGATACGATTTCGCGCTGGCAGTCTGTGCGGCGCGGCGAGAAACGACATATCTTCCCGTATCAGGAAAACGCGGACGTGATGTTCAACTCCGCGCTGGTGTATGAACTTTCCGCGCTCAAGCCGTTTGCCGAGCCTTTATTGAGACAAGTTCAATATGGAAACTCTGAGTTCATCGAGGCTAAACGTTTGCTGGCTTTTCTTGAATGGTTCCTGCCGATTGATGTGGATATGATCCCTGAAAACTCCATCGTGCGCGAATTCATCGGCGGCTCGGTGCTGAAGGACTTTACGATCTGGAAGAATAAAAGTTAACCGCCGTCGCGAGGAGATTGCCGCTCGCAACGACGTTGAATCTTATGCCCCTCTGCGAGATACTTCTCATTTTCCTCAGAAAGGCCATGGATGCTTTCGCCGTCTGCCTGGCCGCGCGGCATTGGAAGAGACTCATGGCTCGCGCCCCGCGTTCGGGCTGTCATTTCATTTTGGTTTCATGAAAAAGTCATATAATTCAGGCACTCAATCGAGATGGTGCGCATCCGAGCATGTGTCACTTTTACAGGTGAACATTGGAAGAGAGAAAGAATGGTCCATCTGAAGCGCGGCAGACGAGGTGGGACCATCTGCAAAAAGGGGTGAAACAGGCCGCGCCGTTTGCGGGGGGTGTGCTGGCCGCGCTGTTGGCTGTTCTGCTCTACAACATTTTATTTCCCCAACCCCATCAACTAACTGAACGAGAAGTGAATGACAAAGTGGCGCAGGCTCTGGCTTCGACGACGCCCGCGCCCGCGTTCTCCGCGCAAGTGTATGAGATCATTCAGCCTTCGCTGGTGCTGATCGAAACGAAACTCGCGGACGCGGAGAACGAATCCCAGCATGGATTGGGGAGCGGTGTGGTCATTGATGATGCCGCTGACATCCTGACCAGCCTGCATGTGGTCGCGGATGCCAGCGAGATTCGAGTGACGTTTGCCGATGGAACGGAATCCAGCGCGCAGATCATCGTTAAACAACCGGAGCATGACATCGCAGTTCTGCGCCCGGACAATCTGCCGAAATTGCTTGTCCCGGCCGTGCTTGGAAATCCCAACGTGATGCGTGTGGGGGATGAAGCTTTTGTGGTTGGCAACCCGTTTGGTTTGTACAGCTCGATGAGCGCAGGTGTCATCTCCGGTTTCGACCGCACCTTTCAGCCGCCGAATTCGAATCAAAAATTGCAAGGTATGATTCAAGTTGACGCGGCGGTCAACCCCGGCAATTCGGGCGGACCACTGCTCAATCGCTACGGTGAAGTCATCGGGATCGTGACCGGAATTGTGAATCCCACCGACCAGAATTTTTTTATTGGAATAGGTTTTGCAGTCCCAATTGATGTGGCGGCGGCCGCGGCTGGTTCGCCGCCGTATTGACAAAGGGGCCTTCATCCCCAGCCCTTTCCCCTTTGGGGGAAGGCAGCCCCCTCGTCTTCGGGGAAGGGTCAGGGTGTGAGGGTGATGAGAAGAGCAAAGGAGAATGTCCATGGATCAAAAATCGAATCCCGAAAATGCCAAGCCGATGGAGCGCGTGCTCTACGAGGTGAAAAAGATCATCGTCGGGCAGGACCATTTGCTTGAACGATTGGTCGTTGCTTTGCTGGCGCGCGGACATATCCTCGTTGAGGGCGTGCCGGGGCTGGCGAAGACGATGGCGATCAAGACTCTGGCTGAGGCTATCGGCGGTGAATTCAAACGCATCCAGTTCACACCCGATCTTGTCCCCGCGGATTTGATCGGCACGCGCATCTACAATCAGAAAACCGGCGAGTTCAATACGTCGCTTGGTCCGGTCTTCACCAACTTACTGCTGGCTGATGAAATCAACCGCGCGCCGGCCAAGGTGCAGAGCGCGCTCCTCGAAGTGATGCAAGAGCGACAGGTCACGATTGGACGCGAGACGTTCAAGGTGCCGAATCCATTTTTGGTGTTGGCGACGCAAAATCCCATCGAGACCGAGGGCACATACGCATTGCCCGAAGCGCAAGTAGACCGCTTCATGTTAAAGGTGCTGGTCGGTTACCCCAACTCGACCGAAGAGTTTGTGATCGTTGAGCGCATGACGAACACGTTGCAGGCCGTTCAAAAAGTGCTAACCACCGAACAGTTGTTGGATTTGCAAAAAGAAGTTGATAACATCTTTGTAGAACCCGCGCTGATCGAATATGCTGTGCGGATGGTCACGGCCACGCGCCAGCCGAAGCAAGTGGGCCTGCCAGAGTTGGAACGCTACATCATGTTCGGCGCGAGTCCGCGCGCTTCGATCAATTTGATTCTCACAGCACGCGCGCTGGCTTTCGTGCGCGGCCGCGATTATGCCCTGCCGCAGGATGTCCTCGACATGGCCCTGGATGTCATGCGGCATCGCATTGTGCTGTCATACGAAGCGCTTTCCGATAACATGACCGGTGACGATTTGTTGAAGAAGATTCTCGACCGAATTCCGATCCCGGTCGTACCGTTGCGGGAGCACGCCAATGACCGTCTCAACGCCTGAGAGGATTCTGCAACGCCTCGACTGGCAGGTCATCCGCAGACTCGATGGCCTCCTGCAAGGCGACTATCGTAGTCTGTTCTATGGCTACGGCGTGGACTTCGCCGATCTGCGCGAATATCAACCCGGCGACGATATTCGTTACATAGATTGGAACGTCACGGCGCGCATGGACGCGCCCTACATCCGTCAGTATGTGGAGGATCGCGAGATTATCGCCTGGTTCCTGCTCGATCTGAGCCCCTCGATGGATTTCGGCACAACGCAGACTCAAAACCTGAAGCGGACGATGCTGATTGATTTCGTCGCGACGCTGGCGCGTTTGTTGACGCGGCATGGCAACCGCGTCGGCGCGATGTTTTACGCTTCGCGCGTCGACGGGGTGATTCCCGCGCGCGGCGGGCGGATCCAGGTCCTGCGCCTGATCCACGAACTGCTCGAGCAGCCGCGCTTGCCGCGCGCCGCGTTCACCGATCTGAATCCGCTGATCAAAGCCGGACTGAATTCCATCCGCAAACGCGCCCTGATCTTCCTCATCTCCGATTTCATCAGTGCGCCCGGCTGGGAGCAATCCTTGAGTCTGCTCAATCAGCGGCACGAAGTGCTGGCTGTCCGTTTGTGGGACCCGCGCGAAGTTCAATTGCCCGACGTCGGCCCAATCATCATGGAAGACGCGGAGACCGGCGAACAGTTGTACGTGGACACACACGACAAGCGGTTCCGCCAGCGATTTGCCGAGTCCGCGCGGCGGCGCGAGGCGGAATTGAATCAAGCCTTCAAACGCGCGGGCGTGGATTCGTTGTCGCTTTCGACAGAGGATGATTTGGTCCGCGCCATCCTCGGCTTCGCGGGGATGCGGCGTCAGCGTCGCAGGTGATGGCGAAATTGTCATGAACTTCATCTGGCCCGGAATGCTTTGGGTTCTCGTCCTGCTTCCGTTGTTTGTAATTTTTTATCTCATTCAGCAGGGACGACGGAGGCGCATCGCCGCGCAATATAGCGGTTTTGGAGTCGCGGGACAAAACGATTCAAAAGGAGCCGGCCTCCGCCGTCATCTGCCTCCACTTCTCTTTTTGGCCGCGCTGACAATTCTGATTCTCGCCTCGGCCCGCCCACAGACTGTGGTCAGTTTGCCAACGCAAGATGGCATCATCATGCTGGCGTTCGATGTCTCTGGAAGTATGGCCGCTGATGATTTGAAGCCGACGCGCATGGAAGCCGCCAAGGCCGCGGCGCGTGACTTTATTGATAAACAGCCGTCCACTGTGCAGATTGGAATTGTGGCGTTCAGTGATGGCGGGCTTTCCGTCCGCCCGCCGACCAACGACAAAGATGCTTTGTATACTTCGATGGATCAACTTGCACCGCAACGCGGCACATCGCTTGGAAGCGGTATTCTGGTTTCATTGAATGCCATTGCAGTCAGCCGCGCAGGCGATACGACACATTTTTACAGCAATCTCACGCCCGCGCCCACAGCCGCTCCAACACCTGTTCCGCAAGGCGCGTATATTCCCGCGGTCATCATCCTGCTGACGGACGGTGAGAACAACGAGAATCCAAATCCACTCGCCGCCGCGCAGGCCGCGGCGAATCAGGGCGTTCGCATTTACACGGTCGGCATTGGCAGTGCGGCGGGCACGACCTTGCACGTCAATGGTTTTACGGTTCACACCCAACTTGATGAGGCTCTGCTCAAACAAATCTCGCAGATGACCGGCGGCAGTTATTACAACGCGGAAAGCGCACAGGATTTGAAAAATATTTATGATGACCTCGATCCGCAGTTGACCATCAAGCCGCAAAAGATGGAAGTGACTTCGCTCTTCGCGGGCGCGGGCATCATCGTGCTGATGCTCGGCGGCTTGTACTCGCTGTTGTGGTTTGGCCGTTTGATTTGAATGGAGGCCGTATGAGTCTGCTTTGGCCTGAGTTCCTTTACTTGTTGGGGATCGTCCCTCTGCTGATCGGAGTTTACATTTGGATTCTGCGACGCCGACGACGATTCGCCGTGCGTTATTCGAGTCTTGCTCTCGTGCGCGACGCCATCCCGCGGCATTCGGCTCTGCGCCGCCACTTTCCCTTTGCTCTGTTTCTTTTAACGGTAGCCAGCCTGACGGTCGCATTGACGCGGCCGGTGTCCATCGTCAGCGTGCCGGCGAATCAAACGTCCATCATCCTTGCCATTGATGTCTCGAGGAGCATGTGTTCCACCGACATCGCGCCCAATCGTTTGGAAGCAGCGAAGAACGCGGCGCTGTCTTTCGTTGAACATCAAGGCGCGAACACGCAGATCGGTGTGGTGGCGTTCTCCGGCTTCGCGGAAATTGTGCAAGCGCCAACCACCGATCAGGAAATTCTAGAAACGGCGATCAACAGTCTGGTCACAGGCCATCGCACCGCGATTGGCAGCGGCATCCTAAAAGCCATTGATGCCATCGCCGCCATTGATAAAAACGTCGCGCCGAGTGTGATAAGTTCATCCGCCAATCTCCCGCCAACGCCCGTGCCGCAGGGCGCGTACGCGCCGGACATCATTGTTTTGTTGACCGATGGAGTCAGCAACGCGGGGCCGCTGCCGTTGGATGCCGCGCAACAAGCCGCGGACCGCGGCGTACGCGTGTACACGATCGGGTTCGGAACTGCGAACGGCGGCGAGTTTCCGAATTGCGGCATTCAATTGCAAGGCAATGAACCATTCGGTGGAGGTCAATTCGGCGGCGGCCCGGGCTTTGGAGGTTTCCGTCGCGGCATTGACGAGGTCACGTTGAAACAAGTTGCTGAATTAACGGGCGGTGAATATTATCCTGCCGAAAGTGCCAGCGAACTGGAACATGTCTTCCAGAGTCTGCCGCTGTATTTGATCACGCGGCACGAAACCACGGAGATCAGTTTCATTTTTGTTGCGATTGGCGCGGCGCTGGCCGCATTGGCGATGCTGCTCTCGTGGACGTGGCATCCAATGAATTGATGTCGCACCGCTGGCAAACCCGCCGCTAACCGGCGAGTTTGTTTTTTTCATCTGCCTTTTGTTGTTATAATGATTTCAAATCAAAGCAAGATCAGCAGTCCTTTGTCCTTTCTGTTTGACTTCTGAAGAATAGGAACTTTGTGAACTTTACTCAATTCAATCTGGATTCCCGCCTCATGCAGGGAATCAAAAAGGCGGGCTACGAAACCGCCACACCGATTCAGGAAGCGGCCATTCCCGCCGCCCTGCGCGGACGTGACCTGATCGGCACCGCACAGACGGGGACAGGCAAGACCGCCGCCTTCGTGTTGCCGATTTTGAATAAACTGCTCAATGGTCAACGCGGCGTGCCGCGCGCGTTGATCGTCACGCCGACGCGTGAACTGGCCGAACAGATCAACGATGTGATCCGCGTGCTCTCAGGGGGGACGAGGCTGAGAAGTGTGACCATTTACGGCGGAGTCGGAGCCGGTCCACAAATCCAGGCCTTGAGAAACGGCGCGGAGATTCTGGTCGCGTGTCCCGGACGTTTGCTCGATCTCATCAATCAGCGCCAGGCGCGCATGGAGAAGATCGAAATTCTGGTGCTTGACGAAGCCGACCGCATGTTCGACATGGGTTTTCTGCCCGATGTGCGACGCATCGTCAAAGCCGTGCCGGTGCACAGACAAACCATGCTGTTCTCGGCCACTTTCCCGGCGGATGTTGAACTGCTTGCTTCGCAAACTCTCAAGCAACCCCAACGTATCGCGATGGGCATCAGCCGACCGGCGTATACGGTGACTCACGCGCTGTATCCCGTGCCTCCGCATTTGAAATCGTCGCTCTTGATCGAATTGCTCAAACGCACCAAGACCGAATCAGTGCTGGTGTTCACGCGCACGAAATATCGCGCGCAGAAAGTGGCGCATCAAATCCAGCGCGCAGGATTCAAAGTCACCAGCCTGCACGGAGATCGCACGCAGGGACAACGCCAGGCCGCGCTCAAGGGTTTCAAAAGCGGATATCATGACATCATGGTCGCCACCGACATCGCGGCGCGCGGCCTGGATGTGGAAAGTATTTCGCACGTCATCAACTACGATATGCCCGACACCGCCGATGCCTACATCCATCGTATCGGCCGCACCGGCCGCGCCGAACGCACCGGAGACGCATTCACCCTCGTCACGCCGGAAGACAACGATATGATTCGGACTCTCGAGCGCATCATGGGCGGACCCATCAAGCGCGAGATGCTCGAGGGATTCAACTACACGGTTCCCGCGCCGCCGCGGTCGGCTCCTGTTTCGAGAGGCGGTCATCGTCCCCCGCGCCCGGCTCCCACGCCGTCGCATTATGGACGCAATCGTCTCGCGCCGAGGCGGAGAAAGTAATCAGTGTTCAGTAATCAGTGACCCGTCTTGATGAGAGACGGGTTTTTGATTCGGAAAGTGTATAATCGTTCTCATATGAACTTCTTAATCACAGGAGCCGCGGGATTCCTCGGCTCTTCTCTTGCCAATCATCTCGCCCGCGAAGGACACCAGGTGCGCGGCCTCGACGATCTCTCCACCGGCGATCCACAGGCGCTCGCGCCGGATGTGCATTTCACGCGCGGCGATGTCAATGACCGGCCCAAGTTATGGACTCTGCTTCAGGAAGTGGATGTGGTCTATCATCTGGCGGCGCGCGTCTCGGTGCCGGAATCGGTTTTGTATCCACGCGACTACAACGCGGTCAACGTGGGAGGCACCGTGGCGTTGATGGAAGCCATGCGCGACGTGGGTGTGCGGCGGGTGGTGCTGGCCTCCTCCGGCGCGGTCTACGGCGACCTTGGCCCCGAAGCGCAGCCTCTGCGCGAATCGGTCACACCGAATCCGCGTTCGCCGTACGCGGTTTCAAAACTGGCCGCCGAGTTTTACGTCCGCACGATTGGCCGATTGTGGGGCATCGAAACGGTCAGTTTGAGAATCTTCAACGCGTACGGACCCGGTCAGCATTTGCCGCCTTCGCATCCGCCGGTCGTGCCGTATTATTTGCGGCAGGCCCTGCGCGGGGGGACGCTTGTCGTGCACGGCGATGGCAACCAGACGCGCGATTATGTCTATGTGGACGATGTGGTCAGCGCGATGGTCGCGGCCGCAACCGCGCCAAACATTGATGGACTGGTCATCAACGTTGGCTCCGGGATGGAGACCAGCGTGCGCGATTTGGTCAAATGTGTTTTGGATGTAACCGGCGGCAAGCCGGAGGTGATCTACAACTCGCAGACTTCCAGCGGCGTCTCGCGCATGCGAGCGGATTTGACCCTCGCGCAGGATAAACTGAGTTACCGCCCTTCGATCAAATTGGAAGATGGCTTGAGGCTGACGCTTCAACGCGACCCGAGATTTAGATGATTAAACATAAAGGGCACGAAGGACTCAAAGAGAAAACCTTTGTGCCCTTTGCAGTTCAAAAATGCTTTTATCTCGCAACTTCTACAATCGCCCTACCCTGACCGTTGCACGCGAACTGATCGGCGCGCGGCTGGTGCGGATTCTGGATGGCGTCAAACTGGTTGGCATCATCACCGAGACCGAGGCCTACATCGGTGAAAAGGATTTGGGCTGTCACGCCAAAGCGGGGCTCACGCCGCGCACACAAGTCATGTATGGTCCGCCGGGTCACGCGTACGTGTATTTCACATATGGCAATCACTGGATGTTGAACGCGGTCACTGAGCGCGAGGGCTTTCCCGCCGCGGTGTTGATCCGCGCCATTCAGCCGGTCGAGGGAATCGAAATCATGTTGAAGCGGCGGAGCGGGCGTGACACGTTGGGTCCCGGCAAACTGACGCAGGCGATGGGAATCGCCAAAAGCGAGAACGGCGCTGATTTAACGGCGGCCGATTCAAGTCTGAGGATTGAAGCGGGAGTTTATGTCCCAGATTCATTCGTGACGAAAGGCCCGCGCGTGGGTTTATATACAGTACCAGAGCCATGGAAGTCGAAGCCGTGGCGATTCGTTGTCCAACAGCCGATACTCGATCTTCGATAATCGAGTATCCAATAACGAATATCGAGGAGTCAGACATGGGATTACTTGAAGGTAAAAACGCTTTGATCTTTGGTCTCGCCAATGAGCGCTCGATAGCGTGGGGCATCACGCAGGCGTTCAAACGCGAGGGCGCGAATTTGGGAATCAGTTACGCGGGCGAAGCATTGGAGCGACGCGTCAAACCGCTGGCCGAACAGGTGGACTGCAAATGGGTCGAAGAATGTGACGTGACGAAGGATGACCAGATCGCGGCTGTGGCTGAAAAGGCCGCGAAACATTTTGGCAAGATTGATGTGCTGGTGCATTCGATTGCCTTCGCAGGCCGCGACGAACTGAGCAAGCCGTATTATCAGACCAGCCGCGAGGGATTCAAGAATGCCCTCGACATCAGCGTGTTCTCGTTCGTTGCCTTGACCAATGCCTTTGTCCCGATTTTGAACCCAAACGCGTCCATCATGTGTCTCACATATTATGGCTCAGTAAAGGTCGCGCCGCATTACAACGTAATGGGCGTAGCGAAAGCGGCGCTCGAATCTTCGACTCGCTATCTGGCGTATGACCTTGGCCCGCAGAAAATTCGCGTGAACGCCATCTCGGCTGGTCCGATTCGCACGCTGGCCGCGGCGGGCGTCGGCGGCTTCCGCGATATGTACAAGCATTTTGCAGACATCTCGCCTCTGCGCGAGAACGTGACCATCGAAGACGTGGGCAACGCGGCGGTCTTTCTGGCCTCCGATCTCTCGACTCGTATCACGGGCGAAGTGCTCTATGTTGACTCGGGCTTCAATGCGGTGGGCGTGCAGTTGAATCCGGAAGCGAAGGAAAATAGCGAGTAATCAGTAAATAGTGACCAGTGTTCAATGAACCGGTGTCACCCTGCCGTCTCGCACCATCGTGCTCGCGGCACGAACGGTGAGCGTAGCGAAGGGTCTCCGCCGCTTTGCGGCGAGATTCTTCGGTTGCTTCGCTCCCTCAGAATGACACATATCCTTGATGATAGGCACTCCCGACGCTGATGAGCAATCAGCGTCTCTTTCTTTTAGGGTAAAATAATCCCATCATGTTTAAACGTAGTACAACTCCAACGGAAACGACACCGGCTATTCAGGCCGTCGAACGCATCACGTCCGTGCTTGGGCCGGGTGTGATCTGGCATGGCGCGATCAACGGTTCGGGCGGCGTGCGCATCGAGGGCGCGTTCGAGGGCGAGATCGCTTTGCGCGGCATGTTGGTCGTCGGCGAGACCGGACGCGTCACCTGTCAGAATGTGCGCGCCAACACCGTCATCGTGGCGGGCGCGGTGCGCGGCAACATCACGACTCAAAAATTGGAAATCCGCTCCACGGGCCGCGTGTGGGGCGATGTGGTCACGACTGCGTTCGTGACGGATGAAGGCGCGTTCCTGCGCGGTCAAATTCGGATGGAAGAAACGGTCGAGCTGGACCTCGAAGCGGCTCCCGAAACCACGCCTTCCGAGGCGGCTCAGGCCGAAGCCATTGCGCAGACTCCGATCCCCGTGCCCCAGCCTCAACCGAAACCTGACCTGGGCACGACGGTGGTCAGAAAGAAAAAGAGTGCGACTTAATTTTCGAGAAGAGGGGGAGGAAGGATGAGATTCCGCGAACTGGGCATCGAAACACAACGGCAATCTCCGTCCAACGTGCGGACGGAAGGCTTTGCTTTTCTTGTTCGCGCGGGTTATCTCACGCGGGAAGGTCAACCGACGTGTTTGGGAGAATCGGCACTGGCGCGCTTGAAAGAATTGAGTCAATCTGATTCGTTTTTTGCAAAACTCAAAATTCCCACCATCAAAACCGGTGACGAAACATTTTTTGCGATTTCCACTGGTGACGTAGAAATTTTGCATTGTCCAGTTTGCAACTATGCGGCTCGACACGAGGTAGCTTTATTCAAAAAGCAAGCTTTGCCTGCAGAACCTGTTCTGCCGTTAGAGAAGGTCCTGACGCCAGATTGCAACACGATTGAGTCGCTGGCGAATTTCCTCGGCGTTCCAAAAGAAAAAACAGCCAAAGCCCTGATGTTCACACGGTTAGCGGACAGCAAATTTGTCTTCGTGGTCGTGCGCGGCGATATGACCTTGAGCCAGGCCAAACTCAAAAAGCATGTGGGCGAGGTCCGCCCGGCAACGGCAGATGAAATTGCCAAAGCCGGCGCGGCGGCGGGGTATGCCTCACCGATGGGTCTGAAGGATGCGCTGATTGTTGTGGATGATTTGATTCCGCAATCCGCGAATCTCGTAGCGGGCGCGAATGAAGCGGGCTATCATTTCAAGAATACGAACTACGGGCGCGACTATTCTGCTGAAATCGTTGCGGACCTTGTCCTTGCCGAGGCAGGCGATCCATGCCCGGAATGTGGAAAGCCAATGATCGCGTTCGATGCTGACTTGCTTGCCGACCAAACCGGTTATTCTTTTGAAAATATTCTAGGCGCGTTGGCGGAAGTCCATCACGATGGCAAAGGCTTGATGTTTCCATCATCAGTTGCGCCGTTTGATGTTTATCTCATGCAACTGCCCGGCAAAGAGCTCGATACGCACGCCAAGGCCGAAGAAATTTACACAACGTTGCAAAGTGCGGGCATTTCGGTCTTATTCGATGACCGCGACGAACGCGCCGGGGTCAAATTCAATGACGCAGACTTGATCGGCTGTCCATTGCGTGTGACGGTGGGGGAGAAGAATCTTGCGAATGGGATGGTAGAATTGAAACGGCGCGTTGATGCGCCAAGCAAGAGCATAAAGATCGAGGACGTCGTTAAAGAAACAAAGACGATCATCTGATAAAAGCCTCTTGACAGGAAAATTATGCCTTTCAAAATCCCGATGTCTTCTCCTGATCTAACCGATGTCGAACGCCAGGCTGTGATGGACGTGTTGAACACGCCTTATCTCAGCATGGGCGAACAGACCCCCGCGTTTGAACAAACGTTTTGTGAACTCACCGGTGTGAAACATTCCGTGGCTGTGAATTCGGGGACGGCGGGTTTGCACTTGTGCGTGCGCGCGGCGGAGATCGGTGAAGGCGATTTGGTCATCACCACACCGTTCTCGTTTGTCGCGTCAACGAATGTTTTGTTGTACGAGAACGCTGTCCCGGTCTATGTGGATATTGATCCGCGCACGGGGAACATTGATCCGCAACTCGTGGCGCAGGCCGCCAGCGATCTGGCCGAGGGCGGGAAGAAGGCTCAGAAATGGTTACCCAGAAAAGGGTCCGAGAAGAAGCGGACGTTGAAAGCACTTCTGCCGGTGGATGTCTTTGGTCAGCCCGCGGATTATGCGTCGCTTCTAAAAGTCGCGAGGGAATTCAAACTGGAAGTGATCGAAGATTCCTGTGAAGCATTGGGCGCGACGTACAAAGAGAAACAGGCCGGAACATTCGGCGATTTGGCGGTTTTTGCGTTTTATCCGAACAAGCAAATGACGACGGGCGAGGGCGGGGTCATCATCACCAACGATGACAAAGCCGCCGACGTCATGCGCGCTCTTCGCAATCAGGGACGCGCGCCGGGCGATACATGGTTGCAACACACGTATCTCGGTTACAACTATCGCATTGACGAAATGTCTGCCGCGCTGGGCGTTGTGCAGATGAAGCGGCTGGATGAATTGATGAACAAACGCGATCGCGTGGCGGGCTGGTACAACGAACGCTTGAGCGAAATTCCCGGCGTGGAAATTCCGTTCGTGGAAAAGACCACCACGCGCATGTCGTGGTTTGTGTATGTGGTGCGCTTCGACGCGAAGATTGACCGCGATGATTTGATCAAGCGGCTCGAGGCGCAGGGCATTCCGGCGCGTCCGTATTTCGCGCCGATCCATTTGCAACCTTACATGGTCGAGCGCTTTGGTTATCAACCCGGCGACTTCCCCGTGACCGAAGATGTAGGCAAACGCAGTCTGGCTCTGCCGTTCTCCGGTGTGATGAGCGAGGAACAGGTGGACACGGTCTGCACCGCGATTCGGGAAGAATTGACAAAGGTTTGAACACCCGCCTCTTTCCTCCCTCCAAGCGTCGCGGACTCCTGTTGCATGGAGTCCTGCTTGTCATATTGCTGGTCATTTCTGCGTGGGGATTCTATAACTTTGCACAGGCCAATGTCGGACCGAACTTCGTGCTCTATCTGTTGGTTGGGCTGATCGCATTCGCTCCCGTTCCTTTGTTTGGCTATCGCGCCTACGCGCTTTTGCGCGCCGAATACATTCTTGATCGTAACAGCCTTGAAATCCGCTGGGGCCTGCGCGATGAGAATATTCCTCTGACTGACATCGAATGGATTCGCTCTGCTCATGACTTGACCAATCCGCTTCAACCGCCGCCCATGCCAATGCCGGGCGCGGTGCTGGGTTTGCGGCGGCACTCCGACCTGGGCGTGGTCGAATACATTGCCAGCGACACGAAGAATCTTTTGCTGGTGGCAACGGCCAAGCGCGTCTATGCCATTTCACCGGCGGATCCGGCTGAATTTACGCAGACCTTTGCGCGCTCCATTGAACTGGGGAGCCTGACTCCCGCCAAGCCAAAGTCTGTTTATCCATCCTTCATCGTTGCACAAGCATGGAACTCAGGATTGATTCGTTACCTCTGGCTCGCGGCGTTATTTTTGAATCTCGGTTTGTTTGTGTGGGTCAGTTTTCTGATCCCGGCCTTCTCGCGCGTGGCTCTCGGCTTTCGCCCCGACCGCACGCCCGACCCGGCTCCGTCGGTGCAACTCATCATCCTGCCGCTGATCAGCACCTTTCTCGCGCTGTCGGGTTGGGGAGCGGGTTTGTATTTTTATCGCTGGGACAAACAACGCATTTTGTCCGTCATCATCTGGGCTTCCAGCGCGCTCTCGAGTTTGATATTTTTGATCGCGGTGCTGTTCATCATCACTACGCCGATTTAGTCATGCAATTATTTTTTGGATTCATTTTTGCAATCATCATTGCATATCTTGCCTATGGCGCTCATAGCCTGAGTCGAAGCGGCGCGGTCGCGGCGACCATTGCTGGCACAATTATCTTTGGTCTTGGCGGCTGGCAATGGGCGGCCCTGCTGTTGACATTTTTTATCTCATCTACGTTGCTCACGCGCGCATTCAAGAATCGAAAGCAGGGCCTCGACGAAAAATTTTCAAAGGGCGGTGAACGCGACGCCGGTCAGGTTTTAGGCAACGGTGCGATTGCGACCGTCTTCGCTTTTCTGCATCTGATCTTTCCCGCCTCATCCTGGACCTGGATCGGTTTCACCGCGGCTTTGGCCTCGGTCAACGCCGACACATGGGCGACCGAACTCGGCGTGTTGAATCCAACTCCGCCGCGCATGATCACGGATTTGAGCAGGCGCGTCGAAAAAGGGACCTCGGGCGGGGTCTCGCTATTTGGAACGCTCGCGGCCCTGTTGGGTTCCGCCGTGATTGCCTCGCTTGCGGCTCTTTTCTCACTCACTGATCACTGGTCACTCTTCTTACTGATTACTGTGAGCGGTCTCCTCGGCTCGCTGTTTGATTCCCTGCTGGGCGCGACGGTGCAGGCCATGTATTATTGCCCGACTGATAAAAGGGAAACGGAGAAGCACCCGCTTCATTCGTGCGGCACACAGACGGTTCACATCCGCGGCTGGAAGTGGCTGAACAATGATTGGGTCAATTTTGCGTGTGGGACGTTTGGGGTTTTGGTTGCTTTACTAGCGTCGTTTACTTTGGTGTAATCAGCTGCAACAAAAAATCACGAATAGTCTTGGCCGACCGCTCCCACGTCGGAAATTGGTCGAATCGTTTGCGCGCGTTGAGTGACATCCGCGTGAGCAGTTCGCGGTCGGACGCGAGTTGCGTTAGTCTTCGAGCCAGCATTTTTGAATCGCCCGGCTGAATCAAGAATCCGTTTTCGCCGTCTTTGATAAGTTGGGGAATCGCGCCCGCCGTCGTTCCGATGACGGGCAGACCGAAAGCCATCCCTTCGAGAAAAGAAATCCCAAAGCCTTCATAAAAAGATGGGATGACCAGAACGTGCGCCTGTTGAAGTTTTTCGATCAGGGCGTCGCCATCCAATATGCCGTGGAAATGGACGATGGACGACACCTGCACTTGCGCCAGGTGCAAGTGTAGACCATGGACCATCACAAATTCTTGCATTTGTCTCGCATATTTGGAATCAACTGTGAGCGATCCGATTACATCCAAGCTGAAAGCTGACGGCTGACTGCTGAAAGTGGTTTGTTCTTTGACCACCGCTTTCAACAGAACATGCAATCCCTTCAAAGGCGTGACGCTGGCGAGAAACAGCACGCGCAAAGGCGTGGATTCTGCTGTTCGTGCGCGAATCCGGTCCTCGGTCAATGTGCCGAAGCGGTCACCGCCGGGTGTTGCGATGACGTGCGGCTTCGAGTCCCCGATCAGCGCGTGGACCGAGTCGCGCGTCGTTGTCGAGTTGAAGATAAAGCCGTCCACTGAGCGGAGATAGCGTTCTTCAACGGCGCGATAAAGGTTGTTTTGCCGCGCAGGTCTTCGCTCGGATGAACGCAAATTATGGACGAGGCTGATGACAGGATACGGATGCGGTTTTGAATTTGCGATCAGCAGAGATGGATGATTGAGTTCGTCTTGAATCAAAATATCGAAATCGGGTGGGAGACGAAAGAGAAAGTTGTCGGTGAAATGTGAAAAATAATTGCGCCATGGAAGCGAGATGATTTCGACTGTATCGCCTTGCTCGCGAAGATACTCGACCAGTTTGCGGTCGTAAAGATAACCGCCGCTCATCGTGTCGAGCGAGCCGTAGATGAGGAGACCGATTTTCATTTCATGGAACTAGCGCGTGATATAAAAAGAAGTCCACGCCGATTCGTTCTCCCACAAGACCACACGCAGACCGGAAATATTTTTGGCTTTGATGCGTTCATTCAATGACGTAGCAAGAATGCGCGAGAAATGTTCGATGCTCGGGTTCAAGCCTTTGAACTCAGGCAGTTCATTCAGCATGTTCTCTTTGTAATAATGGACAATTTCATCCAGGTGCTTTTCAACGTCCACGATGTCAACGAGATAACCGTGTTGATCCAACTCTTTTCCTTCAAGTTGGAGTTCGAGAATGTAGTGATGAGAATTAGGAAGATTCTCCGGGCCCCAATCTCCGCCGATCAAAAAGTGGCGGGCGATGAAATCGCGGCGAACGGCGAGGGTGTACATGAACGCTCCTGTGTGAAGTGTCAGATGTCAAGTTTGGTGGTTGAAGATAACCTGGATTGCATCTTGCGGATTCTGATCGAGGAGTTGATAGGCATCACAGGCTTTTTCGAATGAGTAATGATGCGTGATCCATTTCTGCGGCTGGACGCGCTTCAGCGCCTCCCACGCGACTTCGAAGCGGCGCGACTTGTCCCAGCGCGCGCTCAACTCCGGCGCGATGGTGCTGACCTGCGATGAGATTAATTTGATGCGCGAACGATGGAACGCGCCGCCCAAATCAATCGGTGCGCGCTTCTCGCCGTACCACGAGCCGATCATGATGCGTCCGCTGAAGGCGGTGAGAGCCAGCGCATCGTTGAGGGCGTTGGGGTTGCCGCTCAATTCAAAGGCGAGGTCAAAGCCGCCGCGCTGAGGCAGTGATTCGATCTCGCGATGCGGCACAAGTTTTCGGCAATGACTCAGCGCAATGTCACAAAAGTCGGGAGCGTCCGAGTCGAGCGAAGCGGTCACGCCGATGGCAAGCGAGGCCTCGCGTCGAAGTGAATAGCAATCGGAGGTGACGAGAGTCTCAAGCGGAAATTCTTGGAGCAAGGCCGTGACGAGCAGGCCGACAATACCCTGTCCCAAAACCAGAACGCGCTCACCTAAAATCGGCGCCGCATCCTGAACCAGATTGACCGCGGTTTCCATGTTGGGGAGGAAGCAGGCGGATTCGGGGGAAAGATCGAGGGGTAAAGGAATAAGGGAAGAGGGGAGGGAGGTAAAGTGGGAAGTGTGCGGTTGAAAAGAAAAGACAAGGCGGTCTCGCCATTCCCTGTTCACTGATTTTCCTATTTCCTTCACTTGCCCCACGCTGGCGTAACCGTATGGAGTTGGGTATTGCAATCCACTGCTGATGGAATCGACGGCATCGGTTTCTTTTGGGAATTGTCCGCGGTAGATCAGCATCTCGGTCCCCGCGCTGATGGCGGAGCAGAGCGTCTCGACCAGAACATCCTCCGCGCCGAGGGCAGGCAGAGGCTCCTCGCGGAGTTCCACCTGGCGCGGCGCGGTGAAGTAAAGCGTTTTGCGATTCACAAGTCTATTGTAATGCTAGGGCTTGTCGGACCACAGGAAGCCGAGCAGAATCACTTCGACGGTCTTGGCCGCGTAGCCTGTCATGCGATCCAGGTCGCTGACTTCGGTGTGGTTGATAAAGCGGAGCAGGGTGATGAAGGCCCAGGCGACGATGGTCAGGATGACATAACCGAACAAGACGCGCCAAACCAGTTTGTGACGTCCCTGGAAAAACGGGATGGGCAGGAAGTACGCGCCGAGCAGACCGAGATAGCCAAGTCCGTTCAAAGTGAACAGGAGATCGGGCTTGATCTCGACGACATAAAAAGCCGCGTAGAAGTGGAGGGCGGCGGTGGCGAGCAGGAGCAGGATGATCGCGAAGTGACGGGGTTTCAGTTGCATGTCTCTCTCCTTTGATAAAAGCGACGGTCTGATTTTTAGCGAAGAAAAGATTAAACACGAAGGATGCAAAGGACACGAAAAAAAACCTGCTGCACTTCGTGTCCTTTGTGTTTATGAAATTTTACGCGTGATCTTCCGAGAACTGCAAACGTCCGCTGAGTTGCAGAAGGTGATTCATGCGCTTGACTTTCGTCCGCAGGTAGTTGAAGTTTTCGGGATGCGCGGGGATTTCAATCGGCACGCGCTGGTTGACGGCGATGCCGAGGCCGCGCAGTTCGGTGATCTTTTTCGGGTTGTTGGTGATCAATTTAACGGAACGGATTCCCAGGTCCCGGAGGATGAGCGCCGCGACCGTGTAATCGCGTTCATCGGCCTGATGTCCCAATTCGAGATTCGCTTCGACTGTGTCGTAGCCTTCATCCTGCAAATTGTAAGCGCGCAGTTTGTCGAGCAGACCGATGCCGCGGCCTTCCTGACGAAGATACAACAGCGCGCCGCGTTTGGCGCGGGCGATCATGTGAAGCGATCGGTCGAGTTGCTGGCCGCAGTCACATCGCAGAGAGCCGAGCACATCACCGGTAAAACATTCAGAATGCACACGCACCAGCAAGTTCTCGCTGCCGTTGACGTCGCCCATCACAAAGGCGAGATGTTGTTTGTCATCGTGTTTGCCGGTGAACAGCATGAGTTGGAACGTGCCGTAATGCGTGGGGATGCGAGTGGTGACTTTACGTTGAATGGTCCAGTCTGTCATGGCGTTTTCCAATCTCTGGTTGGTTGTAATAACACACGAACGTGAGCAAAGACACTGTGTTATACAAACCAATACGCCGCAGGCAAACGGATTGGATTTCAGTTTCGCCGCGCCGCGTTTCCGGCCAGCAAGACTCCGAGACCCCCAATCAAAATGTCGCGCCCGCGCATCAGCAGAACCACGCTGATCGCCGATGCCGGCAGGATGCCAAAGAATCCCAGCGCGAAAACCTGGCTGGCTTCCAGCGTCCCCAGCCCGCCGGGCAGAGGCACGAGGAACGACAGCCACCCCCACGCCCACGCGGAAACTGTGGACCAGAACGGCAAATGAATTTCGAGAAACGTGATCATCAAAAAATATTCGGCCACCATGCCGAAGGCCGCCAGCAACGAGACGCCGATGGCAGACATCAACGCGCCGAAATGTCTACGGCAGAATGTGCCTGCCATCCATTCGGCGGCGCGGATGAAGCGAACGACTTTCGCATCTTTTCGGATGAAGGGCAGGCGGCGCAAAATAACCGTGATCGGATATTTGCCGCGCATCATCAACAGGATGTGAACGAACGGCCAGATCAACAGAATGACCAGCCCGATCAGACTCAGGAGAGGCGGGTTGCCGTTTCGCGAGAGAATCCCCGCTTGAAGCAAAGCCGTTAATCCAAAAGCCAGCAAAACAAAGTTGGCGAGGAACTCAAGCAGTTTGTCCATGATGACGGAGGCGGTGGCGCGCGTAAACGTCAGGCCATATTTTCTTTGCAGATACAAAACCTGAAGCGGCTCCCCGCCCACCTGCGGACCGAGCGTGAAGTAACTGACTCCGAACACGGAGACGCGCACGGGAATCAGTGAAAAGTATTTCACGTTTTTATTCTCGGCATGGACGATGAACCACCAGCGCGCGCTCGTGCAGAGATAAATCAGCGCGTTGAGGCCGAGGATCACAACGATCTGCCAGAGTTGAAGTTTCTTGAGCGCGGCCCAAATTTCAATCAGCGGCGCGTTGCGGAGGGCGAAATAAAGCAAAGTGAGAAGTAAAACGAAACCAGCAAAACGCAAAGCCTTATCCCTTATCCCTTTGGGTAAAGGGGAGAGGGGATAAGGGATAAAGGAATCTTGCTGATTCGAATCGCTCATAACGCAGATACCCCTTCACCCTCGGGCGGATTCTCGATCAGCCGTTTCATCTCAACCAGCACGGCCTGATGAATGACCCGTGTATCCGTCGTGCCGAGGTCTTTGACGGTTATCGGCCTCCCGATCTGCACGTTGACTGTCACCGGGCGAGTCTTCAGGACGAGATGCGAAAGAAGTTGAAGGGCGGAGGCGAACAGTTGCTGATCGTCATGTGTGCGGCGCAGGCGCGTGAGGGGATGATGCGCGGCCACGTTCCACGTTACGCCGCGCACACAGATCGGCAGAACAGCCGTTTCCGGGGCGAGGCGAATGAAGACCCCGACGCTGTCGGTCCAGTGTTGCAAGGCGTCCACCGCGCCGTCGTACATATCGGGGTCAGGTTCGGTATGGCCTGCGGGAAAAGTCAGCGCCGCGCCGCCCGCGCGTAAATGTCCGCTCACGCGGCGGACAAGAGAAACGCGCTCGCTTGAGTCGTCGGTGACGTAGAAGAGTTGGTCGCTGATGTTTGGAAGCGATTGCAGAAAAGGCCGATCCAGCGCGATGATCTTCAAGTCATCGCGGCGGAGCGCGCAGAACAGCGCGAGCGTGTCGGTGAGGCCGGGGTGGTTGGCCAGAGCCAGAACGGGGCCGGCCGGTATTCGGTCCGCGCTAAAGACGCGTACGTCGCGAACGTAGAGTCGCTCGATGCGGCGCGAAGCCTCCGTGAGTCCGTTTGCGCCGATGGCCGCGTCGAAATCCAAAATTTGTTGAGCGAACAGGCGCGCAGGTCCGAGGAAGAGGCGGCGCAGAGGCCGCGCAAGCCGCGCATGATTTTTCCACCCAAAGGCATTGACCAGATCATCGAGATTGATTTGGGTCAGCGCGTCGAGGGACGATGGCATCATTCGGGTTCCATCGTGAATTGAAGCGGGTACCCTTTGAGCCGCGCTGCGAAATGCGCCTTGCCAATGCGGCGGCGCGCTTCGGGCTTTGGCAAAGTTTGCACATAAGCCGAGCCGTTGAGATGCGCGCTGTACATGATGTTCGAGGCGTTGGGTTCGGGAATGGAGAAGATGGTGCTCAAAATGTGAATGACGAAATTCATCGGCGTGATGTCGTCGTTGTGGATGATGACGCGGTAAGGCGGTTCCTCGCGGGTCTGCTCTTCTTCCTTTTCGATTTTTTCGGGGGTTGGATTCGCGCGGAGGGTCATTGAGGGAATTATAGCCCCACCGACCCCCTCCGTCACTGCGTGCCACCTCCCCCAAATCCAAAGGATTTGGGGGAGGGTAGGGTGGGGGTCATAACTTCTTCATCTCCTCCTCGCTCAACACAATCTCCGCCGCGGCGAAGTTTTCCCGGATGTGAATCGGATCGAACGACATCGGGATGGTGATGACGCGCGGCTGATTGACCAGCCAGGCCAGCGCGATTTGATACGGTGTGGCATGATGCGCCTCGGCCACGGACCGGAGAGCGGCGGAGGTTTTCAATCGGCCTTCATCAACGGGAGAGTAGGCCGTGACGAGGATGTCGTTTTGCTGACAATATTCGAGCACGCCGTTCTTCACGTACGAGCGGTCGCTGAGGCTGTATGGAATTTGATTGGTAAGAATCGGCGTTTCGCTGAGCGACTGCGCCTGCTTGAGCAATTTGAGGTTGAAGTTGCTCACACCGAGATGCATGACCTTACCCTCTCGCACCAGTGTATTGAGGGCGCGGAAGGTCTCTGCGAGATTCATGCCGAGTTCGGGCCAGTGAATCAGATACAAGTCAATGTACTCCATGCCGAGGCGTTTGAGCGAGGCTTCGCAGGCGCGCAGGACTTGCTCGTATTTGAGATGCTCCGGTTTGACTTTGGTTGTGATGAAAAGCGACTGACGTTTTATCCCCGCTTCGCGCACAGCCTGCCCGATGAGCTCTTCCGAGTGGCCGTTGGCATACATCTCGGCGGTGTCGAAGTGAGTGTAGCCCACTTCGAGCGCGGTGCGTAACGCGGTCAGTGATTTGGAATCAAGCGAGCGATTGGGGAGTGAGTTGCCGCCGATGCGCCACGTCCCAAAGCCGATTTTTGGGAGGCGGAGATTATGCAGGGATTCGTATTTCATATGAGTACTTGGAGAGGAATCTAATCTTATCCTTCTTGCCGACTGATCCACCTGGTGAGAGGTTCTACATAGCGTGTCAGGAGAGGTCCAAGTATTGCAAGGAACAATACGTAGGCCGCGGCCAACGCACCCAGTTGCGACTCGAGTCCGACACCGACTCCCAGCCCCGCGATGACAATCGAGAATTCGCCGCGTGCGATCAGTGTCGCGCCGGCCCGTGCCGCTTCGGTCCGATTCAATTTCGCGCGGCGGGCAGACCACCAGCCGGTCAGGAATTTTGTCAGAGTGGTTATTAATCCCAGAATTACAGCCAGCAGGAGAACGGGCGGTAGCGAAGCGGGATCTACCTGCAACCCAAAGAAGAGGAAGAAAATCGCCGCGAACAGGTCGCGCAACGGGCTGACCAATTTATGCGTGCGGGCGGCGATAGGGCCTGAAAAGGCAATTCCCACTAGAAATGCCCCGATAGCGGCAGAGACCTGCAATCGTTGAGCCAGCCCGGCGACCAAGAGGACGATGCCGAATATGGTGAATAGTATCACTTCATCTGATTGATGGGCGATCAAGAGGCTCAGTCTCTTCCCGAATCGCAAAGCGATGTAGAGTACAACACTGACAGTAATTAATGCAATCAGAATCGAAATCAGGATGCTTGTGATTCCCTGCCCGATTAGTAGCACGGCAATTAATGGCAGATAGATCGCCATCGTCAGGTCTTCAATGACCAGGATCGAAATAACGAATGGGGTTTCGCGATATTTCCCGTGACCGAACTCGGCCATCAACTTTGCAATCACACCGGACGATGAAATGTAGGTCACGCCGCCAAGCAGGATCGCAGCCAGCGGATTCCAGCCCAGCAAAAGGCCGAAGATCAGGCCGGGCGGAAAGTTGAGGACGAAATCCACAGCGCCCGCAGGGATTCCGGTTTTCAGGTTTTCGCTTAGCTCCTCTCCGGAGTGTTCAAGGCCGAGCATAAAGAGCAGGAGAATAACCCCGATCTCCGCGCCGATATGAACGAACTCCTCACTGAATCGAAGAGGCAGGATTCCCCCGTTCCCAAACGCCAATCCCGCCAGCAAGTAGAATGGAATCGCTGAGAGTTTCCAACTGTTGGCGAGGCGCGTGAGCACGGCCAGCCCAACCACGGCGATTCCCAGCTCGATAAAGACGAAGGAGATATCCTCCATGTACCAATTTTACAACAAGAAAAAGGCCCGCCTCTTTCGAGACGGGCACTGGTCACTGATTACTGGTCACTGATCACTGGTTACTGATTACTGGTTACTGTTCACTGTGCCTTCGCCGCTTCAAACCCTCGCTTCAGGGCCTCGTAATTTTTCGGAAGCAACTTCTTATGTCGTTCCGGCAGATGCGCTTCGAGCGCCTTCTCCACATCTTTCAAACTTAACTCAGGCAAAGCTGTCAGCAACGCGCCGACCGCCACCATGTTCAAGAGTCGCTTGTCGCCAATCTCCTCGGCGATCTCATTGCACGGCACAAAGATGACCTTGATATCGTCGCGCTTCGGGCCGCGGTCCACCATGGACTTGTTCACGACCAGCGTCCCGCCTTTTTTCAGCAGGCCCTCGTATTTATCGAACGATGGCAGATTCAACGCGATCGCCAGCGGCGGATTCTTGACCAGCGGCGAGCCGATCTCTTCATCTGCCAGCACGACGGTGCAATTGGCTGTCCCGCCTCGCATTTCGGGACCGTAGGACGGAATCCACGTTACTTCTTTTCCCGCGTCCATGGCCGCGTATGCCACAACCTGACCACCGAACAGCACGCCTTGTCCGCCAAACCCAGCGATGATAATTTCTTTTTGCATAAGTCGCTTCGCTCCTGATGGTTAATAGAGGATGGAGCATGATGCCCATGATCCATTAACCATGATCCATCTTATACCTTCACCTGCGCCACACCCTGACTGACTTTGTAATCACCCAGCGGGAAATACGAGACCATTTTGTCTTCGACAAATTTCAATGACTCGACCGGCGTCATGCCCCAGTTGGTGGGACACGTCGAAAGCAGTTCGACCATCGAGAAACCCAGCCCGCGCACTTGAGTCTCGAACGCGGTGCGGATGGCCTTCTTGGCGAGTCGAATATTTTTCGGGTCGTGCAATGATCTTCGCACAACATATCCCGCGCCATCCAGCGTTGCCAGCATCTCAGACATGCGAATCGGATAGCCTTGAGTCTCCACATCGCGACCGTTCGGCGAGGAAGTCGTCTTCATGCCGGGCAGAGTGGTCGGAGCCATTTGTCCGCCGGTCATGCCGTAATTGGCGTTGTTGATGAAGATCACAGTGATATTTTCCCCGCGCGCCGCGGCATGGACGATCTCACCCATGCCAATCGAGGCGAGATCGCCGTCGCCCTGGTAGGTGAAGACTACACGGTCCGGTAAGACGCGTTTAATTCCGGTTGCCATGGCAGGCGCGCGTCCGTGCGGCGCTTCCACAAAGTCTGTATCGAAATAGTTATAGGCGAACACCGCGCATCCCACCGGCGCAACGCCGACAGTCTTTTCGAGCACGCCCATTTCTTCCAGCACTTCGGCAACCAAGCGGTGCGCGACTCCGTGCGTGCATCCGGGACAGTAATGCGTGGGCGTATCGGTAAAACCTTCAGGCCGTTCATAAACCAGATTATTTGCAGTTGCTACCATAGTTCCTCTTTACACTCTCTCCCTTTTGGGAGAGGGGCAGGGGGTGAGGGCTAATGCGCCACCATTCGCTCGAACCACGCCTCGCGCGGATTGACCTGCGCGTTCAACTTGCTCGATGCGACGCGCTGAATTTCGCTCAGGATTTCATCCGGGAAGGGAACCACGCCGCCGAGCCTTCCATAGAATTCAACGGGCACGCGTCCTTTCACGGACAAGCGGACGTCTTCCAGCATTTGGCCGGAGTTCATCTCGACCACCAGGAATCCGCTCACGCGGCTGACGAGTTTTTCGATCACCTCGTGCGGGAACGGGTTGACGGTCACAGGCCTCAACAGCCCAACTTTGATTCCTTTTTCGCGCGCGGCGCGCACTGCAGATAGAGAAACGCGTCCCGCGGTGCCAAAACCGATGACGACAAACTCGGCGTCATCGAGGAAATATTCTTTATAGCGAACTTCATTGGCTTGAATCTGTTTCTGACGCTCGATCAAGCGCAGGTTTGTCTTTTCTTCTTCGTAGGGATCGAGATAGATCGAAGTGAGCACGTGACGCTCGCGCTTGCCCATCTTTCCATTTGTAGCCCAATCCCAATCCCTTCGCTGAATGGGCTTCATCTCGGGCAGGTTGATGGGTTCCATCATCTGACCAATCGAACCGTCCATGATCATCATGCAAATGGCGCGATATTTTTCGGCGAGGTCGAACGACAGCGTCATCAAATCCACGGCTTCCTGCACTGAGGCGGGTGCGAGAACAATCGGAAAATAATCGCCGTGCCCGCCGCCATGCACGGCCTGGTTGTAATCGCCTTGCGAGGGCGCGATGTTGCCGAGGCCGGGTCCGCCGCGCATCACGTTCACCAGCACCGCGGGGATCTCGGTCCCTGCGATGTACGAAATGCCTTCCATCATCAGACTCACGCCCGGGCTGGATGAACTCGACATCACGCGTACGCCCGCGCAAGCCGCACCGTAGACCATGTTGACCGCGCCGAGTTCGCTTTCCGCCTGTAAAAAGGTGCGCCCCAGTTCGGGCATCCGCCGCGATAAGTATTCCAGGACTTCCGTTTGAGGCGTGATCGGGTAACCGAAATACGCTTCCAGCCCCGCGCGAACGGCGGCTTCCGCGATGGCTTGATTGCCTTCCCACATTTCACGTGTCATTTTTATTCTCCGCCCTCACCCCTCGCCCCTCTCCCAATTTTGGGAGAGGGGTTGGGGGTGAGGGTAAAAATCATGCCGTTGCGGGCACGGCCTTCGTCACTTCACGATAAACGGTGATCGCCGCGTCGGGGCACACCAGCGCGCAGATAGCGCACCCCGTGCATCCGTCCTTGAACGTGTGCGCGGGGTGGTATCCCTTCGGCGTCAGCCGGGACATATCCAATTCCATCACCTCCTGCGGGCAGGCGCTGATGCACAGCTCGCAGCCCTTGCAGTAGATGTCACTCACTTCGATCCAACCTTTTGCAGGCATTTAGCCTCCTTCAAAGTTTTATACGAGAAGTTGGAGATGATTTGGCAAATATCTCGCCAGCCTGATTATGTCGTTTTGTTTCAGAGCCGAGTAGTGCCATGCGTCACGCTTCGCCGATACAAATGTCCTGTCCTTGCAGGTGGTAGAATCACACCCAGATTCTTTTCGGAGGAACACATGACCGATGTTGTCATCATTGACGCGATCCGCACGCCGATTGGCGCACTGGGAGGGATTCTCGCTCCGGTCAGGCCGGACGATTTGGCGGCTCTCGTTATAAAAAGCATTCTCGAACGCAACAAACTTGATCCTGCCCTCATCGAGGAAGTTTATTTCGGATGCGCGAATCAAGCGGGCGAAGACAATCGCAACGTGGCGCGCATGGCCGCGCTGTTGGCGGGACTTCCCGTCGAGGTCGCAGGCGTGACCGTGAACCGTCTATGCGCCTCGGGACTCAACGCGGTCAATCAGGCGGCGCGCGCCATCCGCGTTGGCGAAGGTGACGTGTTCATCGCAGGCGGAGTCGAGTCAATGAGCCGCGCGCCGTATTCGGTCCCAAAGGCCGAAGCGGGATTCTCGTTCGGCAATCTCACCGCGTGGGATACCGCTCTCGGCTGGCGCTATCCGAATCCGAAGATGAAAGAAAAATACGGAACCGAATCAATGGGCGAAACGGCGGAGAACATCGCCGCGGAACGTCCGCACCTGACGCGCGAAAAGCAAGATGCGTTTGCATTGCGCTCGCATCAACGCGCCATTGCCGCAATTGACTCTGGGAAATTTGCCGAAGAAATTTTGCCTGTTCCGATTCCGCAGAAAAAAGGCGATCCAATTCTTGTGGCGACCGACGAACGCCCGCGCCGCGATACAACCATGGAATCGCTGGCGCGGCTCAAGCCTGCCTTCCGCGCCGAGGGGGGAACAGTGACGGCAGGCAATTCGTCTGGACTCAACGACGGCGCGGCCGCGTTGTTGTTGATGAGCGCGGATAAAGCCAAAGAGTTGAAACTCAAACCGCTGGCGCGCCTCGTTGCCTCCGCCGCGGCTGGAGTCCCGCCGCGCGTGATGGGCTATGGCCCGGTTCCTGCCACGAAGAAAGCCCTCCAGCGCGCGGGATTGCAAATGAAAGACATCGGCCTGGTCGAGTTGAATGAAGCCTTTGCGGTTCAATCGCTGGCTGTGATCGAAGACCTCGGCCTTGATCCTGAAATTGTCAATGTCAACGGCGGCGCCATCGCGCTCGGTCATCCGCTGGGGTGCTCCGGCGCGCGTATCCTGACGACGCTTTTGTATGAGATGAAACGCCGCGGTAATGTAAAGTATGGACTGGCTACTTTGTGCGTCGGCGTCGGTCAAGGCGAAGCAACTATTATCGAGTTTATTGGTTAGAAGGTTGAAGGTTGGCAAGTTGAAAAGTTTTGGACTTTCAAACCTTCCAAATTTAAAACCTGCCGACCTATTTTAGGAGAATTATGAAGCGCATCCTGTCTTTTCTTTTCCTTCTTACTTTTCTCACCGCTTGCGGCAAGCTGGAACAAATTCCCATCCCCGTCACGCAGGGACCGACCGTCTCGCCGGAAAACCCGGTCACGCCGCCGACCAACATCAACGCGCCGATTGTGTCCGCGCCCGGCCTGGCCGCGCTTCACATGGTGGACGAAAACAATGGCTGGGGCATCACCGACACACAAGTGGTCCGCACCGACGATGGCGGCGTGACATGGTACGACGTGAGTCCCTCTGGTGTTAGTTCGCTTGGCTACGCGGCCAATTTTGATTTCCTGGATTCGACTCATGGCTGGGTCATGCTCGCCGATCCATCCGATCCGTTCAAAGGGACGATGTATCGCACTGCCGATGGCGGCGCAACGTGGACCACAGCCTCCGTTCCATTTGGCGGCGGCAACAGCGACATTCAATTCCTCGATGCCAACGATGGATGGGTTATGGCCGGCCTTGGCGCGGGAGCCGGTTCAATGGGCGTGGCCGTCTTTCAAACAACCGATGGCGGCGCGACTTGGACGCAGACCTACACCAACGATCCGAATCAACAGAACGCAGGCGACAGCCTCCCGCTCGGTGGACTCAAAGATGGCATGGCCGCGCTCGACATGCAAACGGCCTGGATTGGTGGCGTGACCTACGCGCCCGGGGTCATTTATTTGTATCAAACCAAAGATGGCGGTCACACTTGGAATCAGAGTCCAATTCAAATCCCCGCGGGATACGATCAGGCTGAGTTCGAAACCATCGGGCCGAAGTTCATCTCATCCAATACTGCGTATCTGCCCGTGCATGTCTCATCACAAAACGGAGTGATGCTTGCAGTCTATGTTTCGCGCGATAGCGGTCAAAGTTGGTTGCTCACGCCCACGATGATCCCGCAAGGCGGCTCGATGGATTTTGTCTCAGCCAGCGATGGCTTCGTTTGGAATGGAACTTCGTTTTACATCACACACGATGGCGCGCAAACCTGGACGACTGTTTCGCCGGACGTTGCGTTCGGCGATAGTTTCGCCGGAATGGATTTTGTCAACGCGAGCACCGGTTTTGTGATCACCAACGATGTGACCGGCACGCGCAATCTTTACAAGACCACCGACGGCGGCGCGACCTGGAATGTTTTAGGAAAATAGAATGAAAAAACTTTTTTGGATTTTGATCTTTGGATTGACCGCGCTGGCCTGCTCGCTTATTTCATCTCCCGCTTCCACACCGGACCTTGGGCCGGCTCCCGTGACACAAGCCGCTCCCACGCCCTCCATCTCCGCGCTGACGGCAGATCAACTCAAGAACGCGCAATATCAATTGGTTTTTCATGATTCACATAAAACTGTGCAATTGACCGATGGCGTTTATCAAAACGGGAGCGATCCCGCCTCGCCTGATTTTATAGATGTCAGGTTGGCCGAGCAAATGGCTTTTGGTGATTTGAACGGTGACGGCGTCGGCGACGCGGCGGTCTTGCTCGCCGAGAATTATGGCGGCACAGGTGTGTTTGTTTCAGTCGTTGCCGTGTTGAATCAAAATGGTCAGCCCGTGCAGGCCGCGGCGGAGATGGTGGATGATCGTCCTCAAATCAACAGCCTCAGCATTCAGAATGGACAGATTTATCTCGACGCGGTCATTCACGGCCCGAACGATCCGGGTTGTTGCGCGGCGCAACCCATCAAAGAGTCTTTTCGTTTTGTGGCTGGGAAATTAGTCTTTACCAGCATCATCACCAAAACGGCCAACGGATTGGATCGAGTGGTCACGATTGATTCTCCTGCAGATGGCTCATCCGCTTCGTGGCCGCTGACAGTCACCGGCAAAGTGACGATCGCTCCGTTTGAAAATAATCTTTTGTATGTTGTGTTCGATGCCAATAATAATGAAGTAACGCATGGATCGTTTTTGGTTAATGCCGACCAACCCGGCGGCCCGGGAACGTTCTCGCTTCCGCTGGATTTGAGCGGCGCAGGTGTTACCGGTTCGATTAGAATCCAGATTGAAGATTCAAGTCCAGCCGATGGTTCGATCCTCGCGCTGGGTTCGGTGACGGTGAATATCAAGTAGAATCGAATACACGTCATTGCGAGCGATGGTCGAGACCGAGCAAGGCTATCTCCGACTTTACAGGAGATTGTCATGTCGGGAAGAGCGCCCTCCTTGCAACGACGTCCAATTTAGAGGAGAGCAGTCATGCCACACACTGTCCGTGATTGGATGAGCAGTCCTGTAATCGTTGTTGATCCCGATACGAGCGTCTCATATGCCATGACGCTGATGCGCCGCCGCAACATCCACAGCGTTGTGGTGGATGTGACCGAAAAGAATCCCGCGTATGGAATCGTCACCACCACCGACATCCGCGACAAGATTGTGGGCGCGGGCCGCAACCCAGCGGAGACGACCGTGCGCGAAATCATGTCCGGCCCGATCATCACCGGTAAACCCGAGTGGACGTTGATGGAATGTTCGCAGGTGATGGAGAAAAATAAGTTCCATCACTTACCGATTGCCGATGAACATGGCACGTTGATCGGCCTGATCTCTGCGACGGATATTTTTGTGGCTGTTGAAGAAAGCGGCTGGGAAGAGGCTGGAGAGGAATAACCAGGCCTCAGGTCCCGAATGCCTGCGTTGAGCGCAGTCGAAATGAAGCGGCAGGCGGACTCGTATTGAGTCCGCCTGTTTTTGTTTTCCATTGACCTTCCTGTAAAGTGACTTGTCGTGCTGAACATAGCGAAGCATCTCGATCTTTTCTGATGGCACAAGGAAACCCTTTGGTCGCGGAGAAGCGCTCCCTCAGGATGACAAAATATCAGCCGCGCGGTCATTCCGATTTTTATCGTAAAATAGAGCCATGGCGAAGCAGAAGGAAAAGTTCTACGTCGTCTGGAAGGGACGCAAGACCGGCATCTTCACTTCGTGGGTGGAGTGCGAAAAACAGGTGAAGGGATTCGTGGGTGCGCGCTATAAAGCCTTCGAGTCCCGCGCCGAGGCGCAGGCCGCGCTCAAGAAAAAATATGAAGACTTCAAAGGAAAATCACCCACATCGGGAAAATGGCAGACGGCCAGTGTCCAGCCGGTTTTGCCAAGTTTGTGTGTGGATGCGGCCTGTTCAGGCTCGCCCGGCAAATTGGAGTATCGCGGGGTGATGATCGCGGATGGGCGCGAGATGTTCCGCGCCGGACCGTACGCGGACGGCACCAACAACGTGGGGGAGTTCCTGGCTATTGTCCACGCGCTGACCTGGCTTGCCAAGCATAAACTGCAGATGCCGATCTATTCCGATTCTGAAAATGCGATTGCGTGGGTAAACACAGGTGAATGCAAAACAAAACTGAAGCGCACCGGCAGGAACGCGCCGCTCTTTGTGATGATCAAAAGCGCCGAGAACTGGCTGGCCGAAAATGAATTGGAAGATGACGCGATTTTGAAATGGGACACGGATTTGTGGGGCGAGAACCCGGCAGATTTTGGGAGAAAATAACATTCCCCAATCCTAAGTTATCACTTTAATAAACTCTTCAAGGACACATGATGAAAACCGCTTTGCTCCTCATTGATATTCAAAACGATTACTTCCCCGGCGGCAAGATGGAATTGGTGAGACCCCTGGAGGCGGCGCAAAAAGCGAACGGACTGCTTCAGTGCTTCCGCGATCATAAACAAAAGACCGTTCACATTCAGCACATCTCGCTCAGACCGGATGCAACCTTCTTCATCTCCGGCGACCGCGGCACGGACATCCACGATTCGGTCGCGCACTTTGAAGGCGAGCCGCTGGTGCAGAAACATTATCCCAACTCCTTTCGCGAGACCAATCTGCTCGACCTGCTCAAAGGCTGGGGCACGGAGCGCGTCATCATCACGGGCATGATGTCTCACATGTGCGTGGATGCCACGGCCCGCGCCGCGGCGGATTTCGGTTTTCAGGTCATTGTGGCGGAAGATGCGTGCGCCACGCGTGATCTAAAATTTGGCGGGACGACGATTCCCGCCGAGCATGTCCACAAAGCGTTCATGGCTGCGCTGAAATCCTACGGTCAGGTGATGACCGCGGAGCAGGTCATCACGCACTTGGCCGCAGCGCAGGACAAGAAATAGATCGATTCATGTCATTCTGCCGTCTCGCACCGACGTGCCGCCGGTGTTCGCGGCACGAACGGTGAGGCGCGAAGCGCGGAAGAATCTCCATATTGCAGATGCAAGAATTAGATTCTTCGCTCCCTCCAATTGCTCAGAATGACACTTTAGGAGAAAGAGACTCAATGAAATTTGCAATCTTCGGCACGGGCGGGGTGGGCGGATATTTCGGCGGCAAACTCGCGCAAGCGGGTGAAGACGTCACCTTCATTGCGCGCGGCGAGCATCTCAAAGCCATCCAACAGAACGGTCTGCGTGTGGATAGCATCGCTGGTGATTTCATGGTCAAGCCTGCAAAGGCAACGGATGATCCCGCGAAGATCGGCGCGGTGGATGTGGTCCTTCTGTGCACCAAAGCCTGGAGCGTCCCCGAAGCCATCGAGCAGATGAAACCTTTGATCGGCGAAAAAACAATTGTAGTCTGGCTGGGTAATGGCATTGAGCCGACCGATCAACTTGAAAAAGCCTTTGGCCGCGCGCATGTCATCGGCGGGCTGACTCACATCAGTTCATTCATCGCCGAACCGGGGCACATTCAACATGTCGGCATCACGCCGCACATTGCGATCGGCGAACTTGATCATTCGCGCAGTGAGCGTGTGGAAAACCTGTTGAAAATTTTTGCGCGCATCCCCGAGATCAAAGCCGATTCGCCCGATGATATCCATCTGGCGATGTGGGAAAAGTTTGCGTTCATCGCGGCCACCAGCGGGGTCGGCGCGGTGACGCGCCAGCCGATGGGTGTGTATCGCTCCGTGCCCGAGACGCGAGCGTTATTAATCGCCGTGCTCGACGAAGTTGTCGAGATTGGCCGAGCACGCGGCATCGCGTTTGACGAAGACGCGACTCAAAAAATATTGAGAAATGAAATTGATCCCAAACCCGCGGGCGTGTTTGCTTCCATGCAAAAGGCGATCATGGAGGGCAGACCGTCAGAACTTGAATCGCAAACCGGCGCGGTGATTCGGATGGGACGCGAGCTGGGTATCGCGACGCCCGCGAACGATTTCATTTACGCGGCTTTATTACCGATGGAATTGAAAGCGCGTGGAAAACTGTGACGTCATTGCGAGCGAAGCGAAGCAATCTCCTCGACGATATCGGAGATTGCTTCGAAGCAGGACACTTCTCGCAACGATATTTAAAAGGATATTATGGCAACCCTCGATCCTGACCGACAGAAACAAGCCAAACTATATGCCCGCATCAAACGCCGACTTTGGCTGGCTGACACGGCCTTCAGCCTGATCTACGCTTTGGCGTGGCTCTTCTTCGGCTGGACGATTTCCCTGCGCAACTGGCTTAGTGCTCACTGGTCACTGAATGACTGGTTGCTTGTTCCCGTTTTTGTATTGATCTTTGGCGGAATTTATGTTGTTCTCGACCTCCCATTGGGCTATTACAGCGGCTTTGTCCTGCCGCATCGCTTTGGACAATCCACGCAATCGTTGAAGGATTGGATCATAGATCAATTGAAAGGGATGCTGGTTGGTCTGCCCATTGGCTTGATTCTGCTTGAGTTGTTGTATCTTGCTCTGCGCGTGGTGGGCGACCTGTGGTGGCTATGGGCCGCGGGCGGATTGTTGGTCTTCAATGTTCTGCTTTCCAATCTCGCGCCGATCCTGATCATGCCGCTTTTCAATAAATTCGTCCCGCTCGGCGATGAACATAAAGATTTAGCAGATCGCTTGATGAGACTGGCCGAGCGCGCCAGGACGAAAGTCCGCGGTGTGTACAAGTTCGACATGTCACGCCGCACCAAGTCCGCCAACGCGGCGTTGACCGGTATCGGCAACACGCGCCGCATTGTGTTGGGCGATACGCTCATCAATGAATTCACGCCCGATGAAATCGAGGCCGTGTTGGCCCACGAGTTGGGACATCAAGTCCATCGCGACATTCCATTTTTGATCACGTTTGGGACCGCCATGACACTGATAGGTTTTTATCTTGCGTCCCTGGCCATGCGCTGGGCGGTGGCGACCTTTGGCTTCACCGCTGTGAGCGATGCCGCGGCGTTCCCCGCGTTGGCTTTGATTCTGGGCGCGTATGGGCTTCTCATGTCTCCGCTTGAGAACGCGGTCATTCGATGGCGCGAGCGCATGGCCGATCAATACGCGCTGGACGCGACTGGAAAGAATGAGGCCTTTGCCTCCGGCTTTGTACGCCTGGCGAATCAGAATCTCGGAGAAGTGGACCCGGAGAAATGGGTGGTCTTCCTTTTCTATGATCATCCTCCGCTGGGTGAACGCATCGAGATGGCGAAGAATTGGAAGCCGCGATAGATACCCATTCTCAGATTGCACTGATTCGAGAAAGCCGTGGATAGAACCGGTAAATCACGAGCGACCCGTTGTTGGGTCGCTCGTGTTATTTCCATACGTTTTTGTGGAGCAGGATCGGTAACAAGATAATGATAACGATGATGACGCCCATCAGCATGATCCCGTCTGTGGAACCGACTTTGGAAACGGGTTCGGCGGCGGGAGTGGGGGTCACAGCCTGATGGAGCGAGGCCGCTTCGAGGTCCGAATTGAAGCGGGTGGGCGAATCTGAATGAATGCGCGCGCCGGGTGTCGCGGCGGCTGCGCCGACCCATGCGATCGCGATGCCTGTCCCAACAATCAGAATAAGATATAAAACCAACAACTGCTTTTTATTCATTGGCTCAAAAGTATATCATGTCCGTAATTCGGAGAAACTCCTCCATTTATCATCTGATATGTGTATTTTTTGAGACTTTTGCAGTATAATGCCGCCGTTATTTACTCAGAGGGTTCCCTGGTTTCGTGGTTGCAATTTTAGTGTTCGTTGAACAAATCATTCTCAGGAGCATCCATGATCAAAAAGTTTTTCGATGCGCTGAATCAGCCGCTTGGACGGGTTGGATTGCTCATCGCGGCGCTGGTGGTTCTGAGCGGCGCGGTGTGGGGCATTGCTCAAGCGCAGAAACCGCCCGAACAGCCGATTCAGTTCCCGCACAAATTGCATGTGGGACTCGGCATCCAATGTTTGTATTGTCATCCCGGTGCGTTGCGCGGACCTTCGCCCGGCCTGCCGACCGAATCAAAATGCTGGGGCTGTCATCAGCAATTGCAACGCTTCGCAGACCCCACTACGCCATGGCCGACGGAATTGCAGAAACTGCGTGATTATGTTCAGCAGGGGAAACCGATTCAATGGATTCCCGTCGCACAAGTTCCGGATTTTGTGCATTTTGTTCATCGTCCGCACATTGCCGCAGGCCTGAACTGCGAGACATGTCACGGCGATGTGAGCAAGATGACCGTGTACGAAAATCCGCAGGTGATAAACATGGGGTGGTGTTTGAATTGTCACCGCGCCAAGACCGAAGATAATTCCCAGAACAATCCGACGAACGATCCGGCTGTCTCTGCGATGCTGGCAGAGAAGCGCACCAAGCTCACGGATTGCAGTACTTGTCATTATTAAACCGGCGAAAGGAAACGATATGACCGATAAGATTTCCCGGCGTGATTTTCTAAAACTGGCCGGAGTGGGCGCGGCGACCACGGCGGTGCTGACCGGCTGTGGTCCTGCTTCGCGTTATGTGACGCGCGAGCCGTACGTGAAGATGCCCGAATACACCTACAATGGCCTCAGCACTTATTACGCCACCACCTGCCGCGAATGCTCGGCGGGATGCGGCCTCATTGTCCGCACGTTTCAGGGACGCGCCATCAAGGTGGAAGGCAACCAAAATAACCCCGTCAATCTTGGTAAGACTTGCGCGCGCGGGCAGATCAGCCTGCATGGTTTGTACAATCCCGACCGCGTGCAAAACCCCGGTAAGCATGTGCGCGGCGAAAATGTTTTTTCATCCGACAAAGGTGCCGGCTTTCAGGAACTTACCTGGCTGGATGTGACCAACATCGTCGCCGACGCGTTGACCAAGAATCAGCCCGATGAGGTTGCTTTCCTCGTCGGCATGGCTCCCGATCATCTCTTCGACCTCGTAACGGATCTGACCCAAACTATCGGCGCGCCCGCCCCGGTCCGTTTTGGCGCGTTGGGCATGTTCGAGGCGCGCACGACCTTGATGAAGGCCGCGCAGGAGCTGTTCGGTCAGTCGGGCCTCCCGTTCTTTGATATCGGTAATGCCGACCTGGTCATTTCCTTCGGCGCAAATTTTCTCGAAACCTGGCTTTCACCGGTCGCGCAAACGCGCGGCTATTCTCAATTGCGAAAAGGAAAAAATGGAAGGCGCGGTTACTTTGTGCAATTGGAACCGCGTATGTCGCAGACGGGCGCCAAAGCGGATGAATGGGTTCCGCTCGCGGCGGGGAGCGAGGCGCCGGTCGCGCTGGCGATTGGCCGACTCCTGGCTGAAGCCCGCGGCATTTCCCTGCCGCCCGCGTTTGCTAATGCAGACGTCAACGCGGCGCTCTCCGCGGCGGGTGTCAACCCAGAGAGTATTCAACATCTTGTTGATTTGATCACGGCGAGCGAGCGACCGGTTTTTATTCCGGGCGGCGCGGCGCTTGCACAAAACAACGGTCTGCAAACTGCCGAGGCGGTGCTGGCTCTGAATGCTTTTGTTGGAAATCTTGGACAGAGCGGCGGCGTGTTCCTTTCTGCGATTGCACCGCTGGCAGATGAATATCATCGTCCGGCCAGCGCCAAAGAGATGGCTGATTTTGTCGGCAAACTCAAATCGGGCCGCGTGAAGACTTTATTCATTCACGGAGTCAACCCGGTGTTTGAATTGCCCAAGTCGCTTGGCTTTGCCGATGCGCTTGCCAATGTGCCGCAGGTGATTTCATTCGCGACGTTCCCGGATGAAACCGCGGTGCAGGCCGATTATGTGTTCCCCGATCATCACTCCCTTGAATCATGGGGTTATCAAAAAGTTGCGACAGGTGCGAGTTCATCCGTGCTTTCGGGTTCGCAACCGGTGATCGTCCCGTTCTTCAACACAAAATCCACCGTGGATGTTTTGTTGGCCGCGGCGCAACAAGCGGGCGGCTCTCTTGCCGCGGCGCTGCCGTTCAAAGATGAAGTGGAATTCCTGCAAAGCAAGCTGGTCAATCTGATCAATGAAAGCGATGGCTTCTTCAGCGCGCCGGAGATCAACACGTTTACCGCTTACTTCCAACAACATGGCGGCTGGTGGAAGACCACCGATGACCGCGTCGCTCCGTCGAGCGCGGATGTTTTGAATCGCAGTTTGAACGCTGCAGCCGCGAGGCTCGATGGAGATGGTGAATTCTTCTTTGTTCCGTTCGTTTCTCCGATTCTCGGCGAAGCAGGCGCAAACAAACCGTGGTTGCAGGAAGTTCCCGATCCCACCACGACCGTGATGTGGAACACATGGGTCGAGATCAACCCGGATACTGCCGCGAAACTCGGCGTGGACAACGGCGATGTGGTGAAGGTCACGTCTGCTTACGGCGAGGTGGAAGCCTCCGTGTACAAATACCCGGCCATTCGTCCAGATACGATCGCCATGCCGTTTGGTCAAGGTCACACTGCGTATGGTCAATTCGCGCAGGGACGCGGCGTGAATCCCGCGGATCTGTTTGGCGCTTCCATGAACGAGGCCGGTGACCTGGCTTTTGCGGGCTTGAGAGTCCGCGTAGAAAAGACGGGCAAGACCAAGCCTTTGGCGCGCATGGAAAGCGCCCTGGGCGTGTACGGATTTGACGCGAAATAGGAGAGAGACTCAATGTCCACTGATTTGAGTGTACCTGTGTTTACCAACCAATCTGAGGAAGAGCTGGGCGGCAAATGGGGCATGGTCATTGATCAGGACTTGTGCACGGGCTGTCAGGCTTGTGTGGCCGCCTGTTCGATGGAAAATAACATCCCGTTTGTGGGCGAGACAGACGCGGCCTATGGCCGTTCCATCCAGTGGATTCGCATCGAGCGCTTCTGGCAGGGATCATTCCCCGAAGTGAAGATGACGCCGTATCAGCCGATGATGTGTCAGCAGTGTCACAATGCGCCGTGCGAACCGGTCTGCCCGGTGTTTGCTTCGGTGCACAGCGCATCCGAAGATATTAACTTGCAGGTCTATAACCGTTGTGTGGGTACGCGTTATTGCGCCAACAACTGTCCGTATCAAGTGCGTGTGTTCAACTGGCGCGATTACGCGGATGCAAGAGTCCGACCCGAATTGGTGACACTTCAAAATCAACTAAACCCGGATGTGACCGTCCGCCGCCGCGGTGTGATGGAGAAATGCACGTTCTGCATTCAACGCATTCGCCATACGGAGGATGTCGCTAAATCTGAAGGACGCGAGATTCGTGACGGGGAAGTGGTGCCGGCTTGCGCGCAGGCTTGCCCGGCAGATGCGATCATCTTTGGACGCATTGATGATCCAAACAGCCGCGTGAGTCAGGCGGGATTGGCGTCGCGTGGTTATCACCAACTGGAAGAACTAAACCTGTTGCCGCGCGTGACTTACCTGAAGGGAGAATCCAACAATGGCAGTAACGGCTAAATCATTACCGCAGGCGCGTCCGCACGCCAAAGGGCATGAAGACCCGCGCGAACAGCTGATGTTCGATCCCAAGCCGCGCGGCGAAATGAATGCCATGGTGCTCGAGTCCATGCACACGGCCACGTGGAAGTTCTGGACTTTGGCCGGCGTTCTGACAGTTCTTGTGTTGACTTGCTTTGTGTACGCATGGTATTACCTGATCGTTCAGGGCCTGGGTGTGGCCGGTGTGAACAGGCCGGTGTTCTGGGGCATCTTCCTGGTCAACACTGTGTTCTGGATCGGTATCAGCCATGCAGGAACGTTTATCTCAGCCATCTTACGCGTGTTGAAAGTGGAAGCCCGCCGTCCGTTCACGCGCGCCGCGGAATTGATGACCACCTTCGGTTTGGTGCAGGCCGGCGCCAGTATCTTCATGCACATGGGGCGTGTGTGGCTGGCTTATTGGCTGTTCCCATATCCCAATGAGCGCGGGCTGTGGCCGGATTTCCACTCACCGTTGATGTGGGACTTCCTGGCGATCAACACGTATCTTCTGTGCAGTACGATGTATCTGTTCCTGCCGCTCATCCCGGACCTGGCGATGGTTCGCGATCAATCGAAAGGCCCGCTCAAAATCTTTTACCGCGTTCTCTCGCTCGGCTTCCGCGGCACAGAGAACGAATGGAAGAATCTGCAAACGGCGATGAACATCTTTGCCTTTGCGATCATCCCGGTTATGTTCTCTGTGCACACCATCGTGTCCTGGGACTTTGCCATGGCAACCCGCCCCGGCTGGTCTTCAACCGTGTTCGGGCCGTATTTCGTGATTGGGGCGTTGCACTCCGGCATGGCGGCGGTGGCGATCGTGCTCTTCATGATCCGCTCGACGATGAAGAACATGAAGTATTTCCTGCGCCCTGAGCACTTCGACTTCCTCGGAAAATTGATGTTGATGGTCTCGATGGCGTGGGCGTATTTCTACTTCAACGATTATCTGGTTCCGTGGTATGGCGGCGACAAATGGGAAAAGCTCTTCGCCGAGTTCATCGAGAAAGGTCCGCTCTGGTACCTTTGGTACATCATGCTGATCTGTAATATTGCTGTGCCGTGGCTGACTCTGTGGAATAAGAATTGGCGGCGGACTCCATGGCTCCTGGCCATCATTGGTTTCTTTATCAATGTGGGTATGTGGCTCGAACGCTACGTGATCATTCCCGAGGGCTTGACCATCAATCGTATGCCCTTTACGTGGCGCATCTACATCCCGGCGGTCGAAATCTACCTTACGATTGGCACGCTTTCACTCTTCTTCCTGCTATATTTGCTGGCTTCGCGGGTAATCCCCTTGATCCCGGTTTGGGAGGTGCAGGAAGGCCAGAAGGCTCACATGCTCCGCAAGGTCGGTAAGGCTGAAATTCCGACTCTGAGTGAAATGGAATGAGGAGAAAGGAATTGAACATGTCTGATTCCACTGCGCTTCTGGCTGTGTTTGAAGATGTCGAACCTGCCACCGACGCGATCGAGAAGTTGCATGAAATGGGTCTCGGTGATGAGCAGATCAATGTCATTTCCGGCATCCCCGTCAAAGGAAGCATTCTGGGGCGTCCGAGTGCGATCACGAATGTATCGCGGATTGGGATGGCTGGCGCGATCATGGGTTTCTTCTTCGGGTTGTTCCTGATCTACGGAACGCCGTATTTGTATCCTTTGCAGGTGGGCGGGCAACCGATCTTCCCAATTCCCATGGGCTGGATCGTGACCTTCGAGATGACCATGCTGGGGCTAATGGGTTTTTCCTTCCTCGGCATGTTCGTGGACAGCGGCTTTCCATCCTATACCCCAATGCAATACATTCCTGAGATCAGCCAGGGCAAGATCGCCCTGCTTTTCCATTGCCCGGACGATCAACAGAAAAAATTTGCAGACGCTTTGACCAAAATAGGTGCGGAATCGGTTGAACCTGCGGAGGCGCGTCATCTATGAGCACGAGTTTGTCCGTCATTCTCAAACGCTTTGCGATCATCTTCATCGTCGTCGCGATACTGTTCGGCGTTCTGGAGTTGTTCGCTTATGATGTGATCAAGATTCAATGGGTCAGTTTCATGGGCATTCAACCCTCCCATCGGCAGATGAGAGACCCGCTGCCCGTCCCGGCCCAATCGATTCCAATCGAGGGCCCGGCCTTTATCCCCAATATCGGCGCGCCGGATAACCCCGTTCCAGCCGACCAGACCTCGGTAGCGCGCGGTGCGGAACTGTTCCACATCAATTGCGCGATTTGTCATGGTGATGATGGAAAAGGTAACGGTCCGATCGCGGCGTTTATTGTCAACAAGCCTGCTGATTTGACGGGGTTTCTCGTCCAATCTTTGAGCGACCGCGCTATCTTTACCACGATTTCGAACGGCGTCCCTGGAAAGATGCCGGCTTTGAACGAAAATCTCCTGGTGCGCGAGCGATGGGATATTGTGAATTACATTCGCAGTTTGCAGAAATAGGATAGCCGCATGTACGATTCTCATAATGACAAAGATGATTTTCGCAAAATAATCTATGGCGTCATCGTCGGTTTTCTTCTGGTGGTGGTGGGGTTCATCTCATTCAACACCCTCGCCAGTTGCGGATACAGCCTCAACAATTGTCTCGGCGCGGCTCCGGAAGTGGACCGCACTCCGATTCCCACTCTGGTCCCCGGGACTCTGCCTGCTCCCGTTTCCGTTTATTTAAAGGTTTCACTTTCTACTGAGATTCCGGCTACTCCAGGCAGTGGAACGCTTTCCGCCTCGGGCGAGACAACGACTCCGTTCCCAACAGAAATGGAAACGCATGTCGCTTCCGGTTCTATTGAGACCAACGATATTGCGCGGCCGTCCAATCCCGGCGGCCCCGGCCCCGCTGTTGACCTGACGGGCAACGCGGATAACGGCAAACAAATTTTTGTAGACAGATGCCAGGTTTGTCATGGAGTGGAGGGCAAAGGCGGGAATCCGAACCCCGGTTCGAACGACGGAACGATCCCTTCCCTCAATCCAGTTGACCCCTCGATGGTGAGCAAGGATTACAAAACCTTCGCTACCAACATTGATCTTTTTATCGAACACGGGTCAGTTCCCGGAGGTCTTTATCCCGTGTACACGATGCCTGCCTGGGGTGACAGCGGCACATTGAAGCCGCAGGAGATTGCAGATGTAATTGCTTACATCATCAGTTTGAACAAGTAAACACCAATGGGCACATAAAACGAAATGATCCCCGCAATCTTCAGCGGGGATCATTTTTATTTTGTATGTTCACAATGGCAGTCTATCAATGGGGACTGAAGTAACAGTTAAAAAATTGTGTAGGTAGTGTATAGAGTTTCGTTGGCCCACGAATCCGGGGACACTTGTAGCGAAGGGCATGACCTATCTCAAAATTTAGTAGGGTCTTATGCTAGTTGACAAAACGTCCTCGAGCGTGATATTGGAGTTTCTGCTCAAAGAAGCCCAACACGCAAGAGGACGCTCCAATGATAAACGACTTCAATGATTTTTGTACCTGGATGTACATGGTGACAGATGATATTTGGCTCAAAATCGCTCCTTTCTTCAAGCGCTCGGGACCTCGCCCGGCGTGTCCAGACAGTGAATTGCTGGCGATGGCGTTGATTGGCGAATGTCGCGGCTGGGATGTTGAAACCGAGATGCTCAGTCACTGGCAGGAACATCGTGACTTGTTTCCCGTGATTCCTACCCAAAGCCGCTTCAATCGTCGCCGTCGAGGCTGGATGCCAGCTTTCAATCTCATTCGGCGAGTGATCCTGCAATGTCTGGATATTGCCCAGGATCACCAGTGTGTCATGGACAGCCTGCCATTGCCTGTCGTGCAGTTTCATCTCGTACCGTCCTCGCCCGCCACCAGTCTCTGGCGAGCCAACGGTTCCACCTTTGGCAGAGTGCCATCCAAGAAGCAGACGATTTTTGGATACAAATTGCACTTGCTGATTGCCATGAATGGTGTCATTCTTGATTTTGAACTTGCACCTGCCCATGAAACCGATTTGGAAGTCGGTTTTGAATTGCTTTCGGAACATACCGACTTGCAGGTTTTGGGTGATAAAGCCTATATCAGTGCTGCCAAAGCCGCTCAATTGTGGCAAGAGAACCGAGTTGTACTGAAAACCATCCCTCGCCGCAATCAGCAAAAGCAATTACCGCGTACGACGCAGCGTCTGTTCAACGCCGTTCGACAAATGATCGAAACTGTGAATGCACAACTTTCTAATCAGTTTCACATTGAAGTCAACCATGCCCATACCTTTTGGGGTTTATGCACCCGTCTCTACACCAAACTCGCTGCTCATACATTGTGTATTTACATCAGTCGTTTACTCGGCAAGCCTGCCTTTCTGCAGATCAAGGCTTTGGCTTTCCCGATCTAGCATAAGACCCTACTATAATCAGTATACTGGGCAGTTTGATGGCTTGCCAAGCGATGTTCAGGAAATGATAAATCAGGATTCGTCTTTTCAAAGAGCACTGGAAAATGCATTTCGTGCTTTAGGAGAACGCTAGAATGAATGCCAACACCGCAATGAAAAATTTGCTTCTTCGTTAGGGTGATACAGCGGACCAATCATTTCAATTAAGCCCTGAATTGATTTCGTTATTGGGGTCTGGTATCATCGAGAATAATGGAACATTCCTTTTGAAGAAATTAGAAGATTCAGTTAAAGACCCCTTCCCCCGGTTTGGGGATCTCACTGGATACGAATGTGAAGTCAATCATGTACATCTGGAAGATTATATTGATTTCTCCCACAACAAAGATCCCGAGATACTTTTTCGAAGCGGAGTTGCATTTGTTAGCCGTCTCAATGAAAAACTTGCTTTAACCTATCATAATGAGCACTTCAGGATTATCCTAAGTTATAGTTTGGACGAGCCACTTGGTTGCTCAATACGATTTCATAAAATTAGAACAGGCGAAAACTGGATAAAGATGGAGGATCTTGAAGGATACAAGTCAGAAGCTATCATGGTCATGGATGTGCCAGCTAAATAATCCTTCTGGGTGCATCCTCTGATTTTGGTCTAATGCTGTTAGAAGAAAAAGGCTTTCTCGATTCTTGTGCTCATTGCTGATCCGGAGCAAGGGGAAATAACTGCCAACAAATCGCCCTTGCCCAAAGTTACGATCCCTTCGGCGCGCCACGTGGCACTTGAAACTTGCTTCCAAACCTGCAATCAACCCTTAATTGACGCATCCTTCTCAACCATGTATAATCCTCGCATTCGCCCCTCGGGGCTTTGTTGAGGAACCATGGCGTTACGCGGCAACCTACGCGATTTCACAGTCACCCAATTACTTAATCTCATCAACCTGGCGCAGAAGACCGGCACCCTCATCGTGGACGGGCCGACCGAGCAGGCGTACGTCTCATTCCGCGAGGGGAAACTGGCCTATGCCCGCATCGGTCAGGACGATGGCTCGCTGGCTTCGGTCCTGCACAAAGCCAACAAACTCAACGTCAATCAATATCGCACCATCACCGAACGCGCCGGGAAGATCACAGACAAAGAATTGGGACTCCTGCTGATCAACGCCGGGTACGTCTCGCAGGAAGACATTCTCCTCAACCTGCAAAGTTACTTCACAGATGTGATTCGCCGCCTCTTCACCTGGGTGGAGGGCTTCTTCCGTTTCGAGAATGAAATCCTCCCGCCCGAAGATCGCATCAACGTGCGGCTCGATCTGGAGAATCTGATCATCGAAGGCTCACGTCAACTGCGCGAATGGGAACAACTCACGGATGAAATTCCCAGCCTCGATCTGGCGCTCAAATTCACCGAACGCCCGATGACGAATCTCAATCTCAGCGTCGAGGAATGGCGCGTGGTCAAGTACATTGACCCGAAGAATTCCATGAAGCAGATTGCCGCGGCGGCCAAGTTAAATGATCTCGAAATCCGCCGCATCGTGTATGGGTTGATTCAGGCCGGGCTGGTCGAGATGGTGCGCGCCTCGAACAAGATCCCGACCCTGAACCCGAAGATGTTCCCGACGCAGGACACGGAAGAACAAAAGACCCTGATCAATAAATTGATCGGGCGCATTCAGAATCTATAATTTTATGTCACTCTTTGTTGCTCAAGCCGCCGTCCTCGGCGGCTGGGACGCCGCCGAAAGCAATGGAGGAGATTGCTTCGGGAAAGACGCCCTCGCAACGACATAACAAAGGACAGGAATTATGCAAACGGTCAAAATGGTCGTCACAGGCCCCTTCAGCGCCGGCAAGACTCAGTTCATTCAGTCTGTCAGCGAAATTGACGTGGTCGCGACCGAACGAAAAGTCTCCAACGCATCCGAGCGCGCCGTCAAGGACGCCACGACGGTTGCCATGGACTTTGGCCGCATCACCGTGGACGAAGACCTTGTTCTTTATTTATTCGGGACACCCGGCCAGAAACGTTTCGACTTCATGTGGGAGATTCTGTCCGAAGGAATGTTGGGTTTCATCGTGATGGTCGACTCGACCCGCCCCGAAACCTTCCGCGAGGCTCGATCCATTTTGGAAACATTCCGCGCTTACGCGCCCACGCCGTATGTCGTCGCGGCCAATAAACAGGACATCAAAGACGCCTGGGAACTTGAAGACATGCGTCACGCTCTGCGCCTCGACGGCAAAACCAAACTTTTGCCATGCGTCGCCACCAACAAGAAACAAGTCAAAGCCGTTCTGCTCGAATTGCTCTACAGCATCCTGGCCGAGATGGAATCGGGCAAGTAATTTCTGTGTCACCCTGAGCGAAGCGAACGGTCTCCGCCGCAAAGCGGCAGGATTCTTCGGTCGCCTGCGAAGCGGCTCCCTCAGAATGACACTTTTCTTCAATTTGTTGCTCCTGGCGCTGGATTCGTCGATCATAATAAAAATGCGGAAATGATTTTTTGTGTCCTCCATAACCACTGATCAGGGAATCGTACACTACGAAGTCTACGGGCGGGGCAGGCCCGTCATCCTTCTGCATGGCTGGCTCGGATCGTGGGGCCTGTGGCAGGAGACGATGGCCTACCTCGGCTCGTTCTATCGCACTTACGCGCTCGACTTCTGGGGTTTCGGCGAATCGGGCAAGAAGCGCGATACCTACGCCGTGCAGGATTTCGTTGACCTCGTCAATCAATTCATGGAACAACTTGGCATCGTCCATGCGCCGCTGGTGGGGCACAGCATGGGAGGCACGGTCAGCCTTTCGGTCGCGGTTAAATATCCGGATCGAGTCAGCCGGGTCGTTGTGGTCGGTTCGCCCATCGTCGGTTCATCGCTTGCGCCACTGCTCAAATTATCGGGTTATCGTTCCATCGCCTTTGTGCTTTTCAACATGATGGGTCCCTTCCGCGCCTGGATGAAATATTATTACTCCCGCCGCATCTGCACCGACCCGCGCTTTCCAGACATGATGGATCGCGATCTCTCGCGCACCACGGTCGAGTCATTCCTGCGAAGTATCGCATCCCTGCGCCGCACCGATTTGCGTCCCGTGCTCGATCAGGTGAAGGTCCCCGTGTTGGGCATTTACGGCGACAAGGATAAGATTGTCCATCCGCTTCAATGGAAGCCTTTACAATCGGGCATCCCGCGTGCGCGCATCGAACGTTTCCCTCAGGCCGGTCATTTCATGATGCTCGAAGAACCGTCCCGATTCGACGCCATCCTTGGAAATTTCCTCGACGATACCCGAACCCGGCCCATCGAATGACCGAATATTTCTACCCTCAACGCATGGGACGTATCATCCTGCTTGCAACGGAGGAAGTCCTGGGACGCGAGGGGGTGAATTCGGTCCTGCGACTCTCCAACCTCGCCTCTTACATTGACCATTTGCCGGGGGCGCGCTCCGATAAAACGTTTTCCTTCGGGACGGTGAGCCGCCTCATAGAATCACTGGAGCAGGCTTACGGTCCGCAGGGCGGACGCGGGACCGCGTTGCGCATCGGGCGCGCCTGCTTTCAATATGGTCTGCGTGAATATGGTTCGATCCTGGGCATCACAGAAACTGCCTTCCGCTTGTTACCCCTCCCCGCGAAATTTTCCATCGGCGCGAGGTCCTTTGCCGAACTGTTCAACAAACACACCGACCAGCGCGTGCGCGTGGACGAGAACGAGGTGAAATTACTTTGGCACATTGAACGCTGTCCGCTGTGTTGGGAGCGTCATGCCGGCGAACCGATTTGTCATCTGGCCGTAGGCTTGTTGCAGGAATCGCTGTACTGGTTGAGCGGGGGAAAAATCTTCAACGTGGAAGAGACTGCCTGCATCGCGCGCGGTGACGCGGCTTGCACCATCGCGATTGAAAAATCTCCGCTTCCATAGTTGTGCCCTTTTCCCTGACCTCGCTTCTCGGCCCTTTCCCAAGGGGCGGGGATGAGGGATTTCTTTGATAACACAACTGTAAGAGACAAATACTCCCAGTGCTAATATAATTGTGCCCATATGATTAAAGTGATTTTGCAGGCCCCCAAGCCGATCATGCCGTTCTGCGAACCGGCGCGCGATCTGCGTTTGCAGAACGCGCCGCTGTGGTTGCATCAGCGCAACCTGCTCGCGCCGTATGTCACGCGCGAAGTGGAATTGAAACCCGGGATGCGAATGCCGCCTCTGCGCGAGCCGACGCTTGTCTATCGCGACAACCTTTTCTTCGACGAAGATTACATCAGAGTCTTCATGGCCGAGGCGAGGAAACGCAGGAATGCGGTGCGCGCCGCGTTCTCTGCGGATGACCCTGCTTTCAGAGAACATGCGCTTCCTCTTTCGACATCATATACGCCTGCCGGGAGCGTGTACCTCGCTGACCTGTGGTATTACCCCAAAGGCCCGGTGGCGGATGTGGAGCCGCTGGTCATTGATTTACAATCGCGCGAGATCGGCTATTATCACGTTCCGACCTACATGGCCGATCAAACCGGCGACCTGCTCTTTCAAGTGCCGCTTCGTTCACTGATCGCGATTGACTCGTGGGTGCATGTCTTCATCGCGGACGTGGTATTCGGTCTGTTTGGACGCGGGGCGCGTTTTGAAAAACATCTCAGCGAGAGTCTGGGTTTCAAACTCGGCATCCTGAGCAAAGCCCTTTATGAGGGCAGGCAGCTGCTCGAATGTTCGGAACTGGTGAAGGTCGGCAGGAACTGCGTGATTGACCCGCGCGCCGTGATCCACGGACCGACGACCATCGGCGATAACGTGACGATCAACGCCGGAGCCGTGATCGAGAATTGCATCATCGGTAATAACGTCAATGTTTCGCAGGATGTGCAGTTGATGCTTTCCGTGGTGGGGGATGGAGCGTTTCTTCCGTTCCGCGCCGCGCTGTTCATGACCACTGTGATGGAAAACAGCATGATTGCGCAGAATACGTGTTTGCAGATGTGCGTGGTGGGACGTAACACCTTCATCGGCGCGGGCAACACGTTCACGGACTACAATCTTGTCCCCGCGCCTTTGCGCGCCCTGGACGGCCAGGGCAAATTGGGCGTATCCAATCGGCCGGTGATGGGCGGCGCGGTGGGACATAACTGCCGCATCGGTTCGGGTCTGGTCATCTATCCGTCGCGTACGATTGAATCGGATGTGGTGCTGGCCGCTTCGAAGGAACGCCGTGTGATTGACCGGGATGTTCACTTTGAAGATAGCGACCATCATCATTTCAAATCGGGCCGCCTGCATCGCGCGTTGTATCATCGCCAAAAAGACAAGGATTTGGAATCGTGGTGATCTGTGGCAGGGACACAGCGACGCTGTGCCCCTGCAAACGTAATTCTTTATGGATACCTTCGCTTTTATCATTCATCCTATTGATCCAAAACGCGACGTCAGCCGCAAATTTCCCCTGCTCGGTAAAATCCTGACCGAGGGGCAGATCAACTTTTTCTCCACGTTCTTTCCTCCAGTGTATCTTTCTGAAATTGAAGGCGTTCAATCTGCCGCGACAGGCAAGCAGATCAAGGGCTGGTTTGTCGCCTGCCCGTACACCCCAAAACGAATGCTCGAGTTGTCGGAACGTACGGTCTATCGTAAGATTATCCAAACCGGACGCATGGCTGAAAAACTGGGCGCAAAGATTTTGGGCCTCGGCGCGTTCACGTCCGTGGTTGGAGACGCGGGCATGACGATTGCCAAAGAGCTGGACGTTCCGGTCACCACCGGCGATTCGTTCACGGTAGCGATGGCCGTTCAGGCCATCCGCGAGGCCGCGGATGTGATGGACATTCCGCTTTACAACGCGACCGCGGCGGTCGTCGGCGCGACGGGCGCGATTGGCCGCGTCTGCGCGGAACTGTTGGCGGGTGAGGTGGGCCGCCTTTTGCTGATTGCCCGGGACGAGGCCAAACTCGAAGAACTGCGCGCCCGCTTGAAGGTCCGGAGCAGAGCCGAGTTACTTATCAGCACGCAGATGGATTCGCTATCCGAGGCGCATCTCATCCTGACCGTGACCAGTTCCATCCACGATGTGATCCATCCTGAAAATCTACAGCCGGGGAGCGTTGTCTGTGATGTAGCCCGCCCCCGTGACGTTTCTGCAATGGTCGCCGCGGCGAGAGATGATATATTAGTGATTGACGGCGGCATGGTGGACGTGCCAGGCCCCGTGGATTTCCATTTTAACTTTGGTTTTCCCGAAGGCAAAGCCTATGCCTGCATGGCCGAGACGATGGCCTTGGCGCTGGAGGGCCGCTTTGAAGATTACACGGTTGGCAAGAACATCACGTTGGAGAGAGTGAAAGAGATTACAGCCATTGCCGCAAAACATGGGTTCCGCCTGAGCGGTTTTCGCTCGTTCGAGCGCGAAGTGACGGAGGAACAGATCGAGATCGTGCGCCGTAACGCCCATCGGGCGCGGCGCGCTTAGGAGGCTCTATGGGAAAAGCCCGCTTGTTGGTTGTGGAGGACGACGTTGATATCGCCAACATGCTCAAGATTTATTTCTCGGGCATGCAATTCGATGTGGATGTTGCTCATCGCGGGTCGGACGCGCTGGAGAAGACCAAGCAGGTCCTGCCGCATCTGATCGTGCTCGACATCATGTTGCCCGATATTGACGGATACGAAGTCTGCCGCAACCTACGGACGAACACACGCACCAGTCACATTCCCGTGATTTTTCTGACGCAGAAGGATGAACGCAGCGACCGATTGCAGGGGCTGGAACTCGGCGCGGACGATTACATCACCAAGCCATTCGATATTGAAGAATTGAAACTGCGCGTGACCGGCGCCATCCGCCGCTCGGAGCGCGAGAGTCTCACCGATCCGCGCTCGGGACTTCCGGCCGGGCGGCTGATCGAGGAGCAGTTGCGCCGCATCATCCGCGAAAAGGACTGGGCTTTGCTCGACATGCGCATCAATCATTTCGAGCCGTTCAAGGATGTGTACGGTTTTGTGGCAGGCGACGATGTGATGCGTTTTACCGCCATGCTGATCGGCGAGGTGGTGGATGAACTCGGCACGAGCAACGACTTCATCGGTCACGCGGGCGGCGACAACTTCATCGTCATCACCAATCCCGAGGCCGCGTTGCAAATTCGACAGCGCGTCAAAGAACGCTTTGCCAATGAGGTTTTGACTCACTACAACTTTATGGACCGCCAGCAGGGGTTCATCCAGGCGCCAAAGTCAGATGGCGGGACAGTCAAAGTTCCCTTTATGACCATGTCGGTCGGCCTGATCACGCCGAATCAGCATTCGTTCGCTGATATTCGCGAGATCACTGAACTGGCCGCGGAAGCGCGCCGGCAGGATTCACTGGCCGCGGCATAAGAGGCTCATGTCATGTTTGCCAGCTTGAACCTGGCCATGGGGCTGGTGATCGCCGGACTGGTATTCGTCGTACTGGTCTGGGCGTTGCTTCGTTTTTTGCCGCGCGGTCAGGCTGAGGGACAGATAGATCAAACTCCTTTTGCTCTCCCCGAATCGAATCAATCCGCATCGGCCAGCGATGCCATCGTTGTGATTCAACCCGGCGGGCGTGTGGACTACGTCAACGCGCGGGCGCGCGAGTGGTTTGGCTTGCGTGACGATGATCAGGCCGACCTCGAGCGGCTTCTGCGCCGCGTCCGCCCGCCGGATGATTTCCTGGACGTGTGTGTTACGCCCGGCCAAAAGCGTTTGAGCGTGAACGGCAAACTGGTGGAAGCCACCTCGTATCAAGTTCCGGGCGCGTATCCGCAAATGCTGGTCTCATTGCGCGGCATGGATTTGGCGCCCGCGTTCGCGAGCGGCGGAGACGTCTCTTCGTCGTTGTTGAAAGTCATTACTGATTTCGGTCAATCCATCGCCTCCAGTTTGGACCTCGAAGCGGTCGCGCGTTCGGTGCTGGATAACGTCGTTCGGCTTGTCTCCGCGGATACGCTCGAACTCAAAGTGAAAGATGAAGATACGCAGACCTTTGTCTCGTATCGTTTCCAGGAATCAAACGGATCGGGGCGTAAACTCGTCCGTTCCAATCAAAGTCAATTCGGCGGGTTATCGGAAAAAGTGATTCGGTCGCGCGCTCCGCTCTTTTTAGCGGATGCCCGCTCTACGTCTGGCAAAGATGCGGGTGGCGCGATTACGACTCCCTTCCAGTCCTACATGGGCGTACCTCTATTTTCAGGCGGAGAGATGGTCGGTTGTCTGGAGGTCGCTCAGGCAACGAGCGCGGCTTTCGCCCAGCATGATTTCGATTTGTTGCAATTGATCTCGGGCCAGGTCGGCGCGGCGTTGTCCAATGCCATGCTGTATGAAAAAGAGCGCCGCCGCACGGCGGAACTTTCGGGCCTGGCGAGCCTCGCGCAGGCAGTGAGCGCTATTCAAGACCCGAAGGATTTGTTCGCGCGTTTGGTGGACAGTGTCGCTCCGCTGTTTGAAGCCGAGATCATTGGTTTCCTTCTTTATGATGAAAACAAACGCACGCTGGAGGGACAAGTTCCCTTCCGCGGCCTGCCTCCGCACATTGTGCAGATCTATCGCGCCGCCATCGGGCCTGACAGCGCGGCGCAAATGTTGATCGCCGAACAAAGACCGATTCTGACGTTGAACGCGTCCGAAGATGAAGACTGGCGCACGCTCGGTTTGACGGACATTGCCGTGGCCGCCAGCCTGCGCGACTCGGCGCTCATGCCGCTGGTCTCTGCCGGGCATATGGTCGGTTATTTCCAGGTTTCGCATCACAAAAACAGACCCTCTGATTTCACCGATTCCGAATTGCGCCTGATGCGCATCGTCAGCGATCAGGCCGCGGCCATCATTGAAAACGCGGCGCTCGTTCAACAAAGCCGCAACCGCGCCCAGCGTTCCGATGCGTTGCGGCGCATCTCCAGTCTTTCCGTCTCGTCCGCCACGCCCGACGAAGTGTTGAAATACTCTTTGCAGGAATTGGCGGGATTATTTCAAGCAGATGCGTGCGCGATCTTCCTGCTCGATGAAGCGCGCGGCGAATTGCGCCTGCATCGCGCTTCGATGATCGGCGTTCCAGAAGAGGTGGCATCCTCGTTCCCCAACCTTGTTGTGGAAGACCCGGAATATCGCCGCATCCCGGCTGGAAGCCATCGCGCTTTTGCATCCGGCCGCTTGAGTGTGGATCGCCGCGTGCTTCCATTTTATCGTCCGCTCGTCACCGAACTCGGCATGGAATCTGTCATGGTGGTGCCGGTGGTCGTGCATGAGAAGACCATCGGCGAGATGATGGTCGGAAGCCGCAAGAGCGATTATTTCAATGAATATGATTTGCAGGTCGTATCCACTGCCGCGGAGCAATTGGCGTCGGCCATCGAACGTCTGCGCCTTGTTTCGCAGACCGATGAATCCCTGCGCCATCGCGTATCGCAGTTGACTTCCATCGCGCGCGTAAGCCGCGAAATGGGCGCTTCGCTCGAAGTGGAACCTCTGCTGAATATTCTTCATGATGAAACCGTCCGCACAACCGGCGCAGACTGCGGCTCGGTTCTTTTCCTGGACGTCGAAGCGGACGCGAAAGACCCGCGCGTTCTTCAATCTATTGGCTGTCCGTACGGCGGCGAACTCTCTCCGCTCGAACGAAGCGCAATTGAAAATGTGCGATCCTTCCTCATCCCGGATTTCAACCAGGAGGGATTCTTCCCGCCGCACGAGGGTGTGCGCTCGGCGCTGGTCGTGCCGATTTCACATCGCGGCAAAGTCACCGGTTTGATACAAGTCCATTCACCGCAGCCCGGCTTCTTCGATCACAACGCGCTGGAAACGCTCGAGACTCTTGCCATTCAGGCTTCCATCGCGATGAACAACGCGCGGCAATTTCAGGACGAGCGCAAACAATCTGAATTACTGCGCCGCCGCGCCGAGACGCTCGGAAAGTTCTCCGCCGCGAATTATTCGATTGACCCCAGCCAGCCTCTGGAGGAATCGCTGAGATTCGTCGCGCAGGGCATCCGCGAGTCAACGCCCTTCGGCGTGGTCCTCATCAGTTTGTATGAGCCGGACACCGGTCTGCTTCGACGCGTAGTGGGGGTGGGCATCCCACAGGAAACATTGAACGAGTTGCTGGGACGCAAACAACCGCTTTCGGGTCTCCAGCAGTTGACGCGGCCCGAGTTCAAAATCGGGCGCGCCTATTTCATCCCCGCCGATCAGACTCCCGTGCTCCCGGCGGAAGTTCATTATGCGTATGCCAGTCATTATTCCACGCCTCCGACCAAAGAGAATGCCTGGGACCCGGACGACTTCCTGTTGATTCCGCTTGAGGATGCGGCGGGCAACCCGCTGGGATTGATCAGCCTGGACGAACCCTCCAATGGTTTGCGCCCAGACAAGGCGACGATTGATTCGCTGGAGCTTTTTGCCTCTCAGGCTGTGCAGGTCATCCAGAACGCGTCTCGCTATAACGAACTCCACACCCGCGTCGAGTCTTTGTCCTCCGGTTTGCAACGCCAGCAGAAACTTCTCAGCGTTACACAGAACGACCTCCCGCTTTTGCTCCGCAAAGACTTGGAGCAGACCATCTCTTTGCACAACCTGGATCGCCGCGCCCAGCGCGTGCGCGCCGGTTTGGCCATCACTGAATCCGTCAGCCGTCAATTGGATTCGTCCTCCGCGCTTCTCGCGCTGGGACGCGAGACCCTCACGCAATTGAGCATGTCCATTGCATTGGTGGCGGAGAATCTCCCCGAAGGCCCGCGGCTTCTGCACGTTCTTGGCGCGGTGCCGCGCGCCAGCAACCCGGAAGCCCTGTTCGGCCAGCGGAATCCGCTTCGGTCTGTTTTGCAAACGGGCGAGCCGATCCTCATCCCCAATCTCGATGACAGCGACGAATGGCGTGATACGCCGCTCCTCGGTCAGATGCACGCCAAAGGTGTGATCTGCCTGCCGGTGATGGTGGAAAACAAACCCGTGGCCGCCATGCTGGCCATCAGCCCCGACCCGCTGCCGGACTTTACCGACGAAGATCGTCAGGTGTACTACCAGATCTCGCGGCAGACCTCGGTGGTTTTGCAGAACATTTCCCTGCTTAATGAAACGCGCCGCCGCCTGCAGGAAGTGAACCTCCTGCTCGAGTTCAGCCGCCGTTTGAGCGGCCTCGATCCCGATCAAATCGTCCGGGCTTTGCTTGAGAGCGCGCGTCGCGTTTTGCAAGCCGCTCACGCAGGCGCGGTCTTGTTGTGGAATGAGCAAAGTCATTTGCTGGAACCGCAGGTAGTTTCTGGGTACGCGGATAACAACAGCCTTCTGCGAATCCCATATCGCCTCGGCGAGGCTCTGCCTGGCAATGTGTTCGCCAGCAAGAAGCCGCGCCGCGTGGATGAGATTAACTTCCCGCGCGATTA
>JAJPIZ010000024.1 GCA_021324435.1 Anaerolineae bacterium
GGAGCGAAGCGACGAAGAATCTCAAATTTTGAACGAAAAAAACGAGATTCTTCGCTCCCGTTGGTCGCTCAGAATGACATGAGACGAATTTGCATACAGACCCTAGAGACAGATAATTAACAAGCAAGTGCGCCGGCAACGGTATTCATTCTGCCCCACTCGCTACTCTCCACGCTCTACTCTCTTCTCTATCAAATCCATATATGCGCCTTCAAGCAGGTCGCTTTTTTGAACGCCGAGTTTCTGCATCAAGTCTTCGGCAATCGCCTGCCCCTCCGCGTCGGCTTGACCGTCACGCAGGACGACTTCCAATTCCATGAAGTGACCGAGACCTTCCACATTGTCCACGTGCACGCGCGTCTGCCCGACGAGATAAAGATAGCGCGTCTTCTTCACCACGCCGCGAATGCCATAGGCCATGCTCAACACCCGGATGAGATTTTCAGGATCGGCGATGGCGGCAATGTGATAGTCCGAGCGTTTGGGGCCGTCGCGGTCAGGGCGTTGGTAAAAGATCAATTGGGCGCGGCCCGCTCCGAGGTCACGGAGTTTGAGGCGGCCTTTGTCCACGCGAAAAAATGTATCCACTTGCGGAATCACTTCGCCGACCGCGCCGCTCAACGCCTCGGCGCGCTGACAAATGTCTGCAAAATTACGGACGCGGGCTTTGATCTCGATATTGGCCGGCATGGATCATTCTCACTCGCCTAGTCTAACATATTCGGTGTTTTTATCGCCAAGAAGGCCGACGAAAAAATGATAAATGGCATAGAGTTCCAGGGCAAAGGGCAGATAGCCGCCGTATCCCAGCAAAGGCATCTCGAAAATTTTGAGCCAGCCGCCCCACGCCACGTGATAAATCCATTTCGGGTATGAAAGGTAATTCCACATTTCCCAGAAAAAGGCCGTGAGCAAGACGCCCAGCCATAATGCAATCACCGGACGCCAATCTCCTTTGCAAGTCCATTCGGCGAGCGAGCGATGGCCAAGCCAAATGTTGACCGGCTCCAAAATGAAATACAACGAAAGCCAGATAAATGGAAAGAAGATGGCGGGCCAAATCAACATGACGGCCAGCATGATCCAACCGAGGAGGAAGAAACTGATGGTGGTCCATTTATCTGTTCCGATGATTGGGCCGCGGCCAATGCGTTTCACAAAATTGAAACTCGCGATTAACTCCGCGCTTCCAAAGACGGCGGGAACAACGGTTGTAAAACTGAGCGTTGTCCAAAACGCGTATTGCAACGGCGTGAACATTTCCGCGCCGATGTAGGTCCAGTTTTGAGTGCGGAGGTTGAGCAGTTCAAACAGCCACCAGGCAGGCGCGGAGACAATGAACAAGCCAATATATTTTTTCCAACTGCGGGCTAGCAGTGAAGTGCCTGTTCGCCAAAAGATCAACGCGTCTATGCTGAGGCAGTATCCGAGCCACAGCGGAAAGAAAGCCCATTGCGTGCGCGGCCCGTTCAAAGTCCAGTTGAGAAGCCAAAAGAGACCGGTCAGGGTCAAACCGATCCAGCCATGCAAGGGGAATTTTCTCTGACGTTTTTCCATATTCAACGTATGTGATGTGCGTTCGGTAGTTTGCATTTATCTCTCCAGAGAAGAATCAATGAATTACAAATATGACAACTCAAGTCCATTTTTCGTATGTAAACCTTGCAATCACTTAACATTACAGGTTAATAACATTGCAAATGTGTAAATGCGCTCAAAACAGAACATCGTTATACTGCAATCAAGTCAAAATAAGAGAAGGAGTTAAAAAAATGTTCTTCACCCGAGCAATCAAAGTATTTCTCATCGCCCTCATTGCGTTTGTGTTCGCCACAGTAGCCACTGCGTTTGCGGCTTCGAACACAATTCCCTCCGCAGGAGCGGCCGGTGACGGAGCCAATACCATCAGCGGTTATACCGTCACCAACGTGCAATATAATCTCAACGCCTCCAATCCCGCCAACATCGACTCGGTCTCGTTCACGCTCAGCGCCTCTGCTACCACGGTGAAAATCAAACTGGTCGCGGCCGGCTCGACCTATTATAGCTGTACCAACACCAGCGGCAACAATTGGTCGTGCACGACGACCGGCGCTACCGTGTCCCCCTCGGACGAGTTGCGCGTGATCGCGGCCAACTAAAGTTCTCTTCCGTTGCATTTCAAGGAACCGGGCCTGCTCGAGGTGGTTTCCCACTATGCTGATCAGGGAAGCGCCAGTAATGAGCAGGCCGGTTTCTATGTCCGGTAGATGGCCTGATGCAAATTTTGAACAACTATCAGCGCTGGCGGCAGGCATTTTGGGCCGGCCTGCTTCTCGTGATGCTGATCACGGCCTGGACGCTGCTTGCGCCTATTTCATTGGGAGGGCAGGCGGCTTACGTGATTATAGACGGCTCGAGCATGGAACCGCATTTCCATCTCGGCGATCTGATAGTTGTTCGGCAGGCGCAGTCTTACGGGGTCGGCGACATCGTTGCATACAACAATCTCGAACTCAGACGATATGTGTTTCACCGCATCATCGCAACCAAAGGCGATCATTACATCCTGAGAGGCGACAACAATCAATGGGACGATTCGTATCAGCCCGTGCAGAGGGAGCTGATTGGGAAATTCTGGCTTCAATTCCCCGGCCTCGGGAAATGGGCGCGCTGGGCGCGCGTCCCATCGAACATGGGGCTGATGGCCGGCATCGTTGGCGGCCTGATGGCACTGAGCCTTTTGATCCGCAAACGCAATTACAGAAAAAACAACATGCAGGACAAATCCATTAGTGAATGGTTCCGGCGCCTGCGCGAAAAAGGCTTTCAGCAATTCGCGATAAAGTCAGCCGAAAACAAAGACTCGAACTCGGTCGGGTCAATTGAACGCGCCGGCGGCCCGGATCAGCCTCAGAATTTCAAACATTGGGGAGCGATACTGGAAGGCTTATTTTTTGTGTTGGGCAGTTTGGCCTTTGCTTCCCTCATTCTTGGATTCTTTGCTTTCACCCGCCCGGCGCAACGCACGGTGGCGAACAACATCGGATATCAACACGTCGGGTTGTTCTCTTATTCTGCCACTGCGCCGGCTGGAATCTATGACTCGACTTCAGTTCAGACCCGCGAACCCATTTTCCCAAAATTTACCTGTGTTGTGAACATCCGATTCAGTTACGCTCTGGCCGGGATACAACCCGAGGAACTGGCAGGGAGCTACCAGCTTTCCGCAAATGTCCTTGACGAGAACAGCGGGTGGCAACGCACGGTTCCTCTCATCCCGCAGACACCTTTCACCGGTAACACCTTCATCGTCAACGCTCCTGTTAATTTGTGTCAAATCGAGGATATGACTGCCGGCCTCGAACAAACAACGGGTCTCTATCCCCCTTTTTACACCCTCAGCATCGTACCCACAGTCACTCTCAGCGGGAAGGTGCAGGGCCGCGATCTGGTGGACACCTTCGCCCCGCATTTGGATTTCCGATTCAATAAAGTGGTCTTTTCCGTTATTTATTATGATCCAAAGGTTAATCCTCTCAATCCCTCACAGGCCGGCGCTGTGCAAAACTCGCGACAGGAGCCAAACCTGCTTCCAATTTTGGGAATGCAGTTCGATGTCGGCAGGTTACGTGCGCTCTCCGCACTGGGATTGATCATTTCCGTGATTGGCCTGGCGATCATTGGAGGCTTTCTTTCTTCGCTTGCGCGGCAACGTCAAGGAGCGTTGCTTCAACTCAAATACGGTCCGCTATTGGTCGAAGCCCGCGACCGAAGCCTGGCGGAAACCTCGGTCATCATTGACGTAGCCAGCATGGACGATCTGGCGAAACTAGCCGAACGAAACAATACTTTGATTTTGTACCAGAAACGGGACCCCATACATTTTTACACTGTGCGAAGCGACAAACTCACGTACCGCTTCGCAATCAGTGAGGGGAGCGACGCCGGGTTTGGAACGCCGCTGATTCAATTGGAAGAGGACCTGCATCGAGGTCTCGAACGCGGAGAATTCGAAGTACATTACCAGCCGATCATGTCACTATCGGATGGAAAGATCTTCGGCGTGGAGGCGCTCCTGCGCTGGCGTCACCCGCAACGCGGACTTGTCCCCGCCGCGGAGTTTATCCCCGCCGCGGAGGCAACAGGGCTGATTAATCCGCTCGGAGATTGGTTACTGCAAGTGGCCTGCGCTCAACTCAAAGAATGGCGCCAGGCGGGCCATCCTCTGATGCTCTCGGTCAATTTTTCGGAACGACAACTGGAAGGCGACCTGGCAGGCTCGATCTTGCCCGTGCTTCAGAGCACAGGCATGGACCCCCATACTCTTCAAATCGAGATTCCGGACGCCGGAATGATGGAACAATCGCGCATCATTATCCCCCAACTTCGCAACTTAAAGGATCAGGGGGTGCAGATTTCAATGGATGATTCCAGCGGCTTTTCCGGATCGTCATCCTTCGCGCAATTCCCGATTAGCAGTATCAAACTCGAACGTCCATTGGTACAACAAATCAACAACCAGGCAAAGGCCGTGAGTCTGCAACGGGTGATCGAAGCCGCCCGCGGGCGCGGTCTGAACGTGACGGCTGTCGGTGTGGAAACGCAGGAGCAGTTGGAATTCCTGCAGGCGCAATATTGCAATTTCGCACAGGGCTATCTGCTTGGCCGCCCCAGTTCTGCGCAGGAACTCACTCGCTCCCTGCTGGAGGGCACAAAAGACTCGCCGCAGGTCGGCACACATGAGGAGGAGAAATGATTCTTCGCACGTTCCATCGCCTCGCGCTGATTGGACTAACCGTGCTGATTCTGGCCAGCGTCTTCTCGGCAGTCGCCGCGGCGAACACGGTTCCATCTTCACGACTCGGAGATCAACGAAGCGTCATTGATGCGAATGCCCTGAAACCTCCACAATGCTCGGCTTTGAATTTAACGTCTGTGTATGTTTGTCCATCGGCGGGTGGAAGTTGCAATCCCACCGGCACAAGCGAATTGGTGTTGGGAAGCCCCCTTGACGATGATATTAAGGCGGGTCAGGGGGATGACTGCATCCTGGGCGGCGGAGGCAATGATCGCATACTCGGCCAAGGCGGGACAGATGTTTGCATCGGCGGGCCGGGCAACGATACATTTGGCGGATGCGAAACCTCGATTCCATAGATGCGTCAGCCAACCTCGAATAATGTTGCGAATAATGTTGAACAATGAATGAAAGAACCTCCCGTATGGAGGTTCTTCTTTTACAGTAGATTCGGGCGGCGTTATTGTCGCGTCGACTCCATCATCGGCTTATTCGGCCACGGCGCAAAACGAACCACTCCTTCCCCTCCCAATTGAGCCAATTGCTCGAACACTTCGTAAGTGTGTTTATCCAACGGTAGAAATTGATTGAGGAACAATTCACCGAAAGCCGTCACGGTGAATGTGGCAGAAGAAATATATTTGATCTCACCGAACTCCGCATGTCGGAAACTGAAATGATCCATATTGGCCTCTTTGTCCTGCTCGGCAGAGGAGACCAACTTCCAAAATCGGTCGAAGAGCGGATATTCGTTCGGATTCCGAAACGCTTTCATTAAGTATTGAAAATATGGTTTGGCGCGGTAGCGCAGGCTTATCTCGCGAAAGGCGCGCATTGTATTGATTGCATAATTATCCCAATTCTCGGCGATCTGGGTCCGCGTGACCAATTCACGTCCGAAAGTCAGTCGAATCGAATTGAACCCTCCGGGAATACGTTCGGCACTTTCAAGAAGAGAAAGCGGAGGCTTGAAAAAAGCAAGGATGCAATTATTGGCGGCAATCACATCCCCATAGACATCAATCACAAACGCCGGGAGGCGCACCTGGCCCATCAAATCCAGCATCTTTTTCAGAATCTTCTGCGCATCGAACGCATCGGTAGTGATCCCCGCCGAAGGCTGACGGACGATCTGCCGGTCATCCAACCCGCTGGCTGCCAAAAAGAACTCACGCCGTTCCAAAGTCGTCAACTGAAGAACGTTAGCCAGACGAAACAATAAATCCGGTTCAAAGTGTTTTTTGACGCCCCGCTCCAATTGGCTGATGACAGGCTCTTCCACCTCGGCATATTCGGCAAGTTGGAATTGAGTCCAGTCCATATCCTGGCGAAGAGCCGCGACGAGCTTTCCAAACTCTTTTCGATTCATAAGCTTGCTACCTGTATTTAGCCAAAAATATCTTCGAGTACAGTTGAAAACAATTTGCTGGACTTATCAGCAAGGTATCCCATAATTATATTCAGTCTCTGCAAAAATGCGGAGATCAAAAGCTAGCAATTGATCCCGAAAGGGGTTCACAGGGGAATGTCAAGGATCAGTTGGGGGATGCCTTGAGGAGGGGGAGCAGAAATTATCAGAGACTCCAGTTGTAGCTGGAGTCTCTTTATTTTCCGATAGCGATTCGATAATTTGACTAGACTAATTGACATTTAGATACCCAAACAGCCTCCACATGCTCCGCATCAATCCGTGACCGAAATCCGGATTCAAAAATTGATTAGGACATGAGCCTGGAATCACCGCGATCCCATTCTGACGGCACATTTCAACCGCCTCGCGCGAGACGCTGGTCATGCCCGCCGCTACACCGGGCTTGGTGCCCATCAGACAGTGCATCCAGACGTGCCTGACGCCCAATTCCACGCACTGGCGGACGATGGCGGCCGTCACTTTTGGGTTGGCGAGGATGAACACCGCGTCTACTTTTTCGGGAATCGACTTCAGGTCCGGATAGCATGTCGCTCCATCAAACGTGGACATATGCGGATTGACGGCATAGACCTGATAGCCCGCATCTTTGAACTTCCTGTAGTTCGAGTTGCAACCCGTCTCGCGCCGATCCGAAACTCCTACGACAGCGATTCTTTTCTGGGCGAGGAAGGCCTGAACCATATTATCGAGTTTTGACATAGGATTTCTCCTTTAATGAAAAATCGAAGCCGCGCGGCTTCGATTAATTTATTGTTTGCTACAATGAATGAGCGAGTTTCATAGTCGCGGATTATACATACTTAACCCGTCCCAATAAAGATGATGAAAATCACATCATGACCAGAATCGTTCAACTCTGGAGTGGACAGCGGGATCAAACACAAGAGGCATAGGCAGGATCGCAAAACAGCATGATACTTTACGCCAATAAGGAGTGAACCTATGAAAGCCCACTTTCTAAAATCTACAAGTTGTGTTTTGCTCATGGCATTATTAGGAGCGTGCGGAACCCGCGCAACCTCAATTCCCACCGCCAACCCGGCTACTGCTACAACTTCGCCAACTGAAATTCCACTGCCTTCCCTCTCGATCACACTGGGTAAGACCAACGATGCGCAGGGAATCAGCCTCGACCAAGGCGGAGACACGGATACTCAGGCGGAATCAAAAGGGAATCCCCCGTTTGAAACGCACAAGAGCGGCAACAACAAGGCGCTCGCCTCGTCGGATGGCAACAAAATCCCCGATTCTTATCTTCAATTCAATGTTGACGATAATAAGCTCTTTAACAGCAAGCCGACGGCTCACGTGCGCGTGGAGGTGGACTACTTCGATCAAGGCACAGATACTTTTTCGCTCCAATACGACGCCCAGTCCGGCACGTTTGCAGGCGGAGGTTCTGTTGCTAAAACAAATTCGAAGACATTCAAGACCGCAGTCTTCAATTTGTGCGATGCCAAGTTCACCAACAGCGATAACGGGGCAGACTTCCGCATATCGGATAACGGCGACGGAGCAGAGTTTATCCGCGCGGTGCGGGTGATCGGATTGCCATCATCCGGCACGCAAACAGTAAAAGTGGATGACTTCGGCGCCAATCCCTTTGACGACAAACCCGACAGCGATGCAATCCAAACTGTCCTTGATTCGACTTGCAGTGGGGATACGGTCGTTTTTACGTCCGGAGTCAATAATCCTGATTACAAAGGCTATCTCATTGATAAAACTTTGTTCCTCACCGGCATGTCGGCCAAGCACAATCTGACATTCACCTCCAGCGACCCCCGCAACCACGCCCTCTTGCGCGCCACCGCCGATTTGAAAGGTTTTGTCGTGCGGCTTTATGCCCGCTCGCGCTTCAGCAACTCAGGTGATATTGACAACATTGATTTCGGCAACATTGACGTCAACGGTGACCGCGACGAACGCGTCTGCCTCGGTTCAGATAATGTAGAAAATGGGCGCGGAGATAATTGGGGTTCCTGGTTACCCGAATGCACAAACGCGGGAGACCCGTGGTGCGCACCCGGCAACATCGCGCTGGAGGGTGGTTCAGACTGGAACGATGCGGGCCAGAATTATCAGGCTCATCCATCTTCATGGACAACCGGCGTCGTGATCCATGATGTAATTGATCAGCAAACCGAATGCGCGACGGCCTTGGCTTTTTTCAGCGCGGCGGGCACAATTCAAAACGTAACGATTGACACAGCAGGCGATCACGTTCACGGTGCAGGCTGTGCTTACGCCGATAACGATGGAGACCGAACTGGCTGGTCGGACGGAATCACGCTCTTCGGTCCCGCCCAGACCGTAAAGAACAACATCATCATCAATCCATCCGATGTTGGCATCGTCTTTTTCGGCGGCAAGAATACAATCATTGCCAACAACACCATCAAGGTGACGCAGGGCAATCATGGAGCCTTTGCGGGCATCGCCCTCCATCCTTGGATTCTAGGCGATATATCTGGAACACAGATTGTTGCAAATCAAGTTTCCAGTGAAGGCGACACAAAATGCGGGGGCATCCATGCGGGCATTAATATCGGCCCGCAGATGTGGGGCGGCGCGTGCGTGGACACATCCAGCCCTGCGATGTTCGGAAACAGCGGATGTTCGACGCATCCTTCCCAGCCGACAGTGGCCGCGTGCACCGGGGGCAAATGCCAGCTGTGGGCCTATCTGCCATCCGGCTCGACGTTGACGTTGAAGGACAATGTCGTCACGGGTGCGCACATCAACTACTTTATCGAAGGCCTTGATGCTTTGGGCACTTTCATTGACGAGAACAACATCAGCATTTCGCCGCAACTCTCGGATTGGGACGCGGCGAAACATGGATGCAATGGCGTCAAATGGGGCGCGCTGGATAAAGTGGCGCATGATCCAACCCTGCCTGGTTACACCGATCTGCTCATCCACTGCGAACGCTGATATTTTGCAAAGCAAAACAGGCGGACGAATTCGTCCGCCTGTTTTTACATTTGATGCGCAAATTAATGAGATGACTTCAATAATTCTGTGAAAAATGAAAAACCTGCCACGCAAACAGAAGCGGCCACCGGGATCAATCCCAAGAGAGCACAAATGAGACCGAGAATCCAAACAACCAGACCAAACCAGCCGGTGATCAAACCAATTTTCGCCAAATTCTCGCCAGTCACCATGCCACTGCTGGTTTTGATCTCCTTCATCGCCATGTTGCCCGTAATGACAGCAACCACACTACCAATAATCGGAACACCCACAAAAAAGGAAATCCCGCCGATCAGGCTTACGATAGCCATCGTGCTCGTTCGTCTGAGAATCTCCGGGTGAAATTGGGGGTCATTGATCATGAGTCCTCCTATGTTTCAAATTCACAGTTTGGCTAGAATTTCGGCTTTCTTTGCTTCGTAGTCTTCCGATGTGATTAAGCCGCCATCGCGCATTTCCTGGAGTTTTTTAAGTCGCTGTTGAAAGTCATCCGACTGAGGCAAGGCTGGTGCAGAGGCTGATGAAGATGGGATTTGATACATAGCCACATTGGAGTTCAGCAATCTTTCCACTTGCGCCAGCAGGCGGCTGTAAACCGGCGCGGGATCAACGAAAAGGTAGAGCGCGGCCACAAGCTCCAGAATCCCAAAAACAAACCAGCCGACGGTCAGACAGATCCAAACCAAGGCATTCGGACTCCATACAATCACGCTTTCGATTCGATAAAGCCCTGCTTGTTGCTGTTTGATGGCGACCGCGGCCTTTATGGTAGCGACAAAACCGAAATTGATGCCTGAAGTACCGCCGTCTATTTGAAATCCATAGGGCGTATCTTGAATGACTCCGCCCAAGGTTCGAAATGTTTCTCTTGTTGCGACCTTAACTTCTTCAAAGGATTTATCAGTTCGAATTTCAGCGACTACTGTTTTCGTACCCATCCTGCCAATCCTTTCCCGTGATGAAGAGAATGGAATAGATTATACATCTGTTCATTTTAGAAAACACAAACTTCCCCAAGGGACTCGCCTAGATGAGACATCCTTTACTAAAACCCCTCCGCGACATACTCACCCCACACGCCGCGGAGTGCGTTGCAAATCTCACCAAGCGTGATGTCATTTTCGACGCACTCAATAAACAGCGGCATCAAATTCTCTGTTCTATTCGCGGCGGCCTTCAGCTTCTCAAGCAACTGCCCCACTAATCTCTGATCTCTACTCTCTCTTAATTTCTTCAACCGCTCACGCGCCGCGGCTTCAATGGCAGGATCAACCCTCAACCTCTCCAAGCTTCTTTCTTCTTTCACCTCAAATTCATTCACACCAACAACAATCTGCTCTTTCTTCTCAATTGCCTGTTGCGCGGCATACGCGGCATTCTGGATTTCGTTCTGCATGTAGCCGCGCTCGATGGCGATCAACGCGCCGCCCATCTCGTCAATTTTGGCAAGATATTCCTGCGCGCCTTTTTCGATCTCATCGGTGAGATACTCAATGAGATACGATCCCGCCAGCGGATCCACCGAATCCGCGACACCGGATTCGTAAGCGATGATCTGTTGCGTGCGTAATGCAACGCGCACGGATTTTTCCGTCGGAAGCCAGAGCGCCTCATCCATCGAATTTGTATGCAAACTCTGCGTCCCGCCGAGGACAGCAGACAAAGCCTGAATGGTCACGCGCACTACGTTATTCTCCGGTTGTTGCGCGGTGAGAGTCGAGCCTGCCGTCTGGGTGTGGAAGCGCAACTGCCACGACGACGGTTTTTGCGCCTTGAAGCGTTCGCGCATGATCTTTGCCCACACTCTGCGCGCCGCGCGGAACTTCGCCACCTCCTCCAAAAAGTTGTTATGCGCGTTGAAGAAGAACGAGAGCTGACCTGCGAAATCGTCAACGGATAAACCTGCGCGCAGAGCCGCCTCCACATACGCGATTCCATTTGCCAATGTGAACGCGACCTCTTGAACTGCGGTCGAACCAGCCTCGCGGATATGATAGCCGGAGATCGAGATCGTGTTCCAGTTCGGAACTTCTCGCGCGCAAAATTGAAAAATGTCCGTGATCAATCGCATCGAGGGCGCGGGCGGAAAAATATAAGTGCCGCGCGCCGCGTATTCTTTGAGAATGTCATTTTGAATCGTGCCGCGCAATTTTCGGATGTCCGCGCCCTGCTTCTTCGCCACCGCGATGTACATCGCCAGCAAAATTCCTGCCGGCGCATTGATGGTCATGGATGTAGAAACTTTTTCCAATTCAATATCCATGAAGAGCGTTTCCATGTCGTGCACGGATGAAATCGAAACGCCCACTTTTCCCACCTCGCCATGCGCGATGGGATCATCCGCGTCGTAACCAATCTGCGTTGGCAAATCGAACGCGACGGACAATCCGGTTTGACCGTGTTGCAATAAATATAGATAACGTTTGTTGGTTTCTTCGGCAGTGCCAAAGCCCGCGTATTGACGCATCGTCCATAACCGCGAGCGATACATCGTCGGCTGGACTCCGCGCGTAAATGGATATTCGCCTGGGAGGCCCAATTTTTCTAAATAGGACTCTTCTTCGTTGAACGGAGACGAAGCGCCCGGCACCGCCACACGCGGCACCTCAATGCCGGATGAGGTCTCGAAGCGCGTCTTCCGCTCCGGAGTCTTTTCCAGTGATTTCTTGAGAGTATTTTCTTGCCATTTTTTATATTGTTCTCGCAGGCTCATAGCTTTCACCACATTTCGAACCGCGAAGCACGCGAGGGTTAAAAGATTTTCTTAGCGACCTTTGCGCTCTTTGCGGTTAATTTCTTCAAGTATAAAGCCAAACCCTACGTAACAGAATTGGACAAACATGGGCGAAATATCAGGACAAACGTCAGTTGTGAACTGCCAACGAAAATGCTAGACTTATCGTATACCAATTGAGGAGACTCTTTATGAAAATCATCGGCTATATCGCCGCGGCGATTCTGATCTTCTTTGGTGTGTTATTTATTTGGGGCGCGGGCGGGACGGGCGGCGGTGGATTCAGCTGGATCGTGACCGGCGCGGCCAGCGTGTTGATCGGCTTCGGGTTGATCTGGCTGTCCTCGCGCAAGCCGGCATCAGGTCCCGCGGGAGGCGGCGAACCCGTTCTCAAACTCGACCTGCCGGGTCAGACAAAGATCGAAGCCATGACCTGTCGCAATTGCGGAAGTCCGCTCAAAGCAGAGAATATCAAAATGGTGGCAGGCGCGCCGATGGTGACTTGTCCGTTTTGCGGAACGACCTATCAATTAACTGAAGAACCGAAGTGGTGATTCAGTGTCAAGTGCCACATGAGATCGGGAGGGCAGTATGTTTCGTAAATTTCTAGCGTCCATCTTTGTCTTATTGATGGCGCTGGCCTTGCCTGCCAGCGCGCTGGCGCAATCCTATTCATTCAGCCTCGATAAAGAAGTGGTCAATGTGTTTTGGAATGCAGACGGCACGCTCGCGCTGGATTACCAACTCACCTTTTCCAATCAGCCTGGCGCCCATGCGATTGATTATGTAGACATGGGCATGCCCAACGGGGATTTCGATCTGAACAGCGCCAACGCGTACGCGAATGGTGTGCCGGTTTCGGTTTCGCAAAGCGATTATCAGGGAAGCGGTTCGGGCTTCGCGGTGGTGATGGGATCACAAGCGATTCCACCCGGAGGCCGCGGCACGGTGCATGTTTTCGTCGGGCGCATCACGAACATGTTGTACAACGATGACCAGGACACAAACTATGCGAGCGCGGTCTTCGCGCCGACATATTTTGGTTCGCAATATGTGGTCGGCTCCACTGACTTGACCGTAACTTTTCATCTGCCGCCCGGCGTCAAACCGGATGAGCCGCGCTGGCATTCCGCGCCGGCGGGCTTTCCATCTGATCCCCAAACCGGATTTGATTCGGATGGCCGCGTTACATACACATGGAACAATCCAAATGCCAATGGGCATAGTTCATATAAGTTTGGCGCATCCTTCCCAAAATCCTATGTCCCCGCAGACGCCATCGTTACCGCGCCGGCTTTTGATTTCTCCAGCCTGATTTACGCCGTCATCAACAATGTGGGAAATTTCCTTTGTTTCGGCCTCTTTGCATTCATGTTTCTCGGCCTGCCCATCATCAGCGCGGTGCAGGGACAGCGCCGCAAACTGCAATACGTCCCACCGCGCATCGGCATCGAAGGTCACGGCATCAAGCGCGGGCTGACCGCGGTCGAGGCCGCCATCCTGATGGAACAACCGCTCGATAAAGTGATGACCATGATTTTGTTCGGCGTCATCAAAAAGGGCGCGGCCAGCGTCGAATCGCGCGAGCCGCTCAAAGTCGAGGTGGCTTCACCGATGCCCGATGGCCTGCACGATTACGAAATCAACTTCCTCAATGCCTTCAAAGAGTCGGATGCCCGTTCGCGTCAATCCGAGTTGAGAGACATGATGGTCAAGCTGGTGAAGTCGGTCGGCGAAAAAATGAAAGGTTTCAGCCGCAAAGAGACTCAGGATTATTACAAGAACATCATGGAGCAAGCCTGGGCGCAGGTGGAAGCCGCGGATACGCCGGAGGTCAAGGGACAACTCTTCGAGCAGAATCTCGAATGGACGATGCTCGATAAAGAATACGACGACCGCACGCGCCGCGTCTTCACTGGACCGATCTACGCACCGATGTGGTGGGGACATTATGACCCATCCTACCGTCCGCTCACATCTGGATCCGCGCCGGTTTCCACTTCACCGGGTTCAGGCAAAGCCCCAAGCTTTTCCGCGCCGCGCTTGCCCGGTTCTGATTTCGCGGCCTCGGTGGTGACCGGCGTGCAGACCTTCTCACAAAAAACCATCGGCAACCTCACTGATTTCACCAACAAAGTCACCAACGTGACCAATCCCCCTCCGCCTCCTTCGAGGAGCAGTTATCGCGGCGGAGGCGGCGGATGTGCCTGCGCGTGCGCTTGTGCAGGTTGCGCCTGTGCCTGCGCGGGCGGTGGACGCTAAATTGCATGTCATTCTGAGCGACCAAAGGAAGCAAAGAATCTCTTCCATTTCGAGAGAGACTCTTCTCTAACGCTCAGAGTGACATATGCCAAAAGGTAAATCATGGCACTGTTGGATACATTCAGATCAATCTTGAAACCATCGTCCACACTTGCACCTGGCGCAAGTGCAGGTGTCGTCAATGGTCCATCGTCGGGACTATATCACTACACCCGCCAAGACGAACACGAGAAATCGCGCATTCATCTGCGCGTGGACGCGGACGGTCACGGAACATTGATCGTCAATGCCAGCCGCGTCTTGCATTTGAATCCGACTGCGATGTTCATGGCATGGCTGACATTGGAAAGAAAGACGAAAGAGGAAAGCGTTCGCGCCCTGCGTTCGCGCTACTCTGTCAGCAGAGGGCAAGCCGAATCCGATCTTTCATCTTTTCTCTTTCAATTTGAAGAATTGATCCGCCCTGACGGGGCTTGTCCCCTCCACGAACTGGAACTCGATACCACCATGCCGTTTAGCGCGCGGCCATCCGCGCCGTATCGCATGGATTTGGCGATCACCTATCGTTGCAACAACGACTGCGCCCACTGCTACAACGCGCGCGAGAGAAACTTCCCTGAACTGGACACCGATCATTGGAAATTGATCCTCGATAAACTCTGGGCGCTCGGCGTGCCACACATCGTCTTCACGGGCGGCGAAGCGACTCTGCGAAACGACCTCCCCGAACTCATCGCTCACGCCGAATCGAACGGTCAGATCACCGGCCTGAACACGAATGCGCGCAGACTATCCGATGAAAAATATGTTCAGCGGCTTGTGGATGCAGGGCTGGATCATGTGCAGATCACAGTCGAATCATGCGATGAGTCAATCCACGACCAAATGATGCGCGCCAAAGGCGCATTCAAACAAACTATCCAAGGCTTGAAGAACGCGTTGAACTCAAAGCTTTATGTGATGACCAACACGACGATGTTACGCACGAACGTTCACAAGATTCCAGACACGCTGGATTTCCTCGCCGACCTCGGCGTGCCCACCATCGGGCTCAACGCGCTGATCTATTCGGGGCACGGCCTGACGGTTGGAACCGGACTCAATGAAAGTGAACTTCAACCCATCCTCGACATCGCCACGCGCAAAACAGCCGAGCGCGGGCAAAAACTCATTTGGTACACGCCCACACAATATTGCCAGTTCGATCCCGCCGCGAACAACCTCGGCGTCAAGGGATGCACCGCCGCGTTGTACAGCATGTGTATCGAATCCAATGGAAACGTCCTGCCGTGCCAATCGTATTATCATCCGCTCGGCAACATGCTCGCCGATTCATGGGACTCCATTTGGAATCACAAACTGTCAGTCCAATTGCGCGAGCGGCAAAACCTGCCCGCCAAATGCGAGGCATGCCCAATCGTCAAAGAATGTGGCGGCGGATGTCCACTGCAATTTAATTGAGGGAGCGCAATATGAAAAAATTCTTCAACTTCACAAAAGTCAAGCCCATGCCCGCCGGTGTATATCAAAAATCTGCGCTGGCCGATGAACGGCCTTATCGCGTTCATCTGCGCCTGCAGGCCGACGGCTCCGGCGTGTTCATCGTCAACGCCTCCACTGTCCTGCATCTCAACCCCACCGCGGCGGAATGCGCCTATCATTTCATCAAAGGAACTGCGCCTGATGACGCGGCCAGGGAAATCGCGGCGCGGTATCGCGTGAAGAAGACAATTGCCTTGCGCGACTTTCAAAATTTTTCGAACCAAATCGAGACTCTGATTCACACACCGGATCTGGATCCCGTTTCTTATCTCGACTTTGAGCGGGTCGCGCCCTATTCGACCGATCTCACCGCCCCGCTCCGACTCGACTGCGCGCTGACCTATCGTCTGCCCGCGGGCACACAAGCCGATTACGCGCCGACCAAACGCGTCGACCGCGAACTGACCACCGATGAATGGATTTTGATTCTCGATAAAGCCTGGCAGGTCGGCATTCCGCACATCACGTTCACAGGCGGAGAAGCGACCTTGCGCGACGATCTCCCCGCGTTGATTGCGCGCGCCGAGAAGAACGGTCAGGTCTGCGGACTGCTCACCGACGGCTTGAAACTGGCCGACAAAAAATATCTCGACGCACTATTGCAAACTGGCCTCGATCACATTCTCTTCATTTTGCAACCCTCCAATCCAAAATCCTGGCAGGCGCTCGAGACGATCATGCCGGAAGATATTTCCGTGACTGCCCACCTGACATTGAGCGACGCAAATGTCCGCGATGCGCAGGCCATCCTCGCGAGACTAGCCGCCCTGGGAGTCAAAAGCCTGTCACTCAGCCTCGCCGATCAATCTCTGCGCGATGTGTTCCTGTCCATCCGCAACAAAGCCGCGGAATTGGGGCTGGCCCTCAAATTTGATTTGCCGGTGCCTTATTCAGCAGATCACCCGGTAGCATACGAAACACAAGAAGACAATATTCCGTCCGGCGCGGGCAAAGCCTGGCTGTATGTCGAACCGGATGGCGACGTCCTTCCTGCACAGGGCATGGCCGATAAAATCCTGGGAAATTTCCTGAGAGACGAATGGCCGAGGATTTACAGAACCAACTAAAAAAAATCAAGTGTCTGGCAAATCACCGGGGATGTTGATGTGCACAAAATCGAAAGCTTGATCAAGCGGAATAAAAACTCCGTTACAATTGTCTTGCTGTTATGAAAGCCGGACGTCAGTTTCTTATCGTCGTATTCGCCGCAGTGGGGATAGGCTTTCTGTTGGCCTGCAATTCAATCGCTTCCGCTCCAGATATTTCATCCACATCCACCGCCGAACCCTCGGCGACGATTCAATCAACTCTCACAGCAGTCTGCAAGAGTGGAAATTGCACCGATGCCTGCATTGCGAAATTGAATTCCGTAATGGAAGCCAGCGACCAGCCGCTTTCGCCGCCCAAAGGCGCCGCGCCGCAGAATTTGAAGACCAATCCCGTCATCCTGACGGTTTATCAGGTTCAAGGCGACCAACTCGGCTCCCCAAACTTCATTCCAAATGTGCCCGCCGATTTGGTCTCGTATCAAAAAGCCACAGATGTCCAGCAAAAAGTCTGGGAATATTTCATCGCCATCATCCCGCGCGATCAACGCAAGGAAATCACACAGTTCATCATCTCAAGCGATGGCCGCGGAGGCCTGCTGGCGAGCGTCGTTCAATTTTCAAACAACCCAAAAGACTGGGCGCTGAACGTGGACATCGTGGACACAACCAAGCCCCGGAATCTATCCTTCACATTGATTCATGAATTCGGTCATCTACTGACCCTGAACGATTCACAAATCGCGCTGGATACAAATTTGATGGCGCATTCCGATGACCCGCAGATTGTTGCGCAGGCCGCGGCCAGTTGCCCGCAATATCTGGCAAGCGATGGATGCAGTCAGCCGGACTCGTACATCAATCAATTCTTCGCCAAGTTCTGGCCGAGAATCTACAACGAGTGGATCGAAGTCAACGCGGCTAAAGATGAAAGCAATTACATCGGCCTGCTGACACATTTTTACCGAAGTCACCCCACGCAGTTTATCAGTCCCTACGCGGCCACCAGCCCGGAAGAGGATATTGCCGAGAGTTGGGCTTATTTCGTTCTGATGAAAAAACCCGCCGATGACAGCATTGCTCATCAAAAAGTGCTTTTCTTTTATGATTTTCCCGAGTTCGTTCAACTGCGCGAAGAGATCGTCAACGGGATTTGTCATTACGCCGCGCTGGATCAATAATGGACATCCCCTCACGCCCCATTCCCGAATCTTATTGGGTCCTGCCGGGACGATTTCTAGCCGGTGAATATCCGGGCCGCCATGACCCCGAAGCGACTCGTCAGCGCGTGTCTGCCCTCCTCCAGGCGGGCCTGGATACTTTCATTGATCTCACGCGCCCCGATGAACTGCCATCGTATCTTCCGATTCTCAACGAACTATCGCAACTACATGGATTGGAAACCACATATCAGCGCTTCGCCATCCTCGACCGCGGCCTGCCCAGCCGCGAGGAGATGATCGCCGCGCTCAACGCCATTGACGCCGCGTTGAACGGCGGACATAAAATCTATCTGCATTGCTGGGGCGGAGTCGGACGCACAGGCACGACGGTGGGTTGTTATCTTGTGCGGCATGGCAAGACCGGTCAGCAGGCGCTGGATCAAATTGCAAAATGGTGGTGGAGCGTTCCAAAAAGTCAGTTTTATCCGCGCTCGCCGGAAACCGATGAGCAAGTGCAGTTCATCCTCAATTGGCACGAGTTCCCTCTTCCTTCGGGGGAGGGTGAGGGATGAATTGGCATAATCGTTACATTCAGCAAGCCGGGTGGACCCGCGACTTGCGCTCTTATTTATTTGACAAAGCCGGATTAGACCGCGCACATCGCGTCCTTGAAGTGGGATGCGGCACAGGCGCGATACTCGCCGATTTGCAAACCTCCGCCTCGCTTCATGGCCTGGACCTCGACCCGGCCGCGCTGACCGAATGCCGAATCCACGCCCCCGCCGCCGCGCTGACGCGTGGCAACGGGCTTGCTCTTCCCTACGCAAACGAATCGTTCAATATCGTCTTTTGCCATTTCTTTCTTTTGTGGGTGCATGATCCTTTGCAAACCCTGCTCGAAATGAAACGCGTGACGAAACAAAACGGTCACATCTTGGCACTGGCCGAGCCGGATTATTCACACCGCGTCGACAAACCTGATGAGCTCGCGAGACTCGGACAATGGCAAACCGAATCATTGCAACGTCAGGGCGCAGATGTGAGCCTCGGCGCGCGCCTGGCGGATTTGTTTTTTCAGGCTGGAATCAAAATCGTCGAAACGGGAGCCATTCAACGTCGAGGCAATGAAGCGTTTTCGCCCGATGAACGCGAACAGGAATGGGCAGTGCTGTCCGCTGATTTGGCGGGAATCGTCACGGGCGAGGAAATCCGAAAACTGAAACGTTTGGATGAGACCGCATGGCGCAACGGCGAACGTGTGTTAAATGTGCCAACGTACTTTGCGTGGGGTCAGGTATAATCAAACAGGAATTATCGGAGGTTTTTTTGGAAACTTACCAACCGCAAGGCCAGGTCGAAACGCCGACCCCCGAACAGGAAAAAATGAGCTGGCAGAGATTCCTGCTCGACATCCTGGAAACCGTGGGATTGGCGCTGGTCTTGTTTCTGATTATCAATGGAGTTTCAGCGCGCGTACTCGTGGATGGAACCAGCATGGTGCCGACCCTTCAAGACGGTGAGTTTGTTCTGGTCAATAAACTGGCGTATCGAACATCCCTGCCCACGCGCGGCGACATCATCGTCTTCCGTTCGGTGGACACAAAGGACCTGGACCTCATCAAGCGCGTCATCGGTTTGCCGGGTGATCGAGTTGTGATTCAAAACGGACAGGTCAGTGTGAATGACCAGGTCTTGAACGAAACATACATCAACGCCGCGCCGAATTACAGCGGTGAGTGGCGCGTCCCCGAAGGCGATGTGTTCGTGCTTGGCGATAATCGCAATAACTCTTCCGATTCGCATTCATGGGGCTTCCTGCCCATCAGGAACATCATTGGGAAAGCCATGTTCATTTACTGGCCGCCGCCCAACTGGGCCGCGATTGATCATGTTAAAATTGCGGTGGCCGCACCGTAGAGGCTGGCATGAGCGAAAACACTTTACCCGAACCGATCCCGTGCAATGAATGTCAGGCCGGCGTGATGCGTCTGCGTTTCATTACGTATTTCACGTGGCTCGATGAAGAACTGGTGACGGTGCCGAATTTCCCGGCCTGGATCTGTGATGTATGTGGACGCCGCGAGTACGACGAAAAATCCATCTCGTGGCTGACGATGCTTTTGAATCCCAATGCAGGCAAACCAACTGGAAAGAAGCCGCATCAGCGCGGGACACCGCGGCCGCCTTCCCGCCCTTCGGCTTCTCCCAAACTGAGGAGATAACCGCCCATGACCATGGACACCTCGCCCCGAACGTATCGCTTCCTCCCCGCTGATGTTCTGCTTTCGGGGTATCGTGTCGTTGGCAAGATCATGATCACAAGCAATGGCGCGATGGGCATGTTGAACGACAATACACGCTCGGCGATTGAAGTCCACGATGCGCGGCTGGCGCGCATTCACATGCCCACCAAACTGGTGGATCACTTTGAATTGACGCGCATGATGAAAAGCCAGGTATATGCGGTGTGCCTGACGCGCCGCGAAGACTTGGGTCCGCAGGCCTTGGTGCGCGCTGGGTATACCAACATCGTCGAGTATCCAATTCGCGTTACGACTCAGATGTTCGAGATCGAGGGCGTCATGGAACTGCCTGGCCGCTTCGACTTCACGGGGCTGATGACCGATGGCACGCGCGAATTCATTCCCATCTTCAACGCCACGCTGACCGCCATTTTGATTCCGAATCTGCGCATCGAAAGCGGAGGGATTCTGATCAACCGCCGCCAGGTGGATTTGATCGCTTTGCTCAACCAGCGCGTGAAGCCCGAAAGTTAGTGGGCCAATATCAGAAACACGAACTCCCACGTCGTTGCGAGCCGCGTTCTTCGCGGCGAAGCAATCCCCCGCGAAGTCGGAGATTGCTTCGGGAAAGACACCCTCGCAACGACATGAATTGGTTGAATTTGCTTGACCGTCCTAATAGGCAATGATAAAATCCGCAGGCTTTAAACAAGGAACGCCCCCATCGTCTAGAGGCCCAGGACGCGACCCTTTCAAGGTCAAAACTGGGGTTCGAATCCCCATGGGGGCACAAAAAGAAAACCACCGGCAAATGGTGGTTTTTTGTTTCTATTGCCTCAATTGATCTTTTCGTGTGACCCAAATGGAATCAACAATAAAAATCCCACTGCAATCAACACCTGTCCAATCAACACGCCGGTTGCCTGCACCGGCCCAAAGTATGGAACTTGCGGCAAGGGCTGGGAGCCCATGCCAAACAGATCCGCCATGCCCGCGAACACCGCAATCACGTATCCCGTGCCAACCAGTCGCGAGCCGATGTCAGATGCGATACTGCGATGCAGGCCTCTCCATAACGCCGTCAGGCCGATATTTCCGCCGAGGCAGATGAATCCGAGGCCGATGATAAAAACGATAATTTGAACAAAGCCCACCACCGGGCTTCGGTCCATACCGAACCAATTGGGCTTGGCGCCTACTGCGAAAATAAACAAACCGATCAATGTGGTGATCAGTCCCACGCGCATACGCAGGCGCGATGGGCCGATTGTCAGTGTTTGAGTATCCACAGGCAGGGATGCAGGGTGATCGTCAGGGATGGTCATGAGGGCAAATTCTTTTGCAGGAAATTCAGCCAGTTCAAGCCGAGGATGTTGGTCGCATCCGATTCCGAGTAGCCGCGCGCGGCCAACAGCGGAATCAGTTTTTGCAAATCAGCGATGGTGTCAATTTCCGGCGGAACAGATTGTAACCCAAAGCCGCCATCGAAGTCGGAGCCGATGCCGGAGTGCAGTGAATCTCCAGCCAACTGGCAGACGTGGTCCATATGCGCGGCGAGCGCATCCAGCGGGACCTCTTCACGGCGCGAACCATTCTTGCGATTCCAACCCGATTTCAAAAAACTGTTCAGCGGCACATTGCCGATCACGCCGCCGCGTTCGATCACGCCGCGCAGAACGCGGTCGGAGAAGTGGCGATTGGTTGGAAAGTTCGGCAGAAGCGCGAGGCAATTCACATGCGTCGCAACGATGGGGCCATCGTACAAATCAAGCGCCTCCAACGCGGACTGTTCGTCCATGTGACTGAGGTCAAGAATGAAATTAAAATCTGCCATGGCTTTGAGCAGGCGGCGGCCTTCGCGCGTGAGCGGACCAGGCTCTTTCGTCCCGCCCGCATAACGCGTTCCGCTCCAGGCGAGGCCGATGAGTCTCACGCCCAACTCATGCCACTCAGCCAATTCGTCTTCGCCGCGAATTCCGTCCGCGCCTTCCATCAACGGGACGAGGCCGACCGGGCGAGAGGTCTTTGACTCGTCCCACCATTCTGCGATATGTCCGCGCAAATCCTTCGTGTTGAGGATAAGTCGAAAATGCTCGGGTTTGGAATCGGTCAATTTGTGATACACATGCAATTGGTCCAGATAGAGGCGGTGGGCTTCGTCAAACGATGAATAACACAGTTTATCCCAGTCCCCGTCTTTGGAACGAATCGGCGCGGCGAAGAGAGTGGAAAAAACAATTGCGACCCGGCCGCGTTGATAATCCGGCCAGCCGATCAAACTATCTCCGTTTTTTTCAGGGGTGAGCGTGCCCTTTTCTTTTTCGCGCGTCTCCGCCGCGGAGCGCATGTAATCACGCCCAAAGTTGAGCATGTTCCAGGCGAGATCGCAATGGGAATCTATGATGAGGGACATATCACAACAAAAGAGCGTGGCGGTTCGCGCCACGCTCCCTTTTTATCACTGCCAGTTAGCCGGCCGCTGAAGAGTGCGAGTCATCATCAGTGGATGAATGACCATATTCTTCGATAAGTTTCTTGTAATCTTTGTCGGCGTACGCGCCGGAGTCCACTTTGCGGAGACTCAAGCCGATGCGATGCTGGTCGGTGTCAATGCGGACGATGCGCAAAGTGCGGACTTCGCCTTCCTTCAACACTTCCTTGGGGTGGTCAATGCGATGATCGGCCATCTCGGAAATGTGGATCAGGCCTTCGATGTCGCCCTCGAGGCGGGCGAACGCACCGAACTTCGCCAGGCGCGTGATCACACCTTCGACGAGTTGGCCAACGCTGAATTTTTCGACGCGCGACTTCCACGGATCATCGGACAATGCGCGGAGCGAAAGGCCGATGCGTTTCTTTTCCTTGTCAATGTTGATGACTTTGACTTTGACTTCCTGACCCACCTCCAAAATTTCACGGGGATGCTGAACGCGATCCCACGAAAGTTCGGAGAGATGAACCAGGCCATCCGCGCCGTTGATGTTGACGAATGCGCCAAAATCCGAAAGACTTGTAACGCGGCCTGTGTACACTTTGCCGACTTCGAGTTCATCAATCACACGCTCTTTGAGCGATTGGCGGGATTCGGTCGAGGCGGCGCGCTCGGAAAGAATCAAGCGGCGGCGTTCACGGTCCACTTCCACGATGCGGACGGTGATTGGCTGTCCGACCATTTTCTGCCAGCGCTGTTCCGGCGTGTCGCCCGTGGATTGCGAGCGGCGAACGGCGCTGATCTGCGAAGAGGGCACGAAGCCGCGCAATCCGCCGACCATCACGATCAGGCCGCCTTTATTGAAACCGACGATCTTGCTGTCGTAGACGCGGTCCTCTTCCAACATCTTCTCCACGTTTTCCCAGGAAAGTTGTTCCTGGGCGCGGCGGAACGAAAGGACCACGTTCCCATTTTCATCCTCGGGGTTTACAACATAAACAGGGACTTCCTCTCCAACTTTGAGCGCCTCGCGCTCCTCGGTGGAAAGTTGATCCAGTTCGCGGCTTGAAATCACACCTTCTGATTTCGCGCCGATGCTGACGAGAATCTGACTGGGGCTGATGCTGGCGATCACGCCTTTTCGAATTTCTCCCTGCTGGGGTATTTCGACACCGACATGTTCGGATGCAAGCAGTGATTCCATACTCTGGTTGTTTTGATCTCCCTGCTGATTCGCATCGCTCCCCTGAGCAGGCAGGGCTTGATTCTGATCCGTCACTTGTAGACTCCGGTTAAGAAAAATGTAAAGGCGATTATACAAGTGAATTGATAAGTTGACAACCCTCCCTACATCTATATCACAAACGAGTTGCTTCATCCCTTGCAACGTCTTTCACGTGGGATATAATCAACACCGGAGTTAATACATGCCTGCTATCTATCCCTTCACTGCCATCGTTGGTCAAGACCGAATGCGCCGCGCCCTGATTCTCAACGCCGTGGATACACGTATCGGCGGAGTTCTCATCCGCGGCGAACGCGGCACAGCCAAATCCACTGCGGCGCGCGGGTTGGCCGCACTGCTTCCTCAAGTCAAAGTCGTCGAGGATTGCCGCTTCGGTTGCGATCCCGATAAACCTGCCACATGGTGCACGGAATGCAAGGAACGATTCGCCGCGAGCAATCACAACCTTCCATTTCACAACAAGACGACGCCATTCGTCAACCTGCCCGTCTCCGCGACCGAAGACCGCGTCGTTGGGACCCTCGACATTGAGCAAGCCATCCAAAAAGGCGAACGCCACTTTGAGCCGGGCGTGCTCGCCAACGCCAACCGCGGCCTGCTCTACATTGACGAAGTGAATCTGCTCGACGACCATGTCGTGGATGTTTTACTGGATTCTGCGGCGATGGGCGTGAATGTGGTCGAGCGCGAGGGTATCTCATTCTCGCATCCTGCCCGATTCATTCTGGTCGGGACGATGAACCCGGAAGAAGGCGAACTGCGCCCGCAACTGCTGGATCGGTTTGCTTTGTCCGTTGACATCGTCGGCATCCGCGACGCGCGTGAACGCGTAATGATCATGGAGCGGAACCTTTCTTATGAACGTGACCCCGAAGCCTTCCGCAAGGAATGGATGCCGAGGGAAGAAGAACTCTCGAAGAAAATCGAACGGGCGCGCGAGTTGGTGGATCAAGTCACGTACACCAGCCGCGATTTGCTTTCCATCGCCGCGCTGACCGCCTCGTTGAACGTAGACGGTCACCGCGCGGACCTGGTGATTTTGAAGGCCGCCCGCGCCCAGGCCGCGTTCGAAGGCCGCACCAAGATCAACGATCACGACATTGCTTTAGCCGCGGAACTGGCCCTGCCCCATCGCATCAAGCGCACGCCATTCCAGCAGGCCGAGATCACTTCCGAGCAGTTACAGGAGCGCATCGAACAGCTGACCGGCCAATCGGTCCCGAGCGAAGCGGACGAAAATCCGGAAGAAGAAAAAGGTCAACCGCAGGAAAAAAAAACTTAAAACTCGAAGATGACGTCGAGGAGAACGAGCAAGCGCAAGGCAAGCCTGAGCCAATGCCTCAGGACGTCTTCGCGCACACTGATGCAAAATGGTGGGAGGGCGGACAAAAGATCAAGACGGGTGAGACCTTCCAGCCGCGTAAATTGAACACACCGCTCGATAAATTGGCGCGCAAGCGCGCCGGCCGTCGGTCATTGACCAAGACCGAGCGCAAACATGGACGTTACATCAAGGCGCGCCCTGCGGGCGACAAGACCGACGACATCGCCTTCGACGCAACCTTCCGCGCCGCGGCTCCGTTTCAGAGACGCCGCACGGAAAAGCGCAAGCGGCTGGCATTTGCCATCGAACGAAGCGACCTGCAACGCAAGGTGCGCGTGAAGCGCGTTGCCAACCTGGTTTTATTTTTGGTGGACGCGTCGTGGTCCATGGCGGTGGCCGAACGCATGAACGCCACAAAAGGCGCGATTCTGTCTTTGCTCACGGACGCGTATCAACGCCGCGACCGCGTGGGACTGATCGTCTTCCAGAAAGATCGCGCCACGCTCGTTCTTCCGCCCACCAATTCCGTGCAACTCGCACAACGCGCGCTGGTAGACATTCCGGTCGGCGGCAAGACCCCGCTCTCCGCGGGATTGCTCTTGGCGGCGGATGTTTTACAACACGAGAAACATACCCATCCGGATATCGAACCGCTTCTCATCGTCCTGACCGATGGAGCGGGCAACGTTTCGATCGGCACGCTCCCGCCTCAGGAAGAATCCTACCGATTCGCGGAATTGATCGCGGCTGAACACATCAAGAGCGTGGTCATCAATATGGAACACGCCGCGTTCGATCAGGGCCTGGCGCAGATGCTGGCAGATCATCTCAAAGCGCCATGCTATGCGTTGAATGAATTGAAAGCGGAGAGTTTATATCACGCGGTGAAACAGGAAATGGCCGGAGGAATAAAGACGTAATCGAAATTCAATCCCCGATTTTGAGCGATGACAAATACGCCTCACGCAGGACGTTGAGCGGCTCCCGTTTCCCATCTTTATCTTCGTAGAACCAATGCTCCCAGCCATTGCAGGGCGCAGACATCAATTTGCGCGCGATCTGATGAAGCGACCCCACCATGCCATCACATTGAATCGAGCCATCGGCACGAATCTTTCCAACCACATCCCCTTTTTTGCCAAAGTAAACAACCTGCCCCGCTGTAACAAGCCCTGCTTCAAGCAACTTCCCGAATACTACGCGCGGACGATTGCGCTTCGATGGGTATGTGTAAATCTCATCGGAAAACGTTCCCGCGTCCACGGACGCGATCCGCTTCTGAGCCAGCGCCGCATATTTCGCGTCGCGTTCGATGCCGATCCAATGCCGCTGAAGTTTTTTCGCTACTGCGCCGGTCGTCCCTGTGCCAAAGAACGGGTCGAGCACCACGTCGCCCGCGTTGGAACTCGAAAGAAGCACGCGATACAAAAGCGCTTCCGGCTTCTGGGTTGGATGAGCCTTTTCACCATTCACGCGCAGACGTTCCCTGCCATTACAGATTGGCAGTTCCCAGTCGGAGCGCATTTGCAAGCCATCGTTCAACGACTTCATGGCGTGATGGTTGAACGTATACTTCGCGCCTTTTGTCTTCTGTGCCCACAAAAGAGTCTCGTGGGCATTTGTGAACCGAACGCCGCGAAAATTGGGCATGGGGTTGGACTTAACCCACACCACATCGTTGAGAAACCAGAATCCCAGGTCCTGCATGATCGAACCGACGCGGTAAATGTTGTGATACGAGCCGATGACCCAGATCGTGCCGGTATCCTTCAATACACGCTTGCAAGCAGAAAGCCATGTACGTGTGAACGCGTCGTATTCTTCGAGACTGCCGAATTGGTCCCATTCTTCATCCACGCCGTCCACGCGCGTCATGTTGGGACGGTAAAGTTCCTGTGAAAGTTGTAAGTTGTAGGGGGGATCGGCAAAGATCAGGTCAATGGATTTTTCCGGGAGCAAAGCAAGGATTTCAATCGAATCGCCCACCAATACCTGATCCAAAGGGAGTTTATCGTCAATCATGTAAGGTTAATGGATTAAACCGGCGGATTATCGAGCCGCACGCCGTGGCCGCGCACGGTGTCAATGTATTGATGTTTCGGATCAAGCGTGCCGAGGCGGTCGCGCAGACGGCGGATCAACGCATCCAGCGCCTGGTCTGAAACGCCAGCCGCCTGCTCTTCGCCCCACACCGCCGCGACCAGGTCGGCGCGGCTGATGACTTGTCCGCCATTCTCGTACAGCAACCACAACAATTTGAATTGCTGGGCCGAGAGCGGCGGAGAAACCTGCTGTTGATTGACCCACACGCGCCGCGACTTGTGATCCATCACCAATCGCCCCGGCTTCCCGGTCCCGTCCATCAAAGGCATGGTTGCATCTGATGTGAAGAATAAAAACTCTTGAACAAAACTGATCTGCACCACGTCCCCATCCTGCAAAATGACCGGCGCAGAAAGCGGATTCCCATTATGTTGCGTTCCATTTTTACTGCCCAAGTCTTCGAGCATCACTCCTTCAGCAGTCGGCGTGAGACGCGCGTGAAAACGTGAGACCTGCCGGTCGGCAATCACCACATCACAGGTTGATTCGCGTCCAAGCACGATGGTATGACTCACAGGCCAACGCAGGCCTTTGAGCGGACCCTCCTGTGCAACCAGCATGGGAAATTCTTCGGTGCGAGGCATTCAAACCCTCAATGAAACAACAGGATGCAACCTTAACAAAGACGTTTATAATATAGCATAGATTTGGTTTCTGTGTAGAAACAACGCCGAAACGAACGCACAGAAATCGCAAGCGCAAGGAAGGAGAAGATTGCCCCTCGCATTGAAAGACGGCGAGGTCTTGCATGGCCGTTACAGGGTCCGTGAACGAATCGGACAAGGCGGCGCAGGTTCCATTTATCTGGCTGATGATCTGCGGCTGGAGGGACGTCTGTGCGCGCTGAAAGAAGTGGAATACGACCGCAACCTCCCGGACAATGTTCGTGAAGAGGCCCGCCAGCAATTCCTGCGCGAGGCCACTATTCTCGCGCGTCTCGATCATCCCAATCTTCCAAAAGTCTCAGATTATTTCTCGAACGGCCCGCGCGATTATCTCGTCATGGATTATGTTCCCGGCGACGATTTGCGCGCGCTGATGCTGGAAGCCCGCCGCAAAAAGGAGTTTATTCCCGAAAAACAGGTGCTTGGGTGGGCAGAGCAATTGGCGAATGCGCTTGCATATTTGCACGGGCAGGAACCTGCCATCGTTCATCGCGATCTCAAACCCAGCAATCTGAAAGTCACACCACAGGGCTTACTCAAATTGGTTGACTTTGGCCTGGTCAAGATCATGGCCCCGAATGAAGAAGTGACCATCACCGTCATTCAGGGACAAGGCACTGCGTTGTACACCCCGCTCGAACAATATGGCAGTGACGAAACGCACACCGACACACGCTCCGATATTTATTCCTTCGGCGCCACGCTTTATCATCTGCTCACCAACGAGCCTCCCGCCGACGCGCGCAAACGATTCGTCCAACCGTCAAGCCTGATTCCGCCGCGCCAGATCAACCCCGCGATCAGCCCGCGCACGGAGAGAGCCGTGTTATGGGCAATGGCCTTGCATCCTGATGACCGGCCTGTTTCAATCGAGGCTTTCAAGGATTTCTTATTTGGCACTGGAGACATCGTGACGCGGGCGCATCCCGTTCAATCAGCCTTTGAGATTCCGAGGCTGGATATTTTCGGGAATCAAACAGATACGCTTCTTGCCTGGACATCAGCCGGGCTACTGCTCTTGAGCCTGATCGCCACCCTGATGCGTTAATCAATCAGTGCGTCGCGCTAATTATTTCTCCTCGCGGCGGAGCCAAACGTATGCGCCGCCCCACCCAGCCAGAACTCCTGCAAATGTAGCAAGCAGTATTCCGCCAATGCCATTCGAGGCGGCAAAGTCCGCACTGCCGGGCAGACCCAACGCGAAATAGTTGTACGCAACCAAGCCGCCGGTCAACGCACATAGCGCCCAGCGGAGACCCCAGCGCGCGCCGTCAATGCGATAGCCTGCCACAAAGATAAAAGCCGTGCTGGTCAACAACAACAAAATGGTGAGCAACCAGGCCGTGAAACGCGGCGCGCCCTCCGATGTGACAAATTCATCCCGCGAGGGCCGGGGCGCTTGAGGAGTTTTCAGCGCGGACCCGGGCGTCAACGCCGGGACAATCACGGTGACAGCCGCGGGCTGTCCCGCGCTGGAAACATCCAACTGTAAAACTTCGGATACAACTGCCGGGTCGCTTGACGCGCGGATTTGAAGCAGACCGGGTTTGTCGAGCCCAAACGAAACACGCGCCGTGCCCTGTGTTGTCACTGCATCAGCCTGTTGCAGGATCGTCCCTCCCTCGCCGGTGAGCGTCATGGAGAAATGTACAACGGTCCCATCGGGAACGGGATGTCCATTGTGATCGTTGATTACGCCGGTGCGAATACCAATCGTGTCGCCAATTTTGAAGAGCGGGACCGGAGTCGCTTCGGGCGTGGGCGCATTCGGTGTAACGGGGGACGGCGCGAGGTCCAGCGAGAGCGCGATGATCTGATTCGGGTCCGGCGAGGTGGCAGAGATCAGATCGTAACCCAAACTCGGAATCGAAACCGGCGGGGAACCCGTTGGAGTTAATTCCTGATAAAGAAGGCGGGCGGCCACCTCCACAAACGGAGGCTGTTTGCTGTACAGCGCATAATAAGCGGTGAGACGTGAAATATCTGTGGCATCCAGATAGTAGGGCGCGCCAAACACAAAAAGGATGACGCGCTTATCGCGCAAAACATCCTGCTTGTCCGAAAGGAACTTGCTGATCAATTGCGGCTGGCCGCGGCTCGAATCGGTCAGCGAAAGAATGACCCAGCCTGCACGACCAAGATCGTTTTCCAAATACGGCGGCGGGTTTCCCGCGAGGTAACCGCTCAAATCATTCAGCGAATAAGAAGACAGGCGGAAGGCCGAAGTTTGATTTCCGCTTTGCGGGCCATAGAGTTTGACAATTGTGTTTTGAAGAGCATCAACCGCCAGCGTGGCTTGATCGGGACAGCCATTACACTGATGAACGACGGACGAATCGGTAAAAAAGATCAGCCGATCTCGCAATTGAGGCGGGGAAGGTAAAAGAGTCGCCAGGTCCTGCGGCTCCGGGCTGATGAGCGTGGCTGCGCGGCGCGCTACGTTGAATGTAACTTCCTCTGACTGCCCAAGCGTATCCAGCATGGCGGAGGAAGAATGAACCGTGTGAATGTCGAACGGCCCAAACAAACGACTCTTGGCGGAAAGAATGCGAAGCACAGAGGAATCCACGCGTTGGGCAAAGGCCGGGTCTTCGCGATATTTTTGGGAGAAGAAATCCAGGATTTGTATAATGGTCGAATAATTATCGGGCGCGTCATTGCCTTGAAGATTGCCGAGATACAACAGGTCGTTTCCCGCCACGAAGGCATCCCGCGCCACCGCCCTCGCCGAGAATGAACCGCTCGCGGAATAGAATTGCCTTACAGCGTGCGTGCCAAGATCATCGCTGACAATCAAGCCGCCATTGTCCTGCCATGTGGAAAATTGCGGGAGACTGAGAATCGCGGAGAGCGCCTGCGGGTCAAAACTGACCGGGCGCGTAGTAGCGCGAATATTTCCCTGAAAACCCTGATAACGGATATGAGAAACCAGCAAGCCATCCGCGGTTGAGTTTGGAGAGGCGCTGCCGGTCACCGAGAAAAACGGGGAGAGTTCAATCTGCTTCAATTCATCGAGCGATTTGCGGACCGTCGGTACTTCTTCTTCGCTGGGTCGGTCGGCACTGCCGCGGCCCGGGAAATGTTTTGCAACCACAAACAACCTGTTGCCTGAACCGGAATGTAGTCCGCTGATATATGCACTCCCCATCACACTGACCCAGTACGGATCGCCCCCAAACACACTTGCGCCGAGATCGCTACTCGCGGAGGTTTGCGGCGATTCGACCACATCCAGCGATGGGCCGAAATAAAGATTAATCCCCAACACGGAAAGTTCGCGCCCCATCACAGCGCCGACTTGGTTGGCCAGGTTGGAAGACCAGCTCGCGCCAATTGCCATCTCGGAGGGCAGAGGCGTCAATCCATTCAGAATTTGATCGCCGGAAGCGCCATCGCCATCCTGTGAAATCCCGATGAACAGCGGCGCATAATTCGATTGACCGGCGGAGGAAGCGTCCCATTCGATCTGTTGCAGGCTCTGCGTCAATTGATAAGCATTCGGAATCGTGTTCGGCGGAGCAGTGAAATTATTATTGCCCGCCGAAAGGACAACACCACCGATGTGATGATTGACAATCAGATCATAAATCTGGGATTGACTGCTCGTATCGGTGCCGGTGAATGCGACGAGGAACAATTGGCCGACACGCTCCTCGGGAGTCATTTTCGCGAACAATTGACGTACCTGTTGGGGCGGCGCCTCGGTCTGGGCGTGGACTTGAGGCGGACTGCTGACCGAGGTAAGGATCAACACGGAAAGCGTGATCAACTGAAGGACGCGCTTCAATCCCATGTTTCCCCCGCGTAGCGCGCTACGATCTCAGCGTGAACTTCAGGCTGGACATTGCCGCCGGAAATGATAATCACAGACGGGCGCGTTTCCACTTTGCCGGACAAAACGGCGGCGAGTCCTACTGCGCCCGAGCCTTCGATCTTTTCATGATACACATACCAGGCAAACGCCATCGCATATGCGATTTCATCTTCGCTGACTAATAAAAAATCATCCACATATTTTTCCATCATGGGAATCGTAATGGAGCCTTCTTCGACCGCTCCGCTCAAGCCATCGGCCAGAGTTGGCAGATCTTGAATGCCTTGCTGGGTATGACGATGAAATAAACTGTGTGTGAACGGCGAGGCCGCGGCCTGCACGCCGATCAACTTTGGGCGTGGGTGAGATACGCTCAACAGCGCGCCAAGGGCAGAGATGAGTCCACCGCCGCCGGAGGGAACGAGCCAGGCCCATCTCTCTTTCTCTCCCCCCAAATTCTCCGAATGTGGGGGGAGACTGAGGGAGGCTAGAATCTCAAGTCCAATCGTACCTTGGCCGGCGATCACCTGGCCGTCATTGTATGGAGAGATAAATACCCGTTGATGCTCGCTCGCGTATTTGCGTCCAGCCGATTCGGCCTCAGCATACCCGCCCTCAACAAAATGAATCCGGGCGCCAAGGTCTTTCATCGCTTGCACTTTGGCGGGAACGGCATGGGACGAGACAAACACCTCCACGGGCGCGCCCGTTAAACGTCCCGCGAGAGCGACGCCTTGACCATGATTCCCGGCGGAGGCGGCCACAAGTCCCGCCTTGCGTTCCCAGTCTTGGAGAGACAAAATTTTATTCAGCGCGCCGCGCGGTTTGAATGATCCGGTGATTTGGTGATTTTCCCACTTAAGATACAGCCTGCGTTTTGCATCGTACGTGAGAGGTGTTGGTTGAATATGTGGAGCGATGCGCGTTTGAGCCTGCTCGAACCACTCATACGGAATCACGTCCGCCTCCCCATGGCCCGCAAAGCCAACTGTGGATCATCAGTGAAGATGCCATCTACATTCCAACTGTGAAGCCGCACAATATCTTCGGCTTTGTTCACCGTCCAAACGTGGATGCGGCGTTTGAGTTTATGCACCCGGTTCACTTGTTGCGCAGTGACATCAGCGAAATAAGGATGCAATGCCGCGTAATCGCCAAACGCAAAGCCGAACGAACGCGCCCACGCGCCCACCCAACCGCCGAGAGCGAGGAGCGCGCGTGGAACCTGCGGAAGAATCCGCTGCGCTTTTTTGAGATTGGATGCGAGGAACGAAGAGAAGATCACGCGGTCTTCGAGCGCGTGTTTTTTTACCAGCTCACAAACTTTTTCAACGAGTTGATCGCGCGGTGTGGAATAGTTGGTCAGTTCAACGTTGATGAACAATCTTTTACCGACGGCTTCGAAGACTTCTGAGAGAAGAGGGATTTTCTCGCCGCGGAACTTTTCAGAGAAAAAACTGCCGGCATCCAGCGAACGCAGTTCGGCCAAAGTCTTCTGCGCCAGGCGGCCTGTGCCATCCGTGGTCCGGTCAAGGGTGGTATCGTGAAAGACAACTACCTCTCCATCCGCGCTGAGTTTCGCATCCAGCTCGACGGCGTCCGCGCCTTGTGCGAGGGCCAGTTCAAAAGATGCAAGCGTATTTTCCGGAGCATGGGCCGACGCTCCACGATGAGCAAAGATGACGGGACGAGGAAGTTCAGTAAGCATGATTCACGCATCGCGGATTACGCATCACGCAATATGTAATCCGTGATGCGTGATCCACAATGAACGAGAGAGGATTAGATTTCGACGAAATAGGCCTGCGCGGCGCGGTCAATCATCTCGCGCGTCATGGCGGGTGGGACGGCCATGTACGAGGAGATGTCAAGGATTTGGTCGCACAGGTCGCGCGGATGCGAAGCGCGCAGTTTGCGATTGCGTTTGATGTACCATTCCTGTAACAAATACGCCAGGCCCTGATCGTTGTATTCGATCTTTTTATCTGTTGCAACCCGCTTGAAGATTTCGCGATATTCTTCGTATGACGGATCACCGATCTCGACCTTGTGCCGAAGGCGGCGCAGGAAGGCTTCGTCCACGAGGTCTTTTGGCGGGAGATTCGTCGAGAAGACGATCAACACATCAAACGGGACTTCGACCTTTCGTCCCGTGTGGAGGCGGAGGAAATCCACCCGGTTTTCGAGAGGGATGATCCACCGATTCAATAAGTCACGCGGACGGACCTGTTGCCGGCCAAAGTCGTCAATCAATAGAATGCCGCCGTTGGCTTTGACTTGAAACGGCGCTTCATAATATTTGTGAGTGTCATCGAAGACCAGATCAAGGCCTTCGAGAGTTAACTCGCCGCCAACTACGATGAACGGTCTGCGAATCTTCACCCAGCGCGGGTCGCGCCGTGTGGTGGAACGCAGGTTGCCGGTGCTCGATGCGCCCGCTTCATTCTCCTGCGCGAGCCGGTGGCTGACGGCATCATACAACTTAATGACTTGACCATCCAAATAAAGCGCGTAAGGAATATACATTGACTGGCTGAGCACCAGATTGCCAAACGCGCGAGCAATGCTGGTCTTGCCATTACCGGGAGGGCCGTACATAAAAATGGATGTGCCGGAATTTAATGCAGGGCCAAGGCGTTGAAATGTGGATTCCGAAATTACCAGTTGCGAGAGAATCTGTCGCATGGTGCGCGTGGTCACGGTCATGCGTCCGCTCTTTTGACGGCGGATGGCTTCGTTATACACTTCGAAAGGCACGGGCGCCTGCCCCGCATATTGACTGCGCTCCAGGGCTTCACGTGCGTGCGTGTTCCCAGCGCTGGTAATGCCGTACGTGTAAGCGCCCTCGCCAAGTCCGCCCTGCGAGGAACGCACCTCGATCAATTTTTCCTGCTTGAGAGCCGTGAGGAGCTGGTCGGTCACACCTGCAAAAGGCAGGGCAATCTCTTCTGAAATTTTGAACCCCGTCATGTATCCGCGCGAATACAACACCTTGAGCACCAAATCCTGCAACCAAAGCGGCGACAAGCCGGTATCTTCAAGGCTATTGATCTGCGGCGGTACGAAAGAAACAGTTGAAGATGAAAGTTGTCCAGTTGGATTGGTCATGCCACCTCCCCTGCAATGAGGGGTAATCAAAAATAAGTTCAACGTGCAAGCGGATTATAGCACGGCAGACTCACGCCGCTTCCTGACAAACACATTTCACTATGGGCCAGCACAGCTTCAGCCAAAACCGGAATTCTCTTTTATAATCACCGCACTATGAAACTTTCCGTCGTCATTCCCGTTTACAACGAAGTGGACAATGTGCAGGAAATTCTCAAACGCGTCAAAGCCACCAAACTCGCCGGGGAAATCGTGGTGGTGGATGATGGCTCCAAAGACGGTACACGCGACATACTCGCCAAACTGGACGGCAAGGAAAAGGTACGCGTGCTCCTCCACGAAAAAAACATGGGAAAGGGGGCGGCGGTTCGCACCGGACTTCAGGCGGCGCGCGGCGACATCATCCTGATCCAGGACGCGGACCTTGAGTACAACCCCCACGACTATCCGACTCTCCTGGAACCGATCAAAGACGGCACCGCAGACGTGGTCTACGGCTCACGATTCCTCGGCGGGCCGCGGCGCGTGGTCATGTTCTGGCATATGATCGCCAACCAATTGCTGACCTTCATGACCAACATCTTATACGACACGATACTCAGCGATATGGAAACCGGCTACAAGGTCTTTCGCCGCGAAGTGGTGGAGAACATGAAACTGCGCGCCAATCGCTTTGACTTCGAGCCGGAGTTCACGGCAAAAATCCTGAAGCGTCATTATCGAATCTACGAAGTACCGATCTCGTTTAATCCACGTGATTATTCACAGGGGAAAAAGATCAAACTCAAGGACGCCTTCGAGGCGGTCTGGGCATTGTTGAAATACAGATTTATTGATTGAATTCTGTAGGGGCGTAATACATTACCAACAGAAAGACCTCGCCAGACGGCGAGGTCTTTGTATGAAAGCATGATTTTATGGCTTGACGTAGACCGCGTAATTGAATGTCTGTGTGCCGGGGTTGAAATCGTAGGTCCCATCATTGAGTTTGGACTTAAAGGTTACCGTTGTAACGAGGCGATGTTCGCCGCCTGTCCAATCGGTGAGACCCGCAATATACGCTGTGCATTGTTGACCGCTGTTGGGATAGTCCAGTTTCAAGAACTGATCGAGCGAGACCGACTGACCGTCCAGCGAGAATTTGACGTCCATCTTTGCCAAATTGTCCTTCAGCGTGGCGGCGTCCTTTGCACACCAACCCCAGGCCCAGAGCAAATCCTGCGATTTATCAAGGGGGATGGTATACGTGAACGTTTTGTTCACATCCAAATAATCGTCATTGGTATATTTTTCGCGGGCTTTTTCTTCCAATTGTTTTGCATTGGCATTGATCGCGGCTTGGGTTTCATCTTGAGTCATGATGCGCGGCGGAGCAGATGGAGTGACGCCGGCGCCCTTCGGCTGGCCGACCGCTTTCTCGCCCGCTTCCAAAACCACGTCTTCGCCATTCGCCTGCTGTTGAAGCGTCTCGACCGTCACAGGGACCTTGACCGTCGGCACAACACCTTTCCCCTCCAAGTGAACGTTGCCCTGAGGGTCTACCGCGCGGCCAATCGTAAACTGGATCGTTTCATTTTCAGGCATCAGGAATTGTTCAACGCTTCCGCCCGCACCCTCGGTCGGATACTGTCCGACGATGGTGGCGCGGTCGTTGATCGTCATGTCGTACGAGAAGAACTCGCACGCGCTGGCACAAGCAGGCCCAACCAAAACGACCACCGGGCCGCTGTACTGAAGGTCAGCGCGCGGCGGGATCATGCTCATCTCGTCGCCGGGGTCCATGTAGAAATCGCCGCTGCCTTTGTTGTAAAAAGCCGTGTTACCGACAACCGTTTCCTTGTCGAAGAAATATGCGGCCATTTGATCCGCCAGCCACCCGTTGCCGCCGCCATTGACCCGCAGGTCGAGGATCACGCCGGGAATGTCATTGTCCTTGAAGTACTTGATAGCGCGTTCCCAGATTTGGATGGTGAGCACATCGTTATCAAAGAAACTATTGATCTTGATGTAACCATAGCCGCTTGGAAGCACTTTGTACTCGACAGGCAAAGCGGTATCGGATTGCCCGTAATAGAACGAGGAGAACAAGAAACTATCGCGTTCATTGGTCACAGGCAACTTGGCAGTCTGTTCGCCGCCAGCGGGGTTCTTGAATTTGACCTCGACCTGGCCCTTGTCTAGTTTGAAGCGGATCGCGTAGCGCAGTTGTTGCAAACGCTTGACAACGGGATTGCTGAATGGAGATGACCATGGAACTGCCGCGTCCACCGCCTCGGCAGTCGGCTTTCCATCCATCGAGATGATCTCCGCTCCCCATTTCATTCCAGCTTTATCTGCTGAGCCGCCTTTGAGAATAAAGTTGGCGATGAATTTCCCATCGTCGGTCTCACGCATGGCAAAGCCGAGGCCTCCGGCTGTGTCATCAGTAAAATCCTGATTCAACGGGGTGCTGTCAAATCCAACATGCGTGTCGGGGATAGACCAAATAAAATCGCGCAGAGCCAGGAAGTACGCGTGAGAGTCCTTGCTCTTCTCCGCATCTTCAAAGCGCGGGCGGAATTCTTTGGCTTTGGCGTCCCAATCAATCTGCTTCAGTTCCGTCCACGCATATTCCTTTTTGAACTTGTCAATCATTTTGTCAAAAGCGTCGGCGTATGACAACTTGGAGAAATCATCCAGCACGGCGCTCTCCGGCTCATAAAGATCAATGGTTGGTTTTTCGGAGCGGTCAATCGTAAAAGGAGACTGATCCAAATCCACCACCGACCAACCTGCCGGCAGGTTCATGATGGGGTCGTCATCCGTAAATAATTTTTTATCCTTGCCGAAGCCGGACGGGAATTGTTGCTTGTCGTCCGGCGCGTAGACCAGATACTTGCCGCCATATATTTCTCGATACGTATCGCGATCTTCACTGACTTTGGTAGAGGCATATGCGGTTGACCATCCGCCGCCGCCCTGATCGCGGCGTTCAAGATACGGATCACCCCATGTATTCGTCCAATATGCAACAGCAAAGACCATCACGCCCGTGTCGGTCTTACCGTCGTGGTTCACATCATGCAGTGTGCCGTTGGGTTCGGCAGGAAGAGACAGACTGTATGTAAAAGGCGATTTATAAAAATCGGACGTGATCTCACCAATGACCTGCGATGCAACCGGTATCAGGAACTTGCGGTCGCGCGTCACAAAGCCGCCCTGGTCCTCGAGGATAACTTCCGGCTCGGCTACGCCTTCGGTGAAGAAAGTATTGGTGTAGGTTACATTGCCGGTCACAATCTTTGGCCCGCTACCTTGCGCTGGCGATTCTGTGCCGACCGGCGGCGTAGGAGTCTGACTCTTTGGAGCACAAGCTGCGAGTGTCAGGCTGAGCACGACCAGAACTACCACGAAACGAAACAACTTTGATTTCATGATTCTCTCCTCATTATTTCATTGCGAGCGACACGCTTCGCGGAGAATGAAGCAATCCCCAAATAACGGGGGGCTTTCCCCAAAAGACAGGGGACCTTCTCCTCCAATGGCAAGTAATAAACTGCGTTGATTATAACGCCGGAAGGTATAATCCAATTCATGAATTGGTCGGAACAAATTCAGGCGGAGTTCGAACGAGCGGAAGGAGCCCGCGCCCGCGGCAACGAGGGACGGGCACGCGTCTGCGCGCGACGCGCGGCGGGCATCGCGGTCCGCGAATATTTTGCGCGACAGGGACGCGCGGTCCGCACGCCGAGCGCGTACGATTTGCTGAATCTGCTCGCCGAAGAGCCGCATCTTCCCGCGGACCTCAAGCAGGCCGCCGTCTATTTGACCTTGCGCGTGGACGAGGAATTCAAACTCCCTGCGGATGTGGATTTGATTAAAGAAGCCAGGAAACTGTGCGTTCGTTTGTTGGCATAAAAAGTACGGGCAGCCAGCGAGGGTCAGTCATTAGGCCGGAGATCTTTGGAGGCATGCTCGTTGAAGTTATTGTTATTGTCGACAATCTCGGCGGATAAAGCCTCGGCAACTGCGCTGATCGGAGCCAGCAGATCAATTTCTTCAAACAAACTGCGCAGGCGATGGTGATAGAGATCAGAGAGAGTTTCAAAGCCAATCTCATCATCAAAGGTCACATTTTTGAACGCGGAACTCGCGACTTCCAGCAATGCCTGTTTGACGATGCTCGAATAGTAATCCCTCGTTGCTTGCCGATTTGACCCTTTCATTTTTTCTGCAACGATATCCACCAAACTTGTCACCATGCCAGAGAGAAGCAATTGGCGGGTCTCGATATCCTTAGTTTCAAATGATTTCAAAAAACTTATCTCATAGCTACCTAGAGTTGCCAAAACTGAATCAAACACACGGAGCTTAAGCGGTGCGAGGCTGATAATCTGCGCGGCCCGTTTTTGCGCTACGCCGAAAAGGATCAGCCGCATGATTTCACCGAGCGGCAATTCCATCAAAACAGCCGCCTCTACCACTGTCAGCCCGTGTTTGACACCATTCGTTTCAATCTCAACTTGTTGGCCACCCTCTTTTATTCCGCGCAGAGACCGTATCGTTACGAAGGTAAGGTTTGCTAACACCAAAGCTGCCAGAATAAAGCCAACAAACACAAGCAGCGCAAGAATGGAGGGTTCCGTAATCATTATGCCCTACTGGATTTTCACCATTTGGGCTGTTCAGCAAGTTGATAGGCTGTTCCGCAATATGGACATTGAACTGTTGGCGCGTCCGCTACCATCTTTATGTTCTCTGGTTTCAATACACCGCCGCAACTTCTACAGGTTACTGGAGAGAGTTTGATTTCGCCTGGCAAATCCAGCCTGAGCGTAGCCGGACCAGAGTTGCGCAATTGCGGCTTAGCGGATGCAGTCCAAAGCAAGCCCACGCTTCCACCGATGAGAAAAATACCAATGCAACCGAAACCAAGCCCAGCAGTCAGCCAGTTGGTATTACTTGCCAAAGGTGCTGAACCGACGAAATTCAATACTCCATAGCTGACCAAGCAAAAGCCGATGATGAACATAATCGCCGCCCCAACATTAAGGAACGCCTTGCTCGCCATCAATAGCTTTCCTGTAAATTATTTTGCCATCCTAAAATCATAGTCAACCAATTTACTAACCGACGTTTCTCTTCCCAAACAAATGGAACATGGCGCGCGCAACAGTGATGATGACCAGTGTGCCCGAGATGACTCCGCCGACGACCAGCACCAGCGTCTGCCAATCGCGCAGGCGCGTGGCAATCTCGGCGCGCGGCGGCAGGTGGACGCGTTCGCGCAGGCGTTGGACAAAGTCCCGCCGCGGCGCGACCGGCCTCAGGGTCCCGGCCAGATGCGCTTCGAGATCGTTTAAATCGTCTTCAGGCATGGAAGTCAACTTGCTCGTGCTCATACTTACAACCTTTCACATGTCACTCTGAGGCCGAAAGGCCAAAGAGTCTCAAAACTAAATGCAACATTCTTCATTCCACAGGATACAACACCAAACCAACCGTTCCGGGTCCGAGATTGGCCGCCACCGAAATTGAAAGGTCGGTCAGCACCGGCTCACCCTCGACATTGAAATGTTTCTTTGCTTCGGCCATCAACGCTTCACCTGAAGGTTTATCGTTGGCCTGTAAAACGCCGAGGAAAACGCGCGTCTTGCCAAACTCTTCCTCAGCCATCTCGATGACGCGCGCAATTGAGGCTTTGCGGGTGCGGACGCGTTCGGCCATGTTCAAGACGCCGTCCTTCAACACCGCGATGGGTTTGACGTTCAACGCCGAGGCCAACGCGGCCTGAAGCGTTCCGACGCGGCCAGACATTTTGGCATAGTCCAGTGTATCCAGCGTGAAGATGGCGCGCACGCGTTCACGGATGCCTTCCAGCGCTTTGACGATTTGTTCCGCTGATTTGCCGGCGCGGTCCATTTTGCGGGCTTCGCGGCACATGAAACCGATCGCCACGGACCCGACCATGGAGTCCACAGGAAGGACCTTGAACTCGTTCTTGACCTCCTGCGCGGCCGAGACGGCGGACGCATACGTGCCGGAGAGTTTGCTGGTGACGTGAATGGAAATGATCGTGTCGCCTTTCTTTGCAATCTTCCGATAAAACTCAACGAACTGGTGCGGCGAAGGCTGGGCCGTCTTGGGAATCTTCCTGGTCTCGTCCACCATTTTGTAGAAACCGGCATTATCAAGATCAACGTATTGCAAATAGGTCTTGTCCCCGAATGTAATGTTGATGGGAATAACCTGGATGTCGAATTCCTTTTCCCACGCCGGGGGCATGTCGGCGGCGCCGTCGGTCACGATCCTCAACATAAGTTAGTCTCCTTCGAGAGTGATGTTCTGATCACCGATCTGGTCCCGCAGGGCCAGGAGCGTCCGATGGTAGAGGCTTTTGACAGCCCCTTCACTACGTCCCATGATCTGACCGATCTCCGCGTTCGACAGGTTCTCGACGAATTTGAGGATGAGAAGAGTTTGCCGCTCCGCTGGCAGTTGTCGGATCAGGCGAAGAAGCGCATCCTGTTCCTGTGAGCGGACGAGAGTCGCTTCCGGGCGGTCATCCTTGGATGGCACCACAGGCAAATCGTTGAGCGGAATCTCCTGCCGGCGACTGCGATCGCGGTGCCAGTTGGCTACCAGGTTGTGAGCAATGCGATACAACCAAGCTGAAAACGGAACGCCGCGGTCTGTATAGTTGTGAATGTGATTCATCGCCCGCTGAAAAACGCGGGCCGTAAGGTCCTCCGCGTCGTGGAGGTTCCCCGTCCGGTAGTAGACATAGTTGAAGATGCGGTCAATGTAGCGCTCGTAAAGCAAACCGAAGGCATCCCGGTCGCCCTGCGAAGCGCGTGACAAAACATCTTCTTCGTTGAACTCGAGTTCCGGCACTGATTAACCTTACCGGCGAGGTCTGCTACAAATAACCCCGCCGGATTTGAGAAGTTGCAGGAAGTATATCATGGCCGATACGTTCAATAAAATCACAGAACATAGGGGCGATTCTTTCGTCTATAATCGTAGACCCCTAAAGGAGGTTCGATTATGCAAGTAAACAATTCAAGAACAGGGTACATTCTTCTGGGGATTGCCGGTCTTGCAATCCTGGGCGGAATCATCACCCTGTCCATCTGGGGATCATCGGCAAGCCGCGGCCGCGCCACGCCTACTGTCAGCGTGGACGCGATCTATACGTCGGTTTATGAAACCTTTACTGCGCAACAAGCCACCCAAAAGGCGTTGACCCCTCCGACCGAGACGGCATCTCCCACGCTTTTCCCGACTTTGCCGTTGACAACTCCAACTATCCCCACATTAACCTTTGGCACCCCTACAGGTTCTTCCGGAAACACTGGCTGTGACAGTTCGGTTTACGTCGCAGACGTCACCGTTCCGGATGGAACAACGATGACGCCGGGACAGACCTTCGTCAAAACGTGGCGCGTGCAGAATAACGGAACATGCGCGTGGAATACATCCTACAAAATCGCCTTCGGATTTGGCGAGCAAATGGGAGGTTCTGCTACTCCGATTCCCAGCGCGGTCGCGGCCAGCCAGCAAGTGGAGATTTCCGTCAATCTCACCGCGCCGAACACGCCCGGCAATTACACCGGAAATTGGAAAATGCAGAATGACAAAGGTGAATGGTTTGGCACCTATCTGACAGTGGTCATCAGGGTTGCGGGTCCGACCGGAACCGCTTCCCCAACAGTCACGCCTACAGACACGGTGGAGCCAACTGCAACACCCTGATCCTCGAAATAATGGAGCCAAGATCGGCTCCATTATTTTTCTCCATAATATGAGGTTGGTATAATTTAGTTTCGTGCCGCCTCTCCATCGAAAAATGAAACATATGTGCTATAATCGCTTTAATCCCAAAGGTTGATATGTCTGCCAATGCCATACGCGTCGTGGGCGCGCGCGTCCACAACTTGAAAAACATCACGGTTGAAATTCCGCGCGACAAACTGGTGGTCATCACCGGTCTGTCAGGGTCGGGTAAATCCTCGCTGGCGTTTGATACGATTTTCGCGGAGGGCCAGCGCCGTTACGTCGAATCGCTTTCGGCATATGCGCGTCAATTCCTCGGGCAAATGGACAAGCCGGATGTAGATTACATTGACGGCCTCTCGCCCGCTGTTTCGATTGACCAAAAGGGCACGTCTCATAACCCCCGCTCAACGGTGGGGACCGTTACCGAAATCTATGACTACCTCCGTTTGCTTTTCGCGCGCGCGGGAATCCCGCACTGCCCGATCTGCGGACGCGAAGTGGTCAAGCAATCCGCGCAGGAAATTGTGGACGCCATCGAATCGCTCCCAGACGGAAGCCGGATTCTGGTCCTCGCGCCGGTCGTACGCGGACGGAAAGGCACATATCAAGCCGTCTTCGATGAGATTCGTAAAGCCGGTTTTGTCCGCGCCCGCGTGGACGGAACTGTTTATTCGCTCGATGACGAGATCAATCTCGACCGTTACAAGCAACATAACATTGATGCAGTAGTGGATCGTCTTGTCATCTCGCACAATGGAAGCAACGAAGACAAAAAGGCGGCGCGGACGCGGTTGACCGATTCGGTCGAGACCGCGTTGAAATTCGGCGAAGGCCTGCTTACCGTTTCGATACTCGATAATCGAAATTCGAAAACCGAATCATCGAATACCGAATCTCGAAAATCGAATATCGAATCATCGAATAGCGACTTACACTTCTCCGAGAACCTTTCCTGTCCGGTGCATGGAATCAGCCTGCCGGAAATCGAACCGCGCACATTTTCTTTCAATACGCCGCACGGCGCCTGCCCGGATTGTCAGGGACTTGGCAACAAACTGGAGATTGATCCAGATCTTTTGATCCCAGACAAAGATTTGTCATTCAACGAAGGTGCAATCGTCGCCATGGAATGGAGCGGCCCGCGCGAAGAAGGCGGTTTTTACTGGCAGTCTTTGCAAGCCGTGGCCCGTGCGTTCAACATTGACCTGGATACGCCGGTCAAAGATATTCCAAAAGATAAACTCGATATCATTTTATATGGGACAAGGGGCAAAGAGATCCCGATCAAATACAAAAGCGCGAAAGGACATGAGTTCACGTTCGCGCGGGACTTCGAGGGCGTGGTCGGCAATCTCGAACGGCGTTACCGCGAGACCAACTCGGAATATATCCGCGAGCGCATCACGGAATACATGTCGGATAAACCCTGCCCCACCTGCAAAGGCAAACGTTTGCGGCCTGAGGCTATCGCCGTGACCGTCTCGGACGCGAATATCATCGAGGTGACTTCATGGCCGATTCTGCGCACGCTGGAATGGGTCAGCAGTCTTGGCGGAAAGAATTCTCCATTGACAAACCGGCAAAAAGCCATTGCCGAGCGCGTCATCAAAGAGATCAAATCAAGACTTGGATTCCTCGTGGATGTAGGACTCGATTATTTAACTTTGAATCGTTCTGCCGGTTCACTTTCCGGCGGCGAGGCGCAACGCATTCGACTCGCCACGCAAGTTGGTTCGCGGCTGGTCGGTGTGCTATATGTATTGGATGAACCGTCCATTGGACTGCACGCGCGCGATAACACGCGTTTGTTGAACACACTCAAGGGCTTGCGCGATCTGGGCAATACCGTTTTGGTTGTTGAACATGACGATGAAACGATTCGCGAGGCAGATTGGATCGTTGATCTGGGTCCTGCGGCAGGCGAACACGGAGGCCGCGTCATCGCCGAGGGGACACCGAAGGCGATTCTGGCAGATAAACATTCGTTGACGGGAGCCTATCTTTCGGGGCGCAAGCAGGTTGAAGTCCCGAAACAGAGGCGGACCGGAAACGGCAAGCATCTCAAAATCATCGGCGCGCGCGCCAACAATCTCAAAGACCTCACCGTGCAAATCCCGCTCGGAAAGTTAGTCTGCATCACAGGCGTGTCGGGAAGCGGCAAGTCCACGCTGATGACCGATGTGATGTACAACGCGCTGGCATCCAAATTAATGGGAGCGCGCACACAGCCAGGCGAATACAAAAAGATCGAGGGCGTCGAGCACCTCGACAAGATTATCAACATTGATCAATCGCCGATTGGCCGCACGCCGCGCTCGAACCCCGGCACATACACCGGAATGTTCGATGAGATCAGAAAACTGTTTGCAGAACTTCCTGAAAGTAAAATGCGCGGCTACAAGCCCGGACGTTTTTCGTTCAATGTGCATGGCGGACGATGCGAGGCCTGCCAGGGACAAGGCGAGTTGCGAATCGAAATGCAATTCATGCCGGATGTTTATGTGCCCTGCGATGTGTGTCACGGCAAACGTTTCAATCGCGAAACTCTGCAGGTGATGTTCCGCGAAAAATACAGTATTGCGGATGTGCTCGACATGACCGTGGATCATGCGCTCAGCGAGTTCTCGGCTTTCCCGAACATGTTGAGCAAATTAAAGTTATTGCAGGAAGTAGGCCTGGGGTACGTGAAGATCGGTCAACCCGCCACAACCTTGAGCGGAGGCGAAGCTCAACGCGTCAAACTTGCAAAGGAACTTTCGCGCCGCGCCACAGGCCGCACCCTTTACGTGCTCGATGAACCCTCGGTCGGACTTCACGCGGCAGACGTGCACAAGTTAATCGAAGTCCTGCAGAGATTAGTGGACGCAGGCAACTCGGTATTAATCATCGAACACAATCTTGATATCATCAAGGTGGCAGACTGGCTGATTGACCTCGGTCCCGAGGGCGGCGACCGCGGCGGCGAGCTTGTCGCCGAAGGTACACCGGAACAGGTGATGAAGGTCAAAGGCTCATACACGGGGCAATTCTTGAAAGAGCATCTGACTCATTTTAGAGATAGAGCAAGGGATAAGGGATAAGGGATAAGGGCAGCCGTTATCCCTCTCCCCTCCTTACCTTTTCCCTGCTTTTCGCTTTCCCCAAATCCAAAAAGTTCAGGTAGAATTATTTCAGCGCGTCAGGGAAGAATAGGCGCGCAGTTGAGGATAATGCTATGGACAACAAAGGCTCCACCAGTGGTGTGATTTCATCCTACCGAAAACGTCGCCAACAGACTAACACACTGTTCATTTACGGTGTAGCGGGTTTGCTTGTGTTGGCGGGAATGGCAATGCTGGTTTTCTGGCTCACCGGTCCCAGCAAACCATTGAGTTCGCTGTTTGCTACAGATACCCCCACCCCGACTCTGACGTTTACTCCGACGCTCACACCTCTGCCGACCGAGACTCCGACTATCACAGAGACACCTACATTAACACTTACACCGACAGCCAGCGCCCCGTTCTCGTACACTGTTCAGGAAAACGATTCGTTGTTTAGCATTGCCCAGAAATTCAATTTGGGCGACAATGGGATTCTGCTTCTCCTGCAATTAAATCCCAACATTGATCCTGTAACGCAGGTGATCAATGTCGGTCAGACGATTGAGATTCCAAATCCAGGTATGCAATTGTTCACGTCTACTCCGATCCCGGCCAACCTGCCGCGCGGAACGAAGGTTCCATACACCGTGCAACCCAATGACACCCTGGCTGGAATTGCATCGAAATTCAACAGCACAGTAGACGACATCGTCAAGGCCAACAACCTGGCCGACGCCAATGCAATTTATGTCGGGCAACTGCTTCAGATTCCGGTCAACATGGTGACGCCGACCGCCACGCGTCCGCCTACGAGCACACCGCGCACGCCGATTCCGCCCACTCCTTCGCTCACACCAACTCCATAATCATGTAGGTGCGAAGCATGCTTCGCACCTACATTTTTCTAGACAAAAACCAACCCATCATGTACAATTCGGCTCCGCATAAGTAATGTCATTGTGAGCAAAGCGAATGCGCTCAGGGTGACATACAGAAAGACATTTTTGGAGGAAAGACCTTGGCTAATATCAAGTCTCAGATCAAACGCAATCGTCAGAACGAGAAGCGCCGCTTGCGCAATCGCACCTTCCGCGGCGCCGCTCGGACTGCCGTTAAGGATGCACGCACCTCACTCACCGGCGGCGCGGACTCACAAGCTTCCGTCATGGCCGCCATCAGCGCGCTGGACAAAGCCGCCCAGAAAGGCGCGATTCACCCGCGCAACGCGGCGCGGCGCAAGGGCCGCCTGATGAAACAACTCGCCGCTCTCGGCGCGGGGCCGAGACCCGCGAAAGTTGAACCCGTCGCGGCTCCTGTCGTCGAGAAGGAAGTTGAAAAGAAGCCCTCGAAGGCGGTGAAAGAAGAAAAGCCTGTTAAAGAAGCGAAGCCGAAAGCCGAAGCCGTGAAAAAACCAACCGCAAAGAAGACGGCTGAAAAGAAACCGGCTGAGAAAAAACCTGCCGCAAAGAAGACGGCGAAAAAGTAATTTCGAGAATCATAAAAACGGGAGCGCAATGCTCCCGTTTTTATTACCGCCCCACCCGCCTTCGGCGCCCTCCCCGTTTTCCAAAGAAAATGAGGAGGGGCTGATATAATCCGGCCATCATGTTTGATCGAGAACAGCAAATCATCGAAACAAAGATCCGCGAGTTCTGCGCGCAAAATCGAATTCCGCTCGCAGAACTCAAGTGGTCGCCGATTCCGTTCAGCGGTGAATGGGGCATCTCCACATCCTTCTTTGCGACCGCGGCCAACGAAGCGCGCGGCGGAAAAAAGATTCAGGTGCCGCAACGCGCTCAGGAAATCGCCGAGCAGGTCAAAGTCCAGATCGGACGCGTGGATGGCATCAGCCGCATCGAAGCCGTCAAAGGTTATCTCAATCTGTATTTTTCGACATCCGAATATGCCCGTCGCGTGGTGGACGAAGTGCTCGCCTCGGGCGCGGACTTTGGGCGGGGCGCGCCAAAAAATGAGCGGGTCATGGTCGAATACGCCCAGCCGAACACGCATCATTCATTTCACATTGGGCATTTTCGCAACACGATTCTGGGCGAAGCATTGGCGCGATTAACCGAATTCGCCGGCTTCGAAACAATTCGCGCTTCGTATCCCGGCGATTTGGGACTCGGTGTCATCACCGTCATGTGGATGTACGATAAATTTTATAAAGGCCGGGAGCCGCAGGGAATCCACGAGCGCGGACAATGGCTGATGAAACTTTATGTGGAAGCCACGGCCATGCTCGAGCCGAAAGAAAATGAAACGCCCGCCGAAAAAGCCAAGCGCGAGGCCTACGATGCCGAACGCCGCGAGATGTATCGCAAATGGGATGCAGGCGATCCCTACGTTCGAGATCTATGGAGGATGACCCGCGAATGGAGTCTTGAAGAACTGCGCGACATTCTCCGCATTCTCGATGTGAAGATGGATGTGTGGTTCTTTGAATCGGAGGCGGATGAGCCTGCCAAAGAAATCGTTGACGAGTTGATCCAGCGCGGCATCGCGGACGATGAACGTCCGCAGGGCGGCGCGGTGATCGTCAAGATTGACGAGAAGCTGGGTCTTACCAAGGAAAAATATCGCACGAATATTCTTCTGCGCTCGGACGGCACGACGCTGTATCTCACCAAAGATCTGGCGCTCGCCAAACAGAAATTTGAAAAATATCACGTGGATCGCTCGATCTATGTGGTGGACGTGCGCCAGTCCATGCACTTGCAACAGGCGTTTGCCATTCTCAAGTTGTGGGGCTTCCCGCAAGCGGACAAGTGTTATCACCTGGGCTACGGCTTCGTGAGTCTGCCGGAAGGCGCCATGTCCGCGCGGCGCGGACGCGTGGTGTTATTCAAAGATGTGATGGATGAAGCCATCCGCCGCGTGCTGGCCGTTGAATCGGAAAAAGGACCGGAGGTCCCGGAGGCAGACCGGAAAAAGATCGCCGAGCAAATCGGCCTCGGCGCGCTGGCGTATTCCATGTTGTCCGTGGACAACAATCGCGACATCGTTTTTGAAATGGACGCGGCGCTCTCGTTCGACGGACGAACCGGGCCATACATCCAGAACGCGCACGTGCGCGCCAACAGTATTTTGAAAAAAGCAAACAATCTCCCAAAGCAAGCCGACTTCGATTACGAGTTGGATTCTCACGAAGTGCAATTGATCGAGTTGATCTCGCGCTTCCCTGATGTCGTGCAGCAGGCGGCCAACGAATATCGTCCGCTGGTAATGGCCGCCTACGCTTATGAATTAGCGAATACTTTTCATTCGTTTTATCATGCGGTTCCAGTTCTTCAAACAGACAATGAAAATATCCGCGCCGCACGCCTGCGATTGGTGGCCGCCGCCAAACAAGCCATCGCCAACGCGCTTCGTTTACTGGATATTCAGGCGCCGGATGTGATGTAACCAACGTTCGAACCGATGACTAACTTTAGAGGTGAGGCTGTGCAGATGAAATCTGAAAATAGCGCGCAGGTTCTGAGCGAAGTCGCACCGTTGAAAGAGTTAATGGTCTGGGGAGAGCCGGGTTGCGAAACGCTTTTGGCGCAACTCCTCCCCAAATCGAAAAGCCTGTTCTTCAGTTATTACGAAGTTCCTACAGCACGCTCCGAATTCAAGCGGATGCAGACATTGATTGAAAACGAGGGAGTCAAAATCATCCGCGCCAAGGACGCGGTCGCGAATCTGCTGGAAAAGAAATCGTTTCCCAATCTACCGAAAACCATCAGGGAACTGGAAGGTCATTTGCTTCAAAAAGCCAATGACTATTTTGAGACGTTCCGCAATCGGAAAATCAAGGAACTGCAAAACGAAAAGATTGGGTTATCGGTCGAAGAAATCTACACACAAGTCCGACGGGATATTCAAACCGTTTTGGAAGAAGATGTCCAAACCTACGGGGAACGCACGGCCATTCGGCTCAATCATCTGCTCAGTCTCTCGAAGCCATTACCGCTCTCGAACATCTTTTATGGAAGAGATCAATCTCAAACACTGGCCGATAAGATCGTTCTTTCGCAACTCAAGTGGGACATTCGCAAACCAGAAGTGGACATCTACAAAGAAGCCTTGATCGAACTCGGATATGGCAACGCTCTGATCGAACTCGAAGCGGGCACCGTTGAAGGAGGCGACGTCGTCGTCTTTGGCGACACGTGCTACATCGGCGTCGGCGCGCGGACCATGTTCAGCGCGGTCAAAGAAATTTGCAAAAAGATCGGCCCCCTGCTCGAGCAAAACGGAATCCAACTCGCGGCTGTGATCAACCCGAAACACGCCGAGGAGGCCGCGACCTTCGCCGCGCCCACCGACGAACACATGCACATCATGCATCTCGACATGTTCTGGATTCCGCTCACCCACCATTTGGTGATGGCTTACGGCGACGAAGTAGATCGCCGCAAAGTGATTCGTCTCACCCATAACAGCGGACAAGTGATCAGCGAAGATTTAGGCGGCTTCCGCGAATTTCTGGATGGGAAAGGCATAGAGATTTTGGAAGTGACGAAACAGGAGCAGGAAGACTTCGCCACCAACCTGCTCAATCTCGGCAACCGCACAGTGATTATGGCGTTGTCAAAAAATGAACGCGTCATCGCTGAGTTGCAGCGACGCGGCTTCCGCGTGTTGAGCGCGGAGTTGAACAAACTGGTCAACGGTTACGGCGCGATCCATTGCCTGACCGCGCCCGTGAAGCGCGAGACCCCGCCGCAAAAAGTCATCGAAGAGCCGATGTAGTAACGTGTCGTTGCGAGGGCGTTCTATCCCGAAGCAATCTCCTACCCAAAGGCGGAGATTGCCCACCTGCACTTGCGCCACGTGCAAGTGTCGTCGGGGAAAGTACCCTCCTCGCAACGACGTACTCATCCGTCAGAAACAAAACAGGCTAAACGTCACTTCTCACGTTTAGCCTGTTTGCTTACAATCGTGTCACCCTGAGTGAAACGAAGGGTCTCAAAACCAAAGGGAGACTCTTCGGACACTTTGTGTCCTCAGAGTGACAAGGACATAATTGGAGAACCTATGCCTATCAAAACCATCATCATGGGCGCGGCGGGACGCGACTTTCACAACTTCAACACGTTTTTCCGCGGCAACAAGGATTATGAAGTCGTGGCTTTCACTGCCACTCAAATCCCGGACATCGAAGGCCGCCTCTATCCCCGCGAACTGGCGGGCGACCTTTACCCAAAGGGAATCCAAATCCGGGCCGAGGAGGAATTACCTGAGTTGATCAAGAAATATGGCGTGGAGCAAGTTGTCTTCGCCTACTCGGATGTGCCGCACGAATACGTGATGCACAAAGCCGCGCTGGTCAATTCATTGGGCGCGGATTTCCGCCTGATGGGAACCACATACACACAGATCAAGTCAACGAAGCCGGTCGTGTCAGTCTGCGCGGTTCGGACGGGATCCGGCAAAAGTCAGACCACGAGGCGAGTGTCTCTCATCCTGCGCGAGATGGGCTACAAAGTCGCGGCCATCCGTCATCCGATGCCGTATGGAAATTTGGTCCGGCAGGAAGTGCAACGCTTCGCAGATTACGATGATCTCGACGAACATGAGACAACCATCGAAGAGCGCGAGGAATACGAGCCGCATATTGACAATGGTGTGATCGTCTACGCGGGCGTGGATTATGAAAGGATTTTGCGCGCCGCCGAGAAGGAAGTGGACATCGTTTTGTGGGATGGCGGCAACAACGATTTCCCGTTTTATGTTTCAGATTTTCAGATCGTGGTAGCCGACCCGCATCGTCCAGGACACGAGTCAAAATATTATCCCGGCGAGACCAACGTGCGTATGGCAGATGTGTTCGTCATCAATAAAGTGGACACGGCCAATCCGGATCATGTCATCGCGGTGCGTGAGAATTTGCATCGGCTCAACCCGAACGCGATCATCATCGAAGGGGCCTCGCCTTTGTTCGTTGACAACCCCGAGGCAATCCGCGGCAAGCGCGTGCTGGTGGTGGAAGACGGCCCGACGTTGACTCACGGCGAGATGGCTTACGGCGCAGGTTATGTGGCGGCGCGGCGCTTCGGCGCGGCAGAGATCGTGGACCCGCGCCCGTTCGCGGTCAAGTCCATTGCGGCTACGTATCAGAAATATCCGAAGACCGGACCGATCCTGCCCGCGATGGGTTACGGCGCGGAACAAATGAAAGACCTCGAGGCCACGATTGACAA
>JAJPIZ010000023.1 GCA_021324435.1 Anaerolineae bacterium
AATCACATGACACATTTGGGAATGCCCGAAAGTTACAAAGTTGCCTGACCTATCTTTGATTGCGATGGGCGCATTTTGCCTCTTGCTTGATTTATGCACCAATGCCAGTCTCTACTATAAAGTCGGTCGGAACTTGTATCCGTACACTGGATATGTACCCCACTGGGGACAGATCCGATTGCGGTTGTGAAGGCAGAAAATTGAGGATTGCACGTAAATATCCTTAATCTGGCTTTCGATAAGGCTAATTTTAGCAAGTTCGGTTTTCGGGTATCACCGATCTGTTGTCAAGAAAGAAATTGCCTGAACGGGGAAGTGAGATTACCCTTTCTTGATAGGGTCCATTCAGTCCATTTGCTTGTGGAATGCCCCGGTGCATAAAGTCCTGGAACACGATACATGTCCTGATCCACCCCATCGATATGAGCGGTAGGCGGATATATGTTTATAGCCTCTGCAAACGCCTGGCGGGAATCCATCAAAGTTTCTTGAAATGCCTGTTCCATCATAAATGACGCTTCATCCATTTGTTTCCAAGATATGATATGTCTCGCCGCTTACCATAACGCTTTCACCTTTCTTCATTGTGTAGTATACAGATAAGCGGGACGGACATCCCATATCCTCGCCTTGCAAAACGTCAAAACTATTCCCGCCGGGCCATTCAATGTCACGCAGATAACCCCCGAGAGCGGCGGCTGCAGCGCCCGTCGCAGGATCCTCATACACCCCGCCAGTGGGAAAGGGGTTCCTGGAGTGGAACAATTGATTTGATTCCACCCATAACAAATTAATTGTTACCAGCTCTTTCTCTTGCATGAGGTTTTTTACTCGCTCGAAGTGATAATTCATCTCGGCAAGTTTCCGGCGATCTTTCAAAACGATAATCAGATGCTTTGAGCCGGCGAAAGCGAAGCGCACTGGATAATTAGCGTCAAGATCCGCAATGGTCAGATTGAACTCTTTTAATATTTTTTCCACATATTCATTTGGAGCGGGCCTGGACCACGTCTTAGGCGATTGCAATGCAGCGACAAAAGTGTCTTTGTCGGTTTTTGAAACGCTGACGGTTATTTCATCTTGATTGGTAATGAGTTTATATACGCCTTCGCCAAAATTTTCTCCCAGGACTGCGCCGCTGGCAATCGTGGCATGACCGCAGAAAGGGACTTCCATTTCCGGGGCAAAATAACGGACTCTCCAGCCGTCATTGACCTGTGTTAGAAATGCGGTTTCGGAATAGCCAACCCGCTTTGCAATTGCGAGCATCTCTTTTTCATCTGGCATTTGATCGCAAATGACAACACCAGCGGGATTGCCGCCCTGGTTGTTATGGGAAAAGGCCGCGATTCTTAGTATGTCCATATCGTTTTTTTTCCTTGTAAATAATTCTTTACATCTTTATAAGATTCGAGATCGTTATTTTAACTGATGTTACGCACCGTCCCGAAGGTTTTATCGCTCCATAAGGCTCTTTTCAGAGAACCTTCGGGACGTTCTGCGTAAGGTGAGATTTTAATACACTTTGTCTCATGGTCACACGAGACTATGGCTATATCTCCATTTCGCCTTCGAGGTAGAAAGCGCAACTGCCTTCCAACTCCACGCGATCCTGCTTCAACCGGCAGATGACTTCCCCGCCGCGTCGTGAGGCTTGAAAAGCATGAAAATCAGTTTTTCCCAGCTTCTTCGCCCAATAGGGAGTCAACATGCAATGCGCGCCGCCAGTAACAGGGTCCTCCGGTATGCCCTTCGCTGGGGCAAAATAGCGGCTGACAAAGTCGTACATTTTATCCCCGGGCGCAGTCACAATCACCCCAGTGCGATCCAGGCGGGCAATGGCTGCCAGGTCGGGTGAAAGCGCGCGAACTGTATCGGCGTTATCTAACAATGCCAGATAATTGAGCGGATGCGAAAACACTTCGAGCGGAACGACGCCAAGCGCTTCTGCGAGACCGGGCGGCGCGGATATCGGCTCCGAAAAGCGCGCCGGAAAATCCATGATGTAACCCTTGCCGCCTTTGCTCACTGGCAACGGCCCGCTTGCCGAGTGAAAGACCACATGGGTGCACGCCGGTTCGAGTCGCTCCATCACAACTGCCGCGCTTGCCAAAGTCGCATGACCGCAGAGCGGCACTTCGACGGTAGGGGTAAACCAGCGGATGTGATAGTTGCCGTCGGTGGGAACAAGAAATGCAGTTTCAGCCAGATTGTTTTCAGCGGCAATGTCCTGCATAACAGCGTCTTCCAGGAAGTTCTGTAATAAAACGACAGCGGCGGGGTTGCCTGCAAATCTTCGTGTGGCGAAAGCGTCAACTTGAAAAATGGGCGCGTGCATGAGAATCTCCTTTTGTTGAAATCTATATGAAATGGCGAATGGTTAAATCCGTATGGCAGCCATGATCGCAGCGCTGATCATCAGACTGCCGTTATGACGAAGACATGAAAAACAAAGCAAACGCAGACGCTTCTTGGAACACGAATATCAACCTTGGCAAGTATTTACGAATCCAATTTGAAATCTGGCGTATTGTGCGGACTGGTTTCAATGGGATTTACCGATAGCAATGGCATTCCCAGATCGCGTATTTTCTTCAGAATGCCATGCAGCGCGGCTTGGTCAGCGATTGCGCCGGTCAGAAGCGTATTGCCATCTTCTTCCCGTGAAATAGCGAATCCTTCAAACCAATCCATCCATTGCTGGCTCAGATGTCCTTTGACCCTGATGTGGTAAACCGTCGGTTGCTTCAGGTCGGGGTTTGATTTTTGTTCATCCGTCATTGTCGTACCTCACTGAGATGATGATATTTTCGTGCTATGCGGCGCGAGCTAATGGGCTCAATTGCTTGCGGATACTCCGTTCAGCCACGACAAGGTTGATTGCCCAGGCGGCGCCCATCAATAACGCATTTTCAAACTCATTGGGTTTGCCGAAGATCATGGCTCCGACCATCCCGGTCAGCGTTTGTGTGCCTGCTCCCATTCCGATGGCATAGGCGCGCGTCATCCAGGCTTGGTGCTGGGCGACGTCCCGACGGCGGATCGAGATGAATCCAAGGATGATGGACAAGATCATGCCCGAGCCGAAAAAGAGGCGAAACATGTAGAGGAGGTTGTCAGTGTGCGGATAGAATAGGGTCATCCATACTCCCGAAAATCCGACCAGAAGTCCAACCGGAACCAGGAGCCGCCCAACCCAGCGGTGCCATTTGAGCCCGCGCTGCCAGAGGCGGCTCACGAACTGGAATGCTCCCAGTAATGCGTAGATCGCGGAACTGATAATATGGATAACCACAGGCGAGGGGGAAGCAAAGAAGCGTGCATTTGCAGGTGTGATTTCCGCGCCGCTCATCAATTGGATCAAGCGGATGACTCCGAACGTCAGCGGAATGGCGCTGAGCAGGATCAACCCGGCGGGCGCCCACCACGGCGTCTGTGTTTTTCTTGCAGGGACTCTGATTTGAACTTTGTCCTGGATCATTGCTTTCATCTTTACTCCTTGGAGAAATTTGTCAGAGACAAGCGGTTGTGGAATCGCTTGTCTCTGACAATTGGTCTTAAGCCGCCTTACTCGGTTCAGTCTTGACGATTTTCTGGTCGGGCAAGGATTCCGAATTTCTCTCCTGTTGTTCAGAAAAGAGCGCGTATCCCAGCCATGCGAGAGCCAAACCAACCGGTATCAATGCGACCTCAGATTGGTATTCGGGCGGAACCATTGCACCGACGGGGATCAGTAAAGCGCCGATGGCAAGCAGACCGCCCGCCCAGCGCGGCAGGACGCCGGCGCGGAACGTAGCGATGCCAAACAGCAAGGGTCCCAGGATATACATGGGTCCCGATATATTCCACAGCGTGGGAAGGATTCCGAGGTCGATCTCGCTCGGGATGCTGGAAAACATTCCAAGAATGCCTTCCACAAACTTTGGCGACTCGACCACCAGGCGCGGCAGGATAAATGCTTCCACGAAGGAAAAGCCGCTTACCAGCGCCATCCAGATGGTGAACAGAAGGAAGCCCGCCAAGCCCATCCAACCGGACTTTTCCACCTGCCGGGCATACAGCCCTGCCATGCCAAACATTCCGAAGAAGCCCAGGGCAGTTGCAAAAATGTGGACGTTCACCCACGCGGCGGTGGCGACGGCCTCGGGAACGTTCAGCGGATGGAACATCCCCATGACAATGAGGCATAACCCTGCCAACATGGCAGAACCACCTGCCAGCCGCATGAGAGTTGATGCGGTAATCGTCGCCTTGCTCTCCTTGAGCGAAGTCTTTCCTTTGGCGTTCATTTTTTGTCTCCTTTTATTCATGTGGCATTACTGCCTGTGTGGGTTCGAATGGAGACAATATACAAATCAATGTGGGGAGATGTCTTCCCCACATGTGGGGATTTCGTGTGGGGAGAATCGAAAAGCCCCGCCACATTTTCTGGCAGGGCTTGGAAATTTGTACATTTCAGGGTTGGATCAAGCCTAATTCAATCGCCTTTTTGACAGCCGCCCGGCGGCTATTGACGTTGAGTTTGCTGTAAATGCTCTTCGTGTGAGTCCGAACCGTGCTTAAAGCAATGACAAGTTCCTGAGCGATCTCGGGACCAGACAACTCGGTCTTGAACAGGCGCAGGATGTCCAACTCACGCTGGCTGAGCGGCTCGATCAGGGACGATGAGGCTGGGGAGGCGGAAAGAGGCGTTTCCTCCCCGATGCCTTTTCGCTCCGCCTCGAATGCAGATAACAACCTGCGCGTATAGTTTGGCGCGCTCCCGCGGGCATTTGCTTCGCGAATCAATTCTGCCATACTTGAACCTTCGTCAAGAAAGATTCGCATATATCCTTCTGGTTCTGCCAACTTCAAGGCGCGATCCAACGCTGACAGCGCAGCAGGAATATCCTCTTGCATTTGGTACGCAAGCGTCTGCAGGACCAGGATTTCAATCGCGCTTCCATTTCTGCCGCTTTCTTCTGCCGCTTTCAAAAGGCGTTCCAGGTGTCCGATTGCACCATGGAGCAAACTATCTGTATGGTCGTTTTGACATTGCGACAGCAAGATTCTGACGAAAGTGATTTGCTCGAACTCCCGTAAGTAGCCGGGCTCTTCCTCAACCGATAACTTCCGTTCACGCGCCCAAGCAAGAGCCTTCTCCAACTTGCCTTGTTTGATCCATACTCGCGCCTTCAATGCTGAGATTGGGTGAACATTGGGGGAAAAGTCGCCCATATATAGGCTTTCTGCCTCATCGAGCAGGTTGAGCGCGCTTTCCAAATCTCCCTGAACTTCGCGCAATCGCGCCATGGCAACGCGCCAGCGATATGGGTTTTTCGGTAAGCCGTTGAGTTCGCCAAGTTCCTTGCTCTTCAAAAGGTATTGCTCGGCAGTCTGCAACTCATTACGTTCAAGGTAAAGCCCGCTCATTCCCACATGCATGTCTGCCGCGCCGCGCAGGGCTGGCGCACCCTGCTTTGTCGCAAGTTTTAATCCGCGCTCGTAGATGCCCATTGCCTCGCGCAGCCGACCTTGCGTGATTCTTATATCCGCCAGGGTAATGGAGCCGCCGATCACATCCGAGATGAAACCAACTTTCTGCAAGTGAGTCATCCCATCGGCAAACATCTGATATGCAGTTTCGAGATCGCCGTTTGTCCAAAACGCGAGCCCCAACAGGGACGATGCGGCTCCGCGAGAGAGATCTTCGTCCTCATGGGCGAGTTCAAGGACTTTGCGTGCATGGTTGATAGAATTCGCCACATCGCCTTGAGCCAGGGCAATCGCGGCGCGGTACATGGCGACTGAACTGGGCAGGCGCTGGAATTCCTCTTTGTCCACGTAAATGGGTCGTTCATGAATCTCTTTATCCAGCCATCGTTCGGCTTGCTGTAATCGCTTCTCGACACCATCAAGCTGACCAGTTTGCAGCAACGTGCCCGCATAATTGACGCTGAGCACAGGTCTATGCTGGAGCGTTTCGTCAGGGATTGCCTTAAGCCAGCCGAGCAGCTGGGTTTCCTGTCTATTTCGCCGGGCTTCCGGTACGGCTCGTTCGATGAGATTCGCTGCTCGCTCGAAATTCTCAGCAGATAGCGCATGGCGGATCGCATCTGCGGTTAATCCATTTTGCTCATACCACTCACTCGCGCGATTGTGCAAAACAGGAACTTGGTTGGGCTGTTCTGTCGTCAGGTGCATACGAAGCACATCGGCAAAAAGATGATGATAGCGACACCACTCACGCTTGTCGTCCAATGGAACGAGAAACAGATTCCCTCGCTGCAATTGTTCCAATTTCGATTTGCTTCCCGTTTGAGCAGTCACTGCGTCACAAAGCGGACCGTTCATACGCTCAAGAATGGATGTCTGCAACAGAAAGTCTCGAACCGGTTCAGGCTGAAGCCGCAATACCTCTTCGACCAGATAATCCACAATATAGCGGTGATCTCCGGCGAAAGCCTGGATGAATCCATGGACATCTTCCTGTCCCTTCATCGAAAGGGCGGCAAGTTGGAGGCCGGCGATCCAGCCTTCAGTGCGGGTCTCCAATGCGGTGACTTCATCTGCAGTGAGGTCAAGTCCCATTACCTGATTAAGAAATTCGGCGGCTTCAGATGATGTAAAGCGCAGATCTGCCGCGCGGATTTCAGTCAATTGGTTTCGGGCGCGTAAACGAGGGATGGACAGAGACGGATCTTCACGGGTAGTGATGACCAGATGCATATGGGGTGGCTGGTGTTCGATCAAAAAAGTGAGAACATCATCCACCGGCTTGGCATCCATGAGGTGGTAGTCATCAAGAACGAGGATGAAATCATTTGGGATTACGGCAATCTCATTGAGCAGAGCCGTCAAAACTACTTCGATCGGCGGGGGCTGATGGGATTGGAGTGATGCTAACAAGTCTTTGCCAATACTCGCCTTGATGGTTTGTAGCGCTACTATCATATAGGAGATGAAACGCGCTGGATCGTTGTCCCCTTCGTCAAGCGATAGCCATGCAGCGGATCTCTCGCAAGTGGCAATCCATTCGCTGACCAGAGTGGTTTTGCCAAAACCGGCAGGCGCAGAAACGAGGGTTAACTTGCGATTCAAGGCATCATTCAATTGTACGAACAAGCCTGTTCGTGCAACAATTTTAGGCCGAGGCGGAGGAATATATATTTTCGTGGACAGGAACTGGATAGTCATCAATCCATTATAAACATACCTAACTGCTCTTTACAACAAAAAGCGTCTTCCATCTCTGGATGACGCTTCGTTCGCATCTCCGCCGCCTACGTTGCCGCCTACTTTCGTAAACGAAACTTGTATCCGTACACAATAATTCCACGCTCATCGCCGTCGTTGCGCATCTTGCGTGTCACCATTTCGACCGGCATCCCGATCTCAACCGGCGCGTTGTCGAGGTCGGTCAGTTGAGCGGTCACCATCGGGCCTTCTTCCAGTTTCACCAGGGCCACAGTATATGGCGCATTTGCGTCGAAACCGCTTGGGGCTTCGTAAATCGTCGTGAATGAATAGACTTCACCCTTGCCGCTGAAAGTGTACAGTTCTTTTGCCTCGCCGCCGCAGTTCGGACAGACATCACGAGGCGGAAAAATTTTGTTATCGCAATGAGGACAAACCTCGCCGACCAGCGAGTATCTCTGTTGTTTAAGCCGCCAATGTCTCGGGATTTCCATTCTCAAATTCCTTTCGTCGAGCCTAATTCTATCCTTTCGGACTCTCAAGAACTATCAGGCTTCTTTTTGAAAATGCAAAGTTAATTTAATCCCTGCAAGACATGACTAACGACTGTGGAGGCTGGCCCGCCCATGGATTGGATCAACCCGTATTTCGCGCCCGCGATCTGGTTCGCTCCCGCCTGACCTCGTAACTGGGCCGCCGCTTCGACGGCCTGATACACGCCGGTGGCGCCACCCGCGAAGCCGCGGGCTTTGAGTCCGCCCATCGTCGCACAGGGGATGCGGCCTTTGAGTCTGATCTCGCCATCCGCGGCCAGTTTCCAACCTTTGCCTTTGATGGCAAAACCAACCGCTTCGAGTTGCAGTGCCGCGTAAATGCTGAACATGTCATGATATTCGAAGAAATTCACTTGATCCAAAATGATTCCGGCCTGCTTCATGGCTTTGCCTGCCGAGAGTTGCGCTGTGTCGAAGTACAACATGTCTTTGCGATCGTGCAATGCCAGCGTATCGGACGCGGCCGCCGAGCCAGCGATCTTCACAAGCGGATGCGCAAAGTCTTTTGGCAATACATCCCGCCGCGTCAAAACCACCGCCGCCGCGCCGTCGGCGTTCGGCGCGATGTCAAACATGTTGAGCGGGTCGCTGACCATTTCGGCTTTTGTGTATGTTTCGAGTTTAATGGCTTTGCGGAACATCGCACATGGATTGTTCGCGCCGTTGGCGTGTGCAGTCAACGCAAAACCTGCAAATCCATCGGCGGGAACTTGATATTCGTGCATGTAGCGCTTCATCAGCAACGCGGCTTGACCTGCAAGGGTCAGACCTTGCACGGCTTCAAAATCAGAATCGCTTGTGGTGGCCAGAGCCGCGTCCACGCCCGCACCGACCTTGTCCGTGAATTTTTCCACGCCGACGACAAGCGCCACGTCAACGAGTCCGCTTTTGACAGCGAGGTAGCCCTGCCTCAGCGCCGCGCCGCCGGATGCGCCCGCGGCTTCGACGGTCACGGCTTCGATGCCAAGCAAACCCGCGAAATCCGCAATCAACACGCCGAGATGCGCCTGATTAGAGAGATTCGGCGCCAGCATATTGCCAACGAACAACGATTGCGGCTTCAACCCGCCTGAATCTTCGATGGCATCATGTATGGCTGCATAAGCGAGATCCCGCAGACCAATGTCCCAATGCTCGCCGACTTCCGTTTGTCCGATACCTGCGATTACAACTTCTGTCATGAATTTTCCTTGTGTATAGCAGACGTTCTCTAACGTTTGCTGTTCATTGTTTTCCGAAAAGAAACTGAATGGTCTCGCCTGTTGGCTCTTTCAGGGTGATGACGGACGGCTCGATGACTGTCAACGCGCTGTCTTTCGGCGCTTCCATGCGGGCGGTGGCGGGGTAGTCCACACGGGCGGGGATGGTGACGAAGGCTTTGCCGCTTTCATCGGTCTGTGCGCCGAACTCCGCGCCGCCGCTCAACGTGACGATGAAGGTCGCGCCGGGGATAGGCGTGTCTGCCTCGTCAATCTGCCCGTTGCCGTTGACATCCAGCAGCGCCTGCGCGGAGAAGAAGGTGTCCGTCACGGCGGCAGGGGTGGCTGCCCTCACCTCCGTTTCCTCTCCTACAGGGAGAGGAGATGTACAGGCGGTAAGCGCCGCCAGCGTAACGAACAAAATCATAAGGAGGATGCTTTTTTTCATTTCACTCCAAACAGATACCCGAAAAACTCGAACAGGTTGTACTCTTTCGGGCTGGGATAATCCATGTGCTGATAACGGTATAGAGAAAGGATGCGGCGAACAGCCCAATCATTGCCAGCGCGCCGACGCCCGTTGATTTGAATTTCGCCATGCCGCGCCGGCGGGCAATCCATTGCGCAGCAAAGCCGACGACGTTGAACCAGATGAACATCTATGGCATGACAAAGTATGTCAGCCAGCCGGCGTTGGCGTAGTTATTGACGCCAATGTCGTAATAGGCGTAATAGAGGAACACCAACGATGCGTAAAAATACGCCAGCGGAAAAGACAGGAGAAAAAGCACAAACGCCTCGACGAGTTATCGCGATAAGGGCGTCATGCGGATGCGCTGATCTTCAATGACGGAAAAATGTCCCGCCCAATCGGTTCTGCTGGCAAGGGCTTGAACCGCCACTTGCGCAATGCGTCGAGATGACGACGCGGTGATGCGAAACAGAATTACTCCGCTCGTCGCGGGAAGTTTGGAGCGAAATGCCAATTCTCCGAAATCTTTGTCAAATGTGACTAAAACGCGCCTCTCTTGTTGAGCGCGGGCAAGGACTTGTTCATCGCTGCTTCCCGGCGCCTCTTCCCGAATCCATGCCACATCATGTCCATCGGCGCGCAGCGCTTCCACTGCGTCCAGCGGAAAGTTTTCATTGGCAAGAAGTCGCATCATTGAGTGGGAGAGGGTTCAAAAGGGTAGATTCGTTCTGCCTTGAGCACACTCGCAGCATATTTCAGGCAAGCCGTAATATCATCATGAGTCAAGCCGGGATAATTCCGCAGGATTTCGCTTTCGGGCCATCCCTGCGCCAGCAGATCCATGATAAATTCCACAGCCAGCCGCGTTCCTTTTACGACAGGCTTGCCAACCAGGATTTTCGGATCAACGGTAATTCGTTCCTGCCAATCCATACAATCTCCTTTGAGGCGTTGATTATACTCGTTCACATCTCTGCCAATGCGCGTGATTACTCCACCCTCTACTTCATCTGCAACTTGCCGCGATAGCGCACATAGGTGGCGTAATCAATCTCTGTGCGGCGGGCGATGTAGTCCCGCGTCTTGAGCGCGAGACCCGCGCGGGCGGTGATGGCGTCAGTGACGGTGAGGTCGAAGGCGTCGGACCCGGCTCCGGATCCGAAAGAGACGACGAGAATCCGATCGCCGGGCTGTGCGATGTCGAGGGTGGCGGTCAGTCCAATCAGCGCCGCGCCGGCATACGTGTTCCCAATCACAGGAACGAGCAGACCGGGTTCGATTTGCTCCATTGAAAATCCGAGTTGAGAGGCGACGCGTTGCGGGAATTTTGTGTTGGGCTGATGAAAGACCGCCCAATTGTAATCTTTGGCGGTCGTGCCCATCGCTTCCATCAGATGTGTGGCGGCTTCGGTGATGTGCTTGAAGTAGGCGGGTTCGCCTGTGAAGCGCATGCCGTGTTCGGGATACTTCGCGTCGGAGCGCCGCCAGAAGTCGGGCGTGTCGGTGACGTAGGAGTACGAGGCGTTGATGACCGCCAGCGATTCTTCGGCGGGACCGAGAATGAACGCGCCGCCGCCCGCGCCTGCGGTGTATTCAAGTGCGTCGCCGGGCTTGCCTTGCGCGGTGTCCATGCCGATTGCCATGGCGTACTTGCCCATGCCCGAGCCGACCAAGCCCATCGCGGCGACGAGCGCTTCGGTGCCAGCCTTGCAGGCAAACTCCCAGTCGGCGGCTTGCGTGTTGGGGACCGCGCCAATCGCTTCAGCGACTAAGGTGGAGGTTGGTTTCACCGCATAAGGGTGGGACTCAGACCCAACCCAGACCGCCCGCAGTTCGGTCGGGTCAATTTGGGCGCGTTTCATCGCGTTGCGCGCCGCTTCGATGGACATGGTGATGACGTCTTCGTCCAGCCCGGGGACGGCTTTCTCCTTGATGGGGAGTCCGCCTTTGCCGCCCGTCCATACGCGTGCGACTTCCTTCGCGGGCAGGCGGTAGCGCGGTACATACGCGCCGTAGCCAACAATGCCAACGGGTTTGGCAGGTTTGAGGAGGGTGGGGGAGTGGGAGTGAGGGGTTGTCATAAGTTTTTCTATATCTTTCTCTAGTTGGTTGATCTTAATCTGCAAAGCCGCGAAATATAAACCCACATCCAAGCACGATCAACAAATAGATAACCAAAAAATCAAAGCCTACAACTCGATCAATTCTTTTATCTGAAATTAGAAATGAGCCAATTAATGCTGCTGGCAAGCTTGAAATGCCATAGTAAACAAAAAAGAAAATAACGGTAAATGTTAATGAAGAAGGGTCAATAAAATCTATGTTCAACGCAATAGACATAAAGCTGATTAGAAAATAAGTGATCAAGCCCGGGGAGGTCAATCCTGCAAGAGGTATCGCCAGTAATTTTGTCGGCGATTGAATTTGGTATAAATGTACAGGTACTGTGATCAATAAAAATGCGAGAATGCCAGCAATTACCCCAACGATACTTCGTGGCAATCCTAGCAACTTTGCTTCATTTACGTTTGTTTCAAAATTTGCATCGTTCACTGCGATCTTCCTCGATTAGTTTTTACATACCAAAACTTTGACGTCAAACCTGCCTGCACCCTCACCCCTGTCGCCTTCGGCGTGCTTCGCGACCCTCTCCGGCGGGGAGGGGGAAAGCGTGCGGCGAATTTACCATTTGCGCGGCGTATCTCCTTTTTCGATTTCATTTTTTGCTTTCGCAAGCGTCTTGTTCCACATGTCGAGGGCCTCAGATCCAATGCGGGCGGCTTGCTCGGCGACTTCATCCAGATTGATCGTTTGATCGCTCAAGCCGCGCAAGCAGAAGTAGAGAATGGCGAAGATGTCGTCGGGATGTTTATTTGACCTGCCTTCATTCCATGCCTGCAACTTCCCGATGATGATGTCGGTAGGTTGAGCAACCCAGGCTTCAAAAGGTTGGTCGTTTTCGTCGGTGAATGTCTCGCGTATGCGGCGATTGAAGGCAAGTTGATATGCGGGTTCGCGCTTTAGAGGAACGAGATCGGCTTTGATGCCTTCATTCGCATCAATGATGTTGAACATGATCCCCATTTCGACCGAATTCTTGATCATTTCAGGGTCGGCGTAGTAACGCGGGAGAGGAAATCTTTGGGAAAGGGCTTCGCAATCTGTTTCGCGTAAATCCACGATAATGTCAATGTCATGGGTGGCGCGGGTGATTCCATAAATTGTGCCCCCAAACGCGCCGACAATCATATAAGGCGCGCCGATTTCATCCAATGCCTTTACAACACGGATGTAAAAATCAAGCATTGACATGTTTGCCGTCCATGAAAACCAGGTAATCCAGAATTTTCATGTTGATTTCCGATGAGGAAAGATCGGGGAACTTCCTTTTGAACACGGTTCGCAAACCGGCTCGTATCATGGCGCTGGCACGGAGACTGGGGTAAATCCTTTTTCCAGGCGGCATTTTTGCAAGCAATTCCATCTGCTTGTGGTCAATCGGATTAAGTCCATCCACAATTTTTGAAACGTCTTCAGGTGTCAGAGTTTTCTGTTCCATAGTCTCTTTTGAATATACCAGAACTTCGACCTCGGTACTCGAACACTGGTTTCTTTAGAAAAATGGATTTTCTCTATTTTGAACAGGCGGTTGTTTTCGCTCTTTCATGAAATCTTCCGTGAATTCCTTCAAAATCTCTTCCGCCCGGTCAATCCTCACCACTTTTTCTGCTACCATTTGCGCGGCGACCTTTTCGATCAACTCGCCGGTCGCACCCGCGGCGATGGCAACCTGCCGCGCGTGTAGGGACATGTGTCCGCGCTGGATGCCTTCGGTGGCAAGAGCGCGGAGCGCCGCCATGTTTTGAGCGAGACCGACCGAGACGATGATTTCGGCAAGTTCATTGGCGGTTTTCACGCCCATGAGTTTGACCGCGGCTTGCGCGGCGGGGTGGACCTTGGTCGCGCCGCCGACGATTCCCACCGCCATCGGCATTTCGAGCGTGCCGACCAGGTTGCCGTCTTTATCTTTATTCCATGTTGATAATGAAGTGTATTTGCCCGAACGCGCCGCGTATGCGTGCGCGCCCGCTTCGATGGCGCGCCAGTCGTTGCCGGTGGCGATGACCACCGCGTCCACGCCGTTCATGATGCCTTTGTTGTGCGTCGCGGCGCGGTAGGGATCCGCCGCGGCGAAGGCGTACGCGGCGATGATTCCATCGCGGACGGATTCACCCGAAAAATCATCGAAGGCCAGTTCTTTGACGGGCATCATGCAGCGCACACGCGCAATCCGCCTATCAGCCAAATTTGAAAGAATGCGCAAATGAACTTTCCCGCCAGTAATGGCTTCCACGCGCGGTGCGAGTCTTTCGCAGGCGGTGTTGATGGCGTTGGCGCCCATCGCGTCGCGAACATCATAGATGAGGTGAATAACGAGGAAAGCGCCAATGGGAGAGTCTTCGATGAGGCGCACTTCCAAATCACGCGCGCCGCCACCGAATTTTTTCAACACAGGGTCAATTGAATCTGCTTCGGCAAGCAACTCCGCTTTATGTTCATATAATTTCAACTTGGCTTCACCCAAATTTGTAACGTTAATAACTTGCATTTGACCAATCATCAAAGGCTCGGTGGTAGTTGCGATAAATCCTCCGCCGGCGCGGGCGAGTTTCGCCATGAACGAGGCGCCTGCGACGACCGACGGTTCTTCAATTGCCATTGGAACCAAAACATCTTTGCCGTTCACCTGAAAATTCAGCGCAATGCCCAACGGCAACGCGTGAGTGCCGATCACGTTCTCGATCATATGGTCGGCGGCCTCAGCGGAGAGTCCGCCATTGGAGGCGTAGACCGCTAACGAGTCCGGGGAAAGAGCCGCCGCGTCAGCCAGTTTGGCGCGGCGTTCGTCCAACGTCAAGTTATAAAAACCGGGGATGCGGGAATTTGTCATGGTCACCTTGCAGTCTACAATTTTATTGGGCGTGTCTGCCAAATCCTATCAGATTTTGTGGGATATAATTACTACGAGGTGTCTTTGGAATGCTCCTGACCCGTGAACAATTACAGGAACGTCTGATTGCTTTGCACCGTGCCAGTTTGGAACTGGTCAAAGATGTTTCACTCGAACATCTATTGGAGCGGATTGCAACCCTGGCATGTGAACAAGCCGAAGCGCGTTATGCGGCGCTTGGCGTATTGGATGAAGAAGGGCGGCTGGCGAAATTCATCACGGTTGGCATGACCGACGCTGAAATTAAAAGAATGGCGCATCCGCCAGTGGGTCGCGGGCTGATCGGCGAGTTGATGGATACGGAAGATCCGTTGCGCGTGCCCGTGATCAGCGAACACCCGCGTTCGGTTGGGTTCCCGCAATATCATCCTCACATGGTTTCGTTTCTCGGTGTGCCTATTCGCGCGGCTGATCGTCAGTTGGGGCAGATTTATCTCACCGACAAACTGGATGCTCCTGAGTTTACGGCTGATGATGAAAAAATAATTCAAATGCTTGCGGCGTATGCCGCGGCGGCCATCCAGAATGCGCGTTTGGTGAAACAGATGCAGGAGCGCGACATGGCGCTCACGCGCCGCAGCGAAGATCTGTCCATGCTCAACAATATCGCCTCAGTCCTGACTTCTTCGCTGGAGTTGGATGAGATTTTGAACAAGACTCTAGCTGTCGTCATGAATTATATGAAAGTAGAAGCTGGGGAAATCTTCCTGCTCGAAGATGACATGGAAACTCTGCGGATGGTTTTGCATCGCGGACAAGCCGCCGAAGCGTTCTGGACCCGTAACCGGTTCAAAATGGGGGAGGGTTTTATCGGCCTCGTGGCTCAATCTGGCCAGCCGAAGGTCAGTTTGGATCTAACGCGGGATTCGCAACTGGTTCGTCACGCCGTGGTCAAAGCCGGATTTCATCAAATCGCGGCTTTGCCGTTGAAATCGGGCGAAAATCTAATGGGCGTGATCAGTGTGGCCACCCGCGCACAGGAACCATTGGATGAACGCAACCTTCAACTGCTCGGCGCGGTGGCAAATTGGGCCGGATTGGCCATTGAAAATGCTCGTCTGCATCAAACTGCGCGGCGTTTGGCCGTTTTGGAAGAGCGCGATCGCATCGGAATGGACTTGCATGATGGAATCATTCAGTCCATTTACGGCGTAGGGCTGTCGCTTGAGAATGCTTTGCACACCGTAAATGAAGATCCTGACCTTGCCAAGGTGCGGATCAAAGAATCCATCGAGGGTTTAAATCAGGCCATCCGTGATATTCGCGCTTATATTCTCGATTTGCGCCCGCGACAGATGGGAAACGACGGCTTGATGAGCGGTTTAAAACGCCTGGCGACCGAGTATCGCGCCAATACATTTGCTGAAGTCAGCCTGAAAGGCCCGGAAAAAGATTTAAATGAACTTCCACAAGTCAGTGCGCTGGCTTTGTTTCATATTTGCCAGGAAGCATTGGGTAATGCGGCCAAACATGCAGACGCAAAACGAGTGGATATTAACTTATGGACGACTTCTGATCGTGTGGTGATGGAGATTCACGACAATGGGAAAGGTTTTGTGATGGAGAAAATGAGCACGACCATTGGTCATGGATTGTCAAACATGTCGACGCGCGCACGCGCGGTGGGCGGTGAAGTGGATATTTCATCTGCTCCAAACGAAGGAACGACCATTCTTGCATGGGTTCCGCGCAACGTGAAGCATTGAATCACGCGAATCAAAATTCTTTAACGTTTGAATCACTGGAACAAGACATTCAATTGAAGCGATAAAAAATTTTTCGTCGCGCGATTTTTTAACACACTTTGATGTAGAAAACCTTTATACGATGTCACAAATATCACATGCCCATATGTGGGGGGTAAAGGGGAATCAAATCGTGCTTTTGGCTGAAACGTGCGTTCTACGCATTACTTTATCTTCATCGCTTCGCATAAAGATTCTTTAACATTATCAACCTTAAAAAAGCAGATGTTTTTAACTAAGCGTAGGTCAAAAGTGTTGTTTTTTAAAAGGATTCTCTGCTAGAATGTACGCAACGCTGAGAGATGGATGTGAGCAAGAGTCACACTCCAAGTCCCTAAAGTAAGTTGGATACAAGTTAATAATTCTTTCGACTACTAAGCCGCGGTTCAGGCGGGTTAGTTCAGTACACCCTTATCATTTCATCGCAGGAAGCGGATCATGAATGCAGAACAAGCATGGCAATCGGTTCTCGGGCAACTTCAAATGGAGATGCCGAAGGCATCTTTCGATACCTGGGTGCGTGATACGCGTCCATTGACGTATGAGAACGGCGTGATGACCGTTGGTGTGCCGAACGCGTACGCGCGGGACTGGCTTGAGAGTCGCCTCGCCAGCACGATGGGCCGTTTGCTGGTTGGCGTTCTCAATTCCAATGTGTCGGTCAACTTTGTGGTAACACAATCGGGCGATGCGGAAGCCGTCGAAACGGAAGCCAGCATGTCGGTCCAGAATGAAGCGAACGAGCCGCGCCTGCGGAATTCGTCTCTCAATCCGCGCTACACCTTTGAAACATTCGTGGTCGGCTCGGGCAACCGTCTGGCTCATGCAGCTTGTCAGGCTGTGGCTGAGAAGCCCGCGCGCGCCTACAATCCGCTTTTTCTCTACGGGGGAGTCGGGTTGGGAAAAACCCATTTACTTCATGCTGTCGGTAATGCCTGTCACGCACGCGGATTGGTCGTTCTTTATGTTTCTTCTGAAGAGTTTACGAACGACCTGATCAATGCAATCCGCACGCACACCACGCAGGCCTTTCGCGAAAAATATCGCTCTATAGATGTCTTGTTGATTGACGACATTCAGTTCATCGCAGGCAAGGAAAGCACGCAGGAGGAATTTTTCCACACGTTTAATACGTTGCATGGGCAGGACAAACAAATCATCGTTTCGTCGGACCGGCCGCCCAAAGCGCTGGTCACGCTGGAAGAGCGTCTGCGCTCCCGCTTCGAATGGGGACTGGCGGCGGATATCCAGCCGCCCGACCTTGAGACCCGCCTGGCAATTTTGCGGGCCAAAGCCGAACGCACAGGCCGCTTCATCCCGGACGAAATACTGGATACCATTTCGCGGCGCGTGCAATCCAACATCCGTGAATTGGAAGGCGCGTTGAACCGCATCATCGCCTTCGCCGATCTGAGCGGTCAATCGCTGACGCCGCAACTCGTTGAAGTTGCACTGGCTGATCTTTTGCCGAGGCGCGGCAATATTTCGCCCGAGAAAATTCTGGAACTGGTGGCTAACGAGTGGCAGACAACGGTTGAGGTATTGCTCGGGCGCGACCGTACGCAAAAAGTGGTGGAACCTCGCCAAGCCGCCATGTATATTTTGCGAAGAGCCACAGATACTTCACTGCCGAGAATTGGCGAAATCCTGGGCGGTCGCGATCATACTACCGTCTTATATGGCATTGAAAAATGTGCCAGCGATATCGAAACGCGACCGGATTTGAGAAGGCGGATCGCCAGCATCGAACAGCAACTTAATGTTCAGGCCGCGGTGACCTGAAGAACACACAGCCCCGACAAAAGTCGGGGCTGTGATTTTTTCGTGGTATAATCCCGCCGCTTCGCAAAGGAAGCACATCTTGCCTGGGATGGGCAATAAGCATCCCTGAGCGGGTTTGTATCCCCGCTAAACTCACTCCGTTCCGACGTCACGATGGACTGCGCGTTTGGAGAACGGAAATGTCAGGAGAAAAAAATAAATGGCTGTCATTTCTATGAAGGCCCTGCTTGAGAGCGGCGTCCATTTTGGGCATCGCACGAACAAGTGGGACCCCCGCATGAAGCCGTATATCTTCACCGAGCGTAACGGCATTCATATCATTGACCTTCAGCAGACTGTTAAATTGCTGAACCAGGCGTATAACGTGATTCGCGACACGGCCGCGAACGGCGGAACTGTGTTGTTTGTCGGCACGAAGCGCCAAGCGCAGGAAACGGTGAAGGAAGAGGCCATCCGCGCTGGGATGCCGTACGTGACCGAGCGCTGGCTGGGCGGTATGCTCACCAACTGGTCCACAATGTATGCCCGCATTCAGGAACTGGACCGCTTGGAGGGATTGCGCGACAGCGGCGAAATTAACCGCCTGACCAAGAAGGAGGGTCTGCTCATTCAGCGTGAGATTGATCGCTTGTTGATCCGTCTCTCGGGCGTGCGCAACATGAAGCGCCTGCCTGATTTGGTCTTCGTCGTGGATGTGAGCCGCGAAGAGGCGGCGGTGCACGAGGCCAACTTGCTGGGCATTCCGGTTGTCGCACTGGTGGACACGAATTGCAATCCGCTTGGTATTGATTATGTGATCCCGTCGAACGATGACGCGATCCGCGCCATCAAGTTGCTGGTTGCCAAAGTTGCCGATGCCGTCCTGGAAGGCAAAGCCATGCGCAAGGAAGAAGAACCTGTGGAGGCCGTGCCCACTCAGGCGGACGCAAAAGCGGATAAGCCTCGAGCGCGCAAAGCGCCTAAAGTGGTGGAGACCGATGAAGAGGTCCAGGAAGATGCGTTGCTGGGTGATGCCACGCTGGCAAAGTTGAGCGCCACGCGGAAACCTGAACCCGCGTCGCCCGAAGTCCCGGCAGAAGAAAAGCCCAAGGACCAGAAGGCCAAAGAAGTCGCAGACGCGGAATAGTTGCAACGTTGAACGAGGAAAGTCAAATGGAAATCACTGCTGAAATGATCAAGGAATTGCGCGCCGTAACCAACGCCGGCGTGCTGGACTGCCGCAAAGCGCTTCAAGAATCGAACGGCGACTTTCAGAAGGCCGTGGAATGGCTTCGTGAAAAAGGCATGGCCACCGCCGCAAAACGCGCGGACCGCGAAGCCTCGAACGGGATGATTGAATTGTATTCACACGGAGGCGGACGCGTGGGCGTGATGGTCGAGGTCAACTGCGAAACGGATTTCGTGGCGCGCTCGGAACAATTCCGCACGCTGGCGCATGAAATTGCGTTGCAGATCGCGGCCAACGACCCGAAATATGTGAAGCCGGAGGATATTCCCGCCGATGTATTGAAGAAGGAAGAGGAGAAGGCGCGCGCTCGCGCAAAAGAGGAGGGCAAGACTGGCGCAGTTGTTGATAAAATAGTGGAAGGTTACTTGAACAAGTTCAAAGACGAGGTTTGCCTGATGCGCCAGCCTTATGTCCGAGACGACACGACCACGATTGAAAAACTTGTCATGCAGAATGTCGCCGCGATTGGCGAGAATATCGTCGTCCGCCGCTTCCAGCGCTGGGAGTTGGGCGAAAGCACGAGTCAGGAATAGAATGAAAGGCCAGCCGTTCGGTTGGCCTTTTTCTTAACCCCACCCGACCTTCCCGCACAGAACAGCGGAGAAGCGGTCACCCTCCCCCTTTTCAACGAAAAGGGGGAGGGACGGGGTAGGGCAGAAGGAGAATGTATGGCCGAACTAAAATACAAGCGTGTTCTGCTCAAACTTAGTGGTGAAGCATTGGGCGGAAAATCCGGCTATGGCATTGACGTGGATGAGGCCGAGTCGATTGCGAACCGCATCAAGGAAATTCATGAAATGGGGGTGGAGGCGGCGGTGGTGATCGGCGCGGGAAACCTGTGGCGCGGCAAACAGGGACTCGAGCGCGGCATGGATCGCTCTACGGCAGATTACATGGGCATGTTGGGCACGGTGATGAACTCAATGGCTCTGATGGACGCGTTGGAACGCATCGGCGTTTTTACCCGCGTGTTGTCAGCGATCGAGATGCGCGCAATTGCCGAGCCTTATATTCGCCGCCGCGCCATCCGCCATCTTGAAAAAGGACGCGTGGTCATCTTCGGCGCGGGGACGGGCAATCCGTTTTTCTCGACCGATACAGCCGCGGCCCTGCGCGCCTCCGAGATCGACGCGGACGTGGTCATCAAGGCCACCAAGGTGGACGGGGTCTACGACGCGGATCCGAAAAAGAATCCCGATGCGAAGAAGTTCGCGCAGTTGAGTTATATCGAAGTGCTTAACCGCCGTCTCGAAGTGATGGACAGCACGGCCATTAGTCTCTGCATGGAAAATAATCTGCCCATCTTGGTATTGAATCTCTGGGATGAGAAGGCGTTGATCGGCGCGTTGAAAGGTGAAAAAGTTGGAACCCTCGTCAGCGCTTAAAAGATTGGGTCCGCAGATTTCGTGGATATCGTTTTCAAAAAGTATTGCGCAGATGAAATAGAAAAAATCAGCGAAAACCATGTAATCTGCGGATTTTCTTTTGCCGAGAGTCTATCTTTTATCTGGCAATTCCTCTCTGTTTTCGTTCCCCCATAGCACAATTTACTGTTTTAGTGTATCCTTAATGTGACCAATACTAATGGAGGCCGAAGTGATAAAAGACCTTCTGAAAGACGCCGAACACCGAATGCAGAGCGCGATCAAAAACCTGAGCGACGATCTTTCTGCGATTCGCACCGGACGCGCCAACCCCGCACTTGTTGAACGATTGCCGATCAATTATTACGATACCCCCACGCCGTTGATGCAACTTGCGACGATCAGCGTGCCCGAGCCGCGCTCGCTGATGATCAAACCTTTCGACGTGACCACGCTCAAGGAAATCGAAAAAGCGATTCAGGCCTCGGACCTCGGGCTGACTCCCAACACGGATGGCAAGGTGATTCACCTGAACCTGCCTCCTCTGACCGAAGACCGCCGCCGCGAGCTCGTCAAGCATGTGCACGCCCGCCTCGAAGAGGCGCGCGTCGCGGTTCGCAACATCCGCCGCGATTCTCACAACGACATGCGCGATTTCGAAAAGGAGAAACTGATCTCCGAGGATGACCTGAAGAATGGCGAGGAAGCTTTGCAAAAACTCACCGACAGGTTCATCGAGGAAGTGGCTGAGCTCGGCAGAAAAAAAGAAGCCGAGATTCTGGAAGTCTAGTCTCACGTCATTGTGAGGAGCCGCTATGTTTTTATAGGGACGCAACATGTTGCGCCCAGCGGCGACGAAGCAATCTATCTCATAATAGAGAGATTGCTTCGGGCTTCGCTTTTGCAATGACATAAAGTTACTATGCCCGACCAATCTCTTGACCTGCCTCTCGAAAAAATTCCCCGCCACGTTGCCATCATCATGGACGGCAACGGGCGCTGGGCGATTTCACGCGGTCTGCCGCGTCTCGCCGGCCACAAAGCCGGGACCGAGAATCTGCGCCGCGTCATTCGCGCCACGGTTGAATTTGGAATCAAATATCTGACCATCTACGCGTTCTCCACCGAAAACTGGGGACGGCCTCCCGAAGAAGTGCAGGGATTGATGCTGATCCTTCAGGATGTGATTGACCGCGAATTAAACGAACTCCACAAGGAGGGCGTGCAGTTGCGTCATATCGGGCGGCTGGAACGTCTCGAGCCGGTGATCCAGCAGAAGGTCCTGAAAGCGATCGAGCTGACGAAGAACAATGACCGGCTGGTTCTCAACGTCGCGTTCAATTATGGCGGGCGCGATGAAATCGTGCAGGCCATCCAGCGCATGATGAAAGATGGAGTCAAGCCTGAGGAAGTGACGGATGAACTGGTCGGCCAATATTTGTACACCGCGGGTGTGCCCGATCCCGATCTGATCATCCGCACGTCGGGCGAATTACGCGTCAGCAATTTTTTGATCTGGCAGGCGGCGTATTCAGAGTGGTACATCACGCCGACGTTTTGGCCGGATTTCGACAAGGAAGAATATCGTCATGCCCTCGAAACGTACAGTCAGCGTGACCGTCGTTACGGCGGCGTTTCGGAGGCGGTCGCCAACAAAACCAATGGCTAGAAGAACCGTCACAGCCTTCATCCTGCTCGCGCTGGCCATTCCTGCCATCATGTTTGGCGGATTGTTTTATTTTTTGGTCATTGGTTTTTTTGTGGTCACGGCTTCATGGGAATATGTGCACATGTTCCGCGCCGCAAAATTCAATCCGTCTCTTTACTTGACGGTTGGCGGAGTCTTCCTCATCCTTGCCATGCGCGCCTTTCGGCCTCAATGGGCGGAACCCGTTTTTGTCGTCCTTGTTTTGCTGGCAATGACAGTCCATCTCATTGCTTACGAGCGCGGCCGCGACCAGGCCGCGCTTGATTTTATGATCACTGCAGGCGGGCTGATTTACCTCGGATGGATCGGCGCGTATCTTATTGATTTACGCGCTTTGCCGAATGGCGGCTGGTGGGTGATGTTTGTTCTGCCCATCGTCTGGCTGGCGGATTCGGGCGCGTACAGCTGGGGCGCGCGCTATGGAAAACGCAAAATGACTCCGCGCCTCAGCCCCAAAAAATCATGGGAAGGATATTGGGCGGGCGTGTTCATGGGCACAGTCTATGGCGCGTTCTTTGCCTTTGCGTATTCAAAGTATGGCCCGCTGAATGTGAGCATCTTGCAGGGAATCATTCTCGGTTTTGTGTTGAGCACCGTCACCACGCTGGGCGACCTCGGCGAGAGTCTCTTCAAACGCTTTGGGAGTGAGAAAGATTCCGGGAATCTCTTCCCCGGCCACGGCGGCGCATTCGACCGGATCGATTCGCTGATCTGGGCCGCGGTCATCGGCGTCTATTGGATTCGGTTCTTCTTCTTGTAGTCGGAGGAAATCATGGATCATAACGAACCTACTCGCAATCTCGCGCTGGAACTGGCGCGCGTCACCGAGGCCGCCGCGCTGGCAGCGGGCCGCTTCATGGGACGCGGCGATAAAGAGGGCGCGGACGCGGCCGCGGTCAATGCGATGCGGCTGGTCCTCCAAACGGTGGGCATGAATGGGATCATCGTCATCGGCGAAGGCGAAAAGGATAACGCGCCGATGTTGTACAATGGCGAGAACGTGGGCAACGGTTCGCCGCCCGACGTGGATGTGGCTGTGGACCCGATTGACGGGACCCGCCCTTTGGCCTTTGGCCGCACCAACTCGCTGGCGACGGTGGCCATCGCCCCGCGCGGGACGATGTTCAATCCCGGCCCGTTTGTGTACATGAATAAACTGGCGGTGGGACCCGAAGCGAAGGGTAAGATCAATATCGAAAAGTCCATTACGGAGAATCTCCAAGCGATTGCCAAAGCCAAAAATAAAGACGTGCAGGATTTGACGACGATCATCCTCGACCGCCCGCGCCACGACGCGATGATCGCCGAGATTCGCAAAGTGGGGGCGCGCATCCGCATCATTCCGGACGGGGATGTGGCCGCGGCTCTGATGACGGCCTGGCCGGACACAGGCGTGGACGTGTTGATCGGCATCGGCGGGACTCCTGAGGGCGTGCTGGCTGCCTGCGCCTTGCGCGCCATGGGCGGAGAGATCCAAGGCAAACTCTACGCGCGTGATGAAGATGAACTCCGCCGCGGGCGCGAAGCCGGTTATGACTTCGACAAAATCCTGACCATGGATGATTTGGTCGCCTCCGAAGATGTCTTCTTCGCCGCGACGGGTATCACGGACGGTGAATTGCTCAAAGGTGTGCGTTACTTCGGCGACGGCGCGCGGACGGATTCGATTGTCGTGCGCGGTCTCACCGGCACCGTGCGCCAGATCACGGCCACGCATCGCATTGACAAACTGCGTCAGTTGGGCGAGATCAAATATTAGATTTCACGTCATTGCGAGCGCTGGTCGAGTAGGCGGCGGGATTTCGACACCTGCACTTGCGTGCTGGTGCAAGTGTACGGCCTTCGGCCTGCTCAATCACCGCCGCCATATCGAGACCGAGCAAAGCAATCTCCTCGGCGCGCCGATTATCGGATAAAAGACGCATCCATTTATGGCGAAACAATCTCTCGGCTTAGTCTCACTCGTTGTTCGTGATTACGACGAGGCTCTGGCATTTTATGTCGGCGCTCTCGGCTTTTCCCTGATCGAAGATACTACATCCCTGAGCAGGACAAACGCTGGGTGGTGGTGGAACCTCCCGGCTCGGCTGGAATGCGTCTGCTCCTGGCCCGCCCCGTGAACGATGAACAATCCAGCCGCATCGGGAATCAAACCGGCGGACGCGTGTTCCTTTTTCTCTACACCGATGATTTCTGGCGCGACTATGACGCTTACCGCGCAAAGGGAATCGAATTCGTCCGCGAGCCGAAAGAGCAGAGTTACGGCACGGTCGCGGTGTTCAAAGATTTGTATGGAAATTTATGGGACTTGGTGCAACCCAGGTGACTTTGAGAAGGTTTCACCACGAAAACACGGAGATCACAAAGTTCTTCTTTGCCGTCTCGCACCGTTGTGCTCGCGGCACGAACGGTGTGAGCAAAAAGAATCTCTGTGTCCTTTGTGCCTTTGTAGTGAACACCCCTTGAAGTTTTTGCTTGACACGACCTCCCCTTGTACGTATAATCTCGGTCGCTTTCCTCGCTAGCTCAATCGGCAGAGCGGGCGGCTGTTAACCGCTAGGTTCGAGGTTCAAGTCCTCGGCGAGGAGCTTAAAGACCCTTCATCGGGTCTTTTGTTTTAGAATTGGTCAGAACTTTTCGAACAGTGGGGCGTCTGGAACATAAGTCAACGTGATTTGATTGCGAGGTAGAAATGAAACGAATTCTGTTTATCGTTCCGTTTGCTTTTGCATACCTGCTAGCCTCCTGCGCGCCCCCGCCGTTCGACGCGACCGTGGTCGTGGCGACGATCCTGCCAGCCACGATCGCGGTTGGGGAGGGCACGCCGGTTTGGGTCACGCCTGAGCCGCCGACTCTCATCCCCACGTTACCGTCCGCGCTTTCGCCCACTGACTTGAAATATCGTCTGCTGGCGAAGTATCCCGATTTCTTCTTCTGCGATCCCGATTACTATCCCATTGGCCGCGGGGACGAGGCCGAACTGGCGATCCAACGCTTCCCTGAATTGCAAGCCAACGTCGAAGAGTTTCAGACCATCCTGAATCACAATGGCCTAAGCGGACTGACGACGTTTACCGACGATCAGAAACTGTTGATCTATCGCGAACACAAAAAGTTGACCGCAATTTATTTCGAGCTGGTCGGAGATCAATATCAATTCCAAATCCAGACCGGCGCGGAGGGGCAGAAGGGATATATCGTCAAAGGCACGATTGATGGCAATGGAAACATCCGCGTTCAGGAGCGCAATCCCGGTTATCCGGCTTGCCCGATCTGTCTCGCCGCGGGGACGCTGATTGATACGCCGCGTGGAGCCGTCGCCGTGGAAAAGTTACAGGAGGGCGACCCGGTTTGGACGACGAATGAAGCGGGCGAACGCGTCCCGGCTGTGATTTTGAAAACGGCGCGCGTGATGGTTCCGTCCACGCATGAGATGGTTCACGTCATTTTGCGTGATGGGCGCGAACTGTGGGCCTCGCCCGGTCATCCCACAACAGACGGGCGCAAACTCGGCGATCTAAAAATTGGCGATTCTTTAGACGGCGCGCGCATCACAGCCGTTGAGCGCGTCCCATACAATCAACCCGCGACCTATGATCTGCTTCCCTCGGGCGGCACAGGCTTTTATTGGGCAAACGGAATCTTGATTGGAAGCACGCTGGCTCATTGAATGAGACGCCGAACGTTGGGATAAGAATCTCTGCCACAGAGATCACTGAGCCGCAGAGAAAAAAAGAAATCTCAGCGCAATCTGTGACTCTGTGGCAAGTCTTTGGTGATAAGTCATTGAACTTATGGGGATTCATCTAGGGTCTGTATGCAAATTCGTCTCATGTCATTCTGAGCGACCAAAGGGAGCGAAGAATCTCGTTTTTTTTCGTTCAAAATTTGAGATTCTTCGTCGCTTCGCTCC
>JAJPIZ010000043.1 GCA_021324435.1 Anaerolineae bacterium
ACGACAGCCTTTTCCTTTTTACTACCAACTATTATCTTGTCACCGCTTTACTTCGTCACCGCAATGGCCAGCGTCATTCCATCTTGATAGTGACGGGGGATCAGGCAGGAAAATTCCAACTGCTGTCCCGCCGCGGACTCGGGGAATGTGTACGTCACGGTCGCTGTCGCGCCGGGGCTGAGTTTGTCGCGCGTCACAACCAAAAGCGCCTGCGCCAGCGATGCATCGAGACTGCCGGAAACCGAAACCGGCGGAGCGATATTGAAATTGTGCACGTGTGTGCCCGTGTTCCTGATGACAAATGTATATGGCACTCCGACCTGGAATGCTGTCAGCGAAGATTCAATCGTGTTGTCTGCCAGCGTCACGTTCACTTCGGTTCCACTGTTGGAAGAAGTCTGCGATTGAGATGATTGACTCGACGTAGATTGCGCGATTGGCGCTTGCGTGGCCGGGTCCTGCGAGGCGGCAGGCGCGGGAGTCCCTGCACGGCGATGAATCCTTTGAGCAGTTCTCCCATTTTTGGGCTTTTGATTCCCAAATAGTCGAATTGGTCACGCATGTAACGCTTCATCGGCGCGGCCTGCTCCGGGTCGGCGTTATCTTTGAAAAGTTTTTGCAGTGACTTTACATAAGGATGCATTCTCACCACATGTCGTATTGACCGGCGTCTTCGACGTTGTTGGAGAGGAAGTATGTCTGCGCGGGCAGAAGCACGTGGACGCGCCTGCCAATGGGGTACACCGTGGTGCAACTCGTGCGCGGCAGGCGTTTGATCAGCGCTGAATCGTACAGCATGATCGAACGATTCGTGATGGTTTCGATGACTGTCCAGTGATCGTGGAAACCGTTGAGGCCGAGGATGATGGCGCGGCCGGGCGTGCCATCCAGAAAATATTGCATCGAACGCCAGAAGGTATCGAGGTCCGGGTTGGGCACGCCGCGGAAGGGAATGTGCACGTTGGAGATGCGTTGCTTGCCCACCACTTTATCGAGGATCGTCAACATCTGCGTGTGGATGATGCCGCCGATCAGCATCTTGCTCAACAGACCGCGCCGCGAAAGAAAATGGATCAGGTCGTCGAAGAGTTGCTGGCTTTCCTCGTCCGACGAGTGATTGATGAAGCGTTCCGCGTTGACGATGCTGTACAATCCGCAGAGCGAATCGAGACCGCCTTGTTGAAAGGGAGGAAGTTCGGAGGCGGGTTTAGTGTACATAACAAGCCAGTGACCTCGATGATTGTCATGAATTATTTCACCAGGCGCCAGAACAAAATCCCGGCGAGCAGGGCCAGCGACGCGCCGAAGAAGAACGGAGCCGAGGCGCCGAAACCGGTCCATGAACCCGCGCCCTGCCAGAGCAGGCCCGCGATCACAGAAGCAGGCAGAACGGTAATTCCAATCGCCGCGTTGTAAAGTCCGTACGCGGCGCCGCGTTGCGCCTCCGGGACAAAGTCTGCGACCAGCGCTTTGGCCACGCCTTCGGTCGCGGCGTAGTAAACGCCGTAGAGCGCGAATAAAACCCACACGTGCCAGCCGGTATGTGAGAACGCGAAGCCAAGATAGACCAGCCCGTACGCGATCCAGCCGCCGATGATCAGTTTGCGCCGCCCAATTTTATCCGAGAGTGAGCCGAGCGGCCCGGCCAGCGCGGCATAGATGAAGTTGAAGGTCATCAGCATCAGCATGATCTGCAAAACGTCCAGCCCGCGATTTTGCCCAAGCAGGATGATGAACGAGTCCGAAGAGTTGCCGAGCATGAACAAGACCGCAACGAAGAGAAAGACCTTGAAGCGCGCATCCATGCCTGTGAAACTCAACCGCATCGGCGCGGACCCTTTGCCGGCGTTCGTTACATCTGCCGCGCCCAACACCAAAGCCAGGACTCCCAACACCGCCGGGACAATGCTGACCAGCACCGCGATTTGAAATGTTCGCCGCGAGAGTTCCGCGGCCCCAGATTGAGTCAGCCACACGATAACGGCGGCCGCTAAAAGTCCAAGAAAAGCGCCGGCGGTGTCGCCCGCGCGATGAATGCCGAAGGCCAGTCCGCGTTGGTTCTCGTTGATGCTGTCCGCCACCAGCGCGTCGCGCGGCGCGGTGCGAATCCCTTTGCCCATGCGATCCGCAAAACGGACTCCCAACACCCAGCCCCATGCGTTCGCAAAATAAAGAAACGGTTTGGAAATCGTCGAAAGCGCGTAGCCCGCGACGGCCAGCCATTTGCGCCTGCCAAGTTTATCCGAGAGCGCGCCCGAATAAACTTTCATCAGGCTGGCAGTGGTTTCGGCGATGCCGTCAATCAGGCCGATGACCGCTGTCCTCACGCCCAGCACGTTGGCGAGGAAGAGCGGAACGAGATTGAAGAGCATCTCGGAGGAGATGTCGGTGAAGAACGAGGTGAGTGTGACTGCCCAGATGTTGCGCGGCAAAGTGCGGCGCGAGGAGGCGTTTTCGATGTCGGCTTCCATGCGGGTGATTATAGTGGGAAAAGATGAGAAGTGTGCGGAATGCCTCACTTCTCGCTTCAATCATTCCTCCCCGCCCTCATCGCTGGGAGCGCTGGGCTGATCCACGCGCAGAACCTCCCCGTGATAATTGATCACCACTTTGAAACCGAGCATCCCGAGATAGACGCGCCCCGATTCGGGGATACCCTGATCCATCAACGCCTCGAATTGTTTATCCATGTTCTTGAGTTGATTTTCGATCATGGCCTTCGTGAAAATATCTTCCTGCCCCATCATTTTGGCGGCCTGCTCCGAGATAAGCCCTTCACTGCCTTTCATCATATCCTGCATCTGACCCAGCACCTGACGATCCACCTGCTCGGCGGGGATATGACGGCGGAAGCCCGCGTCGTCAATCACGTAAAACGCCTCATCGCCCACCGTCGTCGTTTCCACGGCGCGGTCGTTTTCGTCCACCACCAAACCTTCAAATAGCGCTTTCTTCGACATGAATTCTTCTCACGAATTCGATGAAACAATCTGGACGCGCGTTCCTTCGCCGGGTTTATAAAGATACTGCGTTTCGCGCGGGACGTTCGGGCGGGTCCAGCGATAAATGAATTTCGCGTCGCTGGGAGTTAAGTTCACACATCCATGACTGCGCGGCTTGCCATAATCGTTGTGCCAGTATGTTCCGTGAAACGAGACTCCCGTGCTGGTGAAGAAACTGACCCACGGCACGCCGGGCAGATCATAACCGCGGCCCGCGCCGGCTTCGCCGTCGTTGGTCATGTGAATCGTCGGGCCTTTGTGGAAGGTCTGGAAATCGCCGAGCGGAGTCTTGGTGCCTTTGCCGCCGCTCGAACAACGCGCGATCAAAACAGCCTTATCATCCTCGAACGCAGTGACCGATTGCGTGGCAGTATCCACAAAAATATGCTTGCGTTCTTCGGGAATGTCAGGAGAAAGCAAAGTCAATTCATCGTCCGGGACGAGGCGCATGTCCATGGCCGGGACGTGATACGACTTCTGCAAATGGCTGTCGTAGATTTGATACCACACACCTTTTTCGTATTTATTGACGCTGACGCCTGTGACCCAATGTGTCGTTCCGAAATAAACACGATAGCCGGTTTCAGCCCACATACTGGGATCGGTTCGCGTATCGCTGAACGGGACGGTGATCTCACCGAGTTGTCCTTCGTTGGGAATTTGAAACACAGGCCGCTGATAATTTGATTCGACCGGTTGCACCCAGCCAGAATAAGTGTAGCCTTCGCCATTAATTTGATACCACTTGCTGTTGTAGGGGTTGCCCGCCTCACCGTCTACTTCAGCGGTGACCTTCACCACCTCGTCGCGGCCAAAGATATGAAGCTTCTTCGCATTGAACGAGGGATCGCTGTACAAGTTGAGGCCGCTGAGAGTCATGCGTCCCTGCGTGACAGGCGCGGCGAGAGCGCGGTCGAATTTCAACTCGGCGAGGAACATTCCAAGCACCCCTGCGCTGGAGAGTTTGAGAAAGTCCCGGCGGGAAAACGGTAAGTTCATCATCGTGGTATAGATTGTATCTGATTTACGGAATTGAGTAGATGAGGCATGGGAAAATCTAATAGAACTCTTATTGCTCTTAGCACCAAGGACGATAGTGCAAGGGGATTATAGATCGTGTATGACTCTTAATCATTAGCATTGTTTCAAAAGGTAGGTATAATTAGAACAAATGACTACAAAGGTAAATTTTATGGCTGAGCATACTCTGACCGCTTTTAAAATAGAGAGACTTCCTAAAAAACTGCAAAAGACTTTCCACGCGCTCTACTCCAATGGAGACACGACGGAGACTTATTTGAAGGTTAATGAAATTCATCAAGGAGACGCCAGAGAGTTGCTTGCAAGAATTGAGCCAAACAGTGTGTCGGTGAGCGTTTGGTCTCCGCCGTATTTTGTCGGTAAAGAATATGAGGCTTATTTGACCTTTGAGGATTGGCAAAACCTTCTCAGATCTGTGATCCTTCTTCATTTTCCAATTATTAAGCCAGGTGGATTTTTAGTTATAAACATCGCTGACATTTTAGTCTTCAAAGACCCTGAGATGCCTCGCGTACAAGCAGATGCAATCAACAAAAAACGTTCACCTGTTACTCGGGAAGATGTCTTGAATGCGATGAAAAAACATCCAAATTACAGTCGCTACCAATTGGCTGAATTGTTGAATTGTAGCGAGCAAACCATTGACCGTCGACTTCATGGCAATAATATTCGCGGTGGCAAGCATGAGCCGCAAACAAGAGTCAAAATTGTAGGCGGAATGGTTGAAGATTGGGCATTAGAAGCGGGCTTTTATCCCTATGATCGCAGAGTTTGGGTAAAGGACGCGGCTTGGGAAAACTCGCGTTGGGCGAGTTTATCTTATCGTTCTGTTGATGAATTTGAATATCTTTACTTTTTCTGGAAACCTGGAATTACAAAATATGATAGGAATAGACTCTCTGCTGATGAGTGGAAAGAATGGGGCTCGCGAGGCGTCTGGGAATTTCCCTCCGTCCGAGTCAATGATGATCACGAGGCAAAATTTCCATTGGAATTGCCACGGAGAGTCATCCGTCTGCTTACTGATCCTGGTGAAGTTGTTCTTGATTGTTTCATGGGTAGCGGCACTACAGCACTTGCCGCAATTCAGGAGAATCGACAATATATTGGCGTTGAACTTGAAAAGAAATATGTCGAATTAGCCGAATCGAAAATCAAATCGGGAATTCAGAAAAGCCTCATCTCCGAATCAAGGCACAAAAACTATGCTGATAAACCCTGAAGAACTCCGTCACAACCTTGACCGGCTTGAAGAAATTGAAAAGGTATCTCTAAGGTTGGTAACTCAAGCAATCTACGATTATCGAATAACCGCTCAAGAAATCTTTCAAGCAGAAAGCGATCAAGTTGCCGATATTGGTGAGGACATAACTCGAGAGGCATTAGATCGACTTGGAATGCCCAAAATAGATCAAAGATTGTTTGGTAAAGTTGATTACAAACGCGCCTGCTATCTCTTCCAGCCTGAATATGCCCTCAAGCAGGCTTTGTTTGTTGACTCAAAAGCTGAGAAAGTAGGTGGACAAGGTACTGCCACTTTGCAGATTTCACAGCTTTCAATGATAGTGAAGCAGGTTCGGTTTGAAAAGAATATGGAAGTTCCCGGTAAATTGCCGGTGATTGTGAATCTGAAGGGCGAGTCTTATCTAACGACAACCATATTTGTCAAATACAACTACGAAGAAGAAAGCTCTGCGAATGTGTTGAAAAGTATTACCATCGCGGCTGTGCCGAATGGCATGTTGCAAGACAGATATAATTCCAACGCGCAAGATACGATTTGGATCGCAGGTCGTAATGCGCCGACTTTGGGGGAGGAATTCAGGGTTCGGCTGAGTTTTCATCGTTTGAAGGAAAAGGCAAATTGGCGGGTTCAATACATTTCTTTGGGCGGAGACAGTTTTGCTTGGGATAAATAGAGCAGAAAAACAGAAATTTACTTTATTATCTCCACCAGTGTCCCTTTATCTTTGTAAGCAAATTGCTCGCTCGGCTTCACAACAGGATTTGTCCAACGGAAGAGCCATTTCGCCGCGGAGGGAGTCAGGTTCACGCAACCGTGACTCTTGGGGTGGCCAAAGTCGTTGTGCCAAAACGTGCCGTGAAGCGAGATACCCGCCTCGGTGATGTACATCACCCACGGCACGCCGGGCAGATCGAAGCCGTTGGCGGTGATGTCGCCGGCGGCCATGTGACGCGTGGGACGTTTGTGGTAGGTCATGAAGAGGCCGGTCGGCGTGGAATAGGATCCATCGCGATAAATGCCACCGGTCGCGGCGCGCGTGACGAAGACCGGATTCCCGTTTTCGTAAGCGAATACCAACTGATCGCTGAGTCGCACTTGGATTTTTTTATCAGCGTCGGGAATGTCCGGGGAAAGTGGAGCCAGTTCATCGTCCGGGATGAGGCGGAGATGTTCGCCGGGCGCGTAATACAACTTGTTCCATTTGTCGTCCAGCACCTGATACCAAATCCTTCCGTCCGGCGCGATGATCGCCGACATGACCCAATGTGTGGTCTCGTAATACATGCGATACGCGACGAAAGAATTCAAGTCGGTTTGCAAGTGCGCGTCGGTGTACGGCACACTGACCTCGCCGAGCACGCCACCCTTTGGAATGTTTGTCACGGGCGTGTTGAGAATCGTTTGCACGGGTTGAAGCGTGCCCGAATAGGCAAAGCCCTGATCGCCAATCTCGTACCAGACGCGGTTGTAATCCGAAACATCCTCGCTGACGGTGGCATTGCTGATGGACAAGACGCTGTCACGCCAATACATCTTGAGGCGATTGGCATTGAACGAAGGTTTGTCGTACAGCCAGATCAAGCGCGAAGTGACGCGTCCCTGTTGGGTTTCGTATGCGTCTTGAAAAAGCGAATTGAGCGGAAGCCCGCGAGCGAACAACCCAAACAGACCGACCCCGCTCAATTTGAGAAAGTCGCGGCGCGAGAGGAAGAAGTTGTTTGACTTCATGATAACTTAACGCGAAGGCGCCAAGACACAAAGAATCTTTTATTTCGGTTTGAAATTCTCCCGGCGACTTTGCGTCTTTGCGTTGGAATTACAACTCTCTCAACGATCATTTAATAATGCACATTCACCAGTGTCCCCACCGAGGCCCAGTTATACAACCAGGCCGCATCGTTGGTATCGAGATTCACACAACCGTGACTCATTGGCGTGCCGAAGTTATGATGCCAATACGTTCCGTGTAAACCATATCCTTGATAAAAGTACATCGTGTATGGAACATTGGGCAAATAATAACCCGGCCCGGTCATATCCGTGTAGCGCAACTTCACGTAAATGTGATATCGCCCGGTCACGGTGGGGGTTTCCCATGTGCCGGTCGAAACCAAAAATGAATTTACCACTGCGTTGCCTTCATAGGCATACACCATTTGCTGTGAAAGGTTCACGTCAATCCAACGCTCACCGCCGGATGAAACATAACTTGTGTTCGGCGCGGGGGTCGGCAGTTCCGCGGTCGGCGTATCGGGCACGACCTCAACGGAGATCGAACCGGTCCAGGTCGGCGCGGCGGTTGGCGGTTCGGGCGTATTGGCCTGCACTGCCTGTACCGTGCTCTCCGGTGTGTTCTCCAGTGTCGGGATCACAACCGCCATTTCTGTTGGAAGGTCAGTGGGCAGATCGGTGGGGATTTCCGTCGGCAGATCGGGCAATGCGAAAGTCGGAGTGGCTGTGGCTTCGATGATGGTCTGCGCCAGCGATTGCGGTGTATACGTCGGTTTTGGAATATAGACCTGTGCCCATGATGGCGGATGAGTGGGCATGGCCGCGACCGGCGCGGGTCTTTCCATAAAAGACGCCAGCACAGGCGACGCCGACCAGGCCGCGACTCCGCAAACGAGAATCCCCAAACCGAATAACAAGATTGGAAACAGCAGACTTCGTTTCGATGTGGATTGCTTTCCGCTTCTTTCTGGACCTTTGCCCGGCGCGCTGACATCTGAACTTTTCCTCGGCTGAGACTCGCGCAAACGTTGCGTCGCCCATTCCATTCCCTTGCGCGCTCGAGGACTCGTGGGGTTGATCTTCAACGCGCGCTGAAGATATTCCAGGCTGGCGCGCGGGCTGGCGATGGCCGCCAGAATCAACCATGGATCTTCCATGTGCGGAGCAAGCATGGCCGCGTGTTCCGCCCATTGACGCGCTTCGGTGCGATTGTTCGCGCGCATGGCTTCACGCGCTTTTTGGACTGCTGACCGAGCCTCGTCGAATCGTGTGTTCATGGCGATGGAGTTGGCATGGGAGTCGGTTCGACGTTTTCGTTGTTCATAAAACACAGGATTCCGTTGACGATTCCGTCGGCGACTTGATCAGTATGCTGGGTGAGGATTTCGCGGTCGAGATTCAAGAACCCGGTCTCGATGATGGCCGCGATGGTGTTCGGGTCAATTTCACTGAAGGCATGGTAACTGGTCATGTCAGTGGTGATACTACCCGGGTGGAATTGCAATCCGGTCGCTGTGTGGTAGCGGTCAATCAGGCAGGCCTGCAGGCGGCCGGCCCGGTTGGTATCACGTGTGTTGAGCGCGGCGGCCACTTTGAAGCCGGTGGCTTCGTCATTGATGTATTCGCATGAGTCGTTGTGAATGGAAACAATCGCGACGGCGCGATAGCCGTTCAAGCGTGTGTCAAATTCATTGAGCAGGTCCACCTGGAATCCGCGGTCGTTCAATTTTTTCTGGACCAAACTTGCGATTTGATAATTGACGTCCGCCTCAGTCAGTGTGACTTTGCCGGTGTCATCCACGCAGACCGCGCCCGAGTCATTCCCGCGGTGACCGGCCACGATCCCGATGCGAAGCGGTTGCTGGACAGGAGCCGAGGGGTTGTTGACTGCTTGTGGCGTCAGCAGTAAGGCCAATTTGTCCGCGAAAGAAGCGGCGGTGAAACTGGCCGGAGTCCACATCACGAAAACAGTCGCCAGCAGAACCGCCACAAGGAGCGTGGTCTCGACCGCGCGCAGAGGTTTCGCGCGCGGGGGTGGAGGTGGAAAAGGCTGAGGCCGAACCGGATGTGTATTCACTTCGCGTAATGGTACTCAATTGCAAAACAAAAGGCAAGGCCACAAAAATCAGATAGAGACTGGTCAATTTTATGGTTAGCCTTGTCTCTTATCCGCTAATCTCCGCGAATTTTCGCTAATTTCAAAAATAATTCGCGACCATTAGTGTAAATTCGCAGATGGTTTTTTGCCTTGACGCTCCCTCGCCTCGACAGTATGATGACAACCGATGGAGACACACAATGACGCTTAGCCCTGAGCAATTACGCGCCGCCATGCGAGCCTGGACCTCGGGCGTGGTGATCGTGACCGCCGCGCACGAGGGCGAAAAACATGGGATGACGGTGAATTCGTTTACATCCGTTTCGCTCGAACCGCCGCTGATTATCATTTCTTTGCAGGACAACACTCATACGCGCAAACTGGTCGAGCGCGCCCAGGCCTTCGCAGTGACCATTCTGTCTTTCGATCAACGCGAACTGGCCGATCGCTTTGCAGGCCGCACCCCGGAATCACAAGATCGAATGGCCGGCATCGAAACAGAGACACTTGTCACGGGCGCGCCGCTCATCAAGAATGGACTGGCCTGGTTCGACTGCCGCGTAAAACAAAGTATAAACGTTGGACCAAACACAATGTTTGTGGCCGAAGTGGTGGCGGCGCGCGGGACGGGCGAGGGCGAGCCGCTGGTGTATCACAACCGTCTGTATCACAGATTAGCTGAATGATCCTGAATGATTGCGTTGCCATCGTCCAATCTTTAACATGTCATTCTGAGTGGCGCTTCAGCGCCGCGAAGAATCCCGCCGCGAGGCGGCGTAGACCCTTCGCCAGTCCCTTCACTTCGTTCAGGGCTTCGGCTCAGGGTGATACATGGAGTTGCAAGAAAGGAGGGATGAGGCATGAGTGCTGATCAACTTTCAGACGAAGAAAAAAAGATCCTGCTTCGGCTTGCGCGCGAAGCAATGGAACATGGCGTGCGGCATGAAAAACTCCCGCCGTTGAATCTTGATTCATTGACGCCGCCGTTGAAAGCGCATGGCGCGTCGTTCGTCACGTTGACTGTTGACGGGAACCTACGCGGATGTATCGGCGCGCTGGAACCGTATCAGCCGCTGGCGCAGGATGTGCGCGAACACGCCATCGCCGCTGCGCTGGAAGACCCGCGCTTCCCCCCGGTCACGCCGTCAGAGTTGGATCAGATCGAAGTCGAGGTTTCCCGTCTCACGGTCCCGGAAAGACTCGAATACAAAGACGCTGAGGATTTGCTCGCGAAACTGCGTCCAAACATTGACGGGGTGGTCCTGCTTGATGGAGTCCGCCGCGCTACGTTCCTTCCTCAAGTCTGGGAAAAGATTCCAGAGAAGGCCGAGTTCCTCGACAATCTGTGTTACAAGATGGGCGTCGCTCCCGACACGTGGCGGCGTAAACATTTGGATGTGTTGATTTATCAGGTGGAAGAGTTTCGAGAATAACAATTCTGTATTGCAGTTTCCTCTCCGCATGTAATACAATCAGGCAGGGTAGTTTTGAAACATGGCCGAAGAAATAGACAGCCCGTTCGATGAGGCGGTAAACGCGTTGCGGCAGGGGGATAAAGCCCGCGCCAAGGATATTCTGACGCGCCTGCTTAAAGAGGATCAAAACAACGCGACGTATTGGATCTGGATGAGTGCCGCGGTGGATACCGCCAAAGAACGCGTCTATTGTCTGGAAACTGCGCTCAAACTGGACCCTGAAAACGGGACTGCCAAACGCGGCCTGATCCTGCTCGGCGCGTTGCCTCCCGACGAAAACACAAAGCCCTTCCCGCTCAATCGCCCGCGTCCGTGGGAGGACAAAATTCTGCTCGCGCATGAACGGCCCAGGGAAACCGGCCTGCGCGGCAACCCAGTCCTGCGTTTGGCGGGTGTCCTGATCATCGGCCTTGCAGTGGTTGGCATTGTGATCTATGGATTTATGACACCGCGCGGTGTAACATTCCGCCCATCCATCACATACACGCCGGGGCCATCCCCCACTTTCACACTCACTCCAACTCTCATCGGCGCGACCGCGCCGCCCACAAAGAAAAGCGCAGGCCCAACTCCGCTGGCTGTTTTGCTTGGCGTTTCGTACACGCCCACGCCGCTTTACTTCAATACGCCGCGCTCGCCTCTTTCACAGGATATGTATCGCGGCGCGAAGGCCGCGTATGCCAAAGGCGATTGGGACACCTACATCGCCGACATGAAACAGATCATGCAAGCCGAACCCAACGCGGCGGATGTACCTTACTACATCGGCGAAGCCTATCGCTTCAAGGGTGAATGCCGAACGGCGCTGGAGTATTACAACGACTCGCTCAAGGTTGACAATAACTTTGCGCCCGGTTACCTCGGCCTGGCGCGCGCCCGCATCTGCATGGACCCGGGAGCGGGCACACTTCCTCTGTATGACCTCGCGCTTCAGGCGGATCCCAACTACGGCGAAGTCTATCTCGACCGCGCCAACTTTAATTTGGTGCGCAAAGATTTCAACGCGGCCCTGCCTGATCTTGATAAAGCCGCGCAGTTACTGCCCAACTCGGCGCTGGTTCAACTCGCGTATGCCCAGGCGTATCTGCTCGCAGGCGATAATGAAAAAGCGCTGACCGCCGCGCAAAGAGCCAACAGCATTGACCTGACCCTCCTGCCTTCCTATTATTATCTCGGCAAGACTCTCATCGCAGATGGACAATATGCGCAAGCCATCAAGCCGCTGGAAACATATCTGATCTATGAACCGGAAGATGGCAGTGCCTATGCCCTGCTCGGACAGGCCTACACCAAGACCGGCGCATACAAGACCGCCGCGGATACGCTCAGCAAGGCGCTCGATCTCGATTCGACCCAGCGGCAGGCCTGGGTTTATCTCGCCACCTGCGATCTGAAACTCGATAATCTTGTGGATGCGGAATATAACTTCGGCAAGGCCATACAGTATTACCCCGATTCGTTCGATGCCAACATCGGTCTGACGGAAACGTATTATCGAGAAGGAAAATTTGGAAGCGCGTATTTGCAGGCGGAGACCTCCAAGTCCAAAGCGACCAACGATACACAACTGGCGCTGGCGATTTACTGGCGCGCCCTCAGCCAGGTGGGACGCGGCGCCGTCGGCGACGCCATCAAGGATTTCAAAACGTTACTCGCCATGCCTGAGAGTGTGATGACCCCGCAGATGCGCCAGGACGCGGAAAATTACCTCAAGACCCTGCTCACGCCCACTCCCACGCCCAAGGGCGGAGTCAAAACGCCTACGCCGACGAGGACCCCAACGCCAACGAAGAAGCCGTAACGTTTAGATAAGACGGGCTCCGATATTTGGTATCATAACTGGCAACATAAACAAATTCCAAACGAAAACAATTTGCAAAAGAGGAGTTTATGTTTGATTTAATCATGTCTGTTCTTCTTGCTCTATTTGCCCTTCTCATTGCTCTAGATGCTTTTCAAAAATGGAGAAAGAACAAAGCTATATGGCTTATTCTAGCTTCGGTTACGGGCTTACTTTCCGCATTGGCAGCGTTCATAAATTGGTCAAACGCCTTCTATGGGTTATTCCTAACAATAATTTTCTACTTGATCGGGCGAAGCAAGAAGAATTAGGTCTGTACACGAATTCAAATTGTGTCTCTCTGAGCGAGGCAAAGAGTCCCGTTCTTCTAGCAAAAAGCGAGATTCTTCGCCGCTTTGCGGCTCAGAATGACATGCCAAAAGTATTTTCACGTGCCCTCAAGCATTTCCGGAATTGAATTGTGTTGCGCAGTTTTGTAATTGGATAACACTGATAACGGGTGGTCACTTTAAAAGTGACCACCGGTTTTATTTCCCATACTTCGCTCGATCTTCCTCGCAGGGACATAATGCCCGCAGATAATGCCAATTATAAATCCCATAATCGTGGCCGTCCTCCCAGACGATGGTCAGCGCGTAGGAGCCAACGGCTTTGACATTGCTGATGCGCGTGGCGGGCGTCTCCGCCATCGGCAATTCAAAGACCTCCGGGTCCGGTTCAGGCCTCATGTTTTCGTGCCCGCCGCGGCACGAGGCGCACGGACAGGCCGCGCGCAATAATCCAAATGGATAGATGCTCACGTGTCCATCGTCCCATTGGATGGTGAACTCGCGCGTCTTTTTATTGGCGGTGATGTTGGTGGGTTTTTCGGTCATATCGTCCTTGGTTCCCCTCTCCCTTCAAGGGAGAGGGGTTAGGGGTGAGGGTCAATCATGGTGATGGCACGACCGCCAGAAAATCTGCGGCGGCCCAACCGGCGCGCGTATCATCATACGGCGCGACCAGATACCACCATGTGTATCCGTCGGCTTGTTGAGGGCCATCCTTCACTTGAAATGTTTCGGATTCTTCACCGCGGAAGACGGTGTCGCTGTTGAGGCCGGGCGCAGAACGGATGCGCAGACCGGAACCTTCCGTCCCGCTGATTTGCACATACGCCCCGATCGCGATCTGACCCGGAGGCGGAGTCAGCGTCCCCGCGGGAGTCGCCGTCGGTTGCGGGAGCACGGTCGCGGTTGGGGGCGCGATCACGGTCACATCCGCGGGAGCAAGGCCAACGTCCGGGCCTTGATGCGGTCCAAGCCATCCAATCAAAAGTAAAGTGATCAGCAGGAGCAAGCCCGCGAAGACGACCGCGCCGCCGACTGTCCAAATATTAATCAGAGAAGGCCAATCGTTGCGATTCATGTCAGCAGGAAAAAGGCCAATCCGAAAATGAGATAGACCGCCAGCAAGCCCGCGCCTTCGAGCCAGGTTGATTCGCCGTCTGCTGAGACGAGCGCGGAAATGGCAACCGCTGTTAACAGGGCGAGCAATTCAAATTGATTGAAGATGATCTGCAGAGGGTGGCCGAGCACGAGGCTGATGAAGACCAACAGCGGCGCGACGAACAGCGCAATTTGCAGACTGGATGAGATGGCGATCTCGGTGCTCAAATCCATTTTGTTTTTGTGCGCCATCTGCACCGCGACCAGATGCTCGGCCACGTTGCCGATCAGCGGGACGAGGATGATGCCGAGAAAAAATTCCGAGATGCCGAGGCCGGTGATCACATCTTCGGCCGCGTGCACCAGCGATTCACTCAACCATACCACGCCCAAAGTTGACAATGTGAGAATCAGGATGGCTTGCCAGAGCGTCCAATTGGGAAGATCGCCTTTGGGGAGAGTGTGTGAGAGCGGACTCTCTTTGGACCGCGAAGAATCAAACAGACCCAGACCATACAGCACGAGCATGATGATGGCTACGCCGATGCTCAATACCTCGACCTTGAAACTGCCCTCCGGGCCAATCGAATGACTGAACACGGATGGAATTGCCAGCGTCACAACTGCAAGGATGAGCAGGATGGCATTGCGGGCCGCGTTGCGTTTGTTGAAGGTTTGTATGCCGTGGCGCGCGCCGCCCACGATCATCGAGAATCCGAGCACGAGCAAAAGGTTGCCGATGATCGAACCGGTGATCGAAGCCTTGACCAGTTCGAGCAGTCCCGCTTGGACAGCGGCAATGGTGATGATTAGTTCAGCAGCGTTGCCGAGCGTGGCGTTGAGCAACGCGCCGAGACGCGGGCTGGTGTACGAGGCCAGGTCTTCGGTCGCTTCGCCGATGTATGATGCGAGCGGGATGATTCCGATCGCGGCGAGGATGAAGATCGCAGTCGGCGACCAGCCCAGCAGTTGCGCGGCCAATGTGAATGGCAAGGCGAGAAGCAGAAAGATAAGCGGATTTTGGGCGATGAATTTTTTGAATGACTTCATGATCGTTTCTCTTTGAGCAATTCCAATGCTTTGGGTGGGATGATGACTTTCAGAGCCTGCTTCTGAACTTTGAGTTCGGCCTGCGTACCGCCGAGCATTGGCTCGCCGTCCATTTGAATCGAGAAGGCCGTGTCCGATTCTACCCGCGCCGAGCGGAAAGGCAAACGACGAGCCTGATCGCTGGTTAAATGGCGGCCCGCCAACAGGTCGAAAAAGTGGCGGAAGGCGTCGGCCACGTTGTTGCCGCTCATCAGCCAGATGTCCATTTCACCGTCGTCGAGGAAGGCGTTCGGCGAAAGAATTGCCATACCGCCAACGTAACGACGGATGTTGGTCGTAATGGCCAGCAGAAAATGCCCGTCCACGCGCTGATCATCTGCCCAGACGCGCAGGTCCATGCCGTGCCAGATGGTCGCGTTCCAAACGGTGGCCGCGAAGTATTCGGGCACTGAAACATACTTGACGAAGCGCGGACGCGGCTCGAGCGCATGGATCGTGATCGCGTCAAGGCCGATGCCGGCCCACAACAAAAAGGGATGGCCGTTGCACATGCCCACATCCACGCGATGAATCGGCGCCTCCGCCAGCAGGCGTGCGTTCTGACGCAAAGCCGCATTGTGCAGCCAGTCAAAAGTGGGCAGACCCAGTTCGCGCGCCCACACATTTGTTGTGCCCGCGGGCAAAACAGCCAGAGCGGTCTCTGTGTCGAGCAGTCCGCTCGCGACTTGACCCACAGTTCCATCGCCGCCGATGGCGAACACCGCCTCATATTTCTCGACCGAGGCCTGCCGCGCAACTTGTGTGGCGTGCGCGCCGCTGAGAGTCTCGGCGACATCCACCTGCCAGCCTGCCGCGTTCAACGGACGAACGATGCCGCGTACAAACGGTCGCACGGGCACGCGTCCCGCCGCGGGGTTGTAGAGTAGAAGTCCCTTGCGCATGAAGCAGATTATAAGGGATAAGGGATGGAGAATAGTGAATGGAGGATGGTGAATAGTAAATTAGTTTCATCCTTCATTCCTCACACTTCATCCCTGATATAATGCCCTCGATGCCTGAAAACGGTGAAGGACGTTTACTCAACAATCGTTACCAACTGCTCGAAAAATTTGGATCGGGCGGCATGGCCAACGTATACAAGGCCCGCGATAATCTCCTGGGCCGCTACGTTGCCATCAAACTTTTGCGCGACGATCAGGAACGCAGCGCGGAATTCAACGACCAGTTCCGCTACGAAGCGCGCGCCGCGGCCAATCTTTCGCATTCCAACATCGTCACTGTTTATGATTTTGGTTTCGATAACGGTCAGCCTTTCATCGTGATGGAACTTGTCCCCGGCACGGACTTGAAATCCCTGCTTCGCAAGCGCGGCCGCTTCACGGTCGAGGAAGGCGTAGCGCTGCTGGTGCAGGCCTGCGCGGGAATTGGATACGCTCATCGCGCTGATCTCGTGCATTGCGACGTCAAGCCGCATAACATGCTGGTCACGCCGGATGGCCGCCTCAAGGTCACGGACTTTGGAATCGCGCGCGCCCTCGCCACCATCACACCTGGCGAAAAAACAGATGTGGTTTGGGGCTCGCCGCAATACTTCTCGCCGGAGCAGGCTGCGGGGCATGCACCCAGCCCGGCCTCGGATGTCTATTCGCTGGGCGTCGTTTTATATGAAGTGTTGACGGGCACGCTTCCATTCACCGGCTCCACTGCCGAAGAACTGGCGCGGCTTCATCTCAACGCCGAGCCGATTCCGCCGAGCGAATACATTCCGGATATTCCTCCGACACTGGAGGAAATCATCTTGAAAGTTTTATCGAAGGAACCCTCCGCGCGCTACCGCACCGCAGACCAGCTCGGACGCGTGCTGATGAAATTCGGGACTCAGCGTGACGGACAGAAGACCGTTCCTCCTGCCCCGATCACGGTTTCTGAACCCGCGCCGCCTCAAGTCTGGGAACAACTCCCGTCTCAAACCGAATCGGTTTCGCGTCCGCGGATAACCTTGGAATCGACCGAAGCCGAATCAATTGCAGACATTGATTGGTGGTCGGTCGGACTTGGTTTGTTGGCCTTGATCGCGGTGGGCGGCTTGATTCCGTTTTGGATCATGATTTACTTCACCTACAACCCACCGATAAAATAACTCACCGCGAAGGCGCTAAGTCCACAAAGTTTTTCTTTGTGAACACACAGAAATTCTGTGTTCATCGTGTCTTTGTGGTGAAACGAAAATGAACAAATATCTGATTGCCCCCTCGATTGTTTCTGCCGATTTCCTCGAATTGAAATCTGCGATTGCCGCGTGCGAATCCGCAGGCGCAGACTGGCTTCACGTGGATGTGATGGATGGTCACTTCGTCCCGAACCTTACGATGGGACCGTTTCTGGTTGAGACCTTCCAGCGCGCCACAAAACTTCCGCTCGATGTGCATCTGATGATCGAACAGCCCGAGCGTTATCTCGAAGGATTTGCAAAAGCGGGCGCGTCGCATCTAACAGTTCACGTCGAGACGTGCCCGCATTTGCATCGCACGCTTCAACACATCAAATCGCTCGGTTGCAAAGCAGGCGTGACGTTGAATCCCGGCACGCCGGTCTCAGCCATCGAGCCGGTCCTGCATCTGGCCGACATTGTTTTGGTGATGAGCGTCAACCCGGGATTTTCCGGCCAGGCCTTTTTGCCGGAAACGGTCGGCAAAGTTTCGCATCTCCGCGCATTGTTGCAAGTTTTGAATCCCGCCGCCTGGATTGAAGTAGATGGCGGCATCAGCGCTGAAACTCTGCCAAAGATGAAAGACGCCGGCGCGAATGTTTTCGTGGCGGCCAGCGCGGTGTTCCATCATCCAGAGGGAATCGAAGCGGGGATCAAGGCGTTGCGCGATTCGATCAACCAGTTCCCTCCAAACCGCACGCGCAACATCTAGCATTAAACAAAAATCACGGCCAGAGCCGTGACTTTGCTGGTGCATGAGAGCGGGTCTTACGCCGCAGACTTGCTCAGCGACTTGATGCACTTGGCGCACAGCACCTGCTTGACGATGCGGCCATTCTTCATAATGGTCACTTTTTGCAGGTTGGGCTTGAAGTCGCGGTTGGTGGCGCGCTGAGAGAATGAGCGATTATGCCCAAAAGTGGTCGTCTTTCCGCAGTTTGCACATTTAGCCATCGTACACAATCCTTTCTTGCAATGATTCCAATTCTGTTCCCGCTTTTAGGCAGGAAATGCTCCCGCATCTTTCGACAGGCACGGCATTTTACCACAGAACGTATCCAACCTCAACACAATTTGTTAAAATAGATGCACAAGAGATAAAGAGGACAATCATGGGCGAAGAAACCACTTCATTGGGCGGGATTCATATTTCACCAAGCGCTATCGCGGCGATTGCTTATCATGCCACGCGTCAATCGTATGGCGTGGTAGGACTGGCGCCGAAGAATCTGGCGGAGGGACTGGCGCAGACCATCACGCACGAACCGGCGCGCGGCGTATCCGTGCGGTACGACGGGGAGAACATAGACATTGATATTTACATCATCGTTGAATATGGTACGCGCATCACTTCTGTGGCAGATAGCGTCGCCAACACGGTTAAATTCCATGTGGAAAAGGCGCTGGGGATGCCGGTCCACGAGATCAACGTCCACGTGGCGGGACTGCGCGTCAGCAACACGGACTAGGAGACATGCCTGATGCCCCCCGATAACCTCCGCACTTCATCGCTGGATGATGAAACCATGAAACGATTGATGAAGGCAGGCCTGCGGCCATTCGATGGTCAGGCGGTTAAACGTCTGGTTGAAGCCGGTTTGACCTGGCTGAAGACCAACCAGCAGATCGTCAACTCATTGAATGTGTTTCCGGTTCCTGACGGCGACACCGGCACGAACATGACTCTGACCATGACCTCCGCCTGGAATGAGATCAAAGATTCAGGGGAGAAACATGCAGGCCGAATGATGGCGCTGGTCGCCAAAGGCGCGCTGATGGGGGCGCGCGGCAATTCGGGCGTGATCCTTTCCCAACTGTGGCGCGGCTTTGCGCGCGCCATGCAAGACTCGGCTGTGATGGACGCGGACTCTGTAGTGCGCGGGTTTGACGAAGCGCGCGACACCGCGTACAAAGGCGTGGTCAAGCCGGTCGAGGGGACGATTCTGACCGTCGCACGCGAAGTCGCCGAGGCAACGCAGGCCGCTTCAGGGTCCACGAAAGATTCGATCAAAATTTTGGAGATCGCAGTCAAGGCCGCGGATGAAGCCGTCCAGAAAACTCCGGACTTGCTTCCCGTCCTCAAACAGGCCAACGTGGTTGATTCGGGCGGCAAAGGTCTATTCTTCATCCTTGAGGGAATGTTGCGCCATGTGTATGGTCAGCCATTGGATACGCCGCTCGCAACTCTTCAGCCGCTGTCATCGTTGAATTTCGAGAACGCCATGCAGGAAGTGGAAGAGGGACAGGATTACGAAGTCGTGGTTGACTTTTTCCCGAACAATCAATTTGAACTGCAAAAGTTTTACAACAAACTTGAAGAGATGGGCACGTCCATTCAAGTGGGTGAGGGCGAGGGGATGTATCGTATGCACATCCACGTGCCGCTTGATAAACGTTATGAGCCGATTGATTACATCATGAGCCTCGGCACCATCACCAAGGTCGCCATGGAAAATTTGATGGCGCAGATGAATGAGATTGACGCCAGGACCAAAGGCTCGAAAATTGAATTTGCAAAAGTGGAAGCGGGCCAGATCGCGGTCGTGGTCGTTTCGCCGGGCGCGGGCTTGAGCCGTATCTTTGCCAGCCTCGGTGTGGCCGCGGTAGTCGAGGGCGGGCAGACCATGAACCCATCCACGCAGGATATTTTGAATTCGTTCGAAAATTTGCCCACGGACAAGATTATTATTTTGCCGAACAATAAGAATATCATCATGGCCGCCAATCAAGCCAAAGATGTGACGGTGAAAAAAGTGGCTGTTGTGCCAACGCGCACCGTTCCGCAGGGATTGGCCGCCATGCTCTCGCTCAACCCGGACGGGGAATTGGATTCCATTGCTGAAAAAATGACCAAAGCGATGAACGCGGTCAAGAGTGGGGAGATCACGGTTGCGACGCGCTCGGTGGAAATTGACGGGGTCAAAGTCCAGACCGGTCAGGTCATCGCGTTGCTGGATGGAAAACTCGTGCTTTCTGCCTCTTCGGTGGAAGAGGGAGTGCTCGGCCTGCTCGAAAAGGCGGACGCCGCGAATCATGAACTCGTCACGTTGTTCTATGGCGAAGAGATGAATCAGGCCGAAGCGAATCGCATCGCGGACCGGGTGCGCGAAAAATATCCCTCGCTCGAGGTCGAACTCCAGGACGGCGGGCAACCGCATTATCAATTTATTATTTCGGTGGAATAATTCTCTGCTTCCTGCGCCGTCCTCGGCGCAGGATTGTTTCAAGCAATCGCCGCCGGAGACGGCGGCTAACGCAAACTTAAATGAAACTCGGCATCGTCACAGATTCAACCTCCGACCTCCCGCAAACTCTCGTTGATCAACACGACATCGAGGTGGTATCATCCATTTTGATTCTGAGTGGAGAAGAATACGCGGATGGACGCGGCATCTCTCGCGAAGAGTTTTACAAGCGATTGCCCTCGCTTCAAACCCCGCCGACAACGGCCGCGCCTTCCATTGGCGAATTCTCATCCCGTTATGAAAGACTCTTCAGCCGAGGCTGTGACCACATCCTGTCCATCCACGCCGCGGGGACATTGACCTCCATCATCAGCGCCGCGCGACAGGCCGCGCAGGAATTTCCAAATCGCGTCACGGTCGTGGACAGTCTCTCCCTTTCGCTGGGACTCGGCTTTCAAGTGCTGGCTGCGGCTGAAAATATCGAAAATGGACTGGACGCCTCGCTGGCCGCGGTTGAATCCACTCGCAAACGACTGCAGGTCTATGCCGCGCTGGATACGATGGAATATCTGCGTCGCAGTGGACGCGTGCCGGGCGCAGTCGCCATGCTGGGCGGATTACTGTCCATCAAGCCGCTGATCGAATTGACCGAGGGCGAGGTCAAAGCTATGGGCGCAGTGCGAACCGCGAAACAAGCCAACGAGCGATTGCTGGCTTTCTTCAAATCGGGCAGTGGATTTGAACGTCTCGCCATTTTGCACACCGGCGCCGAGGCGCGGGCGCGCGAATTTTTGAATCAACTGATGATGGAAGTCAGCCAGTCCCTGCCGCGCGACATTCTGATGGTCAATGTGACCACGGTCATCGGCACACACGTCGGGCCGAATGGTCTCGGTTTCGCGGCGGTGAGGAAATAAATAATGGAGGGGCGCGATATATCATGCCCTTATCCCCATGATAAAATAACTTCCATGCAGTCATCATTGGAGAAACTACGTAAATTCTTCCGTCTCGAACATGAGAACGGATACAGCAACAGCGCGATTATCGGTGGGTTGGCCAAGATGCTCGACTTCTGGGAAGGCGAGGCGCGCGCGGATGGCATCAACGAAGAAGTGATTCAAGCCGTCGTGCAGAGACTCCGCTCGTATGACGGACTCAGCCCGCAGTCCCGCGCCGACGCGTTGAAAGGCCTGTGGAAACGCATCGGGGATGTCTATCCCGAAGCCGCGCAAAAGCCGCGAAGCGTCCCGGGCGCAAGTGAGGGAACTCCCAGACCGCGTCCGGCGACCTCCGAAGCCGCATCTACCAGACCGAACCCGACGCTCGCTCGTCGCCCCGCGCCTCAACCGCGATCTGAATCCATGCCCGGCGCGAAACACAGTCAGACTCCCGCCGCGCTCAACGCGCCGTTGACGGTGCTTCAGGGCGTCGGCCCCAAACATGCGCAGACGCTCGAAGGCCTCGGCCTGAAAACACTCGGCGACATGCTATATTATTTCCCGCGCCGTTATGAGGATTATTCACAACTCAAACCCATCAAGAGTTTATGGTACGGCGAGCAAGTGACCGTGATCGGCACGATCCAATCCGTGCACACGCGGCCCATACGCGGCGGCGCGGCCACCATCATCGAAGCCATCCTCAGCGATGGCACCGGCTCACTGCGACTCTCGTGGTTCAATCAACCCTGGATGGCGAATCGACTCAAAGAGGGCGAGCAGATTTCCGTCTCCGGCAAAGTGGATCAGTATCTCGGACGCCTCGTGATGAACCAGCCCGATTGGGAAGCGGTGGACATCGAACATCTGCACACCAATCGCATCGTGCCCATTTATCCGCTCACAGCCAAGATCACACAGAAGTGGTTGCGCGGCCTGATGAATCAAGTCGTCACCTATTGGGCGCCCGCAGTCGTGGACTCTCTGCCCGAAAGCGTGCGCTCCTCGGCGCGGCTGATGAATTTGGGAGAGGCTTTGTTACAAGTTCATTTTCCTGATACACAAGATTCGCTCAAGTCTGCGCGGGAACGTCTGGCCTTCGACGAAATTTTTTATTTGCAGATGGGTGTGCTGAGACAAAAGCGCGATTGGAAATCAGTCGAAGGCCGCCGCTTCTCTGTCTCGGACGAATGGCTGGGCGCGCGTTTAAACGGCCTTCCCTTCACTTTGACCTCAGCCCAGCAACGCGCCATCACCGACATCCGCGCCGATTTGGATTCAGGCAAGCCCATGAATCGACTCTTGCAGGGCGATGTCGGCTCCGGCAAAACCGTAGTTGCGGCTTTAGCCGCTAGTATTATCGCGACAAACGGCGCGCAAGCCGCCATCATGGCTCCGACCTCCATTTTGGCGGAACAGCATTATCGCAACTTCAAAAGCCTCCTGGCAAGTGAAAACGGAATCATGAGTGAGGCGGAGGTCCGCCTGTTAACCGGCGACACGCCCGAGGCGGAGAAAGACGCGATCCGCGCCGGTCTTGCGGATGGTTCGGTCAAAGTTGTCATCGGGACTCACGCGGTCATCGAGGGTCCGGTCCAATTCAAAGATTTGCAACTAGCGGTGATTGACGAACAACATCGTTTCGGCGTCGAACAACGCGCCGAACTGCGCTCGAAGGGGACCAATCCGCACTTACTGGTGATGACCGCCACGCCCATCCCGCGCTCGCTGGCGCTGACGGTGTATGGCGATCTCGATCTCTCCGTGATGGACGAAATGCCCGCGGGCCGCCAACCGGTCAACACCTATGTGCTTCGTCCGCAGGAACGCGAGCGCGCTTACACATTGATTCGCGGGCAGATCAAAGAAGGGCGGCAAGCCTTCATTGTTTATCCGTTGATCGAAGAGAGCGAAAAAATGGAAGACCTGCGCGCCGCGGTGGACGATTACGAGGTGCTGTCAAAAGAAATCTTCCCGGATTTGAAACTTGGACTTTTACATGGCCGCATGAAACCGGATGAAAAAGACGAGACCATGCTCAAACTTCGCGACCGCCAGTATGACATTTTGGTTTCCACAACCGTCGTGGAAGTCGGCGTGGATGTGCCGAACGCGACCGTGATGTTGATCGAAGGCGCAGACCGATTTGGTTTGGCGCAATTGCATCAATTGCGCGGCCGTGTGGGACGCAGTTCGGCGAAATCGTATTGCCTGTTGATTCCCAGCAACGACAACGCCACCGAGAACGAACGCCTGCAGGCCATGGCCGAGACCAACAATGGTTTCATTCTCGCCGAACGCGATTTGCAACAGCGCGGCCCCGGCGAGTTCCTCGGCACGCGGCAATCGGGGTACGCTTCTGGTTTGCGCATGGCAAGCCTGACCGATGTGCAACTTATTGAAAAGGCGCGCCTTCAGGCACAAAAGTTGTTTGAAGAAGATGCTGATTTGAAAAAACCCGAACATTCCTTGCTGGCTGAGTCTCTGCAACGATTCTGGGGCGAAAGCGGTAAAGGTGATGTTTCATAATTTGTAGGGGACGGCGATGCCGCGCCCTACCGACCACAATGATTTGGAGAATGCATGGTTAGAGCACTCTTTCCCGGAACGTTCGACCCCATTCACTATGGCCACATGGATATCGCCGAGCGCGCTTCCCGCCTGTTCGACGAGGTGGTCATGGCGGTGTACGACAAACCGCTCAAAAGCCTGATGTTTGACCCCGAAGAGCGCATGGCGTTAGTGAAACAAGCTGTCAACGGGAATTCCAAAATCAAGGTCACAGGCTACAGCGGTCTGACAGTGGACTTCGCGCGCAAGGTCAATGCGCAGGTCATCGTGCGCGGTCTGCGCGTCTTTTCGGACTTTGAGTTTGAGTTCCGTATGGCGTTGGCGAATCAACGCCTGAAGCCGGACGTCGAGACAATTGCCCTGATCACCGCCGAGGAACACACTTTCCTTTCCTCGAGCACGGTGCGTGAGATTGCCATGCTTGGTGGGGATGTTTCCTCCATGGTCCCGCCGCATGTAGAGAAAGCACTCAGGGCAAAAGTGACCAGTCTGGGGGATCAACATTCCCCTCCCAACGCCCTGCGAGATTGATATATAATATGTCTAGCCGCCGCGACTTTGCGGAGTAACCTATGGACATCCTGCAACTGATTGATCGCCTCGAAGAACTATTCAACGAAAGCAAAGCCATTCCCCTGACGCGCAACGTGATGGTGGATGAAGACCGCATGTTGGAGATCATTGACCAGATGCGCATCGTCATCCCCGATGAAGTGAAGAAGGCGCAACAGATCATCGGTCAGCGCGACCGCTTCCTCGCTCAGGCACAGGAGGAGGCAGATCGGACGATTGCGCTTGCCCGCGAAAAGGCGGACCAATTGACGACCAAGGACATGATTGTTCAGGAGGCCCAGCGCCGCGCCGAACAGATCATCGCGCAGGCCCGCGCAGATGCCGAAGCCACCCGCCGCGAAGCGGACGATTATGTGGTGGACACACTAATGCAATTGCAAGACAACCTTGATAAAATCTTGAATCAGGTGCGCAATGGAGTTCGTGTGGTGCAGGAAGAGCAGATGCGCAAAGGAGTGTCCATCTCTTCGCCGGTGATGCCGGAAAAAGAGAAGATCAGTACGAAGTAAATGAAATCCCCGCCACGGCGGGGATTTTTTATCCGCCGAACTCGAACGTTGGCATCCCGGTGACATCGGTTTGCATTCGGAAGACACCGCCCGCCTGCGGATATTTTTTCAGCGCGGCCGCGTCCATGCCGACGCGGGCGGTGGTGATGAACAATTCGTTCATATCCGGTCCGCCGAAGACGCAGGACGTAACGTTCAGCGCCGGGACCCCGAATTGTTCGAGTAAAACTCCCTTTGCACTCCACTGCGAGACGCGCGCGCCGCCCCACAGCGCGATCCACAGATTCCCTTTCATGTCGGTGGTCATGCCGTCCGGCCAGCCGAATGTGTCTGCGAGACGAATCAACACACGCGGATTGGCAATTTGACCGGTCTCGATGTCATAGTCAAATGCTTTGACCTCGCGCGTGGGTGTGTCAATGAAATACATGGTCTTATGATCCGGCGACCACGCAATGCCATTTGAAATGCGGACTTCTTTTAGTAATTTCTTTACGCGGCCTTCGGTCGAAAGCGAATACAGCGCGCCGGAAGCTTCCTGTTCGTTGTGATCCATTGTGCCGGCCACAAAGCGACCAGCCGGGTCACACTTCCCATCGTTGAAGCGGTTGTTTGACGGTTCACCTTTCGGAGACGCAAGCGTGGTTAATTTATTGGTCGTCGGCTCAAAGGTCCAGAAGCCGAAGCGTTGCGCGATGACTAATCCGCCATCTTTACGCGGCGCAAGACATCCAACGTAATCATCTAATTGGAGAAATAATTTCGATCCCGCGTAGATACGTTTTTCGAGGATGTCCACCCAATAGAGCGTTTGCGTTTTCGCGTCCCAGGCGGGGCCTTCGCCGAGTGTGGCCTTGGCGTTGTAAAGAAGTTCAGGGAGCATCATAACGATTTTTTCTGCGATCCAATTTTGTTTCCAATGTTACCACTTCTTTTTCATCTGAAGATTGCTTGTCTAATCTTATGTTCCTGCGTATACTGCAAGACATGGATGCGCTGATTGCCTTTCAGAACATCACATTGATTGACGGCGCCGGGCGCGAACCTGTTGCGAATGCAACTGTTGCAGTGCGCGATGGAAAAATTATTTATGCGGGCAAGGCGAAGAAGTGGCAACCCTCACATAATGAGGACATCATCAATCTCGATTATGGCGGGAAATATCTTTTACCGGGACTCATTGATTGTCATGTGCATCTTTCGGGGAGCGGCGAGCCGGACAGCCAGTTCAAAGTGGATGACGGTTCGATGGCGTTGAAGATTCTGAGCAACGCGCGCAAGAATCTGGCGGCGGGCATCACAACTGTCCGCGATCTGGGCGGATGGAATGAGTTGGAATTCGCAGTGCGCCGCTGGATTCAGCGCGGTGAGTTCACGGGGCCGCGCATGATGCTGGCGGGGCGATTTATTTCCATCACAGAATCGGGCGCGGATTATTATGAGGGCATGTATCGCGTCGCGGATGGAGTGGAGCAGGTTCTCAAAGCGGTGCGCGAGCAAATCAAGAATGGCGTTGATCTCATAAAGCTCGGCGTCACAGGCGCGGTGCTGGTCGAAGACGGCGTGCCGGGCGCGACCCACTTTAACTTCGATGAAGTCCGCGTTGCAGTGGAGGAAGCGGCTAAGTTCGGCAAGCGCGTCGCGGCCCACGCGCATGGTATTGATGGGATTCGCAAGGCAGTGCAGGCCGGAGTGCACACCATCGAGCATGGCACGTTTCTGCATCAAGGCCCGGATGTGATCGAAGAAATGGCGCGGCGCGGAGTCTTTCTCGTGCCAACCCTCAGCCCGGGCATGGCCGTCATCAACGGCGACCGCTCAAAGGTCCCGGCATGGATCGTGGATAAATTGATCGAAACGCAGGACGCGGCAAAAGAATCTCTGCGTCGCGCACTGGAGGCGGGAGTCCCCATCGCCATGGGAAGCGACGCAGGCACACCGCTCAATTATCACGGGGAGAATGGGCAGGAAGTCCATTGGATGAATGAGGCGGGCATGAAGCCGATGGACGCGCTGGTTTCGTCAACCTCGCGAGCGGCCAAGGCGCTTGGTTGGGATTCGCGGCTTGGCACCATTGAAGAAGGCAAGACCGCCGACATTTTGATTCTGGATGAAAATCCACTTGAGGATTTGCGGCGGCTGACCGACAAGAAATTGATTCGTGCGGTCTTTCTGGACGGGAAGCTGGCCGCGCGTCACCCAACCGATTCCTATCCCAAAGCGATCCTTGCCAAAGACTGCCTGCAAGTGGGAATGTAAAAATTCGCCTCTTGACAAATAGAACAAACGTTCTATAATATAAGCAACCTTCGCTCTCACTGTTTACCGAGAGGAGTTGCTTATGAACCGTTCACCTAATGGCAATCTGATGCCTTTCCTGCGCGGAACTGTCCTCAAGCGCGGCGCGATCTTCGGCGCGATTCTTGTGACCGCCCTGCTGGCGTTTGAAGTGTTCAATTTTTCCACCACTGCTTTTGCATTGCAGGATGTGCTTGGTGATTTGAAATCCGCGGGCATGCAATGGTCCACAATTTTGGCGATTGCTTTCTGCGGAATTGACTTTGCCGGAATCGCCCGCATCTTCACCCCGCAACGAGGACGCGACGAACCGGCTGAAGTCTGGTATCTCTTTGGGGCCTGGTTGCTGGCCGCGGGCTTCAACGCCACGTTGACGTGGTGGGGAGTCTCTGTTGCAATCATCAATCACACTGCCGAAGGAAGCGTTTTGGTTGGTCAAACTTTTCTGGCGAAAACCGTGCCGGTCTTTGTGGCTGTGATGGTTTGGATGATCCGTGTGTTGATCATCGGCACGTTCTCGCTCGCGGGCGAAAACATGTTCAGCGTGGCTGATGCTCGATCATCTTCTCGCTTGCCCATGCAACGCCCGGTTGTCTCCACTCAACGCGTGCAACCGGCTTCATCGTATCCGCGCCCTTCGCCGAAGCCATTGCCTCGTCCTGTGGCGCGCCCCGAGCCGACGTATCATCCTGTTGGCATGAGCGCGCAATCTTACGAAGACAATCCATCCACGCGGAGGTAACCGCTGTTCTCTCTCCATCCAACCGCTGAGACGACCTTCCCCTACGGGGTGCTTCGCGAGGTCGTCTCATGCGTTAAATTGATGCCCTCTCCTTTTAGGAGAGGGGCCGGAGGTGAGGTCGTTATTTCGATCTGCGGATGATTGCGTCAATCACAGTCAGCTCCCCGGCTTGATTGAAGGTATGCGCGCCCAAGATTTTTCCGCGCGGCGCGAAGGTGGACTCGGTCACTTCTTTGTATTCGTTTTCATTCAACTTCAGGATTCGATTAAATTTAAGAGCGTAACCGTATCGTTTCGATGAATCCTGAGAAGGGCGGATCAGGTTTCCATTTCGGGAGAAAACGCGCCCTGCGGGCCGCGCCGAGCGAAGATCGCGCACAATCGGGTTGCGCGGGTGTGGCGTCCAATGAGATGAAAGCGGATCGTCCGCATAAAACAGATGCAGAGCATTCAGGCTGGAGCCGCTTTCGGTCTTCACGTTGGCGAACAGCCAGAATCTGTTTTCGTGTTCGAGAAGAGTGGCATCCACCGCGTAAATATCTGTGATTAGGTTCTTGACAAATTCCCATCGGTCAGGAAAACGCACACAGCGATACAACTCAATCGCCCGATTGCCCGCCGTTTCGGGGATCATGTACATCTGGCCGCGATCATCAAAGATGAACGGATACGAAAGATGATACGGTCGTTCCAGCACAACTTGATTTGACAGCAACTTTCCTTCTTGATCCAGGGTAAGACAGGCAATATGACCGAGGCCGGTCGCGTAGATTTTCTCTTCGATGAAGATGTAATACTGATTCTCTTTTTGAATAATGAAAGGGTCTGCCCAGTAACGGTCTTTGTCCGGGACAAGGGGCTGGAACGCTGACCAATCCAGCGAATCATAGTCCGAGCCTTTTGCGAACATGATGACCCACTGGTCGAGGAAGAAGCGAGAAGCGATCTCTTTGTTGATGCGACGGACGATTCGCTGAAACAATGAAGGTTGTATCATCGCGGAGATTCCAGCGTACTTTCGCCATCAGTGAGAATGTAGAAACTGCGTTGACTGGCCTGATCGAAAATGAAATCGGTGACGATGTAACCTTGTGCAAATGCAGTTTCAAAGAGTTCGCGCGAGAAGAAGCGCCAATCGCGGGCGAGAGAGAAGTCCGCGGCTTTGAGCGCCATGAAATCGGACGGAATCTCAGTCATGAGCAGTTGAGTTTCCAGCGGGGGGACATGCTCGGGCGGGCGCGGCAAGCCTGCCCTGAGCGAAGCCGAAGGGTCACCAGGTCCGATTTGAAGCGAGTAGAGAGGGCGGACGCCGAGGCGCATGACGTGGTTCAATTTCAATGTGGGGCGCGCGTTCTTGCTCAGTCTGCGCTTCACGCGCGCAGTGTTGATCCACCAGTCCACTTGAAAGCGATCGGAGGGAAGGCCGGCATTCAGGCCGTCGCGCATGTCGCCATATTCGGAGCGGCGATACGTGGAACACACCGCGCCGAGGCGCGCGATGTTGAGAAACGCGTTGCGGCTGAGAAGCGGATCGTACGTCCACGTGATGTGATCGAGTCCCTGATGCCGCACCATTTGCCACTGCGCGCGTTTGAGGGCAAAGCCCACGCCGCTGTCGCGATGATCGGGGTGGACACCGGCCATGTGAGAGCAATGTTTTGGACGCGGACCATCGGGAGTGAACTCAAGGCCGGGAAACCCGAAGACGAAGCCGATGAGCAGGGACGACTCGTAACTCGTCCCCGCATCTTTGAACGCCCCCAGCACTACTCCCCCGTTGTGTACGGCTGTAATCAACAAGTGGGCAGGGACAATATCTGTCTCACTGCCGGGCCAGACTTCGCGTTGCAAGGCCTCCACTGCCGACATTTCTTCGGGGGTTTCCAAAATGCGAATGGTCCAGTCGGGCATAATCAGGAACGAAACGTGCGCACGGATTCCAAAACTTTTTCGGTGGTCCTGGAGACGCGCTTTGCAATTTCTCTCCAGGCGGTTTCATACCAGGCCGTATGCTTGAGGTAATCGAGGCGATAGGTGAAACGCGCCGGCATCAAGCCGAAGATGCGCGGCAGATTATCCACCGGGCAGGTGCGGCTGATGGAGATGTAATCGAGCCAGAACGAGGAAATCGGATAATTGGGGAAGAAGGTTTCCAGCGTGACAATCAAAGCGCGCAGAAGGACCGGCGGGAGTTCATAAAGGATGCGTTGTCTGCGCGTGACTTGCATGATGATCTCAACCACCTGCCGAACAGTGAAATATTCGCTTCCGCCGATTTCATAAGTGTGATTGATCGTCTCATCGTTATCGAGCGACCAAAGCAAAACTGTGATCAAATCTTCCACCCACAGCGGTTGGACCACGGTCCGACCGCTGAGAGGCAGTGGAAAGAAAAACGGCGACATCTGTAACAAGCGCGCCACCGCAGTGGTGAAGTGATCCTCGGGTCCAAAGACCAGCGAGGCGCGAAAGATTGTATGTGGCACACCCGAACGGCGGATGTGTTCTTCGGCGATGCCCTTGGCTTTGAAGACCGGATAGCCTGAGGAGCGACTCGCGCCAATGTGACTCAAGTAAATCATGCGCTCGATGCCCGCCTCCGCCGCGACGCGCGCCAGATGTTCAGTGCCTTGCATGTCCACGCTTAGTAAGTTGGCATTGCGGCCTTGCGACTCCGCGCCCGCCAGATGGATGATCGTATCCACATTTTTGAGAGCGGCACGGATGGCGCTTTCGTCGGAGAGGCTCACCACTGCTACCTCCACCGGGACTCCCTTCGGGAGGCGAGGCGAACGCCTGGATGGCCGAATCAACACGCGGACCTGTCGGCCGGTTTCGAACAAATGGCGGATCAACGCGCGTCCGATAAATCCGGTTGCGCCGGTGACTAAAATCATGGAATGGATTATAGCAGAGTAGGAAACCTGCATTTCTGGAATGAAATTGAAAGCCAGCCGTAAAATCCAGCCGATGAACAGGGAGTAAAATGAATTGTGCAGAAGTCTTCCATTTATTAATGCAGATAAGATCAGAATGAAACCACGGTCCAAACCCGTACCCGCTGCTCGTCCACGCGGAAATCGCGTGAGCGCCAATTCTGATTTGCTCTTTCAAAAAAATCCACTTCCCATGTGGATCTGTGACCTCGAGACTCTGTGTTTTCTGGATGTCAACGAGGCGGCAGTGGAGCAATACGGATACACGCGGGACGAATTCCTGAACATGCATGTCACGGACCTCCTGTTTGAAAAGAAGGCTCCGCGTCCGAGGGCGCATGTAAAAAGCACATCGCGGCGCCTCAAGCTCTCGGGGGAAATACCGAATCGCAAAAAAGACGGTTCCACTATTTTAGTAGAACTCACTTCGCGCTCCATCACTTTTGAAGGGCGGAAAGCCGCGCTGGTTGCCGCACAAAAAGCGAATAGACAAAAACGAGATGAGGAAAAATTCCGCAGTCTGCTCGAAGCCGCGCCGGATGCTGTGGTCGTGGTGGATGAAAAAGGCAGGATTGTCATCGTCAATTCGCAGACGGAAAAGCTCTTCGGCTATCAACGATCCGAGATTCTGGGTCGGCCCGTTGAAGTTCTGATCCCGAAACGATTTCGCGGCAGGCATCGCAAACATCGCGCCGGTTACTTTGCAAATTTGCACTTGCGCTCCATGAGGAGCGAACTCGAACTATTTGGGTTGCGTCGTGATGGAACGGAATTCCCGGCAGAGATCAACCTCAACCCGCTCCAAACCGAAGAAGGAAAACTGGTCTCCGCCGTCATCCGCGATATCTCTGAACGCAAAAGCATTGAAGAAGCCCTCAGACAGTCGGAAGAAAAATTCTCGAAATCCTTCTCTGCCAGCCCCATCGCGGTTGCGATTGTCTCGTTCCCAGATGGAAAGTACATTGAAGTCAACGATGCCTTTGTGCGTCTGTTTGGCTATTCGCGGGAGGAGGCTATAGGCCGTACTGCAAGCGAACTCAACATATGGGTAAAAGGCTCTGACCGCCTTCGGTTGCTTAAGGCGGTGAAAAAACAGGGTCGTCTGCGCGACTATGAGGAAACGATCCGCACAAAGTCCGGGGAGTTGCGGCGTATTCAAGGTTCCGCTGAACTGGTTACGATAGCGGGCAAACCTCATCTGCTTGGCTTGGCGCAGGACATCACAGAACGCAAACAGACCGAGCAACTGCTTCGGGAAAGCGAAGACCGCTTCCGCAATTTGTATGAAAATGCCACCATTGGGATCTACCGCACCACGCCGGACGGCGAAATTCAAATGGCCAATCCGGCCCTGGTCAAAATGCTGGGGTATGCCTCTTTTGAAGAACTTGCCCGTAAAAACCTTGAGCGGGACGGGAGCGAGGCAGGTTACCAGCGCAGTGAATACAAAGAGCGCATCGAGCGGGACGGTGAAATTCGCGGCCTGGAGGCGATGTGGCGTAAAAAAGATGGGACTCCCATTTATATCCGCGAGAGTGCGCGCGTCGTACGGGATGCGAATGGCAGGGTCTCATATTATGAAGGTACGGTGGAGGATGTTACAGATCGTAAACTGGCCGAGGCCGCGCTGGCTGAGAGTGAGACGCGCCTGCGTACCATTGTTCAATCAGAGCCTGAGTGCGTCAAACTGGTGGATGCAAGCGGAAATCTTTTGGACATGAACCCGGCAGGCTTGCAGATGATCGAGGCGGACTCGCTGGAACAGGTAGTAGGGAAACCCCTGATTAGCCTTATAGCGCCCGACCATCGCGCCGCGTTCAAGGATTTGCATGACCGCGTCTTTGCAGGAGAATCCGGCATACTTGAGTTTGAAATGGTGGGACTCAAAGGCACGCGCCGCTGGCTTGAAACACATGCCGTGCCTTTGAAGGATTCAGAAGGCCGCATTGTTTCGCTGTTGGGCGTTACGCGCGAAATCACGGAACGAAAGATTGCCGAGAAGGAAATTTACCGCCGCAGTCAGGACCTGAGTCTGGTCAACTCCATCAATGATGCCATCAACCGCGGCGAGAGTTTGCAGTCCATCGTCCAGCTAATTGCCGACGGAACGAAAGACGCCTTCGATACGTTCGGCGCGACCTTCCTTCCGCTGAGCGCGGATGGAAAACGCCTGACTCTGCAGAATCTTGTCATCTCTTCGGAAATGGTGAACCAGATTGAAAAGATGATTGGTCACAAGGTCCCTCCGATTGAGCTCAGCATGGAAACGGACCATGTATACAGCCGCGCACTCCGCGAGCGAAAAGCGATCCTTTCCAACAGCGAATCAGAAATGGCCGGCATTATCGGTTCTTTTTTGGAGGTAGCGCCAATTCCTGAAACCATCCGCGCGAAAGTTCGGAAGGCCATTCCCCTCCTGATCAAGATGATGGATTATCGGTCTCAGGTAACCATTCCGCTCATTTCAGGAGATGAGCTCCTGGGCACACTTAGCCTCGGCAGTCGCCGGCATCTCAATGAGGATGATTTACATCGTCTGGAGAACATCGCGGGCCAATTGACCACTGCATTGAAGCGCAAACAAACAGAGGAAGCTCTGCGCGCTTCAGAGAGCGAGATGCGCGCCCTATTTCAAGCCATCCCCGATGTGATTTTGGTGCTGGATAAAGACGGGCGCTATGTAAAGGTGGCCCCTACCAGCGCCAGCAATTTGCTCTATCTGCCGGAACAAAACCTGATTGGCAAACGATTGCACGAAATCTTCTCGCGCCAGAAGGCCGACGAGTTCCTCGGCCACATTCATCAGGCATTGAAAACACAAAAGCCGGTGCAGTTCGAATATGCTTTACTCATCGAAGATCACATTGCCTGGTTCTCCGGCGCGGCGGCTCCGCTCACGCAGGACACCGTTATCTGGGTGGCGCGCGATATTACGACGCAGAAGCAGGCCGAGGAACAGGTTCAACGCCGCTTGGCCGACTTGGAAGTTTTGTACGAAGGCGGCCTCTCTCTCAGTAGTTCGCTCGAGCCGCACGTTATCGGCGAAAAAATCATCACCGTTCTTTCAAAGCGGCTCAACTGGCATCATGCCGCGGTGCGCGTGCGCCGCGCAGACAGCGATGAAGTGGAACTGCTCGCGTTCAGTGAGTCTGAAAACTTAATCGGTCGAGGCGACGACAACGTTCAAACCGTTGAAAGAGCCATCACTCATGTTGGCGTGGGATTATCCGGCTGGGTCATCAAGCATGGGCGAACGATCAACAGCGGCGATCTCGAGAACGATCCCCGTTATCACGAAACGTTTCCCGGAATGCGTTCCGGTTTGTATGTGCCGATCTGGAGCGGCGGACGCACGCTGGGATGTATCAGCGTGGAAAGCAGCCAGCGCGAGGCGTTCAATGAAGATGATGAACGTTTGCTGACCACGCTGGCATCGCAGGCCGCGGCGGCTTTGGAAAATGCGCGTCTATTCCAGGACGCGGTGCGGTCCGCTGACCGACGAGCCGCTCTGCACGCCGCGGGCCGGGAGATGAGCCAGATCAGCCAGGACCTTGAACAGGTCTATGCTTCGATCCATCGCGCCGCCACGCGTTTGATGCCAACGGAGGCCTTCATCATTACGCTGGCTGATGAAGAACGTCAGGAAATCGAGGGCGTTTACTTATTCGACCGCGGCGGACGCAGTTCTGCAGTTCGAATCCCATTCGGGCAGGGACTTTCGAGCCGGGTGATCACAACCGGCGAATCGATTCTCGTCAACGACGATCTGGAAAAACAGGTGGATGGAATCCATTTCGGTTCTCCGGACGCGGTGCGTTCGATTGTGGCTGTGCCCATGCGTGTCGGTGGAAAAATGATCGGCGCGATCTCTGCGCAAAGTTATCAGCCCGGAGTTTATACCGAAGAGGATCAACTCCTGCTCGAATTGCTCGCCGCGCAAGCCGCCACCGCCATTCAGAACGCGCGCTTGTACCAGGAGGCCTTGCGCGCCGCAGAGCGCCGATCTGTGCTGTATCAGGTCAGTCAGGATATTGCCAAGTTAAACCAGGATTCCGAACAATTGTATGATGCGATCTATAAAGCCGCTCAGCAATTGATGCCGACCGACATGTTCACGATTGCGCTGGTGAATGAAGCCAAGAATCAAATTGATGGCGTGTGCGGAATTGACCGGGGTGTGCATTATCCCGTGAAAAGTTTCCCGCTCGGCGCGGGGATCGCCGGCCGCGTAATCGAGACGAAGGAGACGCTCCTGCTCGACGATTATGACGAGCAAAGCGACATCGAGCGCATTCGATTCTCAAAAGAGGGCGGCACGCGCTCCGTTTTGGCGGTCCCGTTGCGCTCTGGCGAAAAAGTGATCGGCGCGATGTCTGTGCAGAATTACCAGCCCCGGCAATATACAAAAGAAGATAGCGCCATCCTCGAGATGCTCGGCGCGCAGGCGGCGGTCGCCATTCAGAATGCGGATTTGTTTGATCAAATCCGCCGGCGCGTCAACGAGCTGGAAGCGCTGACCAACGTGGGCGGCGCGCTGACCTCCACGCTTGATCTGCGTTCTTTGCTCGAGGATATTCTCAAAGCCGCGCAGAAAGCCATCCCCGCCGCGGAGAAGGGCGCGATCCTTCTGCGTGAACTGGATGGACATGGACATTTGCACATCCGCGCGCAAATTGGCTATCAGGACAAGCGTTTGATGGAACTTCCCTTTGATGACAACAAGGGCTATTCGGGCCGCGCCTATCATGAGAAGCGCCCGATGTTGGTCGCTGATTCTATTGCTGAATATGAAATTCCCTTCGACGAACAGCTGGAGGAAGTGAATAGAGTACAAAGCGCCATCGCGGCCCCGCTCATCGTCAAGGATGAAGCGATAGGCGTGATCTCGTTGGACAATGTATCGCGCAGATCCGCCTTCAGCGAAAACGATCTGCGGCTGTTGACGGTCTTTGCTTCCTCCGCCGCGGCGGCCATCGAAAAAGCGCGTCTGTTCGACGAGACGCGCCGGCGCGCGCAGGAATTTGAAACTTTGTACGACACGACGCGCGACATCACGCTTCATCAACAAGATCTGCCGACGCTGTTGCAGACATTGGTGGAACGCGCTGTCCGCCTGCTGGGAGCCTATGGCGGCGGAATGTATCTATATGATCCTGCGCGGAACGATCTGGAACTGGCTTATGTTGCTCACGACCCGAAGGGCCGCGGTCAGCGTGTAAAACTTGGCGAGGGAGGATCCGGCCGCGTGGCGCAGACTCAAAAGCCGTTGATCATCGAAGATTATCAGACCTGGGAAGGCCGCCAGCCTGCAACTGAAGGGCTTCCTTTTCGAGCAGTGCTCCAGGTGCCCATGCTGTATAGCGGCGAGCTGGTCGGCGTGCTGGATGTTTTTGAGTATGGGGATTCTGAACGAAAATTCAACGAAGATGATGTGCGGTTGCTCTCGGTCTTCGCGGCGCACGCCGCCGGCGCGATCCACAACGCGCGCCTATTTGAAGAAACTCGCGCGCGCGCCGATCAATTTGCCGCGCTCTACGAGGTGACGCGTTCGGTCGCTTCCAAACGCGACCTGGATGAATTGCTGAACAATATTGTTCGACGGGCCTCTGAACTGCTCCACACGGGGGGAGGCGGCATCTATCTGTACAATGCGGAACGCAAAGACCTTGAATTAATCACCAATGTTGGCCTTAAAGCGCCTCCCGATGTGAAGCTGAACCTGGGAGAGGGCATGGCTGGCCGGGTAGCTCAAACGCGCGAATCCATGATCATAGATGATTACCAGGCATGGGAAGGGCGCTCTGCAAAATATCAAGGCGTACCCATCCGTGCGGTGCTGGAAGTACCCATGCTTCACGGCGGAGAATTGATCGGCGTGTTGACCGTGGAGGAACATGGGGATTCAGAACGAAAATTCACCGAGGTTGATGAACGCACCCTCTCGCTGTTTGCCGCACACGCCGCCAGCGCGGTCTACAATGCGCGCCTGTTCGAGCAGGTCAGCTTGCGCGCTGCGGAATTCGAGGCGCTGTATCAGACCGCCTCGGACGTGTCCTCACAAACCGATCTGTACATTCTTCTGAATACCATCATGGAACGCGCTCGCGTTCTATCCGCCGCCACCGGCGCGGCCATCTCCCTGTATGACTCTGAACGCGGCGATCTCGAACTCGTGTCCGCGCTCGACCCCGACCTGCCGTTGGGAACCCGGATTCGCATGGAAGAAGGATTGATCGGCCGCGTTGCGCAAACCAGACAGCCCGTCATCATCAACGATTATCCCAACTGGGAAGAACGTTCAGACCGCTTCGAGGATTTCGAGTACGCTTCCGTAGTTGGAATTCCCATGGTTTACAGTGGTGAACTGGTGGGTGTATTGAGCGTGTATAACCGGCTCGGTAAAGAGAATCACCATGCAGATCACGCATTCAACGAGCGGGAAATTAACTTATTGACCTTATTCGCCAATAGCGCGGCGGGAGCGGTTTACAGCGCGCGCCTGATGGATCAGACACGCCGCCGACTGGCGGAATTGAGCGTTCTCTCGGATGTCTCTTCGGCCTTGCGCATCGCCTCCACGCGGGCTGAAATGATACCCATCGTCCTCAGCCAACTGCGGCGGATTTTGAATGCAGATGGAGCCATGTTCGTTACGTTCAAGGCCGAAGGTCCGGACCTGATCGTTGAAATGGGTCAGGGCAGTCTTGAGAACCGAACCGGTCAGGTCATCCCTGCAGGTCAGGGACTATCCGCGCAAGTCATGGCTTCGCGCCAAATCTACGTGACCTCCGATCTGCATGCGGAGGCGAACGTCTTCATGCCTCAACTGCTCGAAAATGTCCGATGCGCGGCGGTTGTGCCTCTCGTGACCCAAGAGAAGTCCATTGGGGTATTGTGGGTCACGCGTGATGAAAGGGAAGATTATCCGCCTCCTCCTTTCTTTGATAGTGAGATTCGTCTGCTGGTGGCAGTAGCCGACATTGTTGCCAATGCCATTCAGCGCGTCTCTTTGCATGAGAAGACCATGCATTATGCCGAACAATTGGTGACGATCAACGCCACGGGACAAGCGCTCTCGGAAACCCTCGACCTGCATGCGATTTATGAAAAGGTTTCCCGTTCGGCCCTTGACCTTTTGCCGGGCACCGCCAACGTTTATATTTCCATCTTCGATTGGCAGACCCGGACCATCGTGCCCGGCTATGCACTGCGCGGCGGAGAAACGGCAGACGTTTCCAAATTAACCGCTGTCAGTGTGGACGAGACCAAAGAATGGAATCAGGCTCAGGTCGTTTTGAACGGCCAGCCGCTGATCATCTCCGAAGTGGATGAAGCGCGCGCCGGATTCCGATCCATGGACGGATGGGGCACAGGCGACAAAGTCCCGCGCTCTGCGCTGTATGTTCCGCTGAAAGCCGAGGGGCGCGTGATCGGCGTTATGCAATTGCAAAGCCTTGAAAAGAATCGATACAGTCAGAGCGATGCCGAATTGCTTGAACTGGTGGCAAACACAGCCGGGATTGCGATTCAGAACACGCGGCTCTTCTCTCAACTTCGCCGCCGGGTGGATCAACTCTCCGCGCTTCACACAGTGGATACAGCCATCGGCTCCACCACCGACCTGCGCGTGAGTCTGCAGGCTGTGCTGGAGGGCGTCACCCGTCAATTGGATGTGGACGCGGCCGCGGTGCTCTTGTTGAATCCCGCCACGTTGTTCCTGCAATACATCGCCGGTAATGGTTTCTATACTTCGGAGATCACGCGCACCACGCTGGCGATTGGCAGGGGGCGCGCGGGCAAAGCCGCGCTGGAAAGACGGATCATCCGCATTCCCGATATGGCCTCGGCGGATGTGAGTTTTGCGCAATCGAACCTTGTGCGGGCCGAGAGATTCGTCGGATATATCGCCGTGCCGCTTGTGGCCAAAGGCGAGGTCAAAGGCGTGTTGGAACTCTTCCATCGCTCGCCCCTCGATCTGGACGCGGAACGCACCTCCTATCTTGAAATGCTGGCCGGGCAGGCCGCGTTGGCCATAGACAATGCTCTGCTCTTCGAGAGCCTCGAAAAAACCAACATCGAATTGACAATGGCGTATGACGCCACCATCGCAGGCTGGTCTCAGGCGCTGGAATTACGCGATCAGGAAACGCAGGGACATTCCGCCCGCATGCTTGACATGACCGTCCGCCTCGCCTCCATGATGGGAATCCCGGACAAGGAGTTGCAGGATGTCCGCCGCGGCGTGCTCCTGCACGACATTGGCAAGATGGGCATCCCCGATTCCATCCTGCACAAAGGCGGCTCGCTCACCGAGGAAGAGTGGATCATCATGCGCAGGCATCCCCAATTTGCCTACGACATGCTCTCGCCGATTGCCTATCTGCGCGGCGCGCTCGATATTCCCTACTGCCATCACGAAAAATGGGACGGCTCCGGCTACCCGCGCGCCTTGAAAGGCGAGACCATTCCGCTGACGGCGCGTATCTTCGCAGTAGTGGATGTCTATGACGCGCTCACCTCCGACCGGCCATATCGAAAGGCGTGGTCGAAGGAAAAAACCATCGAGTATATTCGCTCCGAAACGGGCAAGCACTTCGACCCGCGTGTGGTGGAAGTCTTCCTCGAGTTGATCAAAACATAACCCGGCGTGGTACACTGACCGTATGGAGCCTGTGACCGCGCTCGCGCATCCGAACATTGCCTTCATCAAATATTGGGGCAACCGCGATGACGAACTGCGTCTGCCGTCCAACGGCTCGCTGTCCATGAATCTGGATGGACTGTTCACGCGCACGACGGTCAGTTTTCAACCTTCCCTGCCGCTCGATGAATTGATCATCAATGGACATGAGATCACCGGCCCGGCGCTGGAACGCGTCTCGTTCATGCTGGACCTCGTGCGGGGCGCGGCCAAAATGAATCAGCGCGCCGAGGTCATCAGCGAGAACAACTTCCCCGCGGGCGCGGGGATCGCCTCGTCTGCGTCGGCGTTCGCGGCGCTGGCTTTGGCGGCGACCAGGGCCGCGGGTCTGGATTGGAGCGAGCGCGAGCTCTCGCGTCTGGCGCGGCGCGGATCGGGGTCCGCCTGTCGTTCCATCCCCGGCGGATTCGTCGAATGGCAGGCGGGAACGAGCGATGAAGATTCGTTTGCCTTTTCGATTGCGCCCGCCGATCATTGGGCGCTGGCGGATTGCATTGCCATTGTCAGCGCCGCGCACAAGAAGACCGGTTCGACCGAAGGCCACGCGATTGCAGAGACAAGTCCGTTGCAGGCCGCGCGCGTAGCCGATGCGCCGCGCCGACTCGACCTGTGCCGCGCCGCGATCCTCAACCGCGATTTTGATTCTCTGGCATCCATCGTCGAATTGGATTCAGACATGATGCACGCGGTGATGATGACCTCCTCGCCTGCTTTGCACTATTGGCAATCGGCTTCCATCGCGGTGATGGAATCCGTTCGTTCCTGGAGGCGGGATGGCACACCGGCTTGTTACACCGTTGATGCCGGAGCGAATGTGCATGTGTTGTGCCCCGAAAACGACGCGCAGGAGATCGCTTCGCGCTTGCGCGAGATAGATGGGGTCAAAGATGTTCTTACCGCGCGCGTCGGCGGGCCTGCGGAGATTGTCGAGAATTCTTAGTGCGTGTCATTCTGAGCGAACCGCTTTGTGGCGAGCGAAGAATCTCGCTACGAAACGGTGGAGACCCTTCGCTACGCTCAGGGTGACATGCTTTTTGTTAACTGTCCTCTTCATCTCCCGCTAATTTAAACAAGATATAATCTGTCCACGAGTTAAAAATGAATACTTCCCTGCTTTCCGGTTTGATCTTTATTGTGGTGTTCGCGGGCGTGGTCTTTATCCACGAGTTCGGGCACTTTATCGTTGCGCGGCTTCTCAAAGTGGAAGTCGAGGAATTCGGATTCGGTTTTCCGCCGCGCGCGTTGACCTTCTGGCGCGAAAAGGGACATCTCTTTTTGCGAAGCGGCAAACGCGTCGAAATCCCGCGCCAGTTCAACATGCCATTCGAATGGTCGCGCCTGCTCGACCGCGAGCTGGCATTCACTGCCGACCCAATGGAAGACAAACTTGTTCTGCGCTCCATCGAAATGACCGAGTACGATGAAAAGAAACGAAGCGCTGCTAACCCGATCAAGTCTGATCACGTTCTCGTGGATCAGACCGGCAACGTCGTCCAGCCGCAAAAGGATTCGGAACGCGTGGCGGTCAAAGTTGTCATCGGCGATCAGAAACAATCCGGCTCAGAAAAGTTTACAGACTTCATCCGCGAAGCGCATCCCGGCACGGCCTTCACGTTGAACTGGCTTCCGATTGGCGGCTTTGTCCGCCCGATGGGCGAAAATGATCCGGGCATTCCCGGCGGCTTGGCCGCCTCCAGCCCGTGGACGCGGCTCTCGGTCTTGTTTGCCGGGCCGGTGATGAATCTTTTGCTGGGCATGATCGTGTTCAGCGTGCTCTTTTATCAAATGGGTGTGCCCGATTACAACCAGGTTCAGATCAACGACGTGATGGCCGGTTCTCCCGCGCAGATGGCGGGCATTCAGGTCAATGACGTGATTCTCACCGCGAACGGCGCGGCCATCACGGACCCGGCTCAATTGCATGACATCATTTACGCCAACCTCGACAAGCCGATTGTGTTCACGGTGCGCCGCGGCGCAGAAACCGTTGAACTTACGGCCACGCCTTCCAGCACGCGGCCAAAAAATCAGGGCGCGCTGGGAATTTCCATGGGGCCTGCACTGGTGCGTTCGGGTTCGATCACAGAATCGCTGAAATATGGAACGCTGGCTGTCTATGCACAGACGCGCGGCCTGATCCTGCTTCCCGCGCAAATGTTGCGCGGCCAGACCAGCCCCGAGGAGGGCCGCGTCATCAGCCTCAAAGGAATCTACGACATCTTTGGTCAGGCCGTCAGCCGCGATGTACAGAGCCGCGAGCCGGTGTCATCCTCATCTCCACCGCAAACGCCGACCTTCTTCACGCTTCAATTGATCGGCGCGTTGACCATCAGCCTTGGCGTGCTCAATCTGTTTCCCTTCCCGGCCCTCGACGGCGGTCGCATCATCTTCGCGCTTCCCGAAATCATCTTTCGCCGCCGCGTGCCGCCTCAATTTGAAAACATTGTCCACGCCGTGGGCATGGCAGTATTGCTCATCTTCATGATCTACGTCAACGTGATGGACTTCGTCAACCCGGCTGTGGTAAATTTGCCCTGATGACCGATAAGAAACTTCCCTTTCAAAAAGTAATTGACGAACTGGAGAACGGCACACAGGAACTCTCGCGTCGTTCCTTGCAGGATTTCTCCGATATTGACCCGGCTTCGCTCGAGGCTTTGATGGAAGCCTGGCCCCGCATCAAACCGGACCGCAAACGGACTCTGCTCGAGGGGCTTCAATCCCTCGTTGACAGCGACACGCTCGTCTCGTTCGACGACTTCGCGCGCGCCGTGCTCAACGATGACGACGCGCAAGTCCGCGCCCGCGCCATCCGCCTGCTGGATGAATGCGACGACGTAAAACTCACGCCCGTCTTCATCAAGATTCTCAACAATGATCCCGACGAAAATGCCCGCGCCGAGGCCGCCTTCGCGCTCGGAAAATATGTGGAACTGGGCGAACTCGAAGAACTCACCGAAGACGTTCAACGTCAAGTGGAAGATGCGTTGCTCGCCAAAGAGAACAGCGACGATAAATTGATCGTGCGCCGCAACGCGCTCGAGTCGCTTGGTTACTCATCGCGCGCTGAAGTAACGACCTTGATCCAGTCCGCCTTCCATCGTGAAAATCCGGATTGGCAGGCCAGCGCGCTATTCGCCATGGGACTCTCAGCCGATGATCGCTGGGAGGAAGACATTCTCTCGAGGCTGGATGATCCCAACCAGAACGTGCAGGTGGCCGCCATCCGGGCCGCAGGCCAGTTGGGTCTGAGTTCAGCGCGCCTTACTCTGCTCAAAATGCTGGAAGACCTCGAAGACGACGATGTGATCACGGCGGCCATCTGGTCGCTTTCGCAGATCGGCGGCGAGGATGTGCGCACATACATCGAAAGCCTGCTCGATCTGGCGACCGACGATGAACAGATCGCGTTCCTTGAAGAGGCGCTGGATAACCTGGCCTTCACTGAAGACCTGAACCGCTTCGACTTTCTGTCCTTCGATGCGGATGAAATTGATACAGACGATGAGGAAGAGTAACGTCATTGTGAAGGCGGCGGTTGAGATGCAGGCAATCGAAACCCCGCACCAAGCAATCTCGCATCGCATCCAATTGATCCTTTGAAGTTAACAGGGGATGGCTTCGTCGCCGCCGGTTGAGTAGCGAGCAAAGCAAGCGTATCGAAACCGGCGCGGCTCCTCGCAATGACATTTGCATATGAACATCACCGACCTGCTCAATACCTTCGCCAACAACCTGCTCCCGATTCTCATTTTGAGCGCGGCGGGTTTCACGCTCGGCAAGACCCTCTCCATTGACTCACGCAGTCTGGGGCGGGTCGTTTTTTATATCTTCAGTCCAATCCTTGTCTTTGACCTGCTCCTCAACACCCAACTCAATTCGGCTGAAATCTTCACTACGATGGCTTACACTGTTCTGGTTTGTTCTTCGGTCGGCGTGCTGGCCTTCGCGCTTGGAAAATTATTTCATTTTGAGCGGCCGGTGCTGATGGCGATCATCCTCACCTCCGCTTTTGGCAACACAGGGAATTACGGTCTGCCGGTCGTCTCGTTTGCCTTCGGCGAGGACGCGCTGGCCTTTGCCACATTGTTTTTTGTCACAACGTCTATTCTTTTCAACACGGTCGGTGTGTTGATCGCCTCCCTCGGCCACATGGACTTCAAAACCGCGCTGGCTGGAATCGTAAAGGTCCCAGCCGTGTATGCCGTGACTTTGGCGGCGTTGTTGAATCGCTTTCATCTTATTTTGCCAATTCCCCTCGCCCGCACCGTTGATCTGGCCTCGAATGCCAGCATCCCGGTGATGATCGTTCTGCTCGGCCTGGAACTCTCGCGCGTGCAATGGTCACACAGCTTCAAAGCGCTCGGCGTGAGCGCGGCGTTGCGCCTGCTGGCCGGGCCGATCATCGGACTCCTGCTGGCAAGCCTGTTCGGATTCAAAGATGCGGCGCGGCAGGGAACCGTGACCGAATCCGCCATGCCGGCCGCGGTGACCAGCACCGTGCTGGCCACGGAATACGGCCTCGATACCTCGCTGGTCACCGCGATTGTTTTTATCGGCACGATTCTCAGTCCGCTCACGCTCACGCCGTTGTTGGTATATTTGGGGAAATAACATGCAACCGCCTTCTGCCTCCTGCATACTGCATCCTGTTTGCCTCATCCTGCTTTCTCTAACAGTCGCCGCGTCCACTTTGGGGTTTACGCGCCCGCCTCAAGTCCCGCCCGGACTCGATGTGAGTAATATCGGCGTTTATTACACCTTCGGTCAGCAGATCACGTTTACAGCGCGGCTCACCTCCTCGATTCCCATCACGCAGGCCGCGATTTCATTTCGCGACATCAATGAACAGAACACGCGCGTCGAGCCGCTGGTTTTGAACCCCGATGGTTCTGTGAGTTATCAATACGACGCGTCGCAAAAAAACATTCGTCCGTTTGCGACGATTCTTTTTTCGTATCAGGCTACGCTGGCCGATGGCGAGACTGTGACCAGCGGCCTGTTCAATTTCAAATACGAAGACAATCGCTTCCCGTGGAAATCGCTGGTGCAAGACTCGCTCACGGTGCATTGGTACGAGGGCAACGACGCGTTCGGTCAGGCCGCGCTGGAGGCGGCGCGCATCGGCTTGCAAAACATGAGCACACTTTTGCCGGTCGCATCGCCCGCGCCGCTGGATGTTTATGTTTATTCCACGTCGGGCAATCTGCAAAACGCGCTGGCGCTCGGCGGCTCGCCGTGGATCGCGGGACACGCCGATCCCGCGTTGGGTGTGGTGCTGGTTGCAGCCGCGCCCGGCGACGCGCAGACGATTGAACTGCAAAGACAAATCCCTCATGAACTGGCGCGCGTGATGTTGTATCGAAGCCTCGGTGTTGGATATGCTCACCTGCCCGCATGGTTGAATGAAGGCATCGCTTCGATGAATGAACTGAATCCGAACCCGGATTATGCCATTGCCCTCCAGGCCGCAGACGCCAGTGATGCGTTGATTCCCATCTCGGATTTGTGCGCCTCGTTCCCCGCCGATAGCGGACGCGCCTTTCTGGCCTATGCCGAGTCTGGATCGTTTGTCCGTTATCTGCGCGACACGTACGGCAGTACCGGCCTCGTGGCGTTGACCCGTGCCTATGCCGACGGCCTCGATTGCGACCTCGGCGCGACGCGCGCGGTCGGCTCGCCGTTGAATCAACTGGACGCGCGCTGGCGCGAATCCGCGCTGGGACAGAACATGATGAGCGTTGCCATGCGAAATTTATCGCCGTATCTTTTGATTCTGGGGTTGATCCTGATCGTGCCGATCACCGGCGCGGTGATCATGTCCATTCAACGGAGGCGGGATGCCAGAGCCAAATGAAATCGTACGCGTCCACATTTGGGTGAAGGGACGCGTGCAAGGCGTGGGCTTCCGCGCTCACGTGGAATTCTACGCGCGCCAGATCGGCGTGAGGGGCTGGGTGCGCAACGTCGGTGCGGACACGGTTGAATCCGTGGCCGAGGGCCAGCGCGTCAACGTGGAACGCTTCATCGAGATGGTCAAGCAAGGCCCGCGCGGCGCGCGCGTGGATGAGTCAAAAGTGGACTGGGAAAACCCGACGGGGGAGTTCATGGAATTTGGGGTGAAGAGAAGTGCGTAGGAAATCGCCCTATGTCAATGACGTTTAGCTTTTTGTATCACACAAGAATTAGTATTGGCAAATGTAGTCGACAACAAATTTGATTACCATGGAAATATGTATGTTCGAAAAATGCGCCAGCTCCCAAACAGAAAGCACCAAATTGTAGGAGATTCTTTTGCGGCTAGGTAAAGTGAGGATAGTACAGTCTCGACAAATCCGATAGGATAGACTTTGACGGCGCTCATTGTGGCGCAATATTCATCATTTTCACACTCCGTATCCACTCCATTATGGATAAAGGCGTGCTCTAATTCATGTCTGGCGACAAAATATTTTCCTTCATTACTTAGACTATCTCTCACAAAAATCATACCATCTCCGCATAAGACGCCGTTGAGTCCAGGCATGTCTTCATATTTTACTACGTTGATTACTTGGTCCAAGTCCTCCCTGGAAGGCTCTATACCCTGTTGTTTTAGCTCAATCAATCTCTGAATAGTTTGGAGTTTTCTTTGATTTACAGAATAATAATTCGAATCACATACGAATATATTTTGTGGGGGTTGATCTGATATTGGACATTTGTAATATTTGCTCCCTATTTCCAGGAATACGATAATAGCTACAATAAACACTATTATGCTTATGAAGAAATTCCTTAATAGTTTTGACGTTCTTTTCATAATGTCCAAGATTTAGAATACCCTTTCTGCTCAAGCCGCCGTCCTTGGCGGCGAGGACGCCGCCTAGAGCGCAGAAGCGAATATCGGACATTCTAATATCGAATCACGAGAATCCCAAGCCTCTCTCTTTCATCGAAACATATTTTCCCTGCCCGATGATCAAGTGATCCAGCACGTCCACATCAATCAATTTGCCGGCCTGCACGAAGGCGCGCGTCACGGCCACATCGTCCGGGCTGGGCGTTGGGTCGCCGCTGGGATGGTTGTGCACCACGATCATGGAGGCGCAGTTCTCGCGGATCGCATCGCGGAAAACCTCGCCCACCCGCACCTGTGACGAATTCAGGCTGCCCTTGTACACCACGGGGATGCCGACGACATGGTTCTTGGTGCTGAGAAGGACCACGCGCAACT
>JAJPIZ010000026.1 GCA_021324435.1 Anaerolineae bacterium
CTAGGGTCTGTATGCAAATTCGTCTCATGTCATTCTGAGCGACCAAAGGGAGCGAAGAATCTCGTTTTTTTTCGTTCAAAATTTGAGATTCTTCGTCGCTTCGCTCCTCAGAATGACACATGAAATTGATTTTGCATACACACTCTAGTAAAATCCTGCCGTGCGCAAAGACCGAATGGAAGCCTTCAGCGATGGCGTGATTGCCATCATCATCACCGTGATGGTGCTGGAATTGAGGCCGCCTCCCAGCACGGACCCGGCGGCCTTGCGTCCGTTGATTCCGGTTTTTCTCTCCTACGTGCTGAGTTTCGTCAACCTCGGCATCTATTGGAACAATCATCATCATCTGATTCAAGCCATCGAACACGTCAATGGACGTGTGCTGTGGGCAAATCTTCACCTGCTCTTTTGGCTGTCATTGTTTCCGTTTGGCACAGCCTGGATGGGCGAGAATAATTTTGCCCTGTGGCCGGTGGCGGTCTATGGCATTGAGTTGCTCATGGCCGCCATCGCCTATTTCATCCTCGTGCGCGCTTTGCTTTCTTTGCATGGCTGGCATTCCACGCTGGCCGCCGCGCTGGGCAGTGACTTCAAAGGTCGGATCTCGATTTTAATTTACGTGGTTGCCGTCGCGCTGGCTTTCGTCAATGCGTGGATCGCCTTTGCAATTTATATTTTTGTGGCGGCCATATGGTTCGTTCCTGATCGGCGCATCGAAAAGAAACTCGAGCATTAGATGACGCAATTCATCGCCTTCCTGCGCGCCATCAATGTGGGCGGACATGTTGTCAAGATGGATCGCCTGCGTTCGCTTTTTGAATCGCTCGGATTCTCAAGCGTCGAAACTTTTATCGCCAGCGGGAATGTTTTATTTGAGACCAGGTCGAGCGACTCTGCCGCGCTCGAAAAGAAGATTGAGGCCAAATTGAAGGAAGCCCTCGGCTTTGACTCTGTCGCCTTCCTCCGCACCAACACGGACCTGAAAGCGGTCGCCGTCTATAAACCTTTTCCGCAATCCCAGCTCGACTCAGCCACCGCGTTCAACGTTGCTTTTCTCAAAGAACCGCCGGATGCCGCGGCCCAGAAAAAAGTGCTATCCCTGAAAACGGCCATTGACGACTTCCACATCCACGGACGCGAACTCTACTGGCTGTGCAAGAAGAAGCAGAGTGAATCAACCTTCTCCAACGCGGTGCTGGAGAAGGCTCTCGGCAAGCCGTCCACTCTGCGCGGAATGGGAACGGTCGGGAAGATCGCGGCGAAGTTCTAAAGTGGGATATGTCACTCTGAGCGAAGCGAAGAGTCTCCGCCGGGAAGCGGCTCAGAATGACGATTTGTCTCGCTATGGCAAAGCATGCTTGCTGAAGAAGTCCCAAATGGCATCGGTCGCTGAAAACTTGGTGTGTCCCTGCAAAGTGGGCCATTCATGCGCGCCATTCACGATTGTATAAAATAAAACTTCGGTTCCCGCGGCACAGTTAGTGTAATCTTGCTTGATGACGTTTCCATTGCCGCTTGTCTCTTGTTGAGGCGTTCCGGTGCAACCGTCGGCTTGAGTCCAAAACGCCACCGCGTCCGCGGCGGATTTTGTAAGTAATTTCCCCGCGCCCTGCGTGGCTTGTCCGCCGTTGTAAGGCAGATTCATGTCTTGTTTGCCGTGAATAATCATCACCGCGATGGGACCGACCGGAGTTGGGGTTGTAGAGAATGTTTCATCCGATTGGGCGAGTCCGACCGTGCCCTCCACCACAGCGACTCCGGCTAAAAGGTCCGGTAATTCCGCGCCGAGGCGGTGAGTCATCATCGCGCCGTTGGAAAATCCCGCGGCATAGACGCGGTGACTGTCTATATACAATTGTCCTTCCAAATGCGTCAGCAGGTCATGGACAAAGGCCACATCATCCACCGTCATATTCAGATCGGGCGTAAGTCCGTTATTCCAGGCCATACCCGAAGCGCCTTTGGCGGCGTTAGTAGCTTGCGTTCCATTTAAATATGCAACGAAGAAGTTCTCCTGATCGGCCTTGTCGTTCATGGCGGTCAACTTCACCATGCCGGCCGCGTTCCCGCCAAAGCCATGCAGGATAAAAACAAGCGGTAGGGCTTTTGCTCCATCGTAACCCGGCGGAACATGCAGAATGTAAGTCCGCACCACGCCGCCCGACTGAATTTTTTGAGGGTACGTTCCCGGTTTCATCACCTGCGCGGGCGGGGCGCTGCTCGTGATCTGCGAAGAGGGCGGAGGCGCCGTCTGCTCGACGGTTGGCGTCAGAGTAGACACACAAGCAGTGACGGCGACAAGGACAGATAAAGAAGATATCAACCAGAATTTTTTTCTCATGACTTATTCCTCTAACAATAAACTGTGTGATGCGCTAAAGTCTGATCGTCTCTCTTCTTGCTGAATTTATGGAGTACATGATCCGCCCGGGTTCGCGTTTGGCGGGCATGGGTCTGTGCAAACTTTCTGTTGATTCGGATCGAAGACGTAACAGCCTTTGAGCGGCGGCGCTTGAACAACCGGTACAAGGTTGATGTTGCCGACGGGCGTTCCTGTCACGGTTGAAATCCAGCAACGTTCTCCGGTGGGAATTCTCACCAGCCACCAGGTCCCATCTTCATTTGTGCCTTCAATTGGAAGTTGATTTCCAGCAAGGATCGAAGTGTAGACTTCGTACAGTTGACTTGGTCCAAGGCGGCAATTCGCGTTGATGTTCAGAATCAGCGTGGGGACGGCTGGGGTGGGCGTCAACGTTACCGTCGGCGAGGGAGGCGGAGTCTCAGTCTGTGTAACGGTCGCGGGGGCTTCCGGCGTGGCAGTTGCTCCGCCGGCAACGGTCACCCTCGCTTCTGCATAATCGCTCCACGCGCCGCCTGCGCTCTGCCCTCGGGCTTTGATGATGTATTTGCCGGGAGCGGATGGAGTCCATGGCTGGTGCGCATTAAAGAGGGCACCCGAGCCAGATACATTGCCGATGACTATGTCGTTGATGCTGAATTCGATTTGTGAGATACCGCCCGGATCACTGGCGTGCGCGACGATGTCGTATGAAGCCAGCGGGAGCACCATTCCATCCAGCGGCGCGTCAATCCAGGCCTGGGGACTGCCGCGATATTGCAGGTTGAGATTGCAGGCGGTCAGGCCCGTCAGGAGGATCAGAAATGTTGTCAACCGAATTGAATTTCGCATGTCGCTACCCTCTCTGATTGCGCCTATGGCGTGAAGTACGTCACGGTGAGTTTCGCTTGGCTATATGCTGACCAACAGGTGTCATGGCCCTCGATACAGCCAGACCCAAATAATCCTCCGCAATCCGGGAGCTCCAGACTCTCATTTCGTCCGATGAACAGGAAGCCCGCGTTCGGCTTGCCCAACTGCCAGTCACGAACTGCATCCGTCACGGCCCAAATGAAAGTGGTGCCGGGATACGCGCTGGTCGGAAGGAGTACATAGGGACCGTAAGCCATATCCTTAACATGGATGCCAGGCGTTGTGGTTGTGACAATCCCCAATCTGCTGGCGCAGGAATTGCCCTTGGAAGATGTGTAATCCATTTGATACGATAACTCAGCCGAAGAGACAGGACCTTTTACCGGGCTTAGATCAAACACCGCTTGGGCACGGGAATATTCTCGATATGCTTCCAGGCAACTTGACGGATCCAAATCGTTTACATAGCCGACAGCAAAATCGCTTCCAGCCATTGATGAGGAGCCTACGATTACGCTACCCGTGCCTGCTGTACAAAACTGGCCAGTGATCCTGTGTCTTTCCTGCCCTCCATAGCCTATGGAAGGCGTGAGCGTTACCGTTGTTAGACCGGGCGGAACACTGCCCCAACAGTACGTATTACTGTTTGCCGACTCCAGCGGCCCGGCGAAAGCCCTGGCGAAGAAGCACGGAGGTTTTCCCACATAAATCAGCTTTTTGATCAATCCCGCGTCGATAACCTTCTGCCCAGAGTCATGTACAGTCTTAATCAATGTGGTCTTTCCACCGAGAACCATATAAACGTGATAGCCGTCAATCTTGGTCAGCCAGCTAATCTCCGGAGTATCCGGAGGGAATATAGGAGCGTTCCATTCCCAAACCAGCATGGGATTACCGACCTCTACTATCGCTTTGCAGAACCATACCAATATCAACGCATCGGGCGGAATATGGCTGATGCAGTCCTCCACTTTACCAGTCCCTGTCAGACCGCTGGGCGGGGGTACCATATATTTTATGCCTCGCGTTTCATAACTGCCTGGGATGATTCCGAGGCTGGCATCCAATGTGAACTGATCGCCTTGCAAGTAGATCAAGGGCGAAGTGGAAGGTGTGAAGGTGGTCTTGCCGGAGCCAAGAGGAACAAGGCTCGCACCACTCCAGCCCCAGCAATCCATTGCCAGCGTTCCACCGAAGGGCGGTATCGTCAACGAACGGAGTTGAGCCGTTAGATCCAACTGACCATTTAATGGATAAACAAAGCTCTGCGGTTCAGCAGGGATGCGCGACCAGTTATTTGCGCCAAGCGAATAATAACAGTAGCCTTTGTCAATTGGCTGTCCAGTTGCCATTTTGACTTCGTTCACTGTCCACAGCGAACTATCGGAACCGGGTCCCGCGCTGAGAGGCGGGATGGATGGATCGCGCGGAATAGTGATGGGCGTATCTTTGGGGAGTGGCGCGCTCGGGTCAATATCTGGATTTGCGGCGGCCACCATTAAAGGAGGCAGGTCAAACTTCCCGGCCACCGATTCGACCGTGTCGCCTTCTCCTGCATTGTAAAGCCCCGCGGGTTGATTCTGCGTCGCCGGGTCCACAACCGTGACGTTTACCGGATCAGTGCAAATATTCCAGACCGCGCCAGAAGTGTTATCTCCATCAATGCAGACATATAAGTTATGCTGTCCTGCTTGCGTTGGAATCCATAATTGGCTGGTCTCCACTGTTCCGCAGATATTTTCATCTTTCGAGGAGCAATTTATAGATCGTTGGTTTGCATATGGCTGAGAGTCGGCATCCAAAGAATATTTCCCCCCATCTACAAATAAACTGACCACACCCGGGTTGCGATGTGAGAGCATCGCGCTGACCTGCACATAGACCGGATCGTTGACGAACAAAATATCGCCGTTCAACGGCGTCGTGATCAACGCGTACGAAGGGTTGCTGGCTTGTCCAGAATCTCCCCTCCTTTGATTAACCAGGATAACAACAGCCGCGATGACGACAAGCAGTAAAACGCCCAGCACGCCGCAAGTTACCCTTCTCGCTTTCATCAGAGCCTCCCACACATGACAAGTTCACATGTCGAACAATGAAGACAAAATTGCCCTAATTGATGAAAACACTATAGCACTTTTATGGTGCAGATTCAAGCAAATCATAGCCCCCAATAGTAATGGATTGAATCATATCGGATTAGTCGGTCTGAATTGTTTTATACTCACGGCCACTATGAGTGTTCAAGAAGCCTATGACCGTTGGTCATCCACATATGATGCAGATGTCAATCTCACCCGCGACCTCGATCAAGCGGTGACCAGAGAGTTGTTAACTAATTCACATTTTCAATCGGTCCTCGAACTTGGCTGTGGGACGGGAAAGAACACAATCTTTCTTGCGCACATTGGGGAGAAAGTGTTTGCAATAGATTTCTCCGAGGGTATGTTGAGGATCGCGCGGCAGAAAAGAATTGCGGGTAATGTCATGTTCTGTGTCACGGATGTCACAAAACCTTGGCCTTTCGCCGCCGCGCTGACGGACCTTGTTGCTTGCAATCTTGTGCTCGAGCACGTTGAGGACCTCTCGCATGTGTTCTTTCAGGCTTCGCGCGCGTTGATAAAAGGTGGGCATCTCTTCATCAATGAATTGCATCCCTTTCGCCAATATGAAGGAAAGAAGGCGCGTTTTGAGCGCGGGCGGGAGATCATCGAAATCGCTTCTTTCGTCCATCACATTTCCGATTTTCTTGACGCGGCCGATGAGAATGGCCTTGCTCTCGAGAGATTTCGTGAGTTCTGGCACAAGGAAGATCAAGGTCGTTCGCCAAGACTGGTCAGCCTTTTGTTTCGCAAGTGAGTAGGATTCGGGAGCCATTTACTTTGCTCCTCGAATTCTGGATAATAGCCAACTGAGAGTATCCGTTCAGCTTTGATTTAAAAGGAGAGAAACGATGAAAAACAGAGCGCTATCGCCCCGAGTGTTGACCGTGTCAGTGGCCATTCTTTTTACTATATTAGCTTGTAATGTCGGCTCTCAAGCGTCCACGCCGACTACCCTGCCCCCGTCTACTATGGCGAGTCCAACTACTTCGATTGTGCACGTCTTATACCCCATTGATCTCCCGGCGGATCGCACCAATCATGCTGGCGATCAGGATTCTTCGACGACAGCACCCAGACATTTTGCCCCGGGCGGCGATAGGTTTTCTGCAGATTTATTCGAACGTCCATTCAATGCAGATACGATGGATGTCTATTTCCCATATCTTGATATTCAAGATGCAACCACATATGCCGACGATGTCTGGATTTACATGAATATTGTATTGAAGAGTCCCGATAAAGAAAGTCATTTCCCCGGCGAGTATGCTGTAGAAGTGGATACGAATCTGGATGGCCGCGGCGACTGGCTTGTGGTCGCATCGGCTCTTACTTCGACGCAATGGACTACCGACGGGGTACAGGCGTGGCAAGATACCGACCATGATGTTGGCGGGAAAAATCCAATTTTCGCCGACAATCAATCAACCGGTGATGGATATGAGACTCTGGTTTTCGATCAAGGCAAAGGCAATGACCCTGATGCCGCCTGGGCGCGGATTTCTCCAAAGGATGCAAACAGTGTCCAGATTGCATTCAAGAAATCATTGATTGGGAACTCTGCACGCTACTTACTTGGAGCATGGACTGGAAGTCCTGATCAAATGAAACCGTCTTTGTTCGATTTCAACGACCATTTTACGACAGAGCAGGCGGGTTCACCTCTTCCAGATCTAATCACCTATCCCATCAAAGAATTATCTGAGCTGGATAACACCTGCAGAATGTCGGTGGGTTTCGAGCCAAAAGGGACGGAGCCGGGCATTTGTCCTATTCCTCCCCAGAAACCAGTGGGCTGCCCCAATACTTGTCCGGGCACTTCGCAATATCCATATCCCGATTGTCGCTGTTACGTTCCATGACAACCCGAAAGTCTATTTGTGGAAGGAGCCTCAATCAAGAGGCTCCTTCTTTTATCACGTTATAATCACGCTATTCTTCAAAGGAGATTATGACCAACTTACAATCCGTTGCTCGCAAAATTACTGCCATTCTTTTTGCTCAACAATCGCTGGCGTCCGCAGGATTCGTCGCCGCTTCAACCATTAACTCCATCGTTGGCGCGAAGCTGGCGGGAAGCGCTAGTTTCGCGGGCATCCCGTCTGCGACCTATCTGCTGGCGGGCGCGTTTTCCGCGTTTGGTTGGGGATACGTCAATGACGCGATTGGCTCCCGCGCTGGGCTCGTCACCGGTTTGTTGATCGGGGCATTCGGTTCTGGTGTTGCATTCTTTGCAATTTCAAAAGAGTCGTTGGTAATCTTCCTGATCGGCATGGTGCTGATGGGCGTTGCCAACGCGGAAGTCCAACTTGGGCGTTACGCCGCGGCAGAAGTGAATTTGCCCGAAGCGCGCGGGCGCGCCATTTCGAACGTGGTGCTGGGCGGGACGATTGGCTCGGTGGTCGGTCCGTTTGTGGCTGGCCCGGCTGGAAAAATTTTTCTGCCTCTTGCGGGCGATGAATTGGCGGGCGCGTACGCTATCAGCTTGTTTTTATTCTCAATTGGCGCGCTGGTTGTCTTTCTTGGATTGAGGCCCGAGCCGCGCGAGGTGGGACGTCAGATCGCAGAGCAGTTCCCTCAAACGGTGGCCGCTGAAGGTCCCGCGCGAAGCGTGCTTGAAATCCTGCGGCAACCCGCGGCGGCGGTCGCGTTGCTATCCATGATGCTCGGTCAATTGGTCATGGTGCTCGTGATGGTCATCACCTCCCTTCACATGAAAGATCATGATCATATGCTTGACGAAATTGCCATCGTGATCTCTGCGCACACGTTTGGCATGTATGCTTTTTCGGTGGTCTCCGGTCAACTCGCCGATCGCTGGGGACGCGGGCCGGTGATCATGGCCGGCTCATCCACACTTATTCTGGCATGTTTGGCCGCGACGGTTTCGCCGGATGTTTTGCCACTCGGTGTGGCTTTGTTTCTTCTTGGGCTTGGTTGGAATTTTTGTTATGTGGGCGGTTCGACGTTGCTGGCCGATCAACTCTCACCGGCAGAGCGCGCGCATACACAGGGATTCAACGATTTGCTGGTCGGACTTGCTTCGGCGGTTGGAAGTTTATCGAGCGGATTTATTTTCGCCGCGCTGGGTTACGCGGTGATGGCCTACGTCAGCGCGGCAGTCGCGGTGGTGCCATTCCTCGCCGCTTCTTTCTGGACCCGTAAGCGGACGCGCGTTCCAGAAGCCGCATCTTAACTTGTCATTCTGAGCGACCGCAGGGAGCGGAGAATCTCGTTCTTTTATAATGGCTTCCCCTCACGAAATCCGGGATTCTTCGTCGCTTCACTCCTCAGAATGACAATCTATCAAAAATATCGCCGACCAAAATGGGTCGGCGATATTCTCTCTTTGAACTATTCGCTCTTTTCAGTGGATTTGGCTTCGGGTTTGTTTTCGGACTTGGCTTCTTCCTTCTTGCCTGATTTTTTGGAAGTCTCGCCCCCGCCGGACGGGGACTTGTGGTCGGTTGCATAAAAACCCGAGCCTTTGAAGATGATCTTGGTGGGAGTAATGACTTTCTTCAAAGCCTTCTTGCGGCATTCGGGACAAGTTTTAAGTGGTTCGTCGTTAAAGGATTGCTGACGTTCAAATTGAACGCCGCAGTTTTCGCAACGATACGTATAGACGGGCATAGTTTGTTTTCTCCTTGCTCTTACCAGTCGAACGGCGGGATTATAGCGCGCCTGAGGAGCGGTGACAACCCTTGGACGCGGCGTGTTATAATTTTCTAACATTGATGGTGGAGGGCCTATGCTCAAAATTGAAATCATCTACTGCGCGGTCTGACACTACACCGACCGGGCCGTGAGCCTGGCAAACGATCTGCTGAAAGAATTCGAGCACCTGATCGAAACGCTGGCACTCGTTCCCTCGGACGGAGGCCGTTTCGAGGTCCGCGTGAACGGGAAGTTGATTTATTCAAAGCTCGAGACCAAACGTCACGCCCAGCCGGGCGAGGTGATCGGTCTGGTCAATAAATTGGTTGAAAATTCCTAGCGAAATTAATCTTTTGTGAGGATCAATGTCAAAAAAGGGACGAGTATTCTCTGGCGCCCGCCCAACGGGACGCCAGCATCTTGGTAACTATCTGGGCGCGATCAAAAATTATGTCGCGTTGCAGGAGGACTATGATTGCGTGTACTGCATCGTGGATGTCCACGCGCTGACGACGGTCGAGACTACTGAAAATCTCAAGCAGAACACAATGGAGATGGCGCTCGATTGGCTGGCCGCGGGCATTCGTCCCGAAGAATCGATTCTATTTGTTCAGTCGCAGGTCCCGCAGGTGATGGAACTGCACACCTATCTTTCGATGGTCACACAGTTGGGCAAGTTGACCGACCTGCCGACCTTCAAGGAAAAAGTCCGCCAGCAACCGGATAATGTGAACTATGGTCTGTTGGGCTATCCGGTCTTGATGACCGCCGACATCGTGCTTTACAAAACGGATATTGTTCCGGTCGGCATTGATCAGGCGCCGCACATCGAGTTTGCGCGCGAGATCGTGCGCTCATTCAATTTCCGCTACAATACGAAAGTGTTGATCGAACCGCAAGTCAAACACACTGAGGTTCCGAAAGTGCTGGGGATTGACGGCAAAGAGAAAATGAGCAAGAGTCTCAACAATCATATCGAACTGGCCGCCACGCCCGAGGAGACCAAGAAGCGCGTGCTCGAGATGGTGACCGACCCAGCGCGCATCAAACGCTCTGATCCCGGCAACCCGGACGTGTGCAACGTATTCACGATGCACAAAATTTTTTCGCCGCAAAGCGACGTGGATATGGTCAACGTGGAATGTCGGCGCGCAGGCATCGGATGTGTGGAATGCAAGACACTCTACGCCAGGAATCTGAACAAACATCTCGAACCGTTCCGCGCCAAGCGCGCCGAACTCGCCTCCCAACCGGACCTTGTATCGGATGTGCTGAACGACGGAGCCAAGCGCGCCCGCGCCATCGCCGATAAAACCATGGCCGAGGTGCGCGAGGCAATGCAATTGCCGTGAAAACTTAAACACAAAGGACACGAAGTGCACAAAGATTTTTGCGTCGTGTCCTTTGTGTCCTTTGTGTCTATAATGCGAACCTTGATCCAGCGAGTCTCCAAAGCCAGCGTCACAGTTGATGGAAAGGTCATTTCCCAAATTGGGAATGGCCTTTTGATTTTGCTCGGCGTCGGTCACGGCGATGGGGAAGAACAGGCGCGATTTTTGGCCGAGAAAGTCGCCAATCTGCGTATCTTTGAAGATGAACAAGGTCAAATGAATTTGTCTGTGTTGGATGTAAAAGGCGAGGCGATTGTCGTTTCGCAATTCACGCTCTACGCCGATGCGCGCAAGGGACGACGTCCCTCGTTCACCGACGCGGCCTTGCCGGAAGTCGCCGAGCCGCTGGTGAATCGTTTCGTTGAGTTGTTGAAAAATCACGGCGTCCCGACACAGACCGGAAAATTCGGTGAGCACATGGACGTGGAAATCCACAACAATGGACCGGTCACGATCTGGCTGGAAAGATGAGATTTCTGCTTGACTTATTTGAACTATCCTGATAAAGTTGCGCCTTGTAGGATGCAAGTAGGTTTTCGTTGGAAGTGAAGGCGACGGCTCAAAGCAAAACTGCTTGAGCCGTTTTTGTTTGACCGCCGATGAAGACACACTACATCACCCAATTTTTTTATTTGCCATAAGGAGGCAAAATGTCAGAACGTGTCGTCGGTACGGTCAAATGGTTCAACGGAGCCAAGGGCTACGGTTTCCTCGCTCGCGAGGGCGGCCCGGATGTCTTCGTCCATTTCTCGGCCATTCAAGGCGATGGCTTCCGCAATCTCGAGGAAGGCCAAAAGGTGGAATTCACCATCGAAAAAGGCCCCAAGGGTTTGCAAGCCGCTGAAGTCCGAGTAGTGTAATCTCTCGACTTAGCAAGAGGACCTCGTCACTCGACGAGGTCCTTTTTGTTTGACGGAAGCCACAGCCCCGCGTCCATCTGGACCCCGAGCGCGCCCGCGGTCAACATGGCTTGCGCGTCCTCCTTTGAATACACTCCTCCCGCGCCGATGACGGGGAGTCCCAGTTTGGCGGCGGAGGAGACAATCTCAAGCGATTGAGGGAAGAGTGAGGGGCCGAAGAGTCTGCCCGTCACGAGTTCCCCTCTCCCCGCGGGAGAGGGCCGCAAAGCAGGGGTGAGGGGAAGCGAACCTCGCGGCGCGGCCAAACTAATTGCCGCCGCGCCATTTTGAATCAATCGCGGGCCGAGGCTCAAGACTTGCTCGAAAGGCAGTGAAAAGATCAGCGGCAGTTCGCCCATGCACATTTCCAATGTAAGCAATAAAATGTCGTCTGCCAGCAGAGGCGCGAATCCAAGTTCGACAGCCAAAATGTTTTCCATTTCCTCCAATGGTCGAACCATTTGCTGTGTCTCTTCGGGGCGGTCTGCCATCAGGTGGGCGATGATGGGAAAGGATGAGTCCCTCCAGCGGTGGGCATACTTTTTTAGCGCGGCGTTGAATCCCGGATTCGGCAGGCCGGTGTGGAGCAGGAATCCGCCGGGGTATTCGATCAAAGCCGGTTGGGCCGCGCCCGTTCGAGGTCGAAGAGAGAGCGGATTGGTGACGAACGCGCCGAAGTCGTCCCATGGAATCTCGGCTCGCAGATCAGGCGTGAATCCGAGAGTCCCGGCCGCGTTCATCAGCGGTGTGCGGAAAATCAAATCCTGCTTGGGCATCTTGTTCATTATAGTGGATGCGGCGTAGACCGTTTGGACTATTTTCGCGCGTTCCCGTTGCGGGTAAGATAAACTTAATTTGAAAGGAGAATCTTATGGGTACCGTGATTTATTCCGCCAGTTCTTTTCAAGCCTTCCTGCCGACATTTGGAACAATCGCTTTCATGCTTCTCATTGCGGTCGTTGGCCTGGCATCCGCGTTTTTGAATCGCAATCAAGGCCGCGGCGCTCGCGTTGGCCTTGGAATCGCGGGAGGGTTTCTCCTGATCGCCGGAGGCGTGACCGCGATCTTCACCCTGTTTACGATGATGGGCGGACAGAAGACGGTAAATGTCCTGCTCAACAACAAGCGCGAGGCGGTTGACAACTGCGGGGATAACAATACCTGCACGCGCCTTGTTCTCGAGACCCAAGGCGGAGCAAGTTATTATGACTTCACCGTGCCGCAAGGCGCTTTTGATAAAACCGAGGAGGGGCAATGCTATCAAGTAACGTACTATCCGAGTACCGGTCTTTTCTCACCGCCGAGCAATTCTGCTTCGTACACCGCGACTTCAAACGTGACACAGATCAAGCAGGTGGACCTTTCTGCCTGCAAATAATCACCGCTTTATGTGAATCAAAAAAGCCGCGAGCATCTCGCGGCTTTTTGGTTTCCATGGTTTTTCACGCTTCGGCTGTCACGCCGATGGCTTGTAACATTTCCTCGTTGCTGGCGAACTTGAATTCCTCAAGCCCGCGTTTTTGAGCTTCGGCGGCCTCGACTGATTCGAGTTTCTTGATTTCGTCTTTGGTGATGATGGGTTTGCCGAGTCCCTGTATCTTCGCTGAGACCGCTTCCAGATTGGGTGTGATCGGCTGTAGGGTTTGCAAATAAGATGCGACTGCCTTCGACGCGTTTGTCCCGTCCTTGCGGGCATATCCTACCAGGCCCTCGCTGGCTTTGCGCGACCACCCGCCGACGAAGACATCGGGGATGAGGGTGTTGGTCTTTGGATCAAACGCCTCGTATGAAAGACCCTCGATAGGAAAGCGCGGCGACGGATTCTTGACGAACTCGTTGGAGTCCACGGGCAGACCGAAGGTCTCATCCACTTTATCGCCGATGGCGAAGATCACCGTCTCCACGTCCAGCGTGCGCTTCCTGCCTGTGCCGCGCGCTTTGATTTCGCCGTCTTTGAGCACGAGAATATTTTCCTCGATCTCCAGTTTGGTCAACTTGCCATTCTCGCCGATCATTTGAACGGGAGAGCAAAGGAAATCGAATCGGAAACGTCCATCGCCGATTTTTGGATCCGCTTTGGAGAGGGCGTCCAGTATTTTATGGCGGCCCAGTTCCGGGTCCTGATTGATCGCTTGCAAGGCTGGCAGGACGCGCGCCATCTCCGCTTCAAAGGCTGGCATGTCCAAATTGGAGATGATGTGTTTCATCTCTTCTTTGGTAAAGTTGACTTCGCCGGGCCCGCGTCGCACCACGGCTGTGACTTCCTCGGCGTTGACTTTTCCGAGCAAAAAGCGCGCTAGGTCCACCATCACATTGCCTGCGCCGATGATGGCGCAATGTTTCCCGAAGCGGAATTTCTTCTGGCTGAACGGCGGGAGTTTGTTGTAAAAATAAACGACATCCTTTGCGTGATACACGCCCTCGAGGTTTTCTCCCGGAAGGCCAAGCCATTTCGTGCCCTGCGCGCCCGCCGTAACCAAAATGGCCTGAAAGCCGAGCGCGCGCAAATCATCCAATGTGAGGTCGCCTTGCGCGCCGACCTTTACATTGCCGTAATAAGTGATGTTTTCATTCTCCAACGCCTGGCGGAACTGCTTGCGCAGACCTTCCTTCATTGTGTGTTTATCAGGATAGATTCCGTACTCTGCGAGTCCTCCCGGCTTGATATCGCGATTGAACAACACAACCCGCGCGCCATGCGTGGCAAGTTCGCGCGCGCCAAACAGGCCGGCTGGGCCGGCTCCCACGACCGCTACGAAGTATGAGTTTTGTTCAGACACACTTCCTCCTTGATGCTTTTCAGACCAAAACAGGCCGATTATAGTGGAAAAGCAGATGCCGGACAAGACGAGGCATCACTATCTGCAATTTTGTGAAGTCACACTACCAGTCGTCATGTTGCAATCGAAGATTACTGGCAATCGGTAAGAATTGGCTGAGATTTTGCGCTAACAGCCTGTGTCTTTTGCAGTTGTGTTAAGATTAAGTACCGTTCAAGAGGAGGCCTAATGACCGCACCCAACGATAAACCCAAGAAAAGCCCTGCCGACCGTTTCCATAATATCATTTCTGCGGCACGGAATCAACCGCCAAAAAAAGATGAGGTTGCGGAGACCAAAAAATCTCCTATCCTGAATTTGCCCCCGGCCGGCTCTTCGATGAAAACCTCCACCGCGTCTTCATCTGGACCGAAGACCGGCCTCCGTTTAAAAAGAGAACAACTCCTTCCGGCCTTTTGGACGATTGCCAGCATCATGTCTGTGATCTTCAACGTGATTCTGCTGGCCGTCCTGGTTGGAATTTTGCGCGGAATCGGGAGCGTCAACGCGACGGGCATCGGCTCCGGCCTGCTTGGCGGGCTGTACACAAACTTTGAGCGCATGGATCAGGCTCACATCCGAACGGTCATTCCTGTGACCACCGACATTCCGTTGAATATGAATATACCCATTCAAACAATCACCGGCATTACGCTTGCGCAGGATGTCGTGATCCGCAATGCGCGTGTGAGAATCTCCACGCCCACCTTCAATATTGATTCGCCCGCGGAGGTAACTTTACCGGCTGGCACCGCAATGAATGTCCAACTTAACTTTTCCGTTCCTGTGCAACAGTCTGTGCCAGTGACGTTGAACGTGCCGGTTGACATCGCTATCCAAAATACCGAGTTACATCCCGCCATCGCTGGTTTGCAGACGACGATCAAACCTTTGTATTGCATCATGGCGCCCACCGCGTTGTCTTTGAGCGGCGCGCCGGTTTGCAGGTGAGAAACGCGCCTGTTCTCGCTTATAATCCCCGCCTATGCCGAAGACCTTTACAAAGACGACGCTTTCCAATGGCTTGACAGTTCTCCTGAAAGAAATCCATACTGCGCCATTGATCTCATCCTGGGTGTGGTATCGCGTTGGTTCGCGCGATGAAGTCCCGCCGCTGACGGGGATTTCGCATCTTGTCGAACACATGCAATTCAAAGGCACGCCAAATTACCCCGCCGAGTTAATGGACAAGGCTGTGGCGCGTGACGGCGGGATGCGCAACGCGTTCACATATTTGGATTGGACAACCTACTTCGAGACCATGCCCGCCGACAAAATTGACCTTGCATTGCGCCTCGAAGCAGACCGTATGACCAATAGCCTGTTCGATGAAAAAGAATTCTCCTCCGAGCGGACGGTGGTCATTTCGGAACGCGAGGGCAACGAGAATGAGCCGATGTTCCAGCTGGGCGAAGCCGTGCAACAAGCGGCCTTCCGTGTGCACTCGTATCATCATGAAGTTATCGGCGACATGGCCGATCTCAAGACTATGAGCCGCGAAGACCTCTATAAACATTATCGGACCTATTATGTTCCCAACAATGCCGTAATCGGTGTGGCCGGTGATTTCAAAACCAAAGAGATGTTGGCGCGCATCAAGGAATTGTTCGGTGGCATCCCCAAAGGCCCAACGCCGCCGCGTCTGTTGCGCCCTGAGCCGGAGCAACGCGGCGAATTGCGCGTCACGGTGGAGGGTCCGGGCGAGACTGCTTATCTTCAGGTCACATATCGTTTTCCGCCCGCGTCGCATCCGGATTTTTTTCCGCTCTCGGTTTTGGATAGTCTGCTGGCCGGCCCTACGAATTTGAATATGTTTGGCGGCGGAGGAATTTCGAACAAGACGTCGCGTTTATACCGCGCGCTGGTGGACAAAGAATTTGCGGTTGGACTTTCTGGCGGCTCGACAACCACGATTGATCCCTATCTTTATTATCTTGCGTTGACCATTCACCCGAAGCGAAAGCCCGAGGAGGCGCTGGCCGCGTTGGACGAAGAGATCAAGCGCGCGCAAAACGAATTGGTCTCCAAAGAAGAAATCACGCGCGCCATTAAACAGGCGCGTGCAAACTTTGCGTACGGCACGGAGAACATCACCAATCAGGCTTTCTGGCTGGGCTTTGCAGAGATGTTCGCATCTTATGATTGGTTCGAGACTTATTTGGAGAAGATGTCGAGCGTGACGCCGAAAGATGTGCAACGCGTAGCGCGCGAATATTTCCGCCCGCAAGCCCGCGTGGTCGGTACGTATCTTCCAACGGGGAATGGCGAATCGAAATGAGCGCAAACGGAAAATTGCTCAATCATCGTCAGTCGCTTCCGGGTCCGGAAGATATTCATCGTGAGGTCCTGCCCAACGGGATCGTTGTTTTGGCGCGCTCCAACTTCAACAGCCCCTCGGTTTCGATCGGCGGATATATCCATACGGGTAGTCTGTTCGACCCGGATGAGAAACTGGGGCTGGCGGATTTCGCCGCCTCGGCACTGATGCGCGGTACCGCTAAACACTCTTTCGATGAGCTCTACAATCAACTTGAATCGGTTGGCGCAAGCCTGGGCTTTGACTCTGGACTGCACACCACCAGTTTCCATGGGCGCGCGCTCGAAGAAGATTTATTGCTTTTGCTTGGCTTGCTTTCTGAAACGATGAGGCATCCAACCTTCCCCAAAGATGAGGTTGAAAAACTGCGGCATCAATTGTTGACCGGGCTTGCGATTCGGATGCAGGACACTTCCGACATGGCCGACATCACGTTCGATGAAATCCTATATCACGGACATCCGTATGCGCGCTCTGAAGACGGCAACCCGGAGACGATCAAAGCGATCACGCGTGCCGATCTCGTCAAATATCATCAGCGCTGTTTCGGACCGCGCGGCATGACGATTGCCATTGTCGGCGCCGTCGAACCGAAGCGCGCGGTAGATCTGGTTCATCGCGCATTGGGAGATTGGGAGAATCCCGTTCAACCAGAAATTCCGTCATTGCCTGAGTTGAAATTGCTGGATAAAACCATCAAAAGACATTTCAAAATTTCGGGCAAATCACAAGCCGATATCGTAATTGGGACGAACGGCCCGCGTCGCAAAGACGATGATTACATGGCCGCCTCGCTGGGCAATTCTGTGCTGGGTCAATTTGGTATGATGGGTAGAGTCGGCAAGTCGGTGCGCGAAAAATCCGGCCTTGCCTATTATGCCTACTCAAATTTGAGTTCGGGTGTTGGCCCCGGCGCATGGACGGTGAGCGCGGGCGTCAACCCTCGTAATATCAAGAAGGCCAGCGATCTGATCGTCAAGGAATTGAAGCGCTTTATAAAAGAAGGCGTCACGAAAGAAGAGTTGTCAGATAGTCAGGCGAACTTTATTGGCCGCCTTCCGCTTTCCATGGAATCGAACAGTGGAGTGGTGAATGCCTTGTTGAATATCGAGCGTTACGATTTAGGGCTTGATTATTATCGCCGTTACCCTGACTTAGTCAAAGCCGTCAAGCCTGTGCATGTCCTCGAGGTAGCCAGCAAGTACATTGACCCGGATCGGCTGGCTGTGGCAACCGCCGGTCCATGATGATAGTTGATGCCTCATATGAATTTGCGAACCGGCGTTGATCTGATAGAGATTTCCCGCATCGAGGAAGTGATTGCGCGTCACGGCAAGCACTATCTTGAACGGATTTACACGCCTGCCGAACTTGAACAGTGTGGCAAGAGAGTGGAATCCCTGACGGGACGATTTGCCGCGAAGGAAGCGGTCTCGAAAGCTTTGGGCGGCGGCATCGGCGATATTGCCTGGAAAGAAATTGAAATTCTCGGCGATGAACAAAACGCGCCGATCCTGACCTTGCACGGCGCGGCGCTCGAAAAAGCCAAGGCCCTCGGATTGTCTACTTGGTCTGTGAGCATTAGTCACAGTATGAGTCATGCCGTCGCTTTTGTCGTTGCCGTTGGTTAAATAAACTTCTCCCGCATACACTGGCTTGCGGGAGAAGTTGGAGGAGGGGAACTGATTAATTCCTATCTTCAATTCCAATCCAGAGATGCCCTGGAAGGACCGGCCGGTATGGGCGAACCGTCATTCCCTTTATGCCATCCAATAACTTCGCAACATCCGGCTTGTTGTTATCTATCATGCTTGGATGGATCAGGCAAAGGTTTGGTTCGCGGTGATATTTTCGGCGATAATACTCCACCGCCTTTTCGATCTTTAATTTCAGATTGATGTTTGGCGTATTGTCGAACCATAACATTCCAACGTGCATGTCGGCCTCCTAATCCAGGTTGGGGATCCAGAATGGAAGCCAATCGCTTCCTTCGCGCATTGCAAATTGTGAGGCTGGAATCAAATTCTCAAATTCAAAGGTCGTATAGCCTGTGAGAAATTCGTTTTGGTGTGAGTTTTTCATATGGCCGAACAAGCGTGTACGAAAGGCATCCATCCAAGATTCGAGATCGCGGCCTTGTGCAGGATTCAAAGTTACAATCGGCCATACATGCCGGGCAGGACCGCGTAAGAGCAACCAACGCAAAAATTGGTGTGTTTGTTCTAATTGAATCAAGGTTTCAAGATTATCTATCATCAACACAACCATCTGCTTTTCACCTTTGTTGTTGTGCGCCCATTCAAAAACGGATGAGAAATAATTGACCGTCTCAATATTTGTTGGAGATAAAATCCCATCGCAGTTTTCAAAACGGTTACTTGAGTTCCATTCATCGAGACGTTCGGTGATTACCACATATTTCACATCTGCTGATGGATGTTGACGGTCAATGCCTCGCGCGATGGTATGAAGCAGGCGCGTTTTTCCACTACCATGATCTCCTCCGATCAAAATCGGACCGGGAACCGGGTCCTGCAAATTCAAGAGGACCGGCCAGCCGTCGTTTGCAACACCCAGGAAGAGCGCTTCGTTTGGCAGGGGAGAGAACTCAGCCAAAACATCGCTCAATTTTGGCAAAGCCGGTGTCGGGTCCGCGTGAGCCGAGCGAATCTCAGGTGAGAGTTCAGCGAGAGTTTCAAAAGTCAGAGCAAAGCGTTTGGTTTCATTCATAGTTATCACCGCATACTGAACATTTGTTCTAATTATACTCATTTCATGTGACTTGTCAAGAGGGCGCGATAGAATTTTTCTGTCTCAATCGAAAACATTGACGCTTATTTTTAATTTGGTATAATCTGCCTGCTTAATTGCCGAAGGTGCAGGCGTTCTTCCGGCCGACGTAGCTCAATCGGCAGAGCACCCGCCTTGTAAGCGGGCGGTTACGAGTTCGATTCTCGTCGTCGGCTCCACTAAGTTGGTCGGTTGATCTGTTAGTCGGTTGATCTTTTGAATCAAACAAAGGATCAAGCGACTAGTAGATGAAAAGGCTACTGGAACAATTTATTCGGGCGGTTACCCAAGTGGCCAAAGGGGACTGACTGTAAATCAGTTGTCAGAAGACTTCGGAGGTTCGAATCCTTCACCGCCCACTGGCCGAAAAATTTTTTCGGCAAACACAGCAAGTCAAGCCCATGTAGCTCAGTCGGTAGAGCACACCCTTGGTAAGGGTGTGGTCGTGGGTTCAATTCCCACCATGGGCTCTATTGCTGGCAAATGCACTCTTGTCAGAAAAGGAGATCGAGATATGTCGAAGGCGAAATTTGAGCGGACGAAGCCCCATTTGAATGTAGGGACGATGGGGCACATTGATCATGGGAAGACGACGCTGACGGCGGCGATCACGAAAGTGA
>JAJPIZ010000008.1 GCA_021324435.1 Anaerolineae bacterium
AGGAGCGAAGCGACGAAGAATCTCAAATTTTGAACGAAAAAAACGAGATTCTTCGCTCCCGTTGGTCGCTCAGAATGACATGAGACGAATTTGCATACAGACCCTAATGATTGCTGAATTGATCGAATCTGTGACTTCATAATAAACCAGTTTGGTGATTCTGTATTTGCTGGCGAACTCGCTTCCAACACCTGTCTTATGCTCCCATACTCGTCTTTGAAGATCATTTGTAACTCCAGTGTAGAGAATAGTATTATATTTGTTTGTCATAATGTAAATGCAAAACTGTTCATTCATAAAACTCACTCTACGTCATTGCGAGACCTGCGAAGCAGGTTGAAGCAATCTCCTCCTTTGAACGCGATTTCATAACTGAATGAGCAGGAGATTGCTTTGTCGCGCCTTTGGCGCTCCTCGCAACGACGTGCAATGTAAGCATGGTCAAAATCCTAACAATGCTTTCAGAGCTTTTAGATTCTGCTCGAAATCCGTGTTCTGATGCGTCGAGAGTTCCATATCTACTGCGGCGCGGACGTTGTGTTCCACGGCCCAATCCGCGAGCGTGCCAGTGTAGACACAGCCGATGTCAATCGGCGGATATGGATAACCGGTTTGTTTGGCGAGGATGCGCGCCAAGTTTTTCGACTCAGGCTCCCACGGCACACCGCCGGGAAAGACGCCCAGCGCGGCGGAATGATAACTGATCATGGCCTGAATGTGATGAGACAAGATGAAATTCATCACGGCTTTGGTTTCAGGCTCCGAACCGCCGTACGCGCCGCCGGTGGTGGGACGGTCGTTCCAGCAGTTGGAATGATCCCAGTCGGCGACCCAGTTATCGGTCGGAAAGTTGCGGTTCAAATCCACGCCGTTGGCGTTGACGCGCGCGTCCGCGTTTCGTCCGCGCGCCGCGGCATCGGGATTCATATCAGGAATGATGTACAGTGTGTCGCCGGATGGAATTACGTCAGGGTGTTCACTGATGTAAACGACCATTTCATTGGCAAGCGCGATCCCATTGCCCTCATATCCGCCGTGAATACCGGCGACGATGAGATATTGATTCTCCCCCTGCCCGAATGTGTACACCTGGATTGGCCGCCCTAGAACGGAAAAACCAATGACGGTCGGCGCCGGACCCACGTTGAAGACGAATGCCGTGGGCGTGAAATAGTCTTCGACCATCGTGGCGCGCGGGTTGGGTGTGACGGTGGGTAGATAATAAAGCGTGGGTGCGGGTGTTCGTGTTGGGCGCGGCGCGTAGGAATCGTCAATGAATGAGTCGGGTGCGGCCTCTGATTGCCCGGCCATGTAAAACGCAAACACGGCGACCAGCGTCAAAAGCCCGAGGCCGTTCAGACTCCAGGCGAGGATGATCCAGCCCGAATCTTTTCTGCGAGGCGAAGAGCGCATCAAGACCACTCCTGCGCGGTGATGCGCACCCAGTTCAATGCCAGGTTCATGGCCCAGCGCGGGAGACTGCGGGGCGGACCGCCGTAGGTGATGTGGTGAGTCTTTTCGCCGCGCGGCGTGATGAGAGCCATTTCAGCGGCGCGTTCATCGGGATACACCGAGACTCCAAACGCGATGTCTGCATTGGAGTAGTCGCGGGCGGCGCGCACCGCGTCCATGAGGGCGGCCGGATTCAGGTCTGAGAGGGAAACGGTATGCGGAATTTTGCGGGCCAATAAACCATCGAGTCCCGATTCGACTGCGACCAGAGTCCATCCCAGTTTGGCAATCGCGTCCAACATGACTTCTTCGAGCCGGTCTTCGTCCGCGCCGAAGACAACATTTCCGAGTCGGGCGCGGACCTCGCGCTCGATCTCTTCGATTCTTTGATTCGCTTCAGCCTCGCTCTCAGCCTTGGCCGCGATGCGGACATCCACCACGCCGGTATGCGCGGCCAGCCCCACTGTTGGATTGGCGAGCGTTTCGAGATCGGCGATCTTTTCATCAATCATGCCTTCGCCGAGTCCCGCGCAATGAAGTACGCGCACTTTGATCACATGATGCAGATGGAATCTCTCTTGAAGATAAGGGATGATCGATTCATGCAAAATGTGTTCCATTTCGTTCGGGACGCCTGGCAATGAAATGACCGCATTCCGTTCGGTCTCGACGATGAAGGCGGGCGCGGTGCCAACCGGATTTCTCACGCCGAGCGCGCCTTTCGGAACGATGGCCTGGCGTTTTTGATTCTCGGCAGGCTTGCGTCCGTAACGCGAGATGGTTTCCACAACTTGTTCCCACAACTCTTCGCGGAATTCGGTTTCCACGCCAGCGGCTCTGGCCACCGCCTCGCGCGTGGGATCGTCCACCGTTGGGCCGAGGCCGCCGGTGGTGATGACAATCTCGGCGCGTTGCATGGATTCGCGGATGGCCGAGGCAATGCGTTCCACGTTGTCTCCAATGGTGATGGTGCGGTACAAATCCACGCCGAGGTTGCGCAGAGTCAGCGCGATGTGACGCGTGTTCGTGTCCACGATTTCGCCGAGAAGGATTTCGGTGCCGATGGTAATGATTTCTGCAGATGGCATCTTGAATTTTTCAAAAGAGCGGAGCACCGAAGTCCTCCGCTCAATTTGGTTATGGATAGATGGACCTGAATTTACTTTCCGCAATCTGAAATATCTCGATGTTGGGTTGCGCACAATCTCCAACGGGCGAGCAGGTGATGTCACTGCTCAGGCCTTTCATGCCGCGAATGCCATACAGCGCGTCTCGCAACTTCTGGCGTTGGATATAAAGTTTGTCTCCAGAGACCACTGCGGCCTGTTGAATGGCATAAAAGAGCATGTTGGCCGAGTCGTATCCCTGCAAATGATACGCCGCAATGAACTGCTCGCCGTAGCGGGACACATATTTTTGCGTAAACGTTTCCGACTCCTGTACTTCCGCCGGACCGGAAAGATACATGCCCTCCGAATTTGGCTCGGTCTGTTTGATAAAGTCGGCGCTTAGCAATCCGTCGGAACTAATCAGCGCCAGGTTGCTCATGCCGAGATTAAAGATGGCTTTCGTGATGGAGATTCCGTCCTCGGTGTAAACGGGGAAATACGCCACGTCTGGGTTAAGAGCGGAGGCAAATTGCAAGTCTGCGGCGAGATTGGGCTGGGTGCTCAGATCAATCTGCGCCACGCAGACGCCGCCCAGTTGCTGGAAACTGTCGCAGGCGGCCTGCTGTAATTCCTTTGGGTAGGGAGTGCCGTCATGAATGGTGAGCATCCGATGCAGGCCCAAAACGCTGAATGCAAATTCAGCGACGGCTTTGCCCTGTGCCTTGTCGTTATAAATGGCGCGGAAGAATCCGGGCTGATGGAGAACGGGGTCGGTTAGCGACGGCGCGGTGCTGGACGGTGAAATCATCACCATGCCTGCGTCGGATAAAATCTTGGCGGCAGGCGTGGAGGAGCTCGAGCAGGTCGCGCCAATGACGCCGATGATTTGTGAATCCTGCGCCAATTGAGCGGCTCCGTCCTTGCCGCCCTGTTCAGTGCACAAGTCGTCCACCTTGACCAACTCGATATTGTGGCCGAGCAATTTGCCCTGGTCACTGATGGCGATTTCGACGCCGCGTACCGCGTCGATGCCGTACACTTGATCGGGCCCGCTCATCGTGAGAAGCGTGGCGATCTTCAAGCTTTCGCCACCCCCAACGGTCACGCAACCCAGCGGGTCCGTGCATGTATACCTTATCGCGCCACACGCGGAGAGAATCAACCCCGCCACGATTGAAATTGTGAGTGCTGAAAAAAATCGTCTCATCCCGGCTCTCCTGTGAAAATTAAACCACATTGTACTCTTGAATCATTCTTCCCTCCTCGAATCGGGCAAGGTCGAGCGCGGAAACGTTAACTGATTGAAAGTTTCCATCCAGAATATATTCAGCCATCAGCTTTCCGGCAATCGGCCCGTGCATGAAGCCGTGACCCGAAAAGCCTGCCGCCGCCAAAAAGCCATCCACCGGCGTGCGGCCAAAGATGGGATGCGCGTCCGGGGTCACTTCGTAAAGTCCGGCCCAGTGCGCGGCGCGTCCCGCCTTTTCGACCAACGGCATTCGCGCAATCGCGGCTTCAAGATTGACCAATTCAAAATCCTCATCCACATTTTGGTCGAAACCCGGCGTTTCATTTCGATTGCTCATGCCGATCAACAATCCTTCGCCCTCGCGATGAAAATAAAGCGATTGACCGAAATCAATCACGAACGGAAAATCAGACGGGACTTCGGGCAGGGGAGTGGTGGTGAACATTTGTCGGCGGATGGGCTGGATGGGGATGCGGACTCCGGCCATTTGTCCGATCTGACCCGCCCACGGCCCGGCCGCGTTCAGAATCAAGCGCGTCTCAATCGGACCTCGAGCGGTCTCCACACCCCTGACTTTATCTCCGCTGACGCGTATGCCCGTGACCTCCGCGCCGTTGAAGGCTTTCACACCCCTGCGCGCCGCGGCGTTGACGTATCCCATGACAACGCTGTTTGGGTCCACCAATCCATCCTTTCGATGAAAGGTTCCGGCCAATGCGTCATTAAATCTCATCAACGGCAATCGTCTGCGGACTTCATCGCCACTCAGCCATTCGGTTTGGACGCCAAGCTTGTGCTGAAGTTGAACATTGCGCTGAAACGCTGTGACATCTTTTTCGTTCGTCAATGCAAAAAGATAACCGCACTGGCGATAATTCACATCCTGCCCGATCTCTTCTTTGAAACTTTCGATCATCGGCAGGCTGGCCAGCGAAAGCCGAATGTTGATCTCCGTGCCGAATTGATAACGGACTCCGCCCGCGCAACGACCGGTCGCGCCCTGACCGAAGAATTCTTCTTTCTCCAGCAAGACGATGTTCTTCGTGCCGCGTGCCGCGAGATGATAAGCCGCGCTGGCTCCCATCACGCCGCCGCCGATGATGACGATGTCTGCTGATTTTGGTAATTCCATTCAACCTCGTATTGGTGTGTAAGAGCTTTCTCCTGCATGGCCAGCAGGCTGGCTCAAAAATATTGACGTGTCACCCTGAGCGAAGCGAAAGGTCTCAACCACGTCTTGCGAAACTCTTCGGTCGCTTTGCTCCCTCAGAGCGACAAACTAAAACTCCACCTCCTGTCCGAGTTTCATTTTGCGCGCGTTTTCGATTGCAACCTGCGCGGCCATTGCATCCTGCACGGCAATGCCGACCGATTTGAAGAACGTAATTTCGTCATTCGATTGCCTGCCGGGTTTGCGCCCTAAAATGATTTCACCAATTTCAGCATGGATATGAGACTCATCGAACAGCCCCGCGCGCAATGGCTGAATGATATCGCCGGCTTCCTCCAGTGAAGCCGCGCGCGAATCGACGATCACTTTGGCGCGAAGAACAGTCTGCGCGGGAATTTCCTGCATCTCTGCCGTGTAGGCTCCCACCGCGGAGATGTGCGTTCCGGGTTTTAGGTCTTTGTCTTCCAACACAGGCGTTTTGGAAGTGGTGGCCGTGCAGATGATGTCTGCCTTTTCGCAGGCGTCTTTCGCTGTTTCCGCAACTCGAACATCTTTTGGAATCGAATGAGTCCCAGCCATTTCTTTTGCAAATCGTTTGGCTTTATCAACATTCGGATCGAAAACGAAAGCGGTCTGGATTTTCCGGGCGGTACAGGCGGCTTCGAGTTGAGTCCGGCCCTGAGCGCCCGCGCCGAAGACAGCGACTACTGCGCTGTCTTTGCGCGCCAACAAGTCAATCGCCGCGCCGCTGGCCGCGCCGGTGCGGATCGCGGTGAGCGAACTGCCTTCGAGGAGCGCGAGGGCGCGTCCGCTTTCGGGATCGAAGACCAGCACTGCGGCCTGGATGTAAGCCAGTCCATGTGAGGGATTTTGCGGAAAGAGGGAGACCACTTTCACGGCGAAGGCCTCACCCGTTTGCGCCTGCACATAGGCCGGCATGACGAGGCTGAGCGCGTCGTGCGCGGGGATGGGCAAACGCGTCCGCATGGGCGCGTCCGCTTTACGGTCCGAGAGAGACGCGTAGGCTTGTTTCATGGCCTGAATCGCTTCACTCATCGGCAATGCCCGGCGAACGTCCGCTGAAGTCAGGATCAACATTCGACCTCCTGTTCAGATAAGCAAAAGCGCAGAGAGCATGGCGATGTCTCTGCGCTTTTCTTTTTGGTTACTTGCCTTATTCGATGCCGAGATACGACTTGCGCACCATCTCATTCGCTTTGAGTTTTGAGGCGGTGTCGGTCAGGACAATTTCGCCCGTTTGAATGACATAGCCGCGATTGGCGATAGAAAGCGCCATCAAGGCGTTCTGTTCGACCAATAGAATGGTCGTGCCTTCTTTGTTGATGGTTTGGATGATCTCGAAGATCAATTCGACGAGGATGGGGGAGAGACCCATCGAAGGTTCGTCGAGCAGGAGGATGCGCGGGCGGGCCATCAGGGCGCGTCCCATGGCGAGCATTTGCTGTTCGCCGCCGGAGAGCGTTCCGCCTTTCTGGTTGATGCGCTCCTTCAGGCGTGGGAACAAGTTGAAAACGCGTTCGAGGTCTTCGTCGAATCCGCTTTTGTCTTTGCGGGCATACGCGCCCATCTCCAGATTTTCCATCACGGTCATGCGCGGGAAGATCATGCGGCCTTCCGGGCTTTGCGCGACGCCGCGCAACGCGATTTCATGCGGCGGAAGCTTTTCAAGGGCTTCGCCTTCCAGCAGAATTGAGCCGGAGCGCGGACGATTGATTCCCTGAATGGTGCGCAGGGTGGTGCTCTTGCCCGCGCCGTTCGAGCCGATCAGTGTGACGATCTCGCCTTTTTCGACTTTGAGCGAGATTCCTTTCAAGGCATGGATGTTGCCGTAGTAGGTATGAACATCTTTAAGTTCAAGCATAGTATGATCCTCTGCCTTTACTTGGTGACTGTGCCCTTGCCAAGATAGGCTTCGATGACCCGCTGATTCTTCTGGACGTCAGCCGGCGCGCCCTCGGCGATCTTTTCGCCGTAATCCAAAACGGACACGCGATCCGAAATCCCCATGACGACGCGCATGTGGTGCTCGATGAGAAGGATGGTGAGTTTCAATTCTTTGCGCAGACGCTGGATGAAGTTGGTGAGGTCAATGGTCTCATTGGGGTTCATGCCGGCGGTCGGTTCATCGAGGAGAAGAAGCTTGGGTTGCGTAGCCAGCGCGCGGGCGATCTCGAGGCGGCGTTGAAGTCCGTAAGGAAGATTCTTGGCGGTCACATCTGCATCCGAACGGCGCAGACCGACGAATTCCAGCATATCGAGAGCTTTCGCGCGCGCGTCCGCTTCTTCTTTCATCGTACCCGGGTCGCGCAGGATCTGCCCCACGAGATTCGAATGCAAGCGGACATGTTCGCCGACCAGCACGTTTTCAATGGCGGTCATGTTGGCGAACAAGCGGATGTTCTGGAATGTGCGCGCGATGCCAAGCGCGGTGATCTGGAATGGTTTGAGTTTGGTGATATCGTGACCGTCGAAGGTCATTTCACCGCTGGTGATCGGATAAATTCCGGTTATGCCGTTGAAGAAGGTGGTCTTGCCTGCACCGTTCGGGCCGATCAGGCCGGCGATCATTCCCTGTTCGATAACGAAGTCTACGTTATTGACGGCTGTCAACCCGCCGAACATTTTTGTGACTTTGCGAGCTTCAAAGAGATTCACGTCTGCTCTCCTATTTTGCCGCGACAGGTGTGCCGCCTGATTCTTCGCCGGCATGTAGCTCCATGCGGCGCTGGGCGCTGGGCACCAAACCCTCAGGGCGCACGGACATCATGATAACGAGGGTCAGCCCGAAGAGCAGGAAGCGATACAAGATTGGGTTCGCGTTTTGTCCAACCGCGGCTTGCAAAGTGGGATTGGATGAAAGGGCAGGAAGGACTGTGTGATCGAGCAGTCCCTTGAGGAAATCTTTCAGAGCGGGCAGGAAAAGGCGGTCCGCCGTCATGAGAGCCAGGCCGCCAACGATCACGCCATTGATGTTTCCAATGCCACCCAAAATTACACAACACAGAATGATGATGGATGCGCTGAAGTCGAATACGCTGGGAAAGATGCCTCGAATGTATGCGGCGTAGAACGCTCCTGCGAATCCGGAGAAGGTGGCGCCCATGGCGAAGGCCAAAAGTTTGGTGCGGACCGGGTCAATTCCCATCTGCGCCGCGGCCAGTTCATCTTCACGAATTGCCATCCATGCGCGCCCCAAACGGCTTTCGCGCAGACGATTAATGAGGAAGATCGAGAGCAGGATGATGGCGATGATCAGGAAATACCACGGAATAGGATTATCCGATTGAAATTCGCCCGGCTGAATGATGCCGAGTACGTTATCAAAGACTGCAACCCTCGTACGCGGTATAGGCAGGAAGACGATCAGGATGGCTGCCACAATGGCCGCGTACGAGGCGACGCTGCCAACCTTGCGATTGCCATTTCGCCATATGCGTATGTAAAGGAAAGTAATCAAAGCGAGGGCAACGAGCAGGACCGCGATCTTGATGACCAGTTCAATGCCCATGGCCTCATTGAGTTTGATAATTGGCAGGATGGGACGTCCAACTGGATTGATACCTTTTTCGCCCGCAGTCAAATCTTCATGTGACATGAAAGTGATACAGGCTGTTTGGATTTTGAACAAAGGCAAAATCCAACAGGTCAACGGTTCTTTGATCGTGACATCAATCAGGTTCCTGAATAGAACCGGCACAATCTCGCCGAAACCGAGGGTGACGATGGCGAGGTAATCACCGCGTAGAGGTAGAGTCGGCGCGCCGAGGATAAGGCCAAAAATAGCGCCTACTCCTGCCGCGATCCAGATCACCAGCCAAAAATTAAGGAAGATATTGTGTTGAGGGGAAGACAGGATACCGGTCGTGTATGCGCCAATGGCAAAGAAGGCGGCATAGCCCAAGTCAAGCAATCCGGCATAGCCGACCACGATATTGAGGCCCAGGCCGAGGATCACAAAGATCAAAGCAAAGATGATCTGCGCGGTCCAGCGCAGTTCGGTGAATTTGTCCACAAAGGGGAAGGCTAGAATCACAAGACCAAGCAGAATAATTTTCCCTTTGCGTTCCCATTCTTCCGACAGGCCATGCAGTGCAGTTACTATGCAGGTGAATAGGATGCCGCCGACCACGCCGACGAGGTTGGCGGGAATAACAACATCAAGGTCTTCGAAGTTTTGGCCTATGGCAGGGTCAATCACATAGTTTTGAAGCAGACTAAGAACAAGAAGGATCGCGCCGGATGCAGCCGCGGCGGGGAGGGCTTGCTTTGCAAGACTCATCCAGCCGTCGCGAGGATTGAAGCGGGGACCCAGAGCCAATCCGAGGCCGATTCCCATCAACACACCCAGCACCCCGACGGACCAGCCGCCGAAGAGGAAAGTCAGCAAGCCGCCGATCAATCCAAATGTGATACCGGATTTTATATTTTCATTCATGTCAGCACCTCGGTCAGGCTTTCTGCCCAACCTGCTCGCCGAGCAAGCCGCTGGGGCGGAAGAGCAATACCAGCACCAAGGTGGCGAACACCCAGGCATGAGTCCAACGGGCATTGAGGTAGCCGTCGCTGAAAGATGCCAGAAGGCCGATCAGGAAACCGCCCAACATCGCGCCGGTAATATTTCCGATGCCTCCCAGCACTGCGGCTGTAAACGATTCCAAGCCGGCGCGGAAACCCATGAACCACCAGGCAGTGTTGTTGTAAAGCCCGGCCATCAGGCCGGCCGCTCCAGCCAGGCCGCCGCCGATCAGGAACGTGGCGGAGATGACGCGGTCAATGTCAATGCCAAGCATCTTTGCGGCGTCGCGGTTTTGGGCTGTGGCGCGCATGGCCTTACCAAGGCGCGTGCGTTGCACAAAAAGATACAAGCCAACCATTAAAATGACGGCTAGAACAATGACAAGCAAGTCCTTGATCGTGAAACGAAGTGGAATGCCAAAGTACTCAAACAGATTTACTTTCCAGCCGTTTACAGTGAAAATTGTTCCCAGAAGATCAGGGAAAAATTTCTGCGAGGCGCCGCCGGTTGTCCCGAAGGAAGGCACCAGCCAGGATTGAGACGCCCAGATCAGTCCCAAATTCTCAATGATAAAGGACATACCGATGGCTGAAATTAATGGGGCCAGACGCGGGGCGTTGCGAAGCCGTCTATAGGCCAGCCGCTCGATGGTCGCGTTGAGCATTGCGCAAGACGCGATGGAAACGACGAGAGCCAGGGCAAGTCCCAGAATGATTTTGACTGGATCATTCGTATTCAAAGTTCCGGTTAAAGATAAAACGGTCAGGGATGTGAACACGCCGATCATATACACATCGCCATGCGCGAAATTAATCAGCTCGATGATGCCATACACCATGGTGTAGCCTAGCGCGATGATGGCGATAATCGCCCCGTTCGAAATTCCGATGATGAGGAATTGAATCAATTGCTTTGGGTCGGCTTGGATGCTGGCCGCAATCGCCGGGACATCAAAGCCTGCAATCGGTCCAAGTAGAAATGCAATGTAAAGCACGACCGCCGCAACGACGATGCCTCGTAGTATGGATTTTGCTTTGGCGCTCATAGTCCTCCTCGTTGCCTCTACGGCTGAGGTGAGAATAGAAGCGAGGGGCGGCTAAACAGCCGCCCCTCGAGCGATCTTATAACTTATTTGAACGTGCCGACAGCGCTGTACGCGCCGTTCTTGACCTGATAGACGGTCATATCGGTCAGCGTTGTATCACCGTTCGCGTCGAATGACCAGGTGCCGAGCACACCGTTGAAGTCCTTGGTGGCGAAGACAGCCTTGGTAACAGCCGCGCGGTCGGTGGGATCGCCGCCGGAGGCGCAGACGCTTTCAATCGCGGCGAGGGTGACGTTCATGGCCTCATAACCATAAATGGCATAAGGCTCCGTCAGTTTGCCGTACTTGGCCTCGTAGTCAGCGAGGAATTTCTTGCCCGCATCCGTGTAGTTCTCAGGAGCCAGACCGGCCACTGAAGCATACACGCCTTCGGCCACATCCTTGCCAGCGCCGTCAATGAAGGCCTGGGTCTGGATGCCATCCGGGCCCATGTACTTGACCTTGGTGTTGTCGCCCATGATGGCGACCTTGTCCTTCAGCAATTGGGAGGCGTTGTTATCCACCACCATACCGACGAAGATAGCATCGGGCGGGCCACCGGCATTGCTGGTGGAGATCTTGGTCATCAAGGCTTTGTAGTCAGCGGCCTTCGGGTCAATGCCTTCGTGTCCGAGCACGGTCATGCCAATCTTCTTGGCAGTGGCTTCGAACACATCTGCAACGCCCTTGCCGTACAGCTCCTGGTCATCGAGGATGTAGACGGTCTTGACGCCCAGCTTGCTGGACATGAAGTTGGCATCCACGGCGCCCTGAACATCATCAGCGGTCACCACACGGGCGTAGTTGCGAACACCGGAGGGATAATACTTGCCCGGCTCATCCGCTTCCGCGCCATGCGACTGATCTTTCGTTAAACCGGCGTACGTGTTGGCAGGGGAAACCATGACCAGCGGACCAGCCTGATTCAAAATCGGGATGGACAGCTTGGCGGCGCCAGAGTTGAAGGTTCCGAGGTAGGCGATGATGGATTTATCGGCCGCGGCCTTGTTGGCGTTTTCAGTTTCCACAGCCGGGTCCCATTTACCGAGAGCGGCGGAAGCATCGTCCCAGGCTTCGTAGGCGATCTTATATTTGCCGCCGCAGGCCGAGTAGTTGGCCTGCTCGAGGCGAAGTTGTTCTGCGTTCACAATGGTCTGGGTCTGGGTCAGTGAAGCGCCAGTCATCGGCAGGCTGGACACGATCTTCAAGGTCGCGCCGCCGCCACCGCCACCACCACCGCAGGCCGCCAGCAACATGCTTGCCGCCACCAGGACGGAAATCAAAACAAACAAGCGTTTAGACATTTCTTACTCCTCCAAAGTATTTGTTGAATCTCTTTCCCGTCAACCAGGGTGACGGGTTCGTCAACTTGCGGCAGACAATGCTCTGCAATGTCACGACCACCTCCTTTTTGGCGAAATCTTGTACCCGTTAAGTTACACAGAAAGCCGCAGAAACCTCCCATCATCATGGATTTTTCAGCGGCTTGTATAACACACCAAGATTCTTCTCACATTTAACTGGATGATTGCTATGGTAAATTCAATTCTAATAATGGTCAAGAGTTTCTGTCCAGACTTTTCTTAATTCTATTGACTCTTATAAAGCGCCTGCTCGCGAATTTGAAGATCAGTACTACGGATTTTCATTGCCAGGTCTGCCGCCAGGTTGTGCATCAGGCGGTACCCCAGTTGTGGATACGTCTCGCATAACATGATGAGCTTATCGCGCCCAATCACCAGCAAACGGGTATCCTTTTGGGCCGCGCGTGCCGACGCCGAACGCAGGCCTTCATCTACTAATGCGACTTCACCAAATGACTGACCACGACGTAATTTCGTGATCACCGTCTCACTTCCGGACCCCGAGGCGGCCTCTGCCATCCCGAGGTTGATCACAATCTCGACCTCCCCCCGTGCGATAATGTAAAGCTCCTTGCTGGTACTATGTTCTCTAAATATGATTTCTCCGACCTGAAAACTAGCCTCCTGACATAAATTTGCGATCAACTCCAACTGGGTCGGTGTGAGCTGATAAAAAATATCGCTCTGTTTCAGGAAACTAACCAGAGGATTCATGCTGGTTGTTTAGTTTAGCACAAACGATACCAAAGCGCAACGGATTGTTTACGGATATGTCCCATTTAGCCAGTCAAGCGGGTCAACTTGAATCCCATTAACCCAGATTTCCCAGTGCAGGTGCGCGCCGGTGACTCTGCCTGTGCCGCCGACCAGTCCGATGGTCTGGCCCTGTTCGACCATGTCGCCAACATTGACCTTGATCTCGGATTGGTGAAAGATTCCGCTGTAAACGCCCCAGCCATGATCAATGATTGTGGCATTGCCGCGCACGGTCAGAGGTCCCGCGAAGACGACGCGGCCTGCCGCGGGCGCCGAGATTGGCAATCCCGTCCCGCCGCCGAAATCCAACCCGGTGTGAAAGCCCGTAATCTTCAGATCCGTGCCCTGTCCCTCATACGTCCGGCGATCTCCAAAGCGCGAGGTGAAGTAGGTTGAGTCCGCGTATCGAATGGCGGGCGAGGTGAATTCCCCTGACCATAGTTTGTCTTGTGTTGCCGGTGTAGTGATTTGGATCAATTGATTCAATTCGGGGTCGGTCACTGCCGGGTCAATCGTATCTGCGCTGACCACGAGAACAGGATCCTCCGGATAATTTCCAGAGGTCACTAAAATCATTTGCTCAAACGATTGTGTACTGCCATCCGGAAAAGCGGCATCCAAACGGAGCGGATACAACCCCGGGTCGAGCATGGCATGAACACCCTGCAGAGCAACCATGCGCCCGTCGCCGAGCGGAAAGAAATGCAGAGGCTTGTCCACGAGGATGCCGCTGAGCGTGACTCCGTTCGCGGGCTGGACAATGATCTCGGCTGTGCCGCCTTGTTTGAGGGGCAGTGTCTTCAATTGCGCGCTGACAAAAGCAGAAGGCAAGCCGCTTGCTTTTTGTGTATTTGTGTCGCCTTTGTTGTATAGAACGTCGTTGGGCAATGCGCTCCAGGCGCCAGGTAGATTATTCAGAGCCATCACGGTCCATGGATCCGTGTTTTGTTGAACCGCAAGCTCGAGCAGAGATTCTCCCGGGTCGAGCGAGAAACTCTCAGTCAAATCTGTCGCATTGTCTTGTTTGGGGACGATGATGCTTGCGCCCACATAGAATTCTGTGGGGCTGACCAGATGGTTCAATTTGAGGAGAAGCGGGATCGGCACTTGAGTTCGCCGCGCCACACTGAGGAATGAATCGCCGAAATTGATTCGTTCAGTATCGAGGATACCGGTCACGCCCTCGAGGCCGGGGATGATGAGTTGTTGTCCGGCGTCCAGCAGGTTGGGGTTTGTGATGTTGTTGGCGGCCATCAGATCATTGATGGTGATGTTGAAACGCGACGCAATGGATGACAGCGTATCGCCCGGCTGGACGATGTAGATGGGACCGGCCGCCTGCGCCGCGGCAGGTTTTACAGCGATCAACAGGCCAAGCAGAAGGACGAGGGAGAAAAAGCGTTTAAGCATTTTGGAATTCCACTTTGTGCCCGACTTCGTAATCATTCATGTGGTCGGGATGAATTTCAAGCGTGTAGCGCGCCGCTCTGGCTGGGAAATAGGCGGGCCGCCAGGATTTGGCAAGCGCCTTGTCCACGACTTCCATGTCAGAGTTGATCCAAAACACGGCGAGATCAAATGGAACGAAGAACATGTGGATGGAAGAGTCAGCGCGCGAATCATGCCCGATGGTGAGAAGCAGGCCTTCGTCCCGCGCGAGGCGCGACCGAAACATCAGCCCGCGCAGGCGGCACAGGAATGAGTCGCAGAATTTGATGCGCGGGAGGTTGGTGATCGGTCTATCCAGATTTTGTATGAAAATAAAACGGGACATCATCTAAGTGCGCAGTGGCTCAAGCCCCATTGGCGTCATTTGGCTCTCGGTTCATATCGTTCAGGAACCGATTTTTTTCTGTGCCAGGACTTTCTCTACACTGTTCAACAGGTCTTGAGGGCTAAACGGCTTGGCGATGTAATCATCCACCTTTGCAACGTGCAGGCCCAGCACTTTATCAATGCTTTGCGCTTTTGCGGTGACAACGATGACCGGTATGTGGCGTGTTGTTTCATCGGCCTTCATTTGTTGATATACTTCCCAGCCGTCCATATCCGGCATCATCAAGTCGAGCAAAACCAAATCCGGTAATAACTCGCGTACGGCCTTCAACCCCGCTATCCCGCCGGTCGCGCCGGTGACGTCAAATCCGCGGCGGCCAAGTATGAGGCGGATCAAGTCAATCATTTCCGGCTCATCTTCGATGCACAAAATATGTTTGGCGGATTTTTCGTCCATGGGATTTACTCGAATAGTGTACCATAATGCAGGATGCAGGAGAAGATGAAGATTATTACCTGGAATGTCAATGGCTTGCGCGCGTTGCTGGGCAAAACGCGCTCGATTGGGCGTGGAAATTTTGAGTTTGCTCTTTACTTCTGCAGGATTAAACAAATCTGGCGATAAATAGAAAGATCCTCAATAAGCTTGAATCCTCGATGTGTTAGGACTCTCAAAAGCGGGGAGGGATCTCGGAAATTTGTATAGAAAGTAAAATCGTTATGTCCCCGATTTTTGAAAATATGACCATCCTCATATTTGTTTTCACGGCGACAATTTATAAGGATAGAACTGTCATTTCTGGGAATGATGAGAATACAATATCCATTAGCGCGCAGATTGTTATAGGTCGCATCAACTAGGCTTGAACGGACTTTCTTTGGGACTACATCCATAACAGCAACATTCAGAACAATATCTGCATTGTATTTTTTCTTGGTAAATGCTTCCGTTTCGACTATATCAATCTTTACCCTTCCATCTTGAGTAGCTTTGACGTATTCTGCCATTGTTGCAGTCGTATCTCCGAATTTTTGCTTGCGCTCAATTTGCTCCTTAGTATCAACAAGTATGATGTTGTCGGAGAAGTCTCGGCAAATCTTAAGATGACGGAGCTTGCCACACCCTAAATCTATAATCATTGGATTATGTTTCAGGTGAAATTTGCTGTTCGCAGTTACCTTTTCCAGTGCGAAGCGAACCATTGGATTTGGCTTTGAGTTTGTCCCTTGGGCGGAATTCTCTGAATGAATCTTGACGCTGGGCACCATCATAGTTTGTTTTCTTTGCACAACTTGATAAAACGTTGGCGTAGAGTTTTCACGTTCTTTGGTTTTGCCAAAATCTCGTTAATTTCGTCCTGTGTTGCCTCCGTTGTGGCCATCAGACTGCGACGGACTAGCCATCGGTTAAAAAGGCCGAGAGTAATGAGGATGAGCATGAAGATAGCAAACCTGTGTAGGTTGAAATTTGCCCCTGAAGTAAATAAGACAAAGACAGGTGTTGTGATTAGAAAAACCAAAATAAAAATCTCATTAAGTTGTGTAATCCAATACCAGGTGACTCTTTCATAGAATCTTATTCTTGTATTCTCCTCAATTCCTCCTTTTAGATCGCCAACGAAATCATAATAGGGGCCCATGAACTTGTAACGATAGTGTTTTGCATAATCAGAAAAATTTTTTGGCAGATCATCTTTGAAGGGCTCTGTGAGTCTTGGCAGTATAAATTCGGTGTCGTATCTTTCTCGCCATTTGATTATGTATTTGTCGTATACGAGATCATGAATTTGCATCCCGTAGATTAGTACGAACGCAAGAAACGAATAGGAAGCAATACATATAGCACTTGCAAGTGTGGCAAGCAAACTGTTCGCGCCTATATTCGTAATTAGGTCGCTGATCAATGTTTGTTGTGATTGATTTAGGAAGAGGAAGTAAATAATTATGGTTGTTGGGATGAGCAATATAACAGTCCAATAGATTAAATTGTTCTTGACATCTTGATAGGTTTTGTACACAAGCGGCCAGTTTGGCATTGATATGTCCTCCACTAGTTTTTGATAGATTGCAACCTTTTATAGTTTCGAGAAAGACGAGCGAAGATGAGAACCGAGCCATAAAGCGGCCACCGATACAACTCCTGACCACAAGGAGCCGCTCCAGTTTTGAGCATATGCTTGGAGGAAGCAAGAAATCGAGAAAGTCCAGAATAGAAAGGTGTACATGAGATTTCCTGACTTTTCCAGGATACCCAGCACTGATCTGGGGTATTATACCACTTGCCCAAATACGGATTTAAGTTCCGACTAGCTGGCGCATTGACTATTTCCTTGTCTCGAAGGCCGTTGCCTCACGGATACAAGATGTCGTCATCCATGACGATGTGCCCGGCTCGGACCATTGCCCGGTGGAGTTGATCATTGTTTGATGGACTGAACCCGTCAACCCCACTCTTCAAAGCTTCATTAGAGAATCATATAAATATTTCCGGCGGGCTATCCGCAGTAGGGGTAGGTTGGTATAATCTCATCCGCAAGTTTTTCGGAGGACTCCGTGAATTCTAACCGTACACAATCGTTTATCATCTACTTCTTGTTGATTGTTGCGATCGTTGCTATCGTATATGTAGCATTCAAGCAGGATAATACATCTCAGGAACCGCTGACGATCAATGAAGTAGCCAAGGCCATCCAAAGTGGAACTGTGGCGCGAGTGGTCATCGAGAGCGATGACAACATACATATTATTTATAAGTCTGGCAAGGAAGCAGACTCGCACAAGGAATCCACTGCCACGTTGGTGGATCAACTCACTGCCCTGGGCGTGACGCCCCAGCAACTCTCCCCGGATAACGTCAAAATCGAAGTCAAGCCGCCGTCCATCTGGTCTGGCGCCCTCGGCAGTTTGCTGGTGTATGTCCTGCCGCTGGTGTTGATGGTTGGCGTGCTGTGGTTCATCTTCCGGCAGGCGCAGGGAAGCAACAATGCCGCTATGTCGTTCGGAAAATCTCGGGCGCGCATGTTCAGCGGCGAGCATCCCACCGTCACATTTGAAGATGTGGCAGGCGTGGAAGAGTCGAAACAGGAACTGGCAGAAGTTGTCGAGTTCCTGAAAGAGCCGCAGAAGTTCATTCAGTTGGGGGCGCGCATTCCAAAAGGCGTATTGCTGGTTGGGCCTCCCGGCACCGGCAAAACCCTGCTTGCCAAGGCCGTCTCCGGTGAAGCGGGCGTTCCATTCTTTTCCATCTCCGGTTCTGAATTTGTTGAAATGTTCGTTGGCGTGGGCGCAAGCCGCGTGCGCGACCTGTTCGATCAGGCCAAGCGACATTCGCCGTGCATCGTCTTCGTGGATGAAATTGACGCGGTGGGACGTCAGCGTGGAGCGGGCCTCGGCGGTTCGCACGATGAGCGCGAACAAACATTGAATCAGATGCTGGTCGAGATGGACGGCTTCGATACCGACACCAATATCATCATCATCGCCGCCACCAACCGCCCCGACATTTTAGATCCCGCGCTTCTGCGTCCTGGCCGCTTCGACCGCCGCGTGACGCTTGACCGCCCGGATGTCAAAGGCCGCGAGGCGATTCTCAGAGTTCATATCAAAGGCAAGCCGCTCGAGCCGAACGTTGATTTGGGTTCACTGGCGCGCGGCACGCCGGGCTTTGTCGGCGCAGACCTTGAAAACCTCGTCAATGAAAGCGCCATTCTCGCGGCGCGCCGCAACAAGAAATCCATCGGCCAATCTGAACTCGAAGAGGCCATCGAACGCGTCGTGATGGGGCCTGAACGAAAGTCCCGTTTGATCTCGGACGAAGAAAAGCGCATCATTGCGTACCATGAAGCGGGTCACGCGGTGGTGGGGAATGCAATTGCCGAGGCTGATCCCGTTCAAAAGGTCAGCATTGTTGGACGCGGGCAAGCCGGCGGCGTGACCTGGTTCCGCCCCGATGAGGACCGGCTGTTGATGTCGCGCAAGAAGATGCTGGCGACTCTGGCAATGGCCCTCGGCGGGCGCGCCGCGGAGGAGTTGATCTTCGACGATATTACCTCGGGGGCGGCCAATGACATTGAGCAGGTGACGCGCATGGCGCGCGCCATGGTGACCCGCCTCGGCATGAGCGGAGAATTGGGTCCCCTGCAATATGGGCAAAAGGAAGAGTTGATCTTCCTCGGACGCGAGATTTCGGAACAGCGAGATTATTCCGAGGCGGTCGCGGAAAAAATTGATCAGGAAGTGCGCCGACTCGTTGAAGAGGCTTATGACCGGGCAAGAAACCTCCTTCATCAATACCGCGAGCAGTTGGATGCCGTGGCGAAGAAATTGCTGGAAGCCGAATCGATCACGCGCGAGGAATTTGAAGCCATCTTCCCCCCGCCGTTCCCAAAGAAGAGCGGAACACCGCAACCGGCGTAACAGATGATTCGTAATGAGTGATACGTAAAAAGAGACTCTCCACAATAGAGAGTCTCTTTTTATTTTGTTATAATCATTTCGAGGATAAGGAAATCATCTCTCCCGTTTGTGCATTGATTACAACAATGCACTGCTTGAATGTTGTTGGCGTTGGAGTACCGCTCGCCGGTGGGGGACCCCAATGCAGCCAAGTACCTTCCATTGTGACGAGCCAGACGTCTAGGGTGTCGGGCAGATTTGTACATATGTACGGGTCATTCGTTACGGTGTTAATGTCTTTGCACGTGCTCAATCTTGCGACAATGTTGTGCTCCGCTTCTGTAGGTGGCGAGTGGGTTTCTGTGCAATATAGTTTTGCTAAATCTATTGCTTGCTGTGCGTTAGCGGGTGCATGAATTGTTGTCGAAGGTAGATTCCTTCCCAGTTGCGAACATCCCCAAAGCAAGACAAGAAGGAACGCCGAAGAAAATATTGTTCCCAGCTTGTGCTTACTTTTATTCTCGCTTCTGAACATCGTTTCTTTCGAATAACATGTTCGCCCGATGATTTGTCTTATCTTCTTTAGTCATCGGGCGAACTTTTTTCTTCTTGCTTCTTTGCTTCTTACGCTTTGGCGCCCTCTGCTTCTTTATGTTGTCTCACCAACTCGCGTCGTAAGATTTTTCCAACGGTCGTCTTTGGCAATTCCGTGCGAAATTCATAATGCGTCGGAACTTTGTACGCGGCCAGCCGCTCTTTGCAAAAGGCTTTGATTTCATCCGCGGTCGCTTCCTCACCGGGCTTGAGCACGATCCAGGCTTTGACCGTCTCGCCGCGATATGGGTCGGGAATGCCCGCCACACCGACTTCCAACACTTTCGGATGCGCGGCGATGGCCTCCTCCACTTCGCGTGGCCAGACCTGATAGCCGCCTGGCTTGATGAGTTCCTTCTTGCGGTCCACGATGTAGAAGTAACCGTCTTCATCCATGCGGGCAATGTCGCCGGTAAACAACCACGTCTTGCCATCCTTCAACTTGCGTAACGCGTTGGCTGTTTCCGTCGGCATGTTGTGATAGCCCTTCATCACCTGCGGGCCGTTGATGACCAGTTCGCCGATCTCCCCCATCGGCATTTCCGTCTCGCCATCGTCGAGGCTGATGATCTTGCAATCCACATCAGACATGGGCATTCCAATCGAACCGGTCTTGTTGATGCCGAGCAAAGGATTGCAATGCGTGGCGGTCGGCGCCTCGGACAATCCATACCCTTCGAAAACTTTTCCGCCGCTCAGTTCTTCGAATCGTTCTTTTGTCTCGCGCATCAGCGGAGCCGAACCTGAAATGCAGGCCTTGATGGAGCGCAGGCTGACCTTCCCTGATTTCACTTCCGGGCGGTTGTTGATGGCATTGTACAGCGTTGGCACGCCGGGGAAAATGGTGGGGCGATATTTGTGAATGTTTTCCAGCACATCGGGAATGTCGCGCGCGTTGGGGATCATCACCATGGTTGCCCCGGACGCCAGCGAGAAACTCATGCCGCATACCATACCGTAGACATGGAAGAGGGGAATTGCCATCAGCGTGATTTCTTTTCCATCCTCGGCGTTGACAAACCAGTTCTTGATCTGCAATGTGTTGGCAACCACATTGCGATGCAGAGCCACCGCACCCTTCGAGACGCCGGTCGTCCCGCCGGAGTATTGGAACAGAGCGGTGTCATCCGGCCCAATGTCCAGTTTGGGGCGTTGCTCCGGTTTGTATTTGGCGATCAGGTCCTTCATCCAAACGTCGCCCTCCGCCAGCCCGCCCTCGATTCGGAATCCGCCTTTCTTCTCGCGCGCCAACGTGAACAGAACGCGTAGAACAGGCGGCAAAGTCTCTTTTAGATTCGTCACGATCAACTTCTTGATCTTGGTGTTGGGCTGCGCGGCCTTGATCGTTTTGTAGAAATTGGTCATCACGAACATGACTTCGATGCCCGCGTCGTTGGCTTGATGCGCGATCTCCGGCGGCGTATAGAGCGGGTTGGTCGCCACGACTACACCGCCCGCTTTCAAGATTCCAAAATACGCCATCACGAATTGCGGCGTGTTCGGCATGAAGATGCCCACCCGGTCGCCCTTCTTCACGCCCATGTCGGCCAGCGCCGCGGCGATGCGGTCCGTGATCTCATTCATCTCCCGGAATGAAATGATCGCGCCTTTAAAGATCGTGCAGGCGCGATCAGGATACTTGCGAGCCGAATCCTCCAGAAAATGGAACAGCGGAACTTTTGGGTAATCAATGGACGCGGGCACCCCTTTATCGTAATGTGAAATCCATGGTCGGTTGCTCATGACGCCTCCTCCTTTTCGATATTCAAAGTATATGCTGGAAAAAATCAAAAGTCAACAAATTGATAGGCGCGCCAACCGACGGTCGAATCTTATTTGCGCAGGGCTTGACGCACGAACGACTCGATTTCGTTGACCACTCCATCTCGAACCGTGAACCATTTGATGTTCGGATCGGATTCCTTGAACCAGTTGACCTGTCTGCGGACGAACATCCGCGTGGCGCGTCGCATCTCGACCTTGGCCTGCTCGGCGCTCAATTTGCCTTCGATTACGCTGATGCATTCGCGATACCCGATGGCCGACAGGGTCGGCAGACTCGGCGAATAACCTTTGTCGAGCAGACCTTTGACTTCATCCAGCAGTCCATTCGCAAACATAGACTCGATGCGGGCGTCAATCCGCGCGTACAATTCTGGCCTCGGGCGCCTCAGCCCAATCGTGACCAGATGATACGGCGAATCATCCTGCCCGCGTTGCTCGGAGAATTTCCGTCCCGTGGCGAGAATCACTTCCAGCGCGCGGATCGTTCTACGTACATTCCTTGCATCAATTTTTTCCGCAGCTTCGGGATCGAGTGACTTCAATTTTTCATACAGCCACTCTTTCCCTCTTTCTTCTTTCATTTTCTCTAATTCACCGCGCAATCTTTCATCAGGCTCGACTTCCGGCGGCGTCCAGCCCTCGGTGACGGCGCGGACGTATTGTCCCGTGCCGCCAACCAGGAGAGGGAGTTTGCCGTGAGCATGGATGTCCGCGATGGCCGCCGTTGCCATTTTCTGGAAGACAGCCAGCGACAAAGTTTCATCCGGCTCTGCGATGTCAATCAGGTAATGGCGAACGCGCGCTTGTTCCTCGCGTGTGGGTTTGGCTGTGCCGATGTCCATGCCGCGGTAGAAGAGCCGCGAATCTGCCGATACGATTTCGCCGTTGATTTTTTCCGCAAGTTGAATGGCGATCTCGGTCTTGCCCACGGCGGTGGGGCCGACGAGGAGAATGAGAGAATGTTTTTGGGAGATCATGTTGTGGTCGTGAAATTCGATACTCGATATTCGATCATCGAGTATCGAATATCGGATTGTTAAATCGCATTCTCAAAATGGACAACTTCCGTTCTGCGGTTCACTTCTTCCACCGCAATCACATCAATCTGCCAGTGGTCAATTTCGTTCTGCTGAGCGTAATGTTCGGCGCAGGCCAGCATGTGTTCCTGTTTTCGCGGCGTGACGGCGATCTCCGGCGGGCCAAGGGATTTGGATGTGCGCGCCTTGACTTCCACGAAAATCACCGTCTCGTCTTTTTGCGCGATCAGGTCAATCTCGCCGTACGGCGTGCGGACGTTGCGTGCGATGATCTCATAGCCTTTGGCCGATAAATAATCCGCCGCGGCCTGCTCGCCCCAGCGTCCCACTGTCTGGTTGCGTTTCATTGCAAAAATTTCTCCAGCAGACCGCGCAGGCGCACTTCCCAGTTGTCTCGGCGCGGGCGCGAAGCGTAGACGAGTCGCTCATAATGACCAAGCATGGTGCGCGTCGTCCGCTCGATGGCATAACGGGTGGAGGCCTGACGGGCCGCTTCGCCCATTTGCTTGCGCAGGCTTGCGTCGAGGCACAGACGCGTGAGTTTGGCGGTGAAGGCGGGCAGGCTCTCCGTCGCGATGAATCCGGTCTTGCCGTCTTCAATTGTGTCGCTGACTCCGGGTGAGTCGATGCCGAGAACGGGCAATCCTGAGGCCATGCCTTCGATCACAGACAATGGATGAACTTCCGTCACTGAAGCGGTCACGAATGCGTCGCACATGGCGAGATAGGCGGGCAAATGGTCGTAGGCGACCATGCCGGTAAAACGGACGCGCTGATTCAGATTCAGTTCGCTGACCAAAGCCTGCATTTCCGCTTCCATTTGTTTTGTCCCGCCGCCAATGATGAAAAGGTAAACGTTATCCAGCGCGTGTGAGACTCCTGCAAAGGCCCGCAAAAGGAACGATAAATTTTTTTCCGCGGCCACTCTGCCCGCATAGACGAGCAGGATGTCGCTTTCTGCAAAACCGAAGTCGGCGCGCGACAGCGGCTTGGCTTGATAAAAACGTTGAAGTTCCACGCCGTTCGGTACGACCTCGATGTGACTGGTGACGCCCATGCCGCGCAAGATGTTCGCCATGCCCGCGGAGGGTGAGATGACCAAATTCATCGCCTCGCAAAAGGGAGGCATGTAAGCTTGAAGCAAACTATCGCTGATCTCTTCAGGCAGGATGGGGAGGTAGGCCTGCGCGTACAAATCGTAGCGCGTGTGACTGGTGAAAATCATTGGGATGCGTAACGGCTCGCAGTATCGCAAGGCGAGACGCCCGCTCAAAAACGGATGATGGATGTGCACCACATCCATGGTTTGCAGGAGTTTCTTGGCTGACGGGCTATACCGAAATGATAAATAGTATCCCGTGTCCACCAGCGGCAAGCCGGGCGAACGCACGACGCGCGGCTCGTCATCCTTATAATCCTGATCTCCAAACGTGAACACGAATACATCGTGGCCCTCCTTTTCGATGTAGCGTTTGTTCAGGTCAATGTAATTGGTGATGCCGCTGACGTGCGGCTTGTACACATCCGCCATCATGCCGATTCGCATGAACACATGGTACAGGGAAGAGGTCGCCAAGTCAAGGACGAACTCCGAGGGATGAGAATTGGGTATGATAAAATTCCGGAACTCTATGGCTGTGAAGTTGATTCTGCGCGACAAGGAATACGAAGTAAAGCCCGGCATGACTCTGCTCGATTCGCTAAAAAAGGCGGGCGTCGTGCCCGAGTCTGTGATTGCCACCAGGAACGGCGAGATGATCGTGGAGGACGAAATTCTGAAGGACGGCGATGTGGTCAAACTTGTTGCTGTCATCTCCGGCGGAGCCGATAATCGAAATTCGATATTCGCAACCCGAATCCCGACTCCCGAATAACTATATCGAGTATCCAATAACGGTATTTGCTATGAAATGTCGTAAATGCGGAGCGAAGGCCTCGGTCAACATGCGCCAGCACAGACTGGCCTTGTGCAAGGAACACTATCTCGAATGGGTTCCGGAGCAGACCGAGCGCTTTATCAAAAAATATCAGATGTTCGACCGCGGCGACAAAATCCTCGTTGCGATTTCGGGCGGCAAGGATTCGCTGTCGCTGTGGGACATTCTCGTGCGTCTCGGCTATCAGGCCGATGGACTTTACATCGGTCTCGGCATTGATGGAGGGATTAACTATTCGTCTGAGTCGCATCGTCTCACCGAAAAGTTTGCGAACGAAAACAATCTCAAACTTCATGTTGTTGATGTTGAGAACGAATACGGTCAGCCCATTCCGATGCTGTCCGAGATCAGTCACCGCGGACACGGCAAACCGTGCGCGGTGTGCGGGTTGACCAAGCGCCACGTGATGAATCGCATCGCGCGTGATCTTGGCTACGATGTGCTTGCCACCGGTCACAACCTTGACGATGAAGCCGCGGTCCTTTTTGGAAACACGCTTCAATGGTCCAGTGAATTTCTGTTGAGGCAGGGTCCGGTTCTCCCCTCGACCGAGGGCCTGGCGCGCAAGGTCAAGCCGCTCTGTCGCTTCTACGAACGCGAGATGACGGCCTACGCGCTTCTGCGCGGCATCGAATATATTTATGAAGAATGTCCCTTTGCTGAAGGCTCGACTTCGATCTACTACAAAGAACTGCTTAACAAACTCGAGACGGATCGCCCCGGCTCCAAACTGACCTTTTATCTGCGTTTCCTCGAAGCCCGTCAACGCGGCGATTTATTTGCAGAGAAAGACATCAGGCAGGCGAATCTCCATCCCTGTCCCAACTGCGGACAGCCAACCTCTGCACAAGGTTTGTGTTCGTTTTGCAGGTTAATGGAAAAAGCGGAAGGTGTAGCAACGATTTCGCGGAGCGCCTTGTAGAGTTAGTCGTTACTACTTTGTTTATGAATCCAATTGTTATTTCAAAACAAACCGCTCGGCGTTTTGTCCTCGGCAAACAAGGCTTGTGGCCGGGCCGTCGGTGGAAAGGCAAAAAGGGGACCGCCCAGGCTATTGAAGCCTGCGAGGCCGTTCAACTTGATCCGCTCAACGTCACTGCGCGTAGCCAGGATATTGTCTTGCACAGCCGCGTGCTGGATTACAAGCCCAAATATCTGCATGAAGTTTTATACAAAGATCGGCTTTTCTTCGATTATGGCGGGTGGCTGGCTGTCTACCCGATGCGGGAATTGCCGTATTGGCGCGTGCACATGGAGCGGCGCAGTCACGCCAAAAGCATTGACGGCTTCATGGTGCATCATGGTGAATTGCTTGAGCAGGTGCGCGCCGAATTGCGTCAGCGCGGCCCGCTGGGGAATCGCGATATGGATGGCAACGCCGTGGCAGACCATTATCGCGGGCGAAAGGATACGTCGCTCGCGTTGTATTACATGTGGATCTCCGGCGAACTGATGATGCACCATCGCGACGGCTTCAATCGCGTCTATGATTTCCGCGAGAACATCGCTCCCAAAGAATATGATTATGTCGCAGGCGCGGAGGAAGCCGAAAATTATTTTGCGCGCAAGATGGTGGCGTTCATGGGAATGAAACGCGAGGGAAATATGCGCGGCGAACTGCATAATTACATGCGCGAGAATTATTCGATTGCGGAGATGAAGAGTTTGCTGGAGCGGTGGAAAGAGTCTGGGATGTTCGCGCAGGTTCGAGTCGGGGAAGGACGCGAAACCTATCTCGTTTTAACGGAAGATGTCCCGGCGTTGGAGTCGCTCGAAAAAGGAAGAGTCCCCAAGGGCTGGAATCCCAAAGACACAACCACGCTGGATGAAGTCACGCTTCTTTCGTCACTGGACATTGTCAGCGCGCGGGGGAGAGCCAAGAAACTTTTTGATTTCGATTACAAATGGGAAGTGTATGTGCCCGCACACAAACGCCGTTGGGGATATTATGTCCTGCCGATTTTGTACGGCGACGATCTCGTGGCGCGGCTCGACCCCAAACTGGACCGCACGACGATGACGTTGGAGATCAAAGGCTTTTGGCATGAAGACGACGCGCCGGTAAAAGACGCGGCCTTTGCCAGCGCGCTGGCGCGTGGATTGATTCGCTTCGCGGAATTTCTCGAAGCGAAGCGAATTGCAATCTCGACGATTCATCCGCCGCGCCTGCGAGCCGCGGTGAAGAAAATCTTTGCCAGGGAGTCTGAAATCATTGTAAGATAGCATTGGTTTTTGCTGAGGACGGAAAGGAGAAAATGATGTTTGCAAACGTACGTGCTTTGTTTGACCGCTGGCGAGGCTTCTTTGGGGTCTCCGTGCTGGTCCTGCTTTTCGTGGCGGGCGTTCAGCTGTTTGTTCTTTCTGAACACACCGACGTATATTTTTCATGGGCGATCCAATTACCGTTGACTGCCGCGTTCCTCGGCGCAGGCTATTGGGCCGCGCTCTTCGCGATTTATTTTGTCTCTCGCGACAAGACCGGAGCCAGCGCGCGTACCAGCGCTCTGCCGTCCGCGCTGGCGACGACCTTGATGAGCATCACCTCGTTTCTCTATTTTGATAAATTCAGTTGGAACAGCCCACATGCCATCACTGTGTTCCTGACATGGGTCTGGTTCCTCGTGTATGTTTTCGGGCCGCTGTTTTTGATCGCGGCATGGATCATCCAGATGCGCAGCCCGCGCGTTGACTCATCGGAACCGCGTCCGCTTCCCGCGTGGACCCGAGGCGGGTTCTTCGTCCTCGCGGCTTTGTTTCTGCTGACGGGGATCGGACTGTTCGCGGTGCCCGACGCTGTGGTCGCGTTCTGGCCGTGGAAGATCGGCGCGTTCGCGGGTCGCGCCATCAGCGCGTGGCTGGTCGCGTACGGTTCAGCCTGCGGACTGGTGGCAAAGGAAAATGATCGCGTCGCCGGAGCGGGCACGATGTGGAGCCTGGCCGCGTTTTCAGTCTTGCAATTCATCGCGATCGCGCGCTATCCGGCCACATTGAATTGGAGCAATCCTTTCGCGTGGGTGTATGTGATTGCCCTGCTGGCCGGGCTGGTTTTCAACGCGGCCGCGCTTTGGTCCACGCGCCGCACCGCGGCTGGAGGGAATGGATAAGCTAAAAAATCCTCTTGTCACAGAGATCACTGAGTTCATCGAGAAGATAAAAAGAAAATCTCTGCGTTCTCTGTGACTGGATAAGTCATCCTGATAAAATGGGGGACAAATTCATTTCGGCGGTCGCAGTTCCCGCCTCAACAAAACAAAGGAGCATGAATGACAACCCCCTCTGATTTGAAAGACCTGAGCCTGCTTGGGCGCAAAGCCGCGCCGAGCAAGAAACTGGAGGCCTTTCCCAATCACAACCCCGGGCGTTACTACAAAGTGACTCTCGAAACCAGCGAGTTCACTTGTCTGTGTCCCGCCACGGGTCAGCCGGATTTCGCGACGATCAAAGTGGATTACGTGCCGGATAAAAAAGTGGTCGAGTCGAAATCGTTCAAGTTGTATTTGTGGTCGTATCGAAATGAAGGCGTCTTTCACGAGCATGTCGTCAACACGATCATGGATGATTTGGTCAAGGCGCTGAATCCGCATTACATCAAAGTGACCGGCGCGTTCAATGTGCGCGGCGGCATTGGTATCACGGTCGAAGCGGAAAAGGTCAGGACCGCCGCGGCCAAGCGAGCGATCGCATGAAGACTCCAACGCGCAGTTATCGCTGGTTTCCGTTTGTGACGGCTTTGTTCGTCACCACGCTGGTCGTCTCGAACATCATCGCCGTCAAACTGGTGAATCTGTTCGGCTTGTTCGTTCCGGCGGCAGTGATTCTCTTCCCGGTGGCTTACATCTTCGGCGACGTGCTGACCGAAGTCTATGGATACGCCCGCGCCCGCCAGGTGATTTGGACCGGCTTCTTCTGCAACCTCGTCGCGGTCATTGCGATTTGGATCAGCGGAGGCTTGCAACCCGCTCCTTTCTGGGCTGTGAGCGGATTCGCGACCCCCGAAAGCGCGCAACAGGCATACCAGGCCATCCTCGGATTCACGCCGCGACTCTTGGCGGCTTCGTTCATCGCCTATTTGATCGGCGAGTTTCTTAATTCGTTCGTGTTGGCGAAACTCAAGATCAAAACGGCTGGACGATTTTTATGGCTTCGGACGATTTCCTCCACCATCGTCGGCGAGGGCGCGGACTCGGCGGTCTTCATCACGCTGGCCTTCGCGGGCATCATCCCCGCCGGTGGATTGATTCAAGCCATCCTCTCGCAGTGGTTTTTGAAAACTGCCTACGAAACGCTGGCCACACCATTGACCTATCTCGTCGTCAACGCGTTGAAGAAAGCCGAAAGCGAAGACTTCTACGACAAAGAGACAGACTTCAATCCATTTACCGCGTGAGAACGAAGTTCAATCAAAGAAAAAGGCTGGAGTTACTCCAGTCTTTTTGTTATCCCTTATGTTCGTTGTCCATCTGCGATTTCCAATGTGCTCAATCTGGTTGGTTGCCTAACGGTTTGCGTTAGTGGTTGGCGGGCGGGCTTGGATAATGCCTGAGAGCAGGAAAAACCCGAAGCCAGAAAAATGCTTGAAAATCGCGCAGAATCCCGCCAATCCACTGCACGCTTTGTTGGGCTGCTTTTGTCAATTTGCGCTATCATTTTTGAATGATAATGTGTAAATTGCCAGTGACTTCGTGAGGAATGTTTGCGGCTAAAATCCGATAATCAATAGTAAAGGATTTTGCGCTTTCAAAACTATCGAAAATAACAAACAGTGGGTCAAGAAGCACTTGTAAATTATGTTTTATTTTTTGAACATGAACATGAACTTCATAACTATTAACTCGTTTGATGCTTGGGCTTGATACATTTTGCGGCAGTCTTGGGGAAACATCAGGCGGATTAAAAAACACAGAAGATGGAACCATTCGATTGTAATTCATGGAATTTGCAAGTCGCTGCATTTCTGTCATTGGTTCTTGGGGAGGTGTAGGAGGTTCAGGTGGATTTGGTAATTCGTCTTCTTCTAAGAGTTGAAATCCATCGGGAAAATGCATGTAAATATCTATATCTTCGGCTGGCGTAGTGCCATCGTTTGCTAATGCAATGTCCACTCTAAAAGTTCTTCTTTTTAGATTATCGAATTCCAATCTTCTTGCAATAAAACTGGTGTATGCAGGAATATATTTTTCAACTTCGTTATTGTATCTTTCGATTTCTTCCTGGGGTATCATGTTCATTACCGACATTGCTGCTATCATAGATGCCCTTTCTAGAGCATTTGCAGGTAAGTCGGCTTTCTTGCTTGCTCCATCTTTCTGCCTTTTGGGAAACTTATTTTTTATCTCGGCGACTTTTGCTTCAATCTCGGATTTGCTCAATGAAGTAGGAGGATGCAACTTAATTGACGCATGTTGCTTCCCATCTTCATACACCAAAGAAAGGGTTGGGGTACGAGAATTTAACTCTCGAATTTGTTGTTCAAGTTGTTTGACTTTATTTTCATTTGGGTCTGGTTCATCAGGGATTCTAAAATTGTCGGGCATTTTCTGCGTATTAATACCCTGTCTGCCTGCTTTTGCAACTAGCGCAAGACCCAAATCGGATGTTACAAGAACCAGATGTTGTTCTGGTGCTTCTTGCTTATTCAAAAGAATGCTGGCTATTAGTTGGTCATCTTGAATATTGAAATTTAATTGATGAGCCGCAAAATCAATTGTGGAATCTCGGTCTTCAAAGAAAACAAATACACCTTCTGCTATTTTTGCTGTTTTACCAGTATCTAAAAGCCCTGAAAGTTTCTTGATGGTTTCGCTTGCCCTTTTCTTTACTTGAACACGGGAATGAGAGTCTTTATGGTTGTTTAACTCGCGAAGAGTAATAGGCGGAATAACAATGGTTACAGATTCCGCTTTTACGATTTCCAGCCAATTTATTTGGGTAAATGGCTGATAATGAAGAAATATATTTGTGTCGAGGTAAATGATTTTATTCATTTGTTACTTACTTCTTCATCCAACCAGCAGCCCAACGGTGTCTTATGCGGAATCATTCCGCATAACATCTTATATATAAATTATACGCTCTCAGTCCTCGATGGGCAACAGGTAAAAACATAACCCCCGCTGTTCGCCCCTCCGCCGGCGCGGCACCTTCCCGAAATCATCCCCGCCTATGTCCTCCCCCAAATACCTTTGGTATTTGGGGGAGGTGTCCGCTATGCGGACGGAGGGTCCTGCTAACGGCTGATTGCTAACCGCTGACTACGCCGTCTCCAAATATCTCTCGATCTCGTAATCGCTGACGCGCATGCGGAAGTCGTCCCATTCCTGCCACTTGGCATTGACGAAGGCCTCGTAGGTGGTCGCGCCCAGCGCGGACTTGACCACTTCATCTTTGGAAAGTTCCGTCAACGCTTCGGCCAGCGAACCGGGCAATTCCTTGACGCCCAGTTTCTGGCGTTCCTCTGCATCCAAATGATACAGGTTGATATTGTTGAGCGGCTTGGGCGCTTCCAGGTTCTTTTCAATTCCATCCAGCGCGGCAGCCAGCATGACCGTGAAGGCCAGGTACGGATTCGAGGATGGATCGGGGAAGCGCAGTTCAGCGCGCACAGCCTTGTCGCGGCCTTCGGTGTAGCGCGGAATGCGGATCAACGCCGAGCGATTCTGTTGCGCCCAACCGATGTACACCGGCGCTTCGTATCCGGGCACGAGGCGTTTGTATGAGTTGACGGTTGGAGCCACGACCGCGGCCAGTGCGCGCGCGTGCGCCAGTTGTCCCGCGATGAACGAGTACGCCGTCTTCGAAAGATGGACTTCGTCCTTCGCGTCGAAGAACACGTTCCTGCCGCTCTTATCGGATAATGACTGATGGCAGTGCATCCCCGAGCCGTTGATGCCAAAGACCGGCTTGGGCATGAACGAAGCGGTCAATCCATGTTGCGCGGCGATGGCCTTGACCGTGTACTTCAACGTCAAAACATTGTCGGCGGTCTTGAGCGCGTTCGCAAAGCGGAAGTCAATTTCATGCTGGCCGAGCGCCACTTCATGATGCCCCACTTCCACTTCGAGGCCCATGCTATCGAGTGCGTCCATCAGCGCGGTGCGCACAACGACCGCTTCGTCGAAGGATGAAAAATCAAAATAACCGCCGCTGTCGTGCGGCACGGGATGAACGCCATTGCCATTCGGCCCTTTGAACAGGAAGAACTCCGGCTCCGGCCCGACGTTGTAGATCCAGCCGCGCGATTCCAATTTGGCGAGCTGACGCTTCAAGGTCCCGCGCGGATCGCCTTCAAATGGATCGCCTTTCGGTGTGAAGATGTCGCAGAAGATTCGAGCGCGGCGCGACTCTGGCGAACTCCACGGCAGGACCGCGTACGTGTCAGGATCGAGCCGCAACAACATGTCGCTTTCCTGAATGCGCGCGAAACCTTCCACCGATGAGCCGTCGAACCACACGCCGTCATCCAGCGCGCCTTGCAGGCCGCCCACCGGCATGTCCACGCTCTTCACAGCCCCGGTCACATCCGAGAACTGCAGAGAGATGAACTTGACGTTGTCTTCTTTGACACGTGCAATTAAATCTTTTCCGTCCATTGCTTCTCTCCTTTTATGATTTTGATTTTTCCAACTGCGTCCGTCACGCAGACAGTGGACTCCGTTTAATCGCCGATTTCTGAGACAAGCGGCTCCGCTTCTTTCTCGGACCCTTCGACCGGCTCAGGGCGAACCCTGGGCTTGCGCGCGCTATTGATAAAGACCACCGACCCGATGATGATGACCGTTGCCAGCCACGTGCGCGGCTCCAGCGGTTCAGATGCCAGCCAACTACCGAGCAAGACCGCGACAATCGGGTTGACATACGCGTACGTCGCGACCAAAGAGATGGGCGCATTTTGTAAAAGCCAGCCATAGGATACAAAGCCGATCAGTGAACCGACAAAGATCAAATAGATCAATCCCAGCCAGGACTGTGTGGAAACCATTGCGGGGTTCCATCCTTTCAACTCGCCCGATGCAACCGACACGACGAAGAGTCCCAGACTGCCGACCAGCATTTCCGCGCCCGTGCTCATCAGCGTGGATTTGGGCAGGCCTGCGCCGCGGCTGTAGATCGAACCGATGGACCAGGACAAACACGCGAACAGCAACGCGATGATTCCAATTAAGTTGAAGCGGGTTTCTCCGCCCGCGATCTCCGATGGACCGACCAGCAAGTAGATTCCGACGAAGCCGGTCACGAGACCCATGATGGCCTGCCAGGTTGGTTTGACTCCGCCGGGTCTCAGCGCTTCGATCAGCACGAGGAAGATTGGCATGGAACCGATAATGAGCGCGGCGATGCCGGAGGGAATCGTCTGTTCTGCCCAGCCGACCATGCCGTTGCCGCCCAGCAAAAGCAGGATGCCGACGATACTGAGCGAGAGCCATTGCCTGCGTGTGGGCAGAGGCTGGCCCGAGGCGCGTTGCCAGATGACCAAAATCAAACCCGAGACGAGGAAGCGAATCCCGGCATGAAGAAACGGCGGGATGGTTTCCACCGCGAATCGAATCGCGAGGTATGTCGAACCCCAAACGATATAAAGTGCAATTAACGCTGTCCAAATTTTTGTTTTCATTTTTCTCCATGATTCCTCTCTCCCTATTTGGGGGAGAGGTTGGGGGTGAGGGCCGCCTGTTCCCAGCCCAGCAGGGCCATCTTGCGCGGCGCGCCGTACCGATAATTTCCGAACTCGCCCAATGAGCGGATCACTCGATGGCACGGGATCAACACTGCGATGGGGTTGTGTCCAACCGCGGCGCCGACTGCGCGTGAAGCGGTCGGTTGGCCGATCTGCGCCGCGATGCGCTGGTACGTGGTCACCGTACCGGTTGGGACGTTGAGCAGGGCTTCCCACACTTTCAACTGAAAGTTTGTCCCGCGCAAATGCAGGTGCAATGGAGTTTGCTCACGCGCGTTCAGCAAAAAGATCGGTGCGACCAGCGAGGCAGTGGAGCGATGGTCTTCGATCATCTTTGCTTCTTTCCAATCGGCAACCAGCGCGTCGATTGCCTCGCCCTCGTTGGTCTGCACAAAACCCAGATGACAGATGCCGCGCTCTGTTACGCCGATCAGGCATTTGCCAAATGGAGTCGGGTGGAGGCCGTAGCGGATGGTCAGGCCTGCGCCGCGGGATTTGTATTCGCCCGGTGTAACGGCCTCAGTGGTGACGAAAAGCTCGTGGAGGCGTCCCAGACTCGAAAGTCCGACTTGAAGCGTGGTGTCCAGCAGATTTTCAGACTTGTCCAGCAAATCCTTCGCGTTTTCTTTCGTCAAAAATTGCAGGAATCGTTTTGGGCTGATGCCCGCCCACCGTGTGAAAATCCGCTGAAAGTGGAACTCGCTCAACCCAACGCTGGCCGCGATCTCTTCCAAACCCGGCTGGTCTTTATGATGATTTTCAAGGTACAGGATCGCCTGCTCGATGCGCAGGTAATCTTCCGAGAGTTCTTTGAAATCGGTGAGAGAAGTATTCATAAAATTCTCCTTTCTATTGGCCTTATTTTATGAATCTCTCCGCGTCCAAGCGACCCGATTCTTGCTCATTTGCTTCCTTCTCCCATGTTGGGAGAGGGGCGAGGGGTGATGGCAGACTGGCCAACCACTTCATAATGAACGACTGTAGGCTCGAATTCCAGCAGAAAATCTTTATCCTCGGGATAATATTTAGCGGCATTCACATTCTGTCCGGCGAAACCTTTGATCGCTTCCAGGCTTTCCCAAAATGTGAGCGTCATGAAGTGCGTCACGTCGCCCTCCTGTCGTTCGAGAACGTACACGCTTAAATTGCCCTCGACCGATTGATAATCAGGAATGGCGCGTCCATTTGTGAACTCGCGATACTCTTTCGCTTTTGACGTTGGAACGCGCCCGTGCCACATTCTCGCGATCATGTTTTCTCCTTGGCCATTAAAAACAAAACAGGCATGTGCGGGCATGCCTGTTAAATGAGAACCTGCCATTTAAACAAAACAGCCCTTCCATAAACGCTCAACAGGCAATCCATAAACCTGTGCCTGTGTCACTGCGCTCATCTTGTTCCACATGTTGCCATGTGGTTTTCGATGGCGAGCAACAGGGTTTTTTTAAACCGTTGCTCCTGCGCTTTCTCTGGAAGGGAGAAGGGAGCCAGTGATGTGGCTCCGGAGGCATCCGCTGATCAATCCGATTTTTCCGCTCTCACTCCCTCTCCCATTTTGGGAGAGGGTGGGGCGAGGGCAGTTAGCGCGTCCCTCGCGGGACGGAACCTCCACCTCGTGATCCTGATGAACCAGGACCCAGCCGCTTATTCTCCAGTATTCAATTTTTAACTGGGCGTGATTTTACCCGCGCCTTGCGGGATTCGTCAAGACAACAAAGCAGGAAAAACAGGTGATTTGTAAGCGTGCGATTCTCGGATAAGATTGGTCAAATTCAGAAGGAGGCTTTCATGAAGTCTGCGCATTCGATTCAGGATTATCTGGATGTCATCCGCAAAGGGATCAAATCCAAATTCAAGGATGGCAAGCCAAAGAAGGTGGTCATCGTGGGGGCGGGCATGGCGGGACTTGTAGCGGGCTACGAATTAAAACGCGCCGGCCACATCCCGGTCATTCTTGAGGCCCAACAGCGCGTCGGTGGACGCGTCTACACTCTGCGACAGCCTTTCACGGAGGGTTTGTACGCAGAGGTCGGCGCGATGCGCATCCCACGCGCCCACAAACTGACTCTCGAATACATCGAGAAATTCGGTCTTTTGACTAATGATTTCACGATGGACAATCCCAACGCATATTATTACATCGGTGGCCGGAAGTTCCGCGCCTCCGAGGCGAATGCCAATCCGTCTCTGCTTGGTTTCGACGTTGGAGAACATGAAAAAGGAATCACCGCTGGACAGATGTACATGAAAGCCATCCAGCCTTTGCTGGATATGCTCGAGAAAGACGGCGATGTCGCCTGGGATGAAATCGTCGCCAAATATGACCAATATTCGACGCGCGAGTTCCTCGAATTGAACGGCTGGTCGGAAGGCATGATTGAGATGTACGGCCTGCTGGCGAATCAAGAAGCGGTGATGAATTCCTCCTTCCTCGAACTCTTCCGCGAAGACTCGGGTAATTACTACACTAACATGCTCGAAATCCAGGGCGGGACGGATCGCCTGCCGCACGCCTTCCTGCCGGAATTAAAAGAGAACATTCGCTTCGGCGCCAAGATGATCGCCATGGATCAATCGCCAACGGACGTGACCATCCATTATCAAACTCACGCCGGCCGCTTCAAAGAAACCGGCGACTATGCCATCATCACGGTTCCATTTCCTGTTCTACGGCATGTTGAAGTGCTGAAGCCGTTTACGCGGGCGAAACAGCGCGCCATCCGGCAATTGCACTATGATGCCTCGGCCAAGATTCTTTTCCAATGCAAGCGCCGTTTCTGGGAAGAAGACGATGGCATCTTCGGCGGCGGGACACTGACCGATTTGCCGATCCGCAATCTTTATTATCCTGATCACGGACGCGAAACGGGTCGCGGCGTGATCCTTGCCAGTTACACATGGTCGGAGGACGCTCAACGTTGGGGGTCGCTCTTCCATCGTGATCGTATCGAGCAGGCGCTGGAAGATGTGGCGCAAATTCATCCGCAGGTCACGCAGGAGTTCGAAGTCGGCGCGTCGTGGATGTGGCACGACGATGAATTCGCGGGCGGTGCGTTTGCGTTGTTCGATCCTGAGCAACAAACGTTATTGCACGAGCAGATCATCGCGCCGGAAGGGCGTATCCATTTTGCGGGGGAACACGCGTCGTTGTATCACGCGTGGATTCAAGGGGCGATCGAATCGGGTCTGCGCGAAGCGATTGCAATCCATCAGGCGCCTTAAATAAAAACTGGCAGGTTCAACAAGGCCTGCCAGTTTTTATAAACGATACCCCGCACGTGCCGTGTATTGCAAAGTTTTGAACCTGCTTGCGCAGGTGGACCTCGACCCAGAAACGCCGCCTTGGCTCAGGCCTATCGCGTGATTTCTGAAAGATGAAGGTCCTTACGGTGAGTGTTGGCTCAAAACCGGGAATGCAATATCTCGAACACCGCAGGGCAAAAATCTTATACCATATTTCGGAAGGGCGGGGGAAGAGGAAGATTAACCTACGCCTTTCTTAAAAACTTTACCGGTGCTTTGCAAGCAAATCGAATCGCCGCACGCTGAACGTGAGATGGAAACACGTTTGATGCCCATTGCCTTTGCCAATAATCTGTGCTACCCTTTGGGCGTTGTGTTTACCAATTCAGCCAACTTGGAGGAATCATGTCAAATGTGCCGGGGCTAGATATTTCATATTGGCAATCTGGAATTGATTGGCCCAAAGTCCGTGCAACCGGACAGCGCTTTGTTTTGATCAAAGCATCGGAGGGGGAAGGTTATACCGACCCAACCTTCAACGATCATTGGACGGGCGCGAAAACGGCGGGGCTTTTGCGCGGGGCTTATTGTTATTTTCACCCAAATCAAGACCCAAAGAAACAGGCAGATCGTTTCATCGGCGTCGTCAAGGCCATGGACGATAATGGCGAACTTCCGCACGCGCTTGACCTGGAAGTCACTGATGGAGTAGCGCGGGATAAGATCATCGCCAAGGCCAAGATCTGGTTCGACGCGATCGAGCAGGCCTTTGGCCGGAAGCCGTTTGTTTATTCCAGCGTCTCATTTCTCGAGACAAATTTCTCCGAGTTGGGCGGAGGCCCTCCCGCGTGGACAAAAGATTATCCGCTATGGCTGGCGTGGTACCCGAATCAATACACGGATGGCATGTCGCCGTTGATGCCGCGCGGCTGGTTCAAGTGGACGGTCTGGCAGTATAGCCAGCACGGTCAGCTTAACGGCATCAATGCCAAAGTAGACTTGGATGTGTTCAACGGCACGCTGGATGATTTATATAAATTCGCGGGCGTTCAAGCGGCGGATCAAACCCCGAAGGCGCACACTGTGGCCGCGGGAGATTCTTTTGAATCCATTGCGAATAAATATGGCGTGACCGTGCGCGAACTGGTCAGCGCCAACCCGCAACTGCTGAAGACAGGCGATAAATTAACGGTTCCGGCCCCAGTGGCGATACCGCAGGAAAGCGGAACCGGTTCCGGGTCCATGACAGGAAGCGGAACTGCGTCCGCACCGAAGAAAACGTACGCCGTCAAGGCTGGGGATAATTTGTCCATCATTGCCGTCAAGTTTGGAACGACCGTTCCGGCCATTGTCTCGGCGAATAATCTGGCCGATCCAAATAAAATTTCAGTCGGGCAAGTGCTGGTGATCCCGTAAAAGAAAACTTCCGAAGTCAAAACGGCTTCGGAAGTTTTTTGCTTTTGTCGTTGCGGGCCAGACGTTACGGCAGTAACTGCAAATGCCCTTCGGCCTGCGAAGCCACAGCCTTCTGATCCCACAGCATTGGATAATATTTGATATTCGCCCACAGCGGCGACATATCTGCATAATGCGGATGATATGCGTGACCGGACTCGCCCGTAGTGTGGACCGTGACCGAGTTGTTCAAGTTGCTCATGTCCACGATCATGCGCATGGACGGGAGCCAGTTGGTCTCATAGCCATCAATCACAGACCAGCCTGTTGCATCCACAATCGCTTCGCCGCCTCCGACCGGGAACGGGCCGCGGTTGAACAAGTCTTCGATCAAGCCCACGCCGGATTTGCCCAACGTCTGATTGCGGAAAGTCGCGGCGTGCATGTCGCCCCAATTCCATTTGGCGGGGTCTTTGCCATATGACGATTCTAGTTCCCTGACTGCATCTGCAAAAGATTTGGCAACCATGTCATCCAGAGTCTCGACCACGTCTGTCGTAGATTTATCATCCCAAAGCGGATCGTTGGGATTCTTGATCATCTCGCGCATGACTTCGTTCCAGCGCGAGCCGCCATCCGGCCAATAACGTTTGGGTAAATCATCATTGAATGTGTTTTGCAGGAAGTGACGCCAAAAGGCCTCGAACACTGCCGCGCCGCCTGAATCCGCGCGAGCCTGGAAGTTCCAATCTTTGAGCAGATTGTACGCGGCAGTTTCATTCGCGCTGAATTTGCTCGTGTCCAGTTTCATCACATACGGCACGAAGACCGGGCCGTTCGCGTCGAACAGATCGCCTTGCATGGATTGGATGTAGGCAATGTCAATTTTGCCGGGCGCGTTCTTGATCAGGTCCACAATGCGGTTGGCGCGGAAACCATAATCCCAATCGGCGGTGATGAGATATGGATACCCTGAAGGCGGGACCTGATTATTGGCCGTCGCGATGTAGCCCTCGGGTGGATTGAACGCGTAAGGCAGTTGGTCGAACGGAATATAACCGACCCAGTCGTATTCGCCGGTCCAGCCTGGGACGGGGAAGCGGCCATCGCCTTTCTTGCGGATGGGCACATCGCCGGGCATTTGATAGCCGATGTTACCGGACGTATCGGCATGTAAAAGATTCTGCGCGGGGACGTGGAAGGCGCGCGCCGCGGTGCGGAAGTCGTCCCAGTTTTGGGCTTTGTCGAATCCCCAGATGGCTTCGAATGGACTGGAGGGTTTCAACGCTGTCCATGCCAGCGCGACGACGTAATGTTCGGGCAATTCGATTCCGGCGCGGTCTTTGAAAGCTTCAAAGTCTTTGGCTTTGTCGGTGTTTTCGTCTTTCAGCGGGCCATATGTTTCAGAAATGACCGGGCCATGCCGTGTCGAGCGCACGGTGATGGTGACCGGATCGCCGCCGACCACGTTGATGGTTTCGGTGCGGGTTTCAAAGTCCACCCATTTGCCGTCCGCTTCGTATTGATTGGGGTTATCCGGATTCACTTTTTCGATGAACAAGTCCATCACATCTGGCCCGACGTTGGTGAAGCCCCAGGCGATCTTGTCGTTGTGGCCGATGATGACGCCGGGCACGCCCGCGAACGAGAAGCCCGCCACTTCGAGATTGCAATCGGCGCTCTTCGGCTGGCAGTGCATGTCCACTTGATACCAGATCGAAGGCATCTGAATCGAAAGATGCGGATCGTTGGCGAGGATGGGCTGACCCGTCGTCGTGCGCGAGCCGGAAACAGCCCAGGAGTTGGATCCGATTCCATCGCCTTGCGGACCCAGCGCGAGGTCCAGAAGAGAAGCGTTGTGCTGAAGAGCGGTGAGAGTCTCAGTGGGGATGTCGAGTCCAATAGACTGAGTCGGCGCGCTTCCCGTCGGTTCAGTCGCAAGTTGATTCACGATCACAGGATGATCAGATGGATACGGCGGGAAGAGTTGATCCACTTGTTGAGGTGTGAGCGTTTTGAGCAAAACGGCGCGCTCGATTTCTTCGCCCATGTTGCCGCGCAAATCCCAGGCCATGGCTTTGCCCCACGTGAGGCTGTTGACCGGAGTCCACGGCGCGATTTTGTAATCGGGGCTGAGCAAACCGAGCACCGCATATTCGAGACTGAGCGCGGTGCCGTCGTGATCTTTGAGGTAGGCGTTCACGCCATCGGTGTAGGCTTGAAGAATGGATCGCGACTCATCGCCCATGCCATCCCATTCCGCCTGCGCGGTTTGTTTCCATCCGAGCGTGCGAAGAAACGCGTCGGTCTCGACCTGACCACTGCCGAACATTTCAGAGAGCGTGCCCGACCCGATGTGCCGCCAGGCGTCCATTTGCCAGAAGCGATCCTGCGCGTGGACGTAGCCTTGCGCGAAAAACATATCGTGTTGTGTGGATGCATAAATGTGCGGGATGCCCATATTGTCGCGATACACATCCACCGGGCCATCCAGGCCCTGCAGATGAATCTCGCCGTCAATTTGCGGGAAGGATTGCTTGGCGACTGTATTGGGCAGATAACTCTTGAAGTAGAACAAGCCGCCTGCGGCGAGCAGGAGGGCGATGATGACCACCCCGATCAAAATGCGTCCCAGAATCTTTCCGAACTTTTTCATGTCTCCTCCGGTGCGAAGTTTTTGTGATTATAGTCCTGATTTTATGGTTCACTGAAAAATTTCACCACAAAGACACAGAGATCACAAAGTTCTTCTTTGTGAGCGCAAAGGAATCTCTGTGCCCTTTGCGCCTTTGTGGTGATTAACGTATTGCTTTCTTCCCCTTCGATGGTAGAATGTTTTCGATGTTGACAAAGAAAATATTGACGCGCAACGAGTGGGCGACATTGCTCTTCGGCCTGGCGTTGACCTTCGGCCTGATCCTGCGCATCTTTCCCGGACTTTTGAGCGGGTTCCCGATTAACGACGGGGGCATGTTGTTCAGCATGATCCGCGACCTGCGCGCCAACGGATTTATCCTCCCGGCCTTCACCACCTATAACAATTCGCAAATTCCCTTTGCCTATCCTCCGCTTGGATTTTACGTGGCGGGCCTCTTGAGTTTGTTTGGAATTTCAGAACTGACAATTTTGCATTGGCTTCCCATCTTCGTCAGCATCGCTTCAATTGCTGTCTTTTATCTCTTCGCCAGCGCCCTGCTCGCAGACCGCGCCCGCGGCGCAGTGGCGACTCTCTTCTTCGCGCTGACCATCGGCAATTATGATTGGCAAATCATGGGCGGCGGGCTGACGCGTTCGTTTGGCGTTCTCTTTTTTATCCTTTCGATCTATTCGGTTTATCGGCTCTTTCAACATGGGACATGGAAATCCATTTTGCTGACGGGATTGTTTTGTTCGCTGGCTGTGTTGAGTCACCCGGAGATTAGTCTCGCCACCACGGTCAGTTGCGCGCTGGTGTGGATTTTTTATGGTCGCACATGGAAGAAAACCTTCCACGCATTTTTGATAGCGCTCATAGCAATTCTTCTCACCGCGCCGTGGTGGGGGAGTGTGCTGGCATATCACGGCCCCGCGCCGTTTCTATCCGTGGTTCGCACGGGCGCGTACAGCGAATCTCAGTTGAGCATGTTGCTCGCGGCTTTCTTCGGGCCTGCGGCGCTGTTCACACTATTTGGTTTTCTGCGAATCATTGGAGTCATTTGGGGCCTGGCAAAGCGACAATTCTTTTTGGTCGCGTGGGTGCTCCTGCCTTATTTTGTCGAGCCGCGCAGTGCGGGTGGGATTTCGTATTTTCCATCCTGCTTGTTGATCGCGCTGGCCGTGACCGAAGCCCTGCCCGCGTTGTTGGAGTGGATTCAACAAAAGATGGGCCGCGCCATCACGCCGCGCGACTTCACTCAACGCGGCTGGTTGACCGTTGGATTGTTTGTGGTTGTTTTATATTTTTTCGTGATGGGAGTCTTGTTTGATTTTTCCCTGGCGAACACCAGCCTCAAACCGCCGCTCCCGCAGGAAGCAATGGAGTGGGTGAGACAAAACACGCTCGCGGGCAGTCAGTTCTTCATCCTGACGCGCAACAGCGGCATCATGACCGACCCGATTCAGGAGTGGTTCCCGGCGCTGACGGATCGTCGTAGTCAGACGACCATGCAGGGACTCGAATGGACGTTGGGCGAGAATTTCTTCCCGCGGCTGGATGCGATGATTCTTCTGCAAAAGTGTGACGATGTAATGTGCGTGGAAAACTGGTCTGCTGAAAACGGATTGGGATTCACCCATGTGATGATCGAGAAATCCGACCGGACGAAAAATCTTCTGGATTCGTTCGCGAACGATGGGCGATATTTATTGGTTTATGAAAATTCAAAATATATGGTGTTTCAAAAATAAATAAGGGCGACCCATTGGGTCGCCCTTATTGTTAACTTTTTGCACTTTGGATAATATTCACGTCCGCCCGTAACAACTCATTCACCAGATCCTGAACCGCGATTTTTCGCTGTTCGGCTAGATGTGTCAGGAAGTCGTTGACGTCAGGGTCAAGGTAAATCGGAAAATGAAACTCTGCATCTGCACGGTAAAACTTGCCGCGTTCTGCAACGGAAAAATTGTATTCCTTTTTCATTTCATCATCTCGTTGTACTGATTTTCTTCGGCGCTTGTTGCCCATCTTTTTCCCCGCTAGTTTGAGGCAGTAATGTAATGAGGAACAGGCAACGTTTTATTTTGCTTCAAAATGAGATCGCGTATTTGGACTGTATAAGGGTTATCGCCAAGGAATTCGAACTCATATTGAGGGGCTTCCCCTCTGCGAATGATGGAGAAGTCTTTCACATTGCCGATCAATGTCAGTTTTGTATCTCCAATACGCGCCGCGTAAACATTACCACTATTGGTCGCGTAAACAAAGAACTTTTTGTTAGGCCCTACTGCATAGGCTCCCTTCTCCACAGGACCAATTTCATATTTTTGAGTATTAGCACATATTTGAAGATAATCTCCGTTCGGTGTGTGATTGGCTGTAATATAGACATCCGTGCAAAGCAATTGAGGAGATGAAGAAGCAGTTGCCTGTCCGGAATTTTCTTGTGAGCTGGGAACGGGCACCGCCTCTGTTACATCTTTGGATGGTTGCCAGGTGGGATAGAGACCTTCTGTTAGGGGAGTTGCCTCTCCTGAGTTTGAGTTAACGACCATCATGAGTATACTATCGCTCGTGTCGGGCCAAGTTACTACTATCCACCGGCCATCTGGCGACCAGTCTGATGTCCATCCATCGCTGTATGTACCGAATTGATCCGTTGTTAACGAAAGTATCTTAGTATGCCACGCGAATGTACTTTTTTGGTTGCTGCCACCTAGGTCCCCGGTATGATATACCATTGCCAATCTTTGGCCGTCAGGAGCCCATTTGACCCTAGGCACTCCTAGTTCCTCGGGCAACACTAACCTCTTCTGAATTTGCCCGTTTACATCTATCAAACGCAATTCCGTTTTACGAGGGGTTTCATCTGTAAATGTCGCACATGCGACTATCAATTCGGTTGGTGCCCACTCGCAATTGCCCATGCCGCCTCCCCCCATTACATTTTGTGGAACTTGAACCGAATTACCGGTCGCCAAATCAATTATGCCGTATCCGGCTGGCTCCCACGCGGCAAATTCGGCCAAAACGTGGCTATCCTCTGATGACAAATCAGGGCTGAAATAATTACTTGGAGGCACGACCTGTCGTTTTTTCCCAGTCTCTAAGTTGATTGTCCACAAACCGTGATTAGTCCAAGGATCCGATTTGGTCGTCGAAGTATCATATATGATCTTCGTTCCTGTTAAAGACCAGTCAAAACCACCCGAAGAATCATCAACTAAGAGCGTGGTTATAAATGTCGCGGCATCTAACAGATAAATGCGGTTGTCCTGACTAAATGCAAGTTTTTGTCCGTCAGGAGACCACTTAATGTTTATGTCATTACCGTAGCTGTTTTCAGTTGGGATTGGGTTTGTAGTGATCTGTTTTAGGCCACTTCCATCGGGGTGGATAAGCCATACATTATTCTTGTTTACGAATGCAATCCATCCTTCCGGTGGAGGACTAACTTGGGTAGGGGAGGGAGTTATTGAAGGTGTAGATGTTGAAAATGGTGACGCAATAGAGATCGCCTTACAAGCCAACCCGAAGAGCACCAATATTGCTATGAATGTGATCTTGAATGCATGTGTTCTTGTCATTTTGCCTTCTCCCTCAATTGAACTGCAGGCCAGACGCTAGTTTGGATTTAGTAACGGACTTCCGCCGAAGAATTGCTTCGCTAATTCTTGTGCTTCATCGCGCAATCGTTGCACTTCTTGAAGATTACCCTGAAATTCGTTGTCGAGTTTCGTCATCAAGTTTACGGACAATTCTTTACCTATTCTTCCAACAATTGACTTTGCAGAACCGCCACGAAAACCAAAGTAGGTAAGAGCCGATCCAATGAAAAATGGGACACTAACAACTACCGCTCCAACAAGCAGGAGCGTCAATCCTACGCCTGCAACGCCGGCTTCCGAACTTTGTAACACACCGCCAGCCATCGAAAGCAACAACATTCCACTAAAACCTGCACTCGCAAGAAATAAACATCCACAAACGCCGGAACCATTTCCGAGTCCTTTTGATTTTGGAAACGCAAGGCGATATTCAATAAATTTCGAGTAATTCGCTAAATAGTAATTGTAGTCGTTAAGTCGAGAAACCTTTCGGGCAACGTTTTCGACCTCTGTTTTATCCTCGGGTCGGAGGCTATTGATTAAGCGTTGTGCATTACTTTCAATTGTGCGAAAAGTATTGGATACGTATTCTTTATCCCCTAGCTCAAAAAACCAATCAGGCGAAATGCCGCTATCATATAATCGATATTCCAGCAAACGCATCGCGCCTGCGGCGATCTTTTGGTTTTGTTCCTCAGTCGCCAAGATATTCTTTGAAGCTTCACTGAACTTGAAAATCTCGTTCCGCAGAGCCGCCAATATTTGTTGCACAGCCGCTTGCGCCGCGCCTCGTTGACGCATCTCATTGAGTTGCCCAACCATTGTAAGTTCTGTAGCTAGACTTGCAGCATCTAATAACAGATCAAGGTTGCCCATTCTTATCCTCCGTGTTCAATGATTGTTCATTGTACACCGCAAGAAAAATTAGTCAAGTAATGGATTTTCGCTACTCTTCTGTTGTATCAAATTGGCGTATGCACCTACTTCTTTCTTTGCCCCGGCTACATCACTTCACCATTCCCGTCAGCCTCGGGAACCAATACCACAGTAAATCCGCGGCGGGCTTTCCTGGCCCTCACCCCAGCCCTCTCCCAAAAAGGGAGAGGGGACCTGCGCGCCGTAGATGAACTTTATAGGCAAAGTCATCATCGTTTCTTTGATGTCAAATCCTGTAAGACTTGCCGAATATGGTCAAGCGTCTTCCCATTAACCCGTCCAAAGGTTTTGACCACAATGGCCTGGGAAAGTGTGTAGATTTTGTCGACGCGAACTTTGCCCCGGGTGATTCAGTGTTCCCTTTTCCAAATCGGATGAAGTAATGGTGAAACTGTACTCGGCCTCTGCAGGGTTGGAAGTCATTGCCACTACGATGATATCGGTGGTTTTCTGGTTGTAGGAATTGTTGGAAATGACGATGACAGGCCGCCGCTTTTGCGAAGTAAGGTCAGTGAACGGAATTGGAACGAGCAGAATATCCCCCTGATCAGGCATTGTTCCAATCCTCGTCGTCCATTGAGTTGTTCCAGAAGTCGAGGGAACTTTCAGCCGCTTTGAGTAAATCGCTGAACGTCTCTCCAGCCTCGAGAACGAAAACGGTAACGTGCGCGCCTGGAGGAAATGGAACAGTTAACTCAACCCGTCCATCCCGATTGACTTCGGCATCATATTTCAGAGCAGTTTGTGTTGAAGTGGTCATTGCTCACCTCACGCTTCAATTATACAACACTCAATTTTTAAAGCGGCCATAGTGCGTCGCACCTTACGGGTTGAAGCGTCCGGTTAAGGGGGCTTGGTCGAATCATGAGCCTTTCCGCTTTGCTTGGTGCGACGCACCCGCGCACTCACTTCACCACACCCGTCAACCTCGGGAACCAGTACCATAGCAAATCCGCGGCGGGCTTGCCGTGCACGGACGCGGACTTATCCTGCAACATGGCCGGCGGATAATAGCCGCGGCTGACGATGCCTCCCACCCAGGGCCGCGTGTTGATGGCGTTCAGCATGGCTTCATACAAATCCGCCTGACCCTGCAAATCCAGTTGAACACTGCCCGGGTTGTTGGGCTGATTGAGCGCGCTCCAATCGAGGCAGCCGCCGCGCCCATCGCTCAGGCATCCGGTGGATGATCCGGTCGCAGATGGATAGGCGAGCGCGATGATGATGGGTTTGTTCAAAATAGATGGCAGAGCCGAGACTTCGTTATCCAGCAATTGTCCGGCTTTGTTGGCCATGTCCGTTTTGGATGCGCCAGGTTGACTCGCCAGCGGCGCGTTCCACAGCAAATAAATGCCGTCCGTGTTTTGCAGGAAGTTGATCGAGGTTTGCAATTTGCCCGGCGTGTATGGCAAAGCCCATAGGACTTTGCCGCCGAAATGCTGACGCACTTCCGCGATGATGGCGGCCCAACGCGCCTCAGCATCGGTCGGGACCCCCGAGGCGGAGCCGTCGGTCAATGTGCCATTCGGCAGGGCCGGGCCGATCCAATCTCCGCCGAGGATCAAGGCCTGCGCGCCGGATTGCGCTACCAGGTCCGCGTAGTTGACCGCAAAGGCGCGATAATGTTCGAACCAGTTTTGCCACCAGGCCGCGTCACGCGGCGCGCTCTTCCAAAAATCATCAGGTGATGAATTGAAGCGTGGAATGGGGAAGAGGGCCACATTCAAATTGGCGGCGCGCGCTTCACTGACCATCAAGCCTGAGTCGATCCAAAACGGATCAACGCCCGGATTGATTCCAAATTCCAGCGGCGCGGCGCGATTGTAGGTCCAACTCGGAGTGTAGATGGCCCAGTTCGCGCCGAGGGCTTGCACATTTTGAACGGCCTGCGGATTGTAGTTCGGCCAATTGGGTTGATACGCTGACTGAAACTCGACTCCGCTCATAAATCCGGCTTGACGCGGGTTGATGATCGAGCCAACCAATGTGTTCGGCTCCAAATCACTGAGCCAGGTCCAGCCTGTCACAGAGTCTTGAATATCCTGACCCACGATGCTGGTCGCGATTTCGCGGCCGCGCACCGAATCGCCCGCGGTGGCGGTATCGTCCGCGCTCCCGCATTGACCGTCGCGGCAATAGCGATAATGGAAGGTGCCGAGCATGTTGAGCGGGCCATACAATTTATACGCCCAATGATTATTGCCCATCGGCCACATCGGAATCGGCTCCGTCCAGCCGTATGGATTGAATTGAATATAAATGAGATCGCTGGGTTGTGTGGTGGGCGGGACGGTGACTTCAAACAGAATCGGCGATGATGTTCCCGCCTGCCACGTTTCAACTTGATCTTGAATGACGGTGTCCTGCGCGGGGACGAGCAGTTCCCGCAACTGGAACTCGCCGTTGGCTTTGTGCTCCGCGTTCCAGAAGCCGTCACCCAATGTGTATTTGTATTGCACATACGCGCCGACCGGCAGAGTGAGAGTCGCGCTGTAACGTCCATCGGGTTGAAGCGCCATGATCGGCATTCGATCCGCGATTGTGCTCAGGCCGCCGCGCAAATCGGCGAAGGTGTTGCCGAGTTCGAGCAAATTACCCGCGATACGAATCGGCGCGCCCTGCACGTCGCTCGGCGCGCTGACGGTAAACGTGATATGCGCCAGCGACGCGGCTTTGAGATGAACTTCTACGCCGGTGCTCAAATTCTCAGCGACGGTCGCGCCCTGTTGGAACGGCTGATACATTCCATCGAGCGAATAGGCCACGAGGTTGTGTGTGCCGCTTGGAAGTCCCTCGAGATCGAAGCGCCCGGCAGAATCCGTGAAAGACTGTTCACCGCCCGCGCTCACCAGAATACTTGGGATCGGCGCGCCGGTGTCCACGTTCAATACGCGGCCCTGAATGCTCCCTGTTGGGCGCACGTACGTCTTGTCGCTCCAACTGCCCACGATGTCTTTCACTTCGGCTTGTCCCGCCACGAAATACAAACGATAGCGGATGGTTTCATCCAGCGCGCTGTCTTCCACAATCTGCGCGCTGCCGATGCGGACGTAGCGATACTTGATGACCGCGTTGTAAGGCAAAGCCAATGTTGTTGTGTACGTGTAGCTGTCTTTGGCTTGCATCGGGAAGTTCTGCGCGGTGAACGCCAGCCCCGTCACTTCCTCGACGAGACTCAATGCGAGACTTTCACCCGGCGCAAGCGGCTCCGGCAATGTGACCGTGAACACAGTCTGCGCACGCGGAAGCGGTGTGGAGGTTGGAATCACGGGTCCCGATGGTTGCGTGGGGCCGGATGGCAGGGTTGGAAATTCAAACAGGGATAGACTGCAAGCCATTCCGCTCAAGGCCAATAAACAGATGGATGCAAACACAGCGCTTCGGGTTCTGGACCTCATGACGCACCCTCCTCAACGGAAGTTTTCTGGGCCGGTTTCCTTCGCCCGGCATACGCGATGTAACTCAGGCCGATGCTGATGAAATATAACAGAGTCATGGGAAGCATGACCAAACTCATGTTGACCGGGTCCACGGTGGGTGTGATGGCCGCGGCTACGATGGCGATGATGACCACCGCGATACGCCATTGTTGCGCCAGCACGCGCGGCTGAATCAGGCCGATGGCGGTCAAGGCATAGATAACCAGCGGAAATTCAAACGCGACGCCGATCCAAAACATCAAACCGGTGACAAATGAAAAATACGATTGAGGCCGCAGTTGCGCCTGGATGCCGAGGAAGTTCAACAGAAATGGAAGCGCGCTGGGAAGCAACATGTAATACGTGAACGCCATTCCGCCTACGAAAAAGATCATGGCCAGTGGAATGCCGATCAGCCCAAAGAATTTTTCGCGGCGTTTCAACCCGGGCGCGGCGAACAGCCAGAATTCAAATGCAACGTAGGGAAGTGCCAGGGCAATGCCGGCCAGCAACGCGACCTTCATGAATACACCCACCGATTCAGTCACCTCGATAGCTTTCAGCGCGCCCAGCCCACCAACGGGCACGGCGAGAAAGTCCACCATTTGCGGAGTGAAGATGAAAGCGATGCCCACGCCAACGGCGATTCCCAGCACGGACCGCAGGAGGTGCATCCGTAATGCTTCGACGTGATCCCAGAACATGGCGCGCGCTTGTTCGTTCTGAGCCAGGTTGGTGAAGATTTCTCCGAGCGATTCTTCATTTGGTTCCGTGAGCATGAAGTCTCGCGCGGCGCGCAAGACGCGGAACGGCAGAGTGATGATCCACCAAACGAGACGGAATGGAAACGTAATGACCCGCCATAGCCCGGAGAAGAATCTACGCATTCTTCTCCTCGTCGCTTCCATCTGGCGAAGCGGGCGGCATGATCTTGTTCTCGGGTTCAGTGGCAGGGGTTGGATTCATCGTCCTGGTGGGAGCCGCTTGAGGGGCGGATGGAGAAGCGGGCAGGGAGGGACGTCCGCTTTGTTGGACCATATCCGCTGTCTGCTTTAAATCTTTTTGCACGTCATTTTGAATCTTGTTCAATTCATCCAGTTCGGCCTCTCGCATGAGACGATTGGGCAGAGTCTGAATCTCGCGCGAGGTTTGCTGAAAGAGCTTCCATCCATCGGAGGTGACGATCTGCCTCAACCATTTGCCGATGGTGCGTCCCGCCTTTTGCATGTCTTTCGGCCCAAGCACGATCAATGCAATGATAATGATGAAGATAAGTTCGGAAGGACCCACGCCCAGGATTTCCATATCAACCTTTAGAATCTGAATGCGCAGACTTGGCCGCCAGCGCGTTCTTCAATTGCTGTTCGATCTCATGCTGATGGTCGGCAAGACTCCCCAGCACGCCGTTGACGAAACGCGGAGCGCTATCGGAGCCATAGAGTTTTGCCAGTTCCACCGCTTCGTTGATCGCGACCTTGACCGGCGTCTCACCTTGAACCGCGAATTCCCAGCAGGCCACGCGCAAAATGTTGCGGTCAATGGCCGCGATTTGATCAAGAGGCCATTCAGGCGCGTACTTGGCGATGATTTGATCGAGATCATGTGTGAGGGGGAGAACGCCGAAGATGATTTGGCGGGCAAACTCTGCCAGATCGTCGGAGAGAGGAGATTCCTCCAGCCGCTCGTTGAGCACATCGGCTGGAGAATGGTTCGCAATATCCACTTCGTAAAGTGCTTGCAGGGCCAGGCAACGCGCCCTGGTTCGTGACTTCATAAGAACTCAGGCCTCGGTTCCCTCGTAGTCTATGTTTTCGATGTGAATGTCAACTTGTGCCACATCCATGCCGACCATTTCCTGAATGGCGCGCACTACTTGTTGCTGCACGTTGCGGCCAACTTCGCGAATGTTGACATTTTCCTTGACGATTAGATAAATATCTGCAACGACGGTGTTGTCATGGATCACAATCCGGACTCCATCGTCTGTGCCGCGGCGGAAGATGCGATTCACCCCGCCCGAGAGCGGGGCCAGTCCGCTCACGCCGGGCACGCTCAGCGCGGCCATGCGCGCAATGCTGGTCAACACTTCAGGTGAGACGGTGGTTTTGCCCGGAGGGCGGTGGTAATCAGTCATTGGATTCTCCTTGCGGGAAAAATTACATCATTGCCATGCCGCCATCCACGCCAAGCACCTGACCGGTGATATAAGCGGCCTGGTCCGAAGCGAGGAAGGCCGCCGCGTACGCGACCTCCTCAGGCTTGCCTTTGCGCGCCAGCGGCACCATCTTGAGCGAGGCCTCCAGTGTTTCAGGAGACATCGCGTCGAGGATTTCCGTGTCAATGAAGCCCGGCGCGATGGCGTTGACCGTGATATTGCGTGAGGCCACCTCGCGCGCCAGTGATTTGGTAAATCCGATCTGCCCGGCTTTCGAGGAGGAATAATTCGTCTGCCCGGGGTTGCCCATTTGCCCGGCTACCGAAGCGATGTTGATAATGCGCCCATAGCGTTTGCGCATCATGTGTTTGACCGCGGCCTTCGAGCAATTGAATGTACTTTTCAAATTGGTCGTGATGACCGAGTCCCAATCTTCTTCAGACATCATCATGATCAAGGTGTCGCGCGTGATGCCTGCGTTGTTGACGAGGATGTGCAAATCGCCAAACGTGTCCACAGCGAACTTCACCAGATTTTGCGCCTGCGTGAAGTTGGAAACATCCGCTTGAAAGATGGCGGCCTTGCCGCCTTCGGCTTTGATCTCTGCCGATAAACTTTCGGCGGCATCGGCGGATTTGTTGTAATTCACCACCACCGACGCGCCGCGGCGTGCAAACTCGAGGGCGATGGCACGTCCAATGCCGCGCCCGGCCCCGGTCACGATTGCGATGCGGTTTTCCAAAGTCAAAGTGTCGGGCATCGTTGTGTTCTCCTGAAAGAATTATACATCATGGTTCGTAGTGTGAACCATCATGCGTTTGCGCGGTGGGCACTTTTAAACCAAATGCCAATCCCAGCGCGCCGAGCGCGGAAATAATTGCGATGTAAAGCACCGCGTCTTCCCAAAACTTGAGCGGATACAACCGGATCAATGTATCCGAATAAAGGAACAGCCACGAGTCGCCAGTGAAAAACAGACTGTGAAAGCCGGCGAAGAAATCCCAGAACACATCGCCATTGCCCATCGCGCCGAACGTGGCAATGACGCCGACCAGCGCGCCGAGTCCGAGCGTTAGCCATCCGCCCCGCTTCAAGCCGAGACTGTAAGCGGCCCGCCAGTCCCCGCGCCATGCCCACGCCCCGAACAGAATCAAGATCAGCAAGTCGAGATACCAGACGCGCAGGAATCCCTGCACGACAACTTTGACATCGTGCATGTGACTCAGTTCGCGTTCGGTGAAGAGCGGTGTGCCATCATCGAATTTCAAATCACCTAGAAATGATATATCTGCATTGTTCAACAGATAATCAATTCCTTTTTGACCCCATTTCAAGCGGTCTTGTGTGGTGAACCCGTAATCATCCGGCGGAAAATTCGGCAGGCGGTATTCGATGTTCGGGAAAATCGGCGTCATCAAAATCCGCACGCCGAAGCCGATCAGGGCGAGAGGGGTGAGCAGGGTGATGAGCCAGGCGAGTACGGAGAAGAGTTTGTTCATGTTTTCCTAAAGGAACTATCGCTCAGAGCGAAGATTCATGGTTGCAATTTATCCAACCCTCCGCTCAGCGCGAAACGGATGACCATGTCGTTGACGATCCACTCAATCGGCGCGCGATCATCGGTGAAGACCTGCGTCGTTTCGTAGCCGGGCTTCATATTTGCAAACGTGGTTTGCATGGCCGTCAGCAAAAGCGGATGAATGTCTGCGCGACGCGAGAACAGCGTGAGATTGACCGCGAAATTCTCCGGCGCGGTGGGTTGCTTGGTGGCAAAGATCATGGTGTTCAACGTGCCGGGGATGTCCATAACGTGAATGGAAGGGAAGATCGTCGCCATCGTGGTCGCCAGCCCGTTGATCAGCCTGCGGTCGCCGGGCACACTGCCCACGTTGATGGTCAGTACGCCATTGTCCGTCAGATGATCGTTGCAGATTTGATAAAACTCCTGCGTGGTCATGTGTGGAGGGATGTAGGGCGGGCGGTACGCGTCCACGGCGATGATGTCATATTTGAATTGGCTTTGTTCCAAATTCCAGCGTCCATCGCCGATGTGAATGTTTAGATTGGGAAGATTCTCGTCAAAATACTTTTTGCCCACCTCGATGATCTTCGGGTCGAGTTCATACCCATCAATCGGAATCGGGCCATACACGGCTGTGGCTTGCCGCGCAGTCGTCCCTGCCGCAAGGCCGACGATGGCAATTCGTTTTACTTGCGATGGGTCTGTGTTGGCGTAAAAATACGGCCCGACCAGAAATTCCTGCCACGGCCCGCCGTAATTCAACGTGTCGGGATGATAGATGGAATGAATTCCTTCGCCGTCGTTCAGGCGCAACATCGTGAACCCATTTACTTGTTGCACTTGAATGTAGTTATACGCGGACTCGGTTTCGTAAATCTGCCCCTTGTTGTTTTTCAACGATTGACCTGCGGAGATGAACGCGAGGACAGCCAACATGATGGGCATCCATAAATGTTGAAGCATGAGTTTGCGACTGCCGTATTTTCCAAGTCCCGCCAGCGCGACGAAGAGCAGAAGCAAACTGAAAACCAAAAACGTGTTGCGCGTCCCAATCGTTGGGATGGTGATCAGCACGGGAATAAATGTCCCGATGAAAGAGCCGAGGGTGGAAACAGCGTAGATCGTGCCGGAGGTTACGCCTGCGCGTTTGGGATCGTCCACGCTCAGACGAATCGCAAACGGCGAGATCGTGCCGAGCAAAGTCACCGGCGCGCTGAACAAAATCAATACAGCCGCGAAGGAGCCAAGCAAGACTGCCACGTCGAGTCCTTCAAATGAAGAGGCCGCGAATCGCAAAACCGGATTTGCGATGTAAGGCACCACACCGAGCGTGAACGCGCCCCAGGCCAGGACTCGATACATCGCCGCCGCGTCCGGCCAACGGTCCGCCCAACGACCGCCGAGAAAATAGCCGAGAGTCAAATAGATGAGGATGAGTCCGATGATGCTGGCCCACACAAGGTTGCTGGTTCCAAACACATTGCCGATCAAACGCGAGGCCGCGAGTTCCGCGGCCAGCGTGGTCATGCCGGAGATAAAGACAGTGAAGTATAAATATCTGCGCATGGAAACTCTTTGAGAGGGAATTGTAATTATTATACCGTCAAGGTACAATCAAGACGTCGGCGATCTCTACTAGAAGAAAGGAGAATAATATGGGTCCTTCCAATTGGGTCAGCCTGCTCGAACTGCCGTTTCTTCTGCTCGGCGTGGTCTTTGCGTTCATCACTGCGCGGGCCTTGCGCGGCGGCGCGTTCGGAACCGGGATGTTGTACATCGCCATCGGCACGACGATCATGGGCGTCGGCCATTTGAGCATGACGCTCAACAGCCTGTGGAACTTCAATCTCTTCAACACTTTGTTTGGAAGCGTCGTCGGTCCCATGGCGTTCGTCGTGGCGTTGGTCCTCACGTGGGGCTTTACCGGCTACGGTTTTTATCGGATCTATCGCGCCAGCCGCTCGTCTTGACGAAAGCCCTCCGCCCGACTAAAATTCAGCCCGTTCGACTTGCGCCTCCTACGCAGGGAGGCGCATTTCATGTCATAGCGCTTTCAGCCGGACCTCATGCCTGATCCCGTTTCGACGACTGATTCTGATTCCGAACTGCCCCAGGTGAGCAACCTCTCGCAGGTGGATGTTGAGTCCGTGAAAGCCGAACTGGTGCGTCTGCACCAGAGCGCGGCGCAGGAAATCGCCGCGGGTGAAGTGGAACTTCACATGAGCGCCGCGGTAGAGGTCAAAGCCGATAAAGTGGAAGCGCGCGAAACCGCGCTCGGTTTGGTCAATGCCAAAGATGTGACCATTACCAACAGCGGCGCGGCCGCGGTCCGTGCAGAGAACGTAGATGTGAACGGGGGCGCGGGTGTGGTGTTGGCGAACATAGCCAACCTGGGGAACACGTACGCGGGTCTGGTGGCCGGCCGCGAGGTCCGGGGTGAACGGATCGAGACAATTGTCCTGCTTGGCAATCAGGTCGAAGGCGAAGTCCACACTGTGATGGATACGCGCGGGGCGCTGGTCGCCGGTCTGGTTGGCGGATTATTCGCGGGTTTGATGTTATTATTGGGCCGCATGTTGTTCCGCCGCGATTAAATTGTTGAACGGTAGTGACGAATTAATTCGTCACTACAAAATATATTCTAAAGAGCGAAGGTAACTCTGTTCATCAGGGTGAGAGGCGCTCGAGGAGAAAAGATGGAGAAAGTTGTTCTAAAGGCAGTCAAACGCGATGTGAGCGGCAAGCAGGTGAAAGCCCTGCGCCGTGAAGGCAAACTGCCCGGCGTGATCTATGGCCGCCACACGGAACCGATCAACATTGCGCTGGATGCCCACAGCGCGAATATCGCGTTGGGCAAGATCGGTTCTTCGAGCATTGTGACGCTTGACCTGGAAGGCAAGGAATATGCGGCTCTCGTGCGCGAACGACAGCGTAACCATATCAAGGGCAGTTTGATCCATGTGGATTTCCTGGCTGTTTCGCTGACCGAGAAACTGCGCGCCGAGGTTCGTATCGAGTTGACCGGTCTCTCGCTGGCGGTCAAGGATTTCAACGCCGTGCTGGTCAATGGCTTGCACGCGCTTTCCGTGGAGTGTTTGCCTGCTGATTTGCCGGATCATATCGAAGTGGATATTTCTCCGCTCGAAAAACCGGGTGATGGCATCCATGTGCGCGATCTGATTGTTCCTGAAAAGATCCGCGTGTTGAATGATCCTGATGAAATGGTGGTGGTTGCGACCTTCGCCAAGATCGAGGAAGAAGTCGCTCCTGTCGCGGCAGAAGGCGCTGTAGCGGCCGCTCCCGAAGTGGTCGAGCCGGAACTCTCGGTGGAACGTGGCAAGAAGGAAGAGGAAGTCCCCGAAGGCGAGCAGAAGCCCGAGAAGAAGAAGTAAAACGAACTCCCCGTCAGTTTTCTGGCGGGGAGATTTTGTTCCGTTGATTCTATGCCGAGGGTGCGTCGCACGTACCCGAATGAGATGATCCAATATATTCGATGAAAATGGTTATACTATCTCTGAATCTATCTCAGTCAAATCTTTTATATTCAGATGAAAACGAAAAAAGAAGATAATACTGTTATTCATCCTGCCTGCCGCAATTTCGTGGAGGTCGTGGAATCGTTATTGGAACAACGCCGGAAGGAAGCCGCGCAGCTCAGCCGGTCAACAACTTTCTGGCGCGAAGACGACTGGGGTCCGCGCACATGGACACGCACTGAACTCGAGTACATGGTGTACAGCAGTTATAAACAAATGCGCAACGGACGCATCACGCGTCCACCGCGTCGCGAAACCGTGATGGAAATCGCGGATTACCTGAACTGCAATCTGGAAGAACGCAACCGCCTGCTCGTTGCGGCGGAACTGGCGCCGATTTCTCCCGATTTGGCCGGCGAAGCCTTGGACAGAGTGTTGCAGGTTGCGATCTCTGTGGCAGAGAACATCAACATGCCGGCCATGGTGGTCAACCGTGATTGGCGAATTTATTTCTTCAATGAACATATCTTTCGTTTGTACGGAGTCACAACTGAGCAATTGGCTTCCCTGCAACCCGAGCAAATGAATATTTTTGACCTATTGTTTGATCCGCGACTGCCGCTTTACCCGCGCTTGATTCAAAATCGCGCTTCATGGACTCGCATGGCGCGCCAAACCATTTATGGATTTAAATCTGCCAATACGCTCTATCAATTCGAGCCGTGGTATCAAGACATGGTCTCGCGGTTGATGTCATTGCCTGAATTCGAGAAACATTGGAAGACCGTCAGCGCGAACGCGGATTTCGATGCAGACCCCAGCTTCCAGGGCCAGCACCCAGCCGTCACCGTAGATACGATCGTTTCCGATCCGGGGGTGGAAACGCAACGAGCGTGGATTCGTCCGCTGTTGATTTCGGTCGGCTACTTCCAATTCCAATTTCCGCAGATCATGGCATTCCTGCCGGCCAACCTCGAAAGCCAGAAAATTTTCAAACAGATCGGCGTGCCGTTCTAAAAGGACATTTTGTCCTATGAGATTCTCCGTCAGCGCTGTAAACTTGCGCGGAAAAGGAGAGATGTATGAGTTCAAAAACCGTTGTTTTTATTCATGGCTTATATATGACCCCACTGTGCTGGGAGAACTGGGTCAAACGATTTGAAGCCAAAGGATACCGTTGTCTCTGTCCTGCGTATCCCGGCAGGGATAAATCTGTTCAAGAGTTGCAAACTCCCGAACCTGCTCTCGGGAAACTAACTCTCAGTATGATTCTCGACCATCTTGAAAAATACAACAGGGCGTTGGATGAAAAACCGATTCTGATCGGACATTCGATGGGTGCGCTCATCGCCCAGCTTTTACTCCAGCGCGGTATCGCCTCCGCCGCCATTGCTATTGATTCGGCGCCTCCAAGCGGAGTCTTCACGACGACCTTTTCCTTTCTCAAAGCCAACTGGGGACATATCACGCCGTTTGCGAATCAAGACTCGCCCGTCATCATGAGCTTCGAGCGTTTTCAATATGCCTTTGTCAATGATATGCCTTTGAACGAACAGCGCATTGCTTTTGAGCGATATGTGGTTCCTGAATCCCGCCGCATTCCGCGCGAGTCGCTTTTGGGAGCAAGGATTGATTTCAGGAAACCCCATGCTCCATTGCTGCTCATTGCCGGTGGCAACGACCATATCATTCCACCCGACCTGAACGAGAAGAATTACAAAAAATATAAGGGAAGCAATTCGGTCACCGACTTCAAACAGTTCCCTGGGCGCAATCACTTTATCCTGGGTCAAACAGGCTGGGAGGAAGTGGCGGATTATTGCCTGAGTTGGATTGCCAGCCGGCAAATTTAATCGCTGATGTTACGACGCACCGTCCCGAGGGTTTGATCGGCGCAACAAAGGTTTTTTCATGGACCTTCAGGGCGTTCTGCGTAAGGTGAGCGATTCAGTCTAAATCCAACACTTTCAAAAAATCCACCGTCATTCTTGCGGTCGCGCCCCAAAGCAATTCGCCATCGTAGGGATGGTACGCGATGAGCGAGCGATTTCTACCAAGCATATTGAATTCCCAGCGATTGCGTTTATCGGCCAGCCAGCTGAGTGGAATGGTGAAGATGCGCGCCACTTCGTGTTCGCCCACTTTGAAGACCGCCGGCCATTCAATGACTCCCACCACGGGTGTGACGCGGAAACCGGTGATGGTGATCATGTTTGCCAATCGCCCCAGCACGCGGACTTTGGCCGCATCAAGCCCGATCTCTTCGCGGGCCTCGCGCAGCGCGGTTTGTTCGGGCGTGGACTCGCCCTCGTCACACGCCCCGCCGGGAAAAGAGACCTGCCCCTTGTGGCTTTCGACGCGGTCCGTGCGACGCGTAAAGAGCAGATGCCATTGCTCGTCCTGCCAAATTAACGGAACGAGCACCGCCGCGCATTTCAATTCGGTTTTATCGTTCAAGTCAATTTCGGCATAGCCGTCTGAGGAAGGACCAGCGGCTTCGAGGGCGGCGTGTAATTTTTGGGCGATGTAATCTTCCGTAAGTTCCATTTCTTAAACATGAAGGACACAAAGGTCATGAAGGGAAAAAGAACGAAAAGAAAACTTTGTGTACTTCGTGTCCTTGCGTTTAATTTTCTCCTCGCACGGGACTGCCACAGAATGAACATTCCGCGGTGGCGTCATCCATCCAATCCACTTCATCGGAGCGAACAGGCGCGCCGCAGGAGGGGCAATGCGTGGGCAGAGTCGGTTTCTTGGCGGGAGAAGGACTGGCCGTGGCCGGGTCGAACGCGGGCAGGAGAGTCTTCATGTAGGCCGCAATCTGGTCGGCTTCCTTTGTCAGATTGCGTTGCCTCAATTCGCCTACGATGCGGTTGCCGATGTTGAACACTTTGCCAAGTTGACCTCGCACCGCGAACAAGCCAAGTCCGCGCTGGAGGTGATCCACGCCTGTAACAGTTTGCCCGGCCAGGACGAAAGCGCGTCCAGCCTGGACGTGGAAGAATGGCGCGCGCGGGCCGCCGCGCGCTTCCGCGGCGCGGGCCAGTTGCTCGAAGGCGGATGCCGCGCCTGCATAATCTCCCGCCATGAACATTTCATTGGCGCGGCGGAGCAGGGGAGGCACATCCGGTGCGAATGCCCGGCGAAGTAGACGACCAAAACCTCTACGCATAAATTTTTTCTCTCCTTCTTATGGTTTTGTCACTCTGAGCGTAGCGAAGAGTCTCCTTTTTAATGAACAGGATGCCTGGTCGCTTCGCTCCTCAGCATGAAACGCATCAATTAACTATTTGCCGCGCCGATTTCCTCGTCCAATTCTTTTCCTCGTTCATCCTCGCTTGGTTCGATGCGGCGGGCGAAAATCAGGAAGCCGGTGTGCGCGACCATGCGATCCGTGGGGCGCAGGCGGGATGGCTCGGCTTGGTAATAGCGGACGAGAACTTCACAGACTTCGATAAAGGCAAAATGCTCGCGGCGCAACGCGACCAGCAATTTCTCCACTTGATTGACGGTGGGGAGCAGGCTACACAAAAACCCGCCGGGCTTGAGCGCGGCGCGGACTTGCGGGATGTAATCGAACGGATTCGGCAGATCGAGGAAGAGCGCGTCGGCGTCAGTTTCGTCGAAGCCCCCTTGAATGTCGCGCAGTTTGAAGTCCACGCGCGAGGCGAGGCCGACGCGTTCGAGATTCTTTTTGGCGAGATTCTGCGCGTCAGGCTTGATCTCATACGAATGTACGCGTCCCTCCGCGCCGATCATGTAAGCCAATGCAATCGTCATCGAGCCGGAGCCGGTGCCCGCTTCGATCACTTTTTTGCCGGGGCCCACGCCCATGGTCACGAGAATGAAGCCGATGTCTTTCGGATAAAGGATTTGCGTGGCGCGCGGCAGTTCGTTGAGTAAATCTGCAAGCGAAGGCTGAAGCAAAAAGAATGGCGAGCCCATGTGACTGAAGACTTGTGTTCCCCAGGGCTTGCCGATCAGATCGTCGTGCAAAAGCACGCCGCGATGAGTTTCAAATTTTGCGCCTTCTGTGAGCGTGAGGATGAAATGCTTGTGGCGCAGGCCGACGAGTTGCGCGATGTCGCCCGCGCGTGCGATGGAGGAGGTGGCAATGATGGACATGAGATTATTTTACCCCCTCCCATCCTCCGAAGGAGCGGTGGGGGCGAAGGAAGGTGAATTTCGAAATTTCCAATTCATCGTTCCCAGAATCACTGGAATGGCGAGGATCAAAATCAGTAAGAAGCCGATGCACAACGCGGCGATCAACGCGCCGAACACATCGGGTTGAGCAGGGTGCGATGCGAGGCGCAATCCACCCGCAACGATCAAAACTACACATGTATTCCACGTGGAATGAAGGAGCAAAGCAAGAGAATAACCGCCGGCCGCGTGCCAGAATTTTTTTCGCACCCGGAAGGACGCGATGCCCCAGCCTGTGAGACTGGCAGTCATCACGTGCATCATCGTGCTTCCGCCGCGGACCAGGAGAGTAGTAGCCCAGCCTGCATCGGGAGTGACCGAAGCCAGCAGACTTTCGAACAAACCAAAACCCGCGCCGCTCAACGCGCCGATCACAAAACCCTGCGCGGGCGAATCGAGTCGGTCGAAGAGCATCCAGACCGCGGCGGATTTGGCGGTCTCTTCGATCAGCGGCGTAAAGCCGGAGAAGAAGACCAACGCGAGCAAAACCACCAGCGGGTTGGTCAGCCACGGACCGACGAGATTCATTATCTTGTCAAGGCTCGACGTGTTGCTGAGTTGTTCCATCAACTGCTTGAAGGCGGTCGCCTGTTCCTGATGAAGCCCAAGATAAACTCCCACGCCGACCAGCCCAAGAACGACTAACATAATCTCTGCGAACGCGGAGAAGAACGTGCCAAAGGACATGGTTATGAACAACGCGCCCCAGGCGCGTGACCGCGAGCCGTTCATCAATCCGCCCGAAGCCAGACGGATGAAAAAATAAACCGGCGTGGCAATAGCCAGCAAATAGAACAGCGGTGCAAACCATTTCAGGATTTGGTGATTGAAAAAGACCTGTGCCAGAATGGACGCGCCAATCCAAAGAACGAATAACAAAATGCCTTGCCAGATGCTCAATACTTTTGGAGCAGGCACGTTCACTTCTTTGCCGCGCAGTCTTTGCAGTGAATAATAGGCTGTGACAAAAAAGAGCGCGCCGATCAAAGTCAGCGCACTGCCGGGGATGAGGGCGTCCAGCAATGGAGGGGCATCCTGCGCGAAACTTTGGCCTTGTGCGCCCAGCACTGCATAAATGGTTATCAGGGCCGCGATCAAAAACATGAAGAGTCCGCTTGCGAGGCTGGTAATCGCGAGAAGAATCGTGCGCCAATCACGTCTGATATTTTTATCCATTAAGATTTCCTCCCGTTATTGGGCCATCGTTTAGCGCACGTCTTTGCGAATAATAGGAATAGATGATCCACACGAGAAGGCTCGCGGACAATAGAAATGTATAAGCCAAATCTTCGTATACTCTCCACACGACGGGAGGGATGACCCCGAGCCATTCGAGGCCAAGCACCCATCGGGCAAATGGATCAATCAAAAATAGACCAGCTGGCAAAACGATCCGATATGATGGCGATAGCAATTTTTGATCAGGAGAGGTTTTCGCAGATTTCAGATTGCCGCCAGCAATCACCCAGAAAAGTTGGATGATGTTTCTGGGTTGCATAGCCAAGATGGAATTCAAATAACTGTTCTTGTGTCGCAGAAAGGCGATCCAGAGTGAGCAGGAGATGATTGTAATTCCCAGCTGTGCGAGAAAACCGAGAATGTACAATGTCCAAATGGGAGCATTCAGTTCGCGGAAGACGACAATGAACATATTCCCTTCCGACTCTAGGCTGGGCGTATTCGCGATGGTGGTCAACACGTCCAGCCAGATGCCGCCTACAATGATGGCACAACCGAGGTATGCAAGGCTCTTGTTGTAAATGATGCTTCCATTACTGGCAAGAGAGGCTGAGAGCACAACCAAAAGTGCTTCAATGAACAAAAGTGCGGCCATCAGTGGCATCAGGGTCAACAGGTGCTTAACTAGATTATGTTCCCGAAATGCTAGTACAAAAAAGTATCCTGTCCCGAATGCCGCCACGATCAAGAGTACAAAGGTTATAAGTATCCATTTGGTCAGGGGCATTGAACGCGCAATGATGCTTCTATCTTCATCGTTGAGCATTGTCATTTCTCCTCGATGGTCACACTGATGATTTTATCGCCCGGCGCGAGAATGCCGGGTTGCGATGGATCGCGCGGCGTCAGGCTTTCGACCACGTCCATGCCTTTGATGACCTGACCGAAGATCGTGTACAGGCCATTCAAATTTGGCTTGGGCGCGTACGTGATGAAGAACTGACTTCCATTTGTGTCCGGCCCGGAGTTTGCCATGCCCACCATGCCGGGCTTGTCGAATTTCAAATCGCTGATCTCATTCTTGAACACATATCCAGGTCCGCCGCGGCCTGTTCCGCTTGGGTCGCCCGCTTGCGCCACAAACCCCGGAAGCACGCGATGAAAGGTCACGCCATCGAACCAACCGTTTTTTGCAAGGAACACAAATGAGTTCACGGCCAGCGGGGCTTTGTCGGCATACAACTGAATCACAATGTCGCCTTTTTCGGTGTGAATCGCCGCGAGGTATTGTTTCGATGTGTCAATGCTGAATGCCGGGCACGATTTGAACTGACGCGGGCCGAGCGCGATCAGGCTGATGGTTGAATCGAGCGTGACATAATCCAGCCCGAACAAAGGCTGAGGCTTGCCGTTGATGAGGACCAGCGGTCCGCGCTGGAGACCGGCGCGGGTCGCCGCATCGGTCAGGGACTTGGCCCTGGCCGCCGTTTCAGGAGCATTCAACGCCGCCTCGAACCTGGTCCCGTCAAGCCCGATGCCCGGGGCCTGTGTTTTCAACCAGGCGTTGAAATCATCCGCTGATAACTTAGACCATTCTTCATTCTTCTGGAACAGCACATCATACATTTCCCAAAAATGACCTTGCTCATCCGCGGCCAGCACAGCCTGCAAAGCCAGTTGTGATTTGTCTGCGACCGAGGAAATGGGGCGGAACACAAATAACAAATCGTTCGGGTGCTGGTAAACCAGGTTACTCGCCACCGCGGCCATCGAAAGACAGATGGGTTCCTGAAAGTCACAGTATTCGATCATCGTCACGGGCGCGTTGGCCGGGCCGCGCGTGTAATCCGCGGCGGACACGCCGGGGAAGGAAGTGAGCACCGCAGTGGGTGTCGGCTCGGCGTTGATCGCGGTGCAGCCGGCTTCGGGCGAAATCGTTGGAGTGGCCGATGCGGGCGCGAGGGTTGGCGTTTCGCTGGCCGTCGCGGTCGCAGTTTGTTGAGGCGAGCAGGAGGTGAGGAGTAAAAAAGTAAAAAGGGATGAGAGGAAAAGCAAGACGATGTTCTTGTGCATGAGGTCTCCTGATTGCGTCATTGCGAGGGCGGTGGTTGAGTAACGAGCGAAGCGGGTGTATCGAAACCCCGCCCGAAGCGATCTCCATGTGTGAGAGGGGATTGCTTCGTCGGGGAGGGCGCCCTCCTCGCACCGACATGATTTATTGTCCCACCGCCTGTTTCAATTCGTCGAACGAAGTCATCCACGCGATGCGATTGACAAAATCTGCCAGCGATTTGCTTTGCGCGCGCAGAGCGCGCACTGCCGGCCCGACCGGGTCTTCACCCGCCGCGCCGCCGGGCACATCCGCGTATGCGCCGTAGAACGCGAAGTAAGCCTGATTTAGTTTACGGATTTCGTATCCGTTCTGCACGAACAGCTGGCGGCGTTGTTCCATGTAGGCCTCGGCTTCGGTGATCTTGCCTTCCGCCAGTAATCTGTCCGCGGTGACGCGCGTCGTGTGCATCTCTGCGCGGAAGTCGAAGGGTTGGCGCGGGAGAGTTCCCGGGCCGGGATAGACTTCACGAAGCGCGACCCGATTGAAGTCCAGAGGAGAAGCGGATGTCAATTCCGGATAATAGCGCCGAATTACTTCCGCGCCGATTTCATTGCCGCTGATATCCGCCGTCGTTTCATTCATTGTGCGGATCTGATCGGATGAATCGTACAACATTCCGAGCGGGCGGAGGGTGAGGTAATTGTGAGTCCATTCGTGCGCGATGGTGCTGACCAGCCAGGTAAGATCGGTGGTGCGCATGATCATGGTGGGATACACGCCCACGCCGCCGATGGGCACGACCAGCGACGAAACGTTCAGGCCTTTGTCAACGCGGTCTTCGAGGGCGACCTGTTGATCAATGCTGATGTCAGCCACGAGGGAAATGTTTGCGACCTGCTCGATGTGGTCGCGCGGCGAGACGATCAGCGCGTCGGGCACGGCGGTGGAATGATAAAGAATGGTCGGGATGGGCTGGCCGAGGGTGGCGAGGCCCCAATCTGCGGCCACTTGCGCAACTTGTCCCTGCAAGACCGCTTCGGCGATGGGAGCAAGATCGTTTTGTTGTTTGTAAAGTTGATCCAACTCTGCGCGGACTTGCGCCGAGGCCTTGACTTTATCCGTGATAGCCGGGTCGGCGTAGATGCGATTCAGCGCATCCTCGCCCTGAATGATTTGTTGCGTGATATGAAGATAGTCGGTGACCGCGACTTTGCTTTGTTCTCGATTTAGATAGCCCGGAATCCCCACCGCGCCCTGCTGGACCTTGACGCGCATCGCATCCAGCATCCACGAGATGTAATCGAATTCGATGTCGCGCGTGTAGGCGCGCACGCGGTCCGCTTCATCGGTGGCGCGCGGCGCGCTGTAGGTGAGCAACATGAGACACAAGGCGGAGAGAATCAGCCATTCGAGGAACAATCCAAGCCGTTGCAACATGACAGGGATTATAACCAGAATTGTTTAAGCGCCCCGTTAAATTTGTGAGACATGTATAATTAATAAAGAATTTTGATTCAAAAAAAACAGTGGCGATGAAGTTCCATGTCAAACAAGTGATAAGTTTTCGTGATTCGGGCAAATAGCCATGAAGCAACGCAAAAATAAGACTAGGGCAATAGTATCTTCTACCTTTCTCGTTATTCTAAGCTTGCTCTGTGGATTGAATTATGTTTTCAATCCTTTCGGAGATCAAGTTGTTCTTTATCCAATGAATGTAACCATTATTCGCGATACAGGTAGTTACAAGATAAATCCTGAAACGATCTTGGAATCCCTGAGGCGTAACGATATTAATGTGTTTATGCCTGAATTGTCAACGCCAGAAGCTCCGGTGTTTGATAAGCCGATTCTCTGGCATCAATCTGATTATCAAGAAATTACCAGCACGCTGCATCAATTTGTGTGGAAAGAAACTTTGGACGGCTGGAGCGTGTATGGAATGAAATTTAAAACAAACTGCTTAGAGAAATCAAGCGGATTTACATCCGGAGAAATCACTTACTTCAAGACCATTTCTACCAACGGACAAGTTTTATATCTCGTAAGCGAAATTGAAATCACTCCTCTTTACAGTGATATTTCTTGGAGTCGTGGAACAAATTACCCTGATCCAGTCCATGAGTGGATAGGTATCGATATCAAAAAAATCAATATAAATGCTGAAGACGCACTTATGATAGCCGAAGAACGGGTCAGTAAAATTGCTCCCTTGTATGTTCAAAACCAATGCAGAATAACTGCCGAACTGTCTGGTGATACTGGCTGGGTAGTGGTGTATGATGAAAATAAGGATTCATCCCTTCAGTTGTATAAGGTCCAGATAGATCCCTATACTGGCCATATAATCGAATGACACTCATTTGGCAACCTGGTTCTTGGTCGCTTGCCCTAATGGATATTCACCCCATCCTGCGTTAAACCCGTAAGGACACGGCGCCGCCGTGTCCTTACGAACAATCTGCCCTCGCGAGATTTTATATTTCAAGCACGTTCGAGTGCGTCTGTCAGGAAAGTAGTGATCTCTGCCTCGGACGGGATTCGTCCCGCTGAAACCAATTTTTCATTGATGACCAGTCCCGGCGTGGACATAATGTTGTACTTCATGATCTCAGGATATTCAGTCACTTTAATGATCTGCGCTTCGATGCCAAGATGATTCACCGCGCGTTCCGCCAGCCAGGCGAGTCGCTTGCAGTTCTCGCAACCTGAGCCGAGAATTTTGATGGTGAGCATACAAGCCTCCTACATGATCCAATTGAAAAGATAGCCGGTGAGGATGATGGCAATGCCAATCACGCTGAAGAAAACAATCAGCAATTGCGGTTTGAGCACGCGCCGCAGGATAATCGCCTCGGGCAGGCTCAACGCCACGACGGACATCATAAACGCCAGCGCGGTTCCGAGCGACGCGCCCTTCTCGATCAACGCGCTGACGATGGGGATCATGCCGGCCGCGTTAGAGTACAACGGAATCCCGATCAGCACCGCAACCGGCACGGACCACCAGGCTTGCTTGCCCATGATGCCGACCAGCGCATCCTGCGGGACGTAGCCGTGAATCCCCGCGCCGATGGCGATGGCAACCACAATGTAAATCCATACTTTGCTCACAATTTCCCTGACCGCCCCCCAGGCGCGTTCGATGCGATTCTCCCAGGTCAGTTTCTCGATAGTTGCATCTGCACTGCTTTGAATCTTCCATACAAAATCCTCCACAAATCGTTCCAGTTTGAATTGTCCAATGATATAGCCCGCGATGATCGCGATCGTCAGACCCGAGGCGATATATAGCGCGGCGATCCTCCAGCCGAACAAGCCAAACAACATGACAAGCGCGACTTCGTTGATGGTCGGCGCGGCGATCAGAAAGGAGAAGGTCACGCCAAGCGGAATCCCGGCTTCGACGAATCCGATGAACAGCGGCACCGCCGAGCAAGAACAAAACGGCGTGACGATGCCCAGCGCGGCGGCCAGCACATTGCCAATCCCTTCGCGTTTTCCACCGAGCAGGGCGCGCGTCCGTTCGGGGCTGAAGAAGGTGCGGATGATCGAAATGATGAAAATCATCCCGGAGAGCAGTAGCAAAATTTTGGGGACATCCGCGAGGAAGAAAGCCAGCGATTCACTCAAGCGCGAATCTTCCGGCAGACGAAACGCGCCATACACCAGCCACTCCGCCAGAGGCTCATAGATTTGGTACGCGATGATCCACGCCAGCGCGCCAAGGGCAACGAGCCAATAGGTTTTGTGCGCAGTGGGTTTGTTGGAAAGTTGAGGAAGGGTTGTCATTTTTTCTCTTTCAGATATTGCATTTTGGGCAGGGACAATCCGCCGCGGAACGGACGTGCGCGATCTGCCGCGCGGGTTGACCCGTCAGCGTGCTCATCGCATCGGTCACTTTATAGACCTCGCGACGGGTAACGCGATAAAAGACATTCCACCCGTCCCGCCGATCTTCGACCAACCCGGCGTCGCGCAACACCATCAGATGCTGTGAAATATAGGCTTGACGCAATCCGAGCATGGCTTCCATGTGACAGACGCATTGCTCACCGTCACGCAGAATGTCCAAAATGGCCAAACGCACGGGATGATTGAGCGCACGGCATATGTCGGCCTGTGGCTGATAAACGTCGGCGGTCTGATCTTTGGCGGCAATCATATTCAAGTCTCTGAATATGATTGTAGGTCAATCATTTTATTCCATGCAGTAGCAAACATCATGATTTCCGGATGACAATCAGCGTTAAAATGCGCAGGGGCGGAGCATCGCTCCGCCCCTGCAAAAACAACACTGAAAGAACGCAGTGCAAGCCTGCCCTCGGAAAAAATTATTTCTTGTTCTTCAGATATTCATCAATCGCCAGCGCGGCCTTGCGCCCGCCGACCATGGCGGTCACAACCAAATCGGGTCCGGTCACGCAATCGCCGCCGGAAAACACGCCTTCACGGCTGGTCGCGCCTGTGGCCTTGTCTTTGACGGTGATCAAGCCCCAATCATGAGTCTCAAGATCTGGCGTGGTCTGGCTGATGACCGGGTCGGGCCAATAGCCCAACGCCAGAATCGCTGTGTCGCACGCGATGCTGAAGTTTGAGTTGGGCACGGGAACGGGTTTGCGGCGGCCTTTCGCATCCGGCTCGCCCAACACCATTTCAATGCACTCGACCGCGGCCAGCTTTCCATCTTCGCCCGCGATGAACTTCACAGGTTGAGTCAGGAAGCGATACTTCGCGCCTTCATCGCGCGCCATCTGGCGGTCTTTGCGTCCGCCCGGCATTTCTTTTTCTGTGCGGCGATACAGGCAGGTCACTTCTTCCACGCCGAGCCGCAACGCGGTGCGCAGACAATCGGAGGCTGTGTCGCCGCCGCCGATCACCACCACGCGTTTGCCAACTTCGAGCGGCTTCTTCATATCATCGGGCAGAAGATTTTTATTCACATTGCCGCGAATCAAAAAGTCTGTGGCTTCATACACGCCGGGCAAATCCGTTCCGGGCGTGTCTTCCATCTTGGCATCAACTTCCGAACCCACGCCAATGAAGACCGCGTCGAAACCCTCGGCGAATAAACCGTCAATCGTTTTATCTTTGCCGATGTATGTATTCGGAACGAACTTGACGCCGGCGCGCTCGAACTCTTCCCATTTTTCGAACCAGACATCTTTCGGAAGTTTGAAATTGGGGATGCCATACACGAGCAGACCGCCCGCGGCGGGCTTTGATTCAAAGATAGTGACCTCGTGTCCTTTCTGGACCAGGAGATCGGCGCAAGCCAAACCGGCGGGTCCGGCCCCGATAACGGCGACCCGTTTCCCGGTCGGAGGAAGAAGCGGAATCACATATCCCACGGTGCGGCGTTCAAAGTCAACCGCAAAGGCTTCGAGTTCACCGGTCAACACCGGCTGATGATGTTTATTCAGCACGCACGATCCCTGACATAATTGCTCATGCGGGCAGACGCGTCCGCAGATTTCCGGCAGGGAACTGGTCTGATGATACAACTGCGCAGCTTCGACGAATTTGCCCTGCTCGATCAGCCACATGGCTGATGGAATATCGTTTTTGGCGGGGCAGGCCAGCATACATGGCGCAGGATCGGGGCAGTGGATGCAACGCGAGGCCTCGACCATGGCGCGTTCTGCGTTAAATTCAATGACGACCGCGTTGAAATCGCATGTGCGGATTTCGGGCGGGCGCAAGTCCAAATCAAAAAACGGTTTGTTTGCGCGTTCTTTGCGGTCAATGGCGAGGAATTCGCTGGGAACAGCCTGCATACAGCCTCCAAAAATTTCAGGAACTCGTCCGATGCCATGATACCTAAAGCCTTTTATCGAACACAGGCTCTATTGTCACCAATGTGGACGACAATCATCACAATTTTCCCGGAGCGTTCCTCCTCCCAGCCAAATTCACGTTTAATTCACAATCGCGCTTTATAATCCCGCCCGCAACTGAGAGAGCGTTTCTTCGTATTCAGGCATGAATCGTTCCGCGCGTGGCGGCGAAGTTCGAGGATCGTTTTGCAATGATGTATCAAGTAGAATTCTGTTGGCGAGAGACAGGCTCGCGGAGGTAGATCAATGTCGAAGTTATTTGAATTCTTGAAAAAAAATCGAAAAATATCCATTCCAGTCGGAGCGGTCTTGTTGATCGTTTTGGTCTTTGTGCTGGTGCGCGGCAATAATCAGCAGAAGAGCGCGTATCAAACCGAAGCGGTGAAGCGCGGCGAATTGACCGCCACCATCGGCGCGACCGGCAGTGTGCGCGCCATTCAAAGCGCAACGCTGACCTGGCAGACCACCGGCACAGTGCAGGAGGTCAATGTGCATGTGGGTGACAGGGTCCGCAAAGGTGATGTGCTTGCCAGCCTTGCCAAAACATCCCTGCCGCAAAACATCATTCTGGCGGAGGCCGACCGCGTCAGCGCGCAGAAGGCCTATGATGACCTGCTGAATTCAGACACCGATCGCGCCAAAGCATGGATCGCTCTGCGCGACGCGCAAGATGCCTATAAAAAAGCCGATGATTACCGCAAGAGTTTAAATGGAAAAATTGACCTTACCAAAATTGTGTACATCAATTTTGGCGGGAAGCTCATTCCGCAGGTGAAATATTATAAAGGCTATGCCGATGCGGAGACGATTGCCGATGCAGATGCTGATCTGGCTTTGAAAAAGGCTCAGTTGGATGATGCCCAGCGCGCCTATGATCGTTTGAAGGACGGCCCAAATAAGGACGATTTAGCAGCCGCGCAAGCCCGAGTCGACGCGGCCCAGGCAACGTTGAACATGGCGCGCATTCTGGCTCCATTCAACGGGACGGTGACGCAGGCCGAACCTTTGCCCGGCGATCAGGTGACTGCCGGCGAAGTTGCATTTCGCGTGGATGCTCTATCCACGTTGTTGGTGGATGTGCAGGTCTCCGAAGTGGACATCAACAGCATTCAGGCCGGCCAGCCGGTGACGATGACCTTCGATGCAATCCTCGACAAAGAATATCACGGCGAAGTGATCGAGGCCGCTCAGGCGGGTGACATCATTTCAGGCGTCGTCAATTTCACTGTGACCGTACGGCTAAACGATGCGGATACACTGGTCAAGCCCGGGATGACCGCGGCGGTCAACATCGTTACGGAGCAAATCAAAGATCAATTGCTTATCCCGAATCGCTCGGTGCGTGTGGTGGATGGTAAAAAGGTAGTCTACATCCTGAAGAACGGCGTCCCACAAAAAGTCGTGGTGACGCTCGGACCCTCCTCCGATACCATGAGTGTTGTTGTGGATGGCGATATCAAAGAAGGCGATCTGATTATCTTGAATCCGCCTGTTCAATTCCAAGGCGGACCCGGCAATCGCGGGCCGTTCGGCGGAGGCGGATAATGGACTGGGTAGTTGAGGCCAGAGACCTCACCAAAGTCTACAAGATGGGTGAGGTCGAAGTCCAGGCGTTACGCGGCGCTTCATTGAAGATCAAGCGCGGTGAAGTGGTTGCTATCATGGGGCCATCCGGTTCGGGCAAGTCCACGATGATGAACATCCTGGGATGCCTCGACCGGCCAACCTCCGGCGAATATATTTTGGACGGTGAATCGGTCGCGGCGCTGAACGATGACCAGTTGGCGAACATTCGCAATCACAAAGTCGGATTCGTCTTCCAATCCTTCAATCTGCTCTCGCGGCAAACGGCTCTTTCGAACGTTGAGCTGCCTCTGCGTTACTCAGGCATGGCCAATGGCGGACGGCGCGCGAAGGCCCAGGCCGCCCTCGAAGCGGTGGGACTCGGCGACCGTATGACTCATCGCCCGACCGAACTCTCCGGCGGACAGCAACAGCGCGTGGCCATCGCGCGCGCCATCGTCAATGAGCCGGCCATCATCATGGCTGACGAGCCGACCGGCAATCTGGATTCCAAAGTTGGCAAAGAGATCATGTCATTGTTGTTGAACCTGAACAAGGAGCGCGGCACGACTCTGATTATTGTCACGCATGATCCGACCATCGGCGAACAGGCTCAAAGAATCATTCGCATCCGCGATGGTGTGGTGGAGAACGGCACGAAAGGTCAAGAATGAATATTTCTCAAGTATTCATCGAGGCATTGGAGAGCCTCAATTCAAACAAACTTCGCTCCGGCCTGACCGTGCTGGGAATCGTGATCGGCGTCGCGGCGGTGATTGCGATGCTGGCGGTTGGCAACGGCGCGCAGTCTTCCATTACAGGCTCCATCAATGGGATTGGCACGAATCTGCTTTTTGTGTTCCGCGGCTCGGCCAGCAATAATCTGGTCAACCCCAAACCGTTGACTCTGGAAGATGCGCAGGCCATACAAGACCAGGCTTCCGCAGTCGCGGCAGTCGCGCCCATTTTGCAGGGCAATGTCACAGTTTCTTTTAGCGGTGAGTCGAAGGACACAACGCTGGTGGGTGTGACGCCGGAATGGTTCACCGTTCGCAATATGTCATTGTTGGAAGGGGAGTTCATCACCGAGGAACATGAACTGGGTCATGCTTCGGTCGCGTTGGTCGGTGTGGACGTGGCCGATAAAATCTTCGGGCGCCGCGACGGACTGGTGGGCGAAAACATTCGGATTGACGGCCAATCGTTCCGCGTGATCGGCGTGCTGGCCCCCAAGGGCGGCGGCGCATTCGGGTCGGAGGATGATCGGGTTGTCATCCCGTTCACCACCGCGCAGACGCGCCTGCTTCATCGCGCCGGCCGCGACCGCGTGGACCTGATCTTTGTCCAGGTGGTCGACTCGGAATCGGTGCCACTGGCTTCAGATCAAGTCGCGCAGATTCTGCGTACGCGTCATCGTTCACCCATCGGGGAAGACGACTTCATTATTTTCTCTCAGCAGGATTTCCTCAGCACCGCCTCGACCATCACAAACGTCCTCACGATCTTCCTTGGCGGCATCGCAGCCATCTCTTTGCTGGTGGGCGGCATCGGCATCATGAACATCATGCTGGTCTCGGTCACCGAACGCACGCGCGAGATCGGTCTGCGTAAGGCGCTGGGCGCGCGCAAACGCGATATTCTGATTCAGTTCCTGGCCGAGTCGTCATTGCTGAGTCTGATCGGCGGAATTGTTGGGATTCTTTTTGGGTGGCTGATTGCGTTCATCGTCGGACGAATCGCGGTCGCGACGGGAACAGACTTTACTCCCATCGTCGGCATGGATGCCGTCTTGCTGGCGACGATCTTCTCCGCGGCCGTCGGCCTGTTCTTTGGAATTTATCCTGCCAACCGCGCCGCCAACCTGGAGCCGGTCGAAGCGTTGAGATATGAATAAGTCAAGCGACCGTCATCTTCAAGATGATGGTCACTTCTATAATGTATGCCAATCGCCATTGTCGAAATCGGCCCGGAAGGACTTTCCGAATATGCTCAAATCCCGATTCGCTTTGAAGTGCGTTCCATCTTCGATGTCGAATTGATAGATGGAGGCTTGAGCGGGATTCAACTGCACGAACGAAAAATTCAACCGTATCTAAAAGATTATGACCAACTGGAATCCCCACTGGAATGGCCGCGTCAATTCGACGTGAGCCGGTGGGGATTTTTTCTGGCACGCGATGGAGACAAAAACATCGGCGCGGCGGCAGTGGCGTTCAACACAAACGGCGTTCACATGTTGGAGGAGCGGTCAGACTTGGCGGTGCTGTGGGACATCCGCGTCCGGCCTGAGGTCCGAGAGAGAGGCGTTGGAAGAGTTTTGTTCGAGTATGCCGCGCAATGGTCGCGCCAACGCGGCTGTCGTCAAATGAAGATCGAGACTCAAAATGTCAACGTGCCGGCCTGCCGCTTTTATCGCGCCATGGGATGCGAGTTGGGAAACATCCATCGCTTCGGATACGCGGCCGACCCGCGGGTGGCGGGCGAGGTGATGCTGAACTGGTATTTCAACCTGTAATTAGGTACAATTCGGGCATGTCGAACTTCAAAATTCTCATCACGGATGGACTGGAAGAGAACGGCCAGTCCATCCTTCGTGCCGCCTCCAATCTGGACGATAAAGCGGGCATCTCCGCAACAGACCTGATCATGGCTGTGGGCGGGTACGACGCGCTGATCGTGCGCGGTCGAACCAAAGTCACCGCCGAAGTGTTCGACGCCGCGAAAAAATTGAAGGTGGTTGGGCGCGCCGGCGTGGGCGTGGACAACATTGACCTCGAGGCCGCGAAGAAACATAACGTGATTGTGGTCAATTCGCCGACCGCGACCACACTGGCCGTGGCGGAACTGACCTTTGGTCTGCTGTTGGCGACTGCGCGTGAAATCCCGCGCGCCGACGCGGCCATGAAAAAAGGCGAATGGCTGAAAAAAGAACTTGAAGGTGTGGAACTGAACGGCAAGACTCTCGGCATCATCGGCTACGGACGCATCGGCATGGAAGTCGGGAAGCGCGCCGCGGCTTTTGGCATGAATGTCGTGGCGTATGATCCGTTCATTTCTGAAGATGAAATCAAAGCGCGCGGCGCCGAACCTGTTTCGATTCAAGACTTATATGAATGGTCTGACTTCATTTCCTTGCATCTGCCGCTGAATGTTCAAACGCGCGACCTGATCGGCCCGCTTGCTTTTTCTGAAATGAAAGATGGTGTTCGCATCGTCTGCGCGGCGCGCGGTGGGATCATTGACGAATCGGCTTTGCTGGCCGCTTTGAATTCCGGGAAAGTTGCGGCAGCTGGATTGGACGTCTTCGAGAACGAGCCGCCCGGCCTGACGGAATTGGTCACACATCCGAAGGTGGTTGCCACTCCGCACATCGGCGCGCAGACCATCGAAGCGCAGGCCCGCGCCGCGGAAGACATTGCTCATGAAGTGCTGGCCGCCTTACGCGGCGAGGCATTGAGATGGAAAGTAAACTAATAAGGAGAAATGATGAGCGAAAAACTGAATCAACTGAAAGAGATCATGGGAGAGATTTCCGATCTCAACAGCGCCGCCAGCCTTCTGGGCTGGGATCAACAGACATACATGCCTGCCGGGGGCAATGAAGCGCGTGGTCAGCAATTGGCCACGCTTGCGAAGATCTCGCATCAAAAAGCAACATCGCAGGAGGTCGGCAAACTGCTCGAAGAATTAAAGCAGGAGTTTGCAGGCGCTGACCCGTCTTCCGATGAAGCCGCCATGATCCGCGTTGCAGCGCGCGATTACGACAAAGCCGTGCGCGTGCCCTCTGAGTTTGTGGCAAAACAAGCCATCATCACGACCAAAGCCTTCGAGGCCTGGGTGGAAGCCAAATCGAAATCGGATTTTTCCATTTTCCGTCCGCATCTGGAAAAAGTATTGGAACTGGTCAAAGAATACATCAGTTTCTTCCCGCCCGCCGATCATCCCTATGATACTCTGCTGGATGATTACGAACCCGGCATGAAGACCGCGGACGTGCAAGCCATCTTCAATGGCCTGCGCCCGAAGCAGGTGGAGTTGATCAAGGCCATCGCGGCGCGCAAGCAGGTCGAGGACAAGTTCCTGCACAAGAAATATAACGAAGAGAAAGTCTGGAGCTTCGCCGCGGAGATCACAAAACAATTCGGCTACGACTGGACGCGCGGCCGTATGGACAAAGCCCCGCATCCGTTCGAGACTTCCTTCAGCGTCAATGATGTGCGCATCACGAATCGCTTCGAGCCTGGTAATCCGCTGGCCACGGTGTTCAGCGCAATGCACGAAGCCGGGCACGCCATGTACGAGCAGGGCATCAATCCCGCGTACGAACGGACCGCGTTGATTCACGGCACATCGCTGGCGGTTCACGAATCGCAGTCGCGCATGTGGGAGAATCTGGTCGGGCGGTCGCTTCCATTCTGGGAATTCTTCTATCCCAAGCTCAAAAAGGTCTTTGCTTCGCAACTCGACGGGGTGAGCCTCAAGAGTTTCTATAAAGCCATCAACAAGGTCGAACCGTCGCTCATCCGTGTCAATGCAGATGAAGCGACATATAATCTCCACATCATGCTTCGCCTCGAACTGGAAATTGCCATGGTCGAAGGCAAGATTGCCATCAAGGATTTGCCTGAAATCTGGAACGCGAAGATGAAAGAGTATCTCGGCATCACGCCTCCGAACGACGCGCAAGGCGTCTTGCAGGATATTCACTGGTCGTATGGTTCGATCGGTTACTTCTCCACCTACGCGCTGGGCAATCTGGTCTCGGCCCAATTGTGGGAGAAGATCAACCAAGACATCAAAGGCCTCGACGATCAGATTCGCAAGGGCAAATTCGATACACTCCTCGGCTGGCTCCGCGAGAATGTCCACAAGCACGGGCGCAAATACAATCCTCAGGACCTCGTCCAAAAAGTGACCGGCTCGAAGATCACGCCCGAGCCTTATATCCGCTATCTGACCACGAAATACAGCGACATCTACGGCCTGTGATCGGTAAGTGATTGTGTCTTACGAGTCCAACAAGTCTGAATCATTCAGACTTGTTGGACTCTGTGGGTGCATCAAATTCCATGCTCCGAAAATTTATTTTTATCGCCTCTCTCGCGGGACTTTCGAGCGGGTGCGCGTTACCCGGAACCGTCGGCGCGCCGACGCCTTATCCCGAAGACTATATCCCGACCGTGATCTATCTTACCGCCGAGTCCATCAGCGCGACTGAATCTGCATCCATCACGCCCAGCACCACGCCGACTCAAACGTTCACTCCGATTCCGCCGACACCGATTCCTACAGACACGCCGACGCCCGCGCCTGCTGTCCCGTTGGCCGCGATTCGAATTGACGCGCCCGGCCCGGGGTCCCGTATTGCTTCGCCGCTCGAAGTCCGCACAACGGCCATCGCAGGCAAAAGTCGAATCATCGAAATTGATTTATTTGGTGAAGATGGTCGTCTGCTTGGTCGTTCCGTCCGCGCTGTGCAGGGGTATCCCTCGGGCGATTATCTTTTTGTGAAGATTCCATTTGAGATTCGCAGTGTTGCCGAAAAAGGAATCGTACAAGTCAGCGCCAAAGATGGACATGGCCGCGTGCAATCGTTGGTGTCGGTGCCGGTGTTATTGATCTCAAGCGGAGCCAGTCAGATCAACCCGGCAGGCAACGCCATCTACGAACGTGTCACTTTATATAAACTCCCGCCGCGCAGTGAAGTCTCCGGCGGCGTATTGGATTTGGAAGGTCAATACCAACCGGTAAATAGCCAGCCGTTGATCATCGAGTTAATTTCAGAGGATGGTCAAAGCCTTGGCCTGCGCGTGTTGACCTTCAATGGCCTGAATCCGCAAACTTTTAAAACGACGATCCCCTACAAAGTCAGCGCGACGACTCAAGCGCGCTTGTTTATTCATCAGGCCGATGATGTGTTGGATGGGCAAGCCTACATTTATAGTCAGGAAATCACTCTCGATCCGTAACTTGTCAAAAGGATATGCGGCAGGTATAATGCCGTTTGCTTTTTCGGGGCGTGGCTCAGACCGGTAGAGCGCACGGTTCGGGTCCGTGAGGTCCCGAGTTCAAATCTCGGCGCCCCGACCTACAGTTCTCACGGCTATGCTAATCAGGCTGGTCGTGAGAACTACAATAGACTTCAAATTGATCAGCATCAATATGCGGTGAATGCATAGACCACAAGGTTGCCAGCAGCATTTAAATTTCCCCTTTGAAACAAAAAACCGAGCCTGGCTTCAACATGAATACCTCGCTGTTTCGTAGAGAGTTGCTTGATCCGTCGCCAGTATCTCCGTCTGCCATCTGAACCTTTACTAACGAGGTGCTGGGGCACTCCGACCTCAGTATGACTGAACGCTATGCGCGCGTCGGTCAAGTGGACACTGAGCAGGGTCATCGCAAGGCCGGGCCACTCGATCATTGGAGGTTGTGATAAAATTAGGACACTTGATATCTGGCGATGAGGCTCGCCGCAACCGTCGAATTGACTGATAGCCTCTACTGAAGAGAATCCCTCAGTAGAGGCTATTTATTTTGTCTAATGCGAGAAAAACGATGGCAGAGCATCTCATTGACATCAAAGTCCTGCAACCGGGCCGCCCGACCGGACAATATTTTTCACCGGATTCAGAATCCTTTAGGCTGGAGAAAATCATTTATCCCGAAGCAACCCTCCCGTTCGATGTGTGCATTCTCCCTACCGCGACGTCTCCCGAGCCGCCAAAAAAACTTCCACCTCTGACCGATACCGCCTCCAGCGGCCCCGAAGCCGTGACTCAATTGAACGAACAATTCTCTGCCGCCTTAGCCGAATCCCTCGCGCCCGATGAGCAGGTGCATAGCTGGGCATTACTGCTCGCATGGTTTGACCGCAAGAAAGGCCCGGAGGTGTTGGTGGCAACCGAGCGCCGCCTTTTCCTGCTGTCGAACCATCCCTTTGAAATAGGGCTGTCACAAATTGCCACGCTCGAATACGCGAGTTCGATTCTGGAATCATGGCTGGCAATCAACTATATCCAAAAGGGCGCCCCTCATCGCAGAGTGATTTACTTCCACCATCCCGCCCAAGACTCTTTTCGAGACTGTTATGAAGCAGCGCGGCGCTGCTTGGCGGTGATCCCGGCGGTATGAACAATCTATTTCCCCGACACATTTTCGGGGAACGGGAAATTTATTTATGACCTTCTACAGTATCCTCTTTGATAAAGACAACATTCAGAAAGAAACGGCGGATCAACCTGCGTTTTTTACCGATCTGAATTTAGATCAGATCATAGACGCCATTGCCGCTCGCAAGGAAGAATACGGTCTGAAGCCGTTCTTCTACACACCTTTGTGCGACGCCGAGACCATCCGCTATCGCCACGACGTGATGCGAGACTTGGAAGGTGAAGGGCTAATCGCGTCTATCAACGAATTTACTGGGCAAATGGTCATCGTACGCCGTTATATGAGCCTGGTCGAAAAAGTGGATAACCACTATCACAAAGAAGGCTGGTTCCTCGAAGCGGCATTGATCTATGCAGAAGCTGTGACTGAACTGGCTCAAAACCTGGATCTTGCCCCAGTAAAGTCGCGCGGCTTTCTGGCTTTCCGCGAATATGTGACACGCTACGTTCATTCGGGCGGGTTTCAATCGCTGCGAGCAGAAGCACAGAAGGTCAAAGCCGGTTTATCGAGCATCAGATACAGCGTGATCATCCAGACCGGCAGGTTCAGCGTGCTGAAGTATGAAGGAGAGACGGACTATAGCGTGGAAGTGGAGAAGACCTTTGAGAAATTCAAGCAGGGCGCGGTGAAGAGTTATCTATCCGATCTCCACTATGGCGCGGGCATGAACCATATCGAAGCACAAATTCTCGATTTCGCCGCCAGGCTATATCCCGATCAGTTCGCCGCCCTCGACCAATTCTGTACCACTCACAGCCTGTTCATGGATCAGACGATCCGCGTCTTCGACCGCGAGATTCAATTTTACGTTGCCTATCTGGAATTCGCCGCCGACATCAAACGCAAGGGGCTGGCCTTTTGTTACCCGCAGGTGGATGAGGCGAACCGCGAGGAATACGATTATGATGGATTCGACCTGGCGCTGGCGCACGCCTTGCTCCATACCGAGAAGCCGGTGATCTGCAACGATTACTTCTTGAAAGAACCGGAGCGGGTCATCATTGTCTCGGGTCCGAATCAGGGCGGCAAAACCACCTTCGCCCGCACCTTTGGGCAGTTGCATTACCTCGCCAGCCTTGGCTGTCCGGTTCCGGGGCGGGAAGCGCGGCTCTCCCTGTTCGACCAAATCTTCACGCATTTCGAGCGCGAGGAAGACATCAGCAATCTGCGCGGGAAACTGGAGGATGACCTGGTGCGCATCCACGAGATTCTCGCCCGCGCCACACCGAATAGCATCCTCATCCTGAACGAAGTATTCGCTTCCACCACCATCCAGGATGCTGTTTTCCTCAGCAGTCAGATTATGAGGCGAGTGTCGGAATTGGATTTGTTATGCGTTTGGGTGACGTTCATAGACGAGCTGGCCTCCTTCAGCGAGAAGACCGTCAGCATGGTCAGCACGGTGGTGCCTAATAACCCGGCCATGCGCACGTTCAAGATCGTCCGCAGGCCCGCGGACGGGCTGGCCTATGCGCTTTCGATTGCCGAGAAGCATCGGCTGACTTATCAACAGATCAAGGAGCGTATCCGATCATGAAAGTATTTCTGATGCATCGAGACCGGGATTTTGCGCCGGAACACGATTTAGTGGTAGATGGACAAATGATGACTCTGGGCGATGAGGTCCGCGCGATGCTCAGCACATATGCGGATCGAGATTTTTCCTTTAGACGAAGAGAACCATTACCGGAACCGGCCATTGTGCAAGACCTGGAATTGAACACGCTGTTCGAAGCCATGGCGAGCGGGGATGAGTTCCTTTTGGAGATCGCGAAGCAAGCCCTTTTGTCCGGTTTGACCGACCCGGCTTCCATCCGCTATCGCCAGGATATTCTCAAGGATTGCCTGAAAAACCCCGCCGTTGTGAGGGAGATCTACAGCATACCAATCGAGTCGCTGGTAAACAAACATAAGCATTGGATGGGGATATTCACCCGTTACCCAAGCGGTGTGTTGAGCGGCGCGGTGCAAATGCTGGAGATGTTCGTTGAGCTGCTCAAAAAATTAAAACGGATTGCCGACGACCATTCCGGAGAATTCGAGTCGGAGGGCTTTCGCAGGTTCTTCGCCATGATCCGGCAGGAATTGGATGATGATTATTTCGCCGTTGTCAAGAATCACCTCAGGCAGTTGAAATTCAACCGCGGGGTCCTGCTCAGTGCCGAACTTGGACGGGCAAATGAAGGCACGAATTACCTCCTGCACAAGTCCAATCACAACGACCGGAATTGGATCAAACGCATCTTTGAACGAAGAGCTCCAATCTACTCCTACACTCTTCATCCTCGCGATGAAGCCGGGGCGCGGGCGCTTGGTGATTTGAGGGACCGCGGCGTCAACCTGGTCGCTAACGCGGCCGGCCAATCCGCTGACCACATTGATAGTTTCCTCAACGCGTTGAGACGGGAACTGGCATTCTACATCGGTTGTTTGAATCTTTATGAGCGGCTCACCCAAATGGGAGAGCCCACCACAATTCCCGAGCCGTTGCCTGCCAACGAGCGAGAACATTCATTCAATGGACTGTACGACGTTTCCTTGGCGCTGACGATGAAACAAAAAGTGGTCGGCAATGATGTTAATGCCGCTGGTAAGGACCTGGTGATGATCACTGGCGCGAACCAGGGTGGAAAATCCACCTTCCTGCGCAGCATCGGGCTGGCGCAATTGATGATGCAATGTGGGATGTTCGTACCCGCGCAATCGTTTTCGGCGAACGTCTGCCGCGGCTTGTTCACACATTACAAGCGTGAAGAAGATACATCCATGAAGAGCGGCAAATTCGACGAGGAACTCAGCCGGATGAGCGCCATCGTGGATCGCCTCGCGCCGGACTACATGATTTTGTTCAATGAATCTTTTGCGGCCACCAACGACCGCGAAGGCTCGGAGATCGCCCGGCAGATCGTAAGCGCCCTCCTGGAAAAACACATCAAGGTCTTTTTTGTGACTCACTTGTACGACTTGGCGCACGGTTTCTATGACAAGAAAATGGCGAACGCCATTTTCCTGCGAGCCGAGAGACTGCCGGATGGAACCCGCAGTTTCAAATTAATGGAGGGAGAGCCATTGCAGACCAGCTTTGGCGTGGATTCATACAACCGAATCTTCGGATGAACGAACATGAAAAAAACATGGGATCAATTCTGGCGTTTTATCTTCAATCGCCTGCGAAAGGTTGTTTTACCAAAGGACATGGAGACATTTTTATTGATTTCGTTGGGCGCGATGCTCGGAGCCAATCTGCGCTATTGGGTCGGCGGCTGGGCCGCGAGCCGGCTTGGAACGACGTTCCCTTATGGAACACTGATCATCAATTTGAGCGGCAGTTTCGTGATCGGGCTGTTCCTGACGCTGGCCACGGAACGTTTTCTCATTGACCCGCGCTGGCGCATCATCGTGGCCGTCGGCTTTCTCGGCGGATACACCACATTTTCGTCTTATACTTATGAGAGCATGAATCTACTGCTCAAGGGCGAAACGTGGCTTGGATTGCTGAATTTGCTTGGGAGCAGTCTATTTGGCGGGCTGGCAGTAACCGCAGGGATTTTTCTGGCAAGGCTCATCTGATTCGAACTACAAGGAGCTGGCATGACACCGAAACAATTGATGGAAAAGAAAGCCAAGCGGCTCAGCATCTACATCGGTGAGAGCGATAAGTGGTGCGGCAAGGCGCTTTATGCTACCCTGCTCGAAACAATGCGGGCACAAGGCCTGGCAGGCGCGACTGTCACGCGCGGCCTGGCTGGTTTCGGAGCGCACTCTGTGATTCATACTGCCAACCTCGAGATTCTCTCGATTGACCTGCCTCTGGTCATTCAGGCGATTGACTCACCGGCGAAAATCGAACAGGCGCTTGAAGTCATTACCCCAATGGTGGGGGAAGGTTTGATCACGCTCGATGATGTGGAGGTGGTCAAGTACACCCATCGCTATTTGAATCCTCTTCCGATTGACAAGCACGTTTCGGAAGTGATGACACGCAAGGTGATCACGCTGACCGACAAGATGCCCGTTGCCGAAGCATGGGAGAGGATGCTCAAGCATCTGCTCAAGGCCCTGCCGGTCTTGAACGAACGCGGCGAGGTGGTCGGCATGTTGACGGATGAGGACCTGCTCGAGCGCGCCGGATTGGAACAGCATCTATCCGTGGCTGAGCGGCTCGATGAGAAGACGCTTCAGGCCGAATTCACGACGTTGAAGCGGAGTCCGCTGAAAGTCGCGGACGTGATGACGAAACCCGCGATCACTATCCGCGATAATGAGTCTTTGGGCATCGCCGTGGCGCGCATGGCTGAGCACGGCATCAAACGCCTGCCTGTCCTTGATGCGAATGGAAAGCTGATTGGCGTTCTCTCGCGCGTGGATGTATTAAAACAGGTCGTCACAGAGGAAGCGAAGAAGCGTGCGGCCAAGGCTCCGAAAGGGGCGGCGCGCACACTCGGCGACATCATGCTTCGCGATCTTCCCACTGTGCATAAGGACGCGCCGCTTCCTGAAGTGATCGCCCGCTTCCTGGAGGCCGGCACCCGCCGTCTGGTCGTGACAGGCGACGATGGCCGTCCGCTGGGCTTGATTAGCGATGCGGACGCGGTGACGCGCGTCCAACCTGCTACGCGGCGGGGGGTGATGCAGGCCTTGCGCGGCAAGCGCAACGTTCTGGATGAAAAGGTCACCGCCGCGCAGTTGATGTCGCATGAAGTCTTGACCGCACCGCCTTCCATGTCTTTGACGGAAGCCGCCCATCAGATGCTTTCCAAACAGCGCAAGTGGATGGTGGTAGTGGATAAAAGGGGCAAGGCCATCGGGTTGGTGGATCGGCAAGTGTTGTTCAAAGCAACAATGCATCACATATAACTTTGCTCGCCGAGTGCACCTGACCATTTCAGAAATTAACGGACGAATCCCTTCCGTCCGGCGTAAACCGCATCTTTACCGAGCTCCTCTTCGATTCGCATCAATTGGTTATACTTTTCTACTCGCTCGCCGCGGGCCGGCGCTCCGGTCTTGAGATGACCCGTTCCCATCGCCACCGTGAAATCCGCGATGAACGAATCGACCGTCTCGCCGGAACGATGCGAGACCATCGCGCCCCAGCCGGCCTTGCGCGCCATTTCGATGGCGGCGACGGTCTCGGTCAGCGTGCCGATTTGATTTAGTTTGATCAACACCGCGTTGGCAACGTTTTCCTTGATCCCGCGCGCGATGCGTTCCACATTCGTGACGAACAGATCATCGCCGACCAGTTCCACTTTTTTGCCTAATGTCTGATTCAGCAATTTCCAGCCATCCCAATCGTCTTCGGCCAAGCCGTCTTCCAGCACAACGATGGGATACTTGTTAACCCATTCAGCATACAAACTGACCATCTCATTGGCGGTCGCTTTGCGATTTTCGGTGCGGAGGTTGTATCTGCCATCTTTGTAGAATCCGCTCGAGGCGGGGTCCAGAGCGACGGCGATCTGATCGCCGGGTTTGTAACCGGCTTTCTCAATCGCTTCGAGAATCAAATCCACCGCATCCGAATTCTTCTTGAGCGCTGGAGCGAATCCGCCTTCGTCGCCCACACCCACGGAATAACCGCCATCTTTCAGCACACCTTTGAGCGATTGATATACTTCGCTTCCCCAGCGCAATGCCTCGCGGAAGTTCGGCGCGCCGACGGGCGCGATCATGAATTCCTGAAAGTCCGTGCCCTGCCAGTTGGCATGTACGCCGCCGTTCAAAATGTTGAACATTGGCACGGGCATGAGTCTTGCCTTGTCTTCGCTTAGATATTGATAGAGCGGCTCGTTGCTGGAATTCGCGGCGGCGCGGGAAACTGCCAGGCTGACTCCCAGGACGGCGTTCGCACCCAATTTGCTTTTGTTGGATGTTCCGTCCAGAGTCAACATGGCATGATCTATTGCAGATTGATCCAACGCATCAGCCCCGACCAGGAGTTTGGAGATCGGACCATTGACATTTTCCACCGCCTTCAGCACGCCTTTCCCTCCGAAGCGTTTTTTGTCTCCATCGCGCAGTTCCAGCGCTTCGTGCACTCCTGTAGAGGCTCCCGATGGAACCGCGGCGCGCCCGAAAGCGCCGCCGCTCAATTTGACCTCCACCTCGACGGTGGGATTGCCGCGTGAATCGAGAATCTCGCGGGCGTGGATGGATGCTATTTTTGACATTCCTTCGTCTCCGTAATCATTGGTATATATTTATAGGCTTTATGAGCCTGCCATGTTCTCCAGAAGGTAACTCACAATGAAAGACAATGCAATAAAGAATGTAAATGTCACCAGTGCGGCCTCTATCGCCAGCTTCATCGGTTTCTTTTTGTCTGGATAATGATGTAGGTATTCACCATACGTGATGATAAATGCCATGGCAGAGGCGAGTGGAGAAAAGATCAGGGCGATCCCAACTGAAATTGGAACAAATTTCATGGCGAGCAAATATCCTATGGAACTTCCGGCCTTGACGGCGGTCGCCGCGTTTGACGGGCAACAATGAAGAATAGCGGCACGGCAGCCAACTGCGTGACAACTGAAAAGGTGATCAAGGCTGACAACGAGACGCCATAAAGAAAACCGATTGCGGCGCTGCCCAGGAACCAAAAGACTCCATAACCTGCGGTGAACAATCCGTAGGCCGAGGCGCGGCGTTCCGGCGCGACCATCGGCGCGACTGCCGCTGGGATGATGGATTCGTGCACACCCATGCCCAAGCCCCAGATCGCCATGCCGATCAGCGCGGGCCAGAAGCCGCCGAGGAATACCAACGGCGCGAACAGGGCGGCGATCAATGTGAGAGCAATCAATACGCTAAAGCCAAAGCGGTCATAAAGCCGTCCGAAGACCAGCGAGCCTGTCCCGCTGACGCCCATCGCCACAGCGTAGAACACGGGGACAAGATCTGGCACGACGATAGAGGCTTGGGCAAAATGATAGGCGATCAGAGGAAAGTCTGCGAAGCCTGCCGCGACCAGTACCGCGCCGGCCAGATACAGCCAGAAGGCGCGTGGCAGTCCACGCGGTTGAACGTTCGGGAGATTGGTTTCCATTTCTTCAGGATGCGGATAGGTTCTGAAGGCCAGCATCAGCAAACTGAAGTTGATGACCGCAGGAATCGCTAATGCCGCGAAAGCGAGTCGGTAGTCGCCGCGCAAGGCCAGGACCCACGCGACCGCTAGAGGTCCGAACAGAGCGCCGAATTGATCCAACGCTTCGTGCAGACCGAACACCCATCCGACACCGATCTGCTTTCCGGCGTGAGACAACATCACATCGCGCGGCGGGTTGCGCGTGGCCTTGCCGACGCGTTCGAGGATGATCAGCACAGCCGCCATTGGCCAGTTCCCGGCCAGAGCAAGCAGGGGCACGGCAGACATCTGAACCGCGTAACCGATGATCGTGATGGGCCAGAATTTTTGCGTGCGATCCGCAAGGCGGCCCGAAACAAGACGCAAGCCATAGCCGAGCAATTCTCCAAAGCCTGTGACCACGCCGACAGTAAAAGCGCTGGCTTGCAAATGAGCCAGATAAGGACCGAGGATACTGCGCGAACCTTCATACGTGAAATCGGCAAAGAAACTTAAAATGCCGATTAGAATCACGAACTTGAACGCTGTCTGTTGGATGATTGTTGGCTTGGAGATAGTTGAATCATTGTTCATAAATATGTCCTTTGTTCCGGGTGCTGGCAAGAAAATAGCCTCTACCAGCAATCGTTTTGGTAGAGGCTATCATTCGGCGAATTCCGAAAAAGGCTTTTTTCTTTCACACTGACGAGCCTCATCGTCAATGTGCCTCGAATATTTGATTGTCGAAAAAAATTATACCACGTTGGGGAATCCGATTGCCATTCACGTAAAAATCGTGAGTATCTAAACTTGAAATAGAGAGGGGACATGAAATGTCCACAGTACAGAGCACAGAAGAAGCAAGGCAAGGCTGGTTTCAATTGTCCTGGGACCCAGGTATATCCATGTGGTCAATGTCAGCATGTGTACACCGCGGAACCGAAACCCAGCGGCTATCCCAACGCGACCCGCATGTTAGCCGTCGGTATGTATGTCGAAGGCGACAGTTTCAATGCGATCGGTCGGATTTTAAAGGCCAACCCGCAAAGCATGGTCAATTGGCGATAGACAATGAAGATCACCGCCTGACCGGAGGCGGTGATTTATTTATCTTTTATGAAAAGTTACCCGACCGTTGCATTTCGTAATTGAACAGTTTCAACTCTTGACGAAACTCAATCTGCGGGAGTATAAGTCGCAAGGTAATTATGAACACATATCACGCGCAAGTTCGAAAGGAGGTGATCGCTATGGACGCCGATGGAAGTAAGTCTGGCGATGATTCGGTTCCGCTTATATTCTCCGAAACGCGATTCGTTCGGGGCCGTCTGACGCGCGCCCATCTGTTCGATCACTTCCTTGATTATCTGCCTCGCAGATAATCGGAACGCGTCATGTGTCCCTGACCGGTCGCCACCTTCGGAGAGTTTTCCCAAGGTGGTTTTTGTTTCTTAAAAAAACTGCTTCGATGAAAAATAACATGGAGGTGAAACATGGCATTCATCAGCGAGTTGATCGGCCGCCCGGTGACAGATGTTGACGGGACCCGCATCGGGGTCCTGAAAGATTTGATAGCGCGCTCATATAAAGAATTTTCGCATCCGGTTGTGGATGCAATTATTGTGCACGGTGAAATGGGGGATCAGGCCATTCCCTATTCAGATTTAGCGGCCCTGCTTTCTGCCGCCATCCCGTTGAAGCGGCCCATGGCCGAGATTGCCGCTTACGAGTTCCGCGAGGACGACATTCGCCTCGTCGAGGATGTGCTCGACAAGCAGATCCTCGACACCGACGGCGCGCGCGTCGTGCGGGTCAATGACATCGAACTCGTGCGCGTCAACGGCAATGTGATTGTCAGCAACGTAGACATCGGCGTGCTGGGGATTCTGCGCCGACTCGGGCTCGAGAAGATGGGACGCTGGATCGCGCAACGCCTCAAATTGGACCTCACGGCGGGCACCATTTCGTGGCAATTTGTCGAACCCCTGACTCATGACCAGTCCATGCGGCTGAAAGTCCCCGCGGAAAAACTGGCCGAACTGCATCCCTCAGATATCGCCGAGATTATTTCTGATCTCAACCGCGCCGAGCACAGCGACCTGCTCCATAAACTTGACATCAAACAACTTGCCGATACCCTCGAAGAGGTCGAGCCGGATTTTCAGGCGAATCTGATCGAACATTTTACCGATGAAAAGGTGGCCGATGTGCTTGAGGAAATGTCGCCCGACGAGGCGGCAGATCTTTTGAGCGAATTGCCGCCCGAACGAAGCAATGACTTGCTCAAGTTAATGGACAAGGAGGAAGCCGAAGAGGTCCAGGAATTGTTGCGGTATGAGGAAGATACGGCTGGCGGTTTGATGACGACCGAATACGTCAGTGTCTCCCCGAATATGACCGCCGCGCAGGCGATTGACCATCTTCGCAAAGTCGGCGAGGACGCGGAACTGGTCTATTATGTTTATGTCACTGACAATCAGGAGCACTTGATCGGCGTCTTTTCATTGAGCGATTTGATCGTTGCCAAGCCCGAAACCCCGATCACAGACTTCATGCACAAGCGCGTGGTGAGCGTTGACTTGGGGACAAAGCAGGATGAGATCGCTCAGATCATTGCAAAATACAATCTGATCGCAGTGCCGGTCGTGGACGCTGAAAATAAAATGCACGGCATCGTCACCTCCGATGACGCCCTCGATAAAATCCTGCCGACCGCGTGGAAGAAGCGTCTGCCGCACTTCTTTGGAGCGCGCCCGTGAACAACGCACTCACACTTCTCCGCGAGAAATGGATGGCGAATCGCTGGATGCGACGCCTCATCCTGCTTTTCTCCGTCTTTGGTCCCGCGACGATTGCCGCCATGGCCGATAATGACGCCAGCGGCGTCGCAACCTATTCCATCGCAGGCGCGACGCTCGGCTATCCGATTCTATTTTTGCTCGTGATCGTAACGATCTTGCTGGCGATCACACAGGAAATGGGAATGCGCCTGACATTGGTCGCACGCCGAGGCCTGGCGGATTTGATCCGCGAAAAATATGGCATAAAAGTGTCATTGTTTATATTTGCAGGCCTGCTGATTTCCAACCTTGGAACGATTGCGCTTGATCTTTGGATAGCCAAATCCACCAGCCAAATGCTTGGGCTTCCAGTCATTCCAGTTTTACTGTTGTTGTTGCTGTTTATTTTTCTGCTGGTCACAAGAGGCAACTATAAATTTGTCCAGAGTATGATGCTGATTGTTTCGCTGTTCTATTTGATGTATGTGATCTCTGCGATCAAAGCCATGCCCGATTGGGGTCTGGCTTTTGGAAATCTGCTCTATCCTCACGGCGTGGAATGGACGAAAGAATATACCCGCAACTATCTGTTGATCGGCATGGGCGTACTCGGAACTACGATTACGCCGTGGGGCCAGTTCTTCATCAGTAGTTTTGCGTTTGATAAGAAGATGGACAAGGGCAAGATTATCTATTCCCAGTTGGAAACATACTGGGGCGCGTTGATTACCGATATCTTCTCCTTCTTTATGATTGTTGCAACTGCCGCGACATTATTCGTGCATCACATTCCGCTTTTGTCCGGTGAGCAGGCGGCTCTTGCGATTGAACCTTTTACAGGCAAACTGGCCGGCTTGCTCTTTGCGCTTGGAATGCTGAATGCCTCGTTGATGGGACTGGTGATCATTCCGCTTTCCACCGCCTATGCTTTCTCCGAGTTCTTTGGGCTTTCGGGCAGTTTGGATACCGGTTTCCAAAAAAGTAAAACGTTTTATACGTTGTTTATCCTTCAACTTGCCCTGGCCGCGGTGATTATCTTTATCCCCAATATCTCATTGGTGCCTTTGACTGAAGGAACGCAGATACTAAGCGCCATGATCCTGCCGCTGGTCTTCTACTATCTCATCAAATTGACAAGTAGCAAGTCTCTGATGGGCGAGTATGTGAACAACCGCTTCCAGAAAAATTTTACATCCTGGGCCTCGGTGTTTATTGTGATTGCATCGGCGTTTACGGTCGCGGCCGTAATTTTCAATTGGTAGCTCAATCGGTGACGGTCGCTTTTAAAAGTGACCGTCGCCTTCGATGTGCCGCTTGCCAGCCCGCCGATTTGAGTCTATACTTCGTCCATCTTGACTCCAAAGGAGAGACAGGAATGAACACCGTTCGTGATCTAATTCGCAAGAAAGGCAGTCACATCTTCTCGGTCAAGCCGGATGCCACCGTGTTCGATGCGTTGAAGATGATGGCTGAGAAAAATACCGGCGCCATGCTCGTCATGGACGGAAACAAAGTGGTGGGCATCCTTTCCGAACGCGACTGCGTGCGTAAAGTGGATCTGGACGGCAAAACGGCCAAGACCACCAAAGTCAGCGAGATCATGACCAGCAAAGTCCTGTATGTTGAAATTTCTCAGTCGCTGGACGAATGTATGGCCATCATGATTGACAAAAACATACGCCACTTGCCTGTTTATGATGAAGGAAAATTAGTTGGCCTGCTCTCCGTCCGCGATGTGCTCAAGGAAGTTGTGGATTACCAGAAGTTCATGATCTCTCAACTTGAACATTACATCGTAAGTAGCCGTTAATTTGGAGTCGGACAACTTCCATCCGAATTGCAGAAGCACGCCCTTCGAGCAGTCTCGCATTCCAAATAATCGCCGCCTCCGCAAGAGGGCGGCGATTTGTTTTCAGCGCTTGCGCGCTGAATTGTTTTGTCCTATACTTCTGACCTGGAGAGAACATGCCCGAAATTGACACTTCGACTTCGCTCACCCCTCTTCACCCTGCAATCGAAAGCTATATTCCTCTGGGCCGCTCGGGGCTTTTGCCAGCCTTGCACGCGGCCCAAAAAGTTTATGGCTGGCTCTCGGAAGAGGTGGCCGCTGAAATTGCCAGGACGTTTCACGTGCCGCTGGCTGACGTTCATGGTGTGATCGAGTTTTATTCGCTCTTTTACAATGAACCGATTGGCAAGCGGATCATTCGAGTCTGCACGGACCCGGCCTGCGCGCTGAAAGATGCGGATGGACTCCTGAATCATTTTTGTTCCCATCACGGACTCGAACCGGGTCAGACGACCCGCGACCGGACTCTCACCATCGAGGCGAGTCCCTGCCTCGGGCTGTGTGAACTCGCGCCCGCTGCGTTGGTGAACGATGAAGCCGAGACAAACATCAATCTTCAAACCGACTCTTATGATCTTGGCCGTCCACCGTCCATGGTCTATGGTCCGATTCGTCTGTTGACTTTCAATTGCGGGGACGGAACAACCTCGCTGGCAAAGTATGGCGAATATGCCGCGTTGCAGAAAGCGCGCGGGATGAAACGCGAAGACGTCATCAACGAGATCAAGGCCTCCGGTCTGGTGGGACGCGGCGGCGCGGCGTTTCCAACGGGAGTCAAATGGGAGGGCGCGTTCAAAGCGGAGGGGAATCCAAAATATGTCGTCTGCAACGCGGACGAATCCGAACCGGGCACGTTCAAGGATCGCATCCTCCTGCTCGACGATCCGCATCGCACGATTGAGGGCATGTGCATTGCCGCGTACGCGATCGGCGCGAACAAAGGTTACATTTATTTGCGCGGCGAGTATCCGTATATTTTGCCTGTGCTCGAAAACGCGCTGAGGGAAGCGCGGGGCGCGGGCTATTTGAATGAAGATTTTGATATCGAAATTCGACTCGGCGCGGGCGCCTACATTTGCGGCGAGGAGACTGCGCTGTTTGAATCCATCGAAGGGAAGCGCGGCTTCCCGCGTGTGAAGCCGCCTTTCCCCACGACGCATGGTTTGTTCGGCAAACCGACCGTCATCAACAATGTCGAGACTCTGTGCAATGTGCCGCTCATCGTTTCAAAAGGCGCGGCGGAGTATCGCAAGATCGGCACGGAGAAATCGCCGGGGCCAAAACTGTTTTGTGTTTCGGGTGACGTTGCGAAACCGGGACTTTATGAAATTCCATTTGGTGTGACCTTGCGTGAATTGCTCGACATGGCCGGCGGCGTTGCAAATAAAAGGAAACTTCAAGCGGTTTTGTTCGGCGGCGCGGCCGGCGCGTTCGCCACATTAGACCATCTTGACGTGAAGATGACCTTTGAAGATTTGCGCGCCGCGGGCCTGCCGCTTGGTTCCGGCGTGGTGATGGTCTTCGACGAAACGCGTGACATGCGCGATGTGTTGAAGCGGCTCGGTCATTTCTTCGCGCACGAGTCGTGTGGAAAATGTTATCCGTGTCAGATGGGCACGCAGAGACAAAAAGAAATTTTGGATCGCATCGCGGCGGGCAAAATGCTCGAAGGCGATCTCGAACGCCTGCAGGATGTCGGCTGGACGATGACAGACGCGAGTCTATGTGGCCTGGGGCAGACGGCGGCAAGCGCGGTGTTATCTGCAATCAAGTTGTGGCCGGAACTTTTCAAGGAAGAAGGCGGAAGAGTGAAAGATGAAGAAAGAGGGGAGAAGAAAGAAGTAAGAGGAAAGAAGATTGTTGCGAAAGCAAAGGCTGTGAAGGCAAAAGTCAAAACGCAAAACGCAAAAAAGAGAACAACAAAAACAGTTAAGTCCAAAACGCCAAGTAAAAAGACCAAAAGCGATAAGAGCAAGCCAGGGTCGAAGAAGAAGACTGCTCGTAAGCCCGCGAAAAAACGTTAGCGCTGAGGCGATATGGCTGAAAACATAACTCTGACAATTGACGGAAAGCAAGTCTCGGTGGAGGCTGGCACGACTCTGTTGAAAGCCGCGGAACAGATTGGTGTGGAGATTCCCACCATCTGCTTCCACGAAGCGACGACGGCCAATGCCCTTTGCAGGATCTGTGTCGTGGAGGTGGAGGGGCAGAGACTGCTTCAGCCGGCGTGCATTCTCAAGGCAGGGGCAGACATGAAGGTCCGCACGCGAAGCGAAAAGGTTGTGCGGGCGCGAAGGACCATTTTGGAGATGCTGGCGTCCACGATGGATTTGTCCGACGCGCCGGAAATTCTGACAATGATGGACGAGTATGGGGCGAACGCGGATCGCTTCCCGCAGGCCGAACGCCGCGAGTCGGAAGTCAAAGATGACAATCCGATGTACATCCGCGATTACTCGAAGTGCCTCTTGTGCTGGCGCTGTGTGCAGGTCTGCGCGGAGGACGCGCAGTACACCTATGCCATCAACTTCGAGGGGCGCGGCTATGAGACGCAGATCGGCACATTCTTCGATAGACCCATCCCTGAAACGACGTGTGTGTTGTGCGGGCAATGCGTGGGTGTTTGTCCCACCGGCGCGCTCAAGCCGAAGCGCGAATATTTATTGGAACAAGGTGTAAGTCCTGCTGAAATCAGCGTGATGAATACCGGCAGAAAGAGAAGAGCCGCAGATAAACGCGGATGAACACGGATGCGAAACGAAAAATCTGCGTTTGTCAGTGTTCATCTGTGGTTGATTTAGGAGTGAGCCATGATTAAACCCGACCGTATTGTTACCACCACCTGCCCTTATTGCGGCGTGGGGTGCAATTTACAGTTACACGTCAAAGATGACTTCATCTTCAAAGTGACTTCGCCGTTTGATTCGCCCGTCAATCACGGGAATCTTTGCGTGAAGGGACGCTTTGGATATGATTACATTTATCATCCAAAACGTGTTACGACGCCGTTGATTCGCAAAACAAAGCAGGAAGCAGGCAAACGGACACAAGCCTTCGATCTTTCTGAGTGGCGCGAAGTTTCATGGGATGAGGCCCTCGATTACGTTGCCGACAACCTCGTGAGAATCTACAAACGCGATGGCTCCGACGCCATGGCGGTCTATTGCTGCGCCAAAGCCACGAACGAAGACAATTATCTCCTGCAAAAAATGTACCGCGCGCTGTTCCGCACCAACAACGTGGATCACTGTACGCGGCTGTGTCATGCAGGCTCGGTGGTTGCGCTCCAGCAGGCGATTGGATCGTCGGCCATGAGCAACACCGCTTCGCAGGTCATGATGAACGACGTCTTCATCGTCACCGGCTCGAACACCTCCGAGAATCACCCCATCATCGCGTTGCAGATGAAGGAAGCCGTCCGCCAGAACGGCGCGAAGATGATCGTTGTGGATCCGCGCCGTATCGAGCTGGTGGACTTTGCCGAGTTGTGGCTTCCGCTCAAGCCGGGGACGAACGTACCGGTTTTCTCCGCGATGGCGCATGTGATCGTCAAAGAAAATCTGGTCAATTGGGATTTTGTCAATTCCCGCACTGAAGGCTTCAACGAGTATCTCGAATCGCTCGAAAAGTTCACGCCCGAATTTGCCGAGGAAGTTTCCGGTGTCTCCGCCGAAGATATCCGCAAAGCGGCGCGTCTGTATGCCGGCGCGAAGAACGCCGCGATCTATTGGGGGATGGGCATTTCGCAACTCTCGCATGGCACGGCCAGCGCGCTGGCTCTCATTCATCTTGCATTTCTCACCGGTCACATCGGACGCGACGGCACGGGACTGAATCCCTTGCGCGGACAGAACAACGTGCAGGGCGCCAGCGACATGGGCGCCATGCCGTTCCATTATCCCGGTTACATGCGCGTGGACAACGAAGAGAATGCCGCCAAATGGGAAAAGACTTGGAACATCGAACCGGGCGGTCTCTCGCGCAAACTCGGTTTGACCACCACTGAAATTTTGAGTCACGCCCACGAAGGCGGCGTGCGCGCGCTTTACATCATGGGCGAGAACCCGATGATGTCCGAGCCGAATTTGAACGAGACTCGCAAGCACATGGAGCAGTTGGAATTCATCGTCGCGCAGGATATTTTCATCAACGAGTCCGGCGCGTTTGCAGATGTGTTCCTGCCCGCCACTCCGTTCGCAGAAAAAGAGGGGACCTTCTCGAACACGGATCGCCGCGTGCAACGCGTGAGACGCGCGCAGAAACCGCGTGGACAATCGCGCCCCGACTGGCAGATCATCTGCGATCTGGCGCTCCGCCTCGAATCTCGACTTGGGCGGGCCACCGCTAAATGGGATTACTCCAACCCCGAAGAAATCCTGCGCGAGATGGCGGGCGTGAATCAAGATTATGCAGGGATCACCTATGATCGCATCGAGAAGGTCGGCCTGATCTATCCGGTGCCCGACATGGATCACCCCGGCACGCCGACTTTGTTCAAAGATTCTTTTCCGCGCGGCAAAGGGAAGTTCTTTCCGCTGGAGTTCGTCCCCGTCATGGAAGAAGCCGACGACGAATATCCCTTCATTCTGACGACGGGCCGCGTGTTGGAACACTGGCACGGCGGGACGATGACGCGTCACTCCGCGCTGGATGAAGTCTACCCGGAAGCGCGCGTTGAAATCCACCCCGCGGATGCAGAGGTGCACGGCATCAAAGATGGCATGCCTGTGCGCGTGACTTCGCGCCGCGGCGAGGTGGTTCTGCGCGCCACTGTTACTGAAAAAACCACCGTGGGCGTGGTCTTCATCCCGTTCCATTTCGCCGAGGCCGCCGCGAATTTATTGACGAACGACGCGCTCGACCCGCAGGCCAAAATCCCCGAATTCAAAGCCTGCGCCGTGCAGGTGTTCCCCGCCAGAGAAAATGAACTGCCACATCCTGAAGTGATGTTGGAGAGGGGAAGATATTGATCAGCCCCGTTACTTTGTGACGCCCTCCCCAAATACCACGATTTAACTGTTGAATGCGTATTCAAAGTCTGCCTCGTGGGATGGGGGGAGGGACGGGATGGGGCTAATGTGGTCTGTTTCCAAACGACTCATTCAAATTCGTGTGCATCGTCTCTGCCGCGTAGGCGCGGTCGGTGATGGGACTCAACCGCGAGGCCATCTTCCTGGTGATAAGGGGAATCGCTTTGCGGCTGTAAAACTTTTTGTATAACTTCTGTGTGCTGTTCTCATTCCATGCCCAATCATTGAGTGGAAACTTCGATACATCGAATGGGCGCGTGTAGCCGCGCAGGGTCTTCGTCTGGTGAATGGACGCGTAATGCTCGAAGTAGGTCATCGCCAGTTCACGCAGATTCTTGTGGACGGCTTCGCGGAATCCGAGGTTGACGTAATTGGATTTCGCCAATGCGCCCCAGCGTCCGTCGCGTTGATACAGCGCCAGCACGTGGTCGTCGTCCATGCCGGGGTCCGGCCTGAGGTCCAGGAGGAGCGGTTTGAATCCTAACTTCCACAGAGCCAGCGCGGCGAACAATCCACCGTCGAGACAATGGCTTTGATGATCGCGCATTACACTCAAAGGTGAACGGTCGCGCTCTTCGCCGATGTATGGCAGCGAATCCAGATATTGCTGGATGAGGAATGGCGTTTTTAGATTTTTGAAGATGTTCAATAAGTCGGCGGGCAAATGTGATTCAAATTCAGTGATGATGGTCATATCAAGCCCTCATTGCTAATATTTGCCTCCCCCGGTCTTCGGCCACCCTCCCCAAATCCTTTGGATTTGGGAGGGACGGGGAGGAGCTTACTCGACCCGTCCATCCCAGCGTGACCATGCACGTCCATCGCGTTTGAGCAGATCATCCGCTTCGCCCGGACCCCATGTGCCGGGTTCATAGGTGGAAGGCGATTGCTTTTGCGATTCCCACGCCTCGAGGATTGGGTCTATCAATCCCCAAGCGGTTTCGACTTCATCGGCGCGAGTGAACAGGGACGCGTCGCCTCCCAAAGCGTCCAGCAGGAGGCGTTCATACGATTCGGGGATGGCTGTTGCTCCGAAGGAATCCTTGTAATGAAATTCCATGTCCACCGAGCGCATGTCTGCCGCGGTATCGGGAACCTTCGCTTCGAATCGCCAGTGGATGCCCTCGTCGGGCTGAAGATACAAGACCAGCATGTTGGGCGTCATGTCGCCGTGCGCGCCGGGGAAGAGCAGATGCGGCGGGCGTTTGAATTCAATCGCGATCTGCGATAACTTTTCTTTGAGACACTTGCCCGAACGCAAATAGAACGGCACGCCCTGCCAGCGCCAGTTATCAATATGAAGCCGCACAGCCGCGTACGTCGGTGTAGTGGAATCAGGCTTGACGCCATCTTCTTTGCGATAGCCGTTGTATTGCGCGCGGACCGTGTTGCGCGCCACGCTTTCGCCCTGGATGGGCTGGATCGAACTCAACACCTTGACCTTTTCATTGCGCAAAGCATTGGCCGCGAATGACGCGGGCGGTTCCATAGCAACCAGTGTGACGAGTTGAAGCAGATGATTTTGGAACATATCGCGCAGAACGCCGACTTTGTCATAATAGCCCGCGCGGTGTTCCACGCCGACCTTCTCGGCCACGGTGATTTCCACGTGATCAATGTAGTTTCGATTCCAGAGCGGTTCGAAGATGGTGTTCGCAAAACGCGTGACCAAAATATTTTGGACGGTCTCTTTGCCGAGATAATGGTCAATGCGATAGATTTGATTCTCGTTCAACGTCTTGTGAATTTGCCGGTTCAAACTCTGCGCGGAGGCCAGGTCCGTGCCAAACGGCTTCTCGATGACCACGCGCCGCCACCCCCCGTTCTCGTGCAGTTGACCGGTGAGACCGAGCAGGTCAATGATATTCGGGAAAATATCGGGCGGGGTCGCCATGTAATAGATGCGGTTGCCCGCGCCGCTTTCCGACTTGTTGAGGAAGTCGCCAAGTTTTTTGAAATCGGCCAGGTCGGTGTAGCGTCCCTGCAGGTAGACGATGTTGCCGGCGAACGTTGTCCATTCTTCTTCCGTATATTGGAAGGAAGCAAACTGTTTCAAACCGTCTGCGAGATGTTTCCGAAACTGGTCATCGGTGAAGGATGTATTGCCGCTCCCGACGATGCGGAATTGTTTCGGCAGGCGTCCTTTGCGAAACAAGTTGAACAGCGATGGAACTAACTTGCGTTGAGTCAAATCGCCCGAAGCGCCGAAGATTACTATCGAAGTTGGTAAGTTATTGTTCATCAATAAAAACCTTTTTACCACGGAGGCCACAGAGTTCACAGAGATTGTTTTTTTCTTTCACTAAATTTCTTTTCTCCGTGTTCTTTGTGTGCTCTGTGGTGAGTCATTCGATCTTTTTCACCGCGTGCCCGCCGAATTGATTGCGCATGGCGGCCAGTAAACGCGCCGCGTAATTTTCTTTGTCGCGGCTGACAAAGCGCATTTGCAAAGCCAGCGTGATGATCGGCGCGGGCACATCGTGATCAATCGCCTCGGCCACAGTCCAGCGGCCTTCGCCCGAGTCCGCCACCCACGGTTCGATGTCCGAAAGAGTCGGGTCGGCCTCCAGCGCGCGGGCGGTCAAATCCAAAAGCCACGAGCGCACCACGCTTCCATAACGCCAAATCTCCGCGATCTTGGCGAGGTCGAGCCCAAACTCTTTTTTCGATTTCATGATATTGAAGCCTTCGGCGAGAGCCTGCATCATGCCATATTCGATTCCGTTGTGAATCATCTTGACGAAATGACCCGCGCCATGTGGACCGACATAGCCCCAGCCTTTGTCTGCCGCAGGAGCCAGAGTCTCGAAAATGGGACGCATCTTTTCCACGACTTCGGCCTTGCCTCCAACCATCATGCTGTAGCCTTCGCTGATTCCCCACACGCCGCCGCTCGTGCCGCTGTCTAAAAAGTCAATGCCTTTTGATTCGAGCAATGCGGCGTGACGGATCGTATCTTTGTAATTCGAGTTGCCTCCGTCAATGACTACGTCGCCTTTCGATAACAAGTTCGATAATTTCTCAATGGTCTCATCCGTGGCCTGGCCCGCGGGGACCATGACCCAAATCACGCGCGGCGCTTTCAGCATTTTGACCGCTTCTTCGAGCGAATGTGCTCCCTGCGCGCCGTTCTTGACCGCGGCTTGAATCGACTCTTCGCTGCGTGCGAATCCGATCACACGATGTCCGCCGCGTACCAGCCGCGTGGCCATGTTCAATCCCATCTTGCCCAAACCGATCATTGCTAAATCCATGTCTGCTCCTTCGGCGATTTCCCTCTCCCTTCAAGGGAGAGGAGTTAAGGTCATAACTTACTTGCCGTGCTCTGATCCACCATCCAGATCAATTCTCCATCCGTCGGGCGGATGCGTTGCGCCGGCAATTGTTCCGGACGATATTCGCCATACAAGACGTTCGCAAGCGTTTCCGACTTACTTTCACCGCTGACGAGGAAGATGACTCGACGCGCCGCGTTGAAGACGCGCGGCGTGAGGGTCACGCGATTGGCCGGACGATCCTGATACTGCGCGGTGACCGCCATTGTGGCCGCGGCGGGATTCACCTCCGAGCCGGGGAAGAGCGAGGCAGTATGACCGTCACTGCCCATGCCGAGTAAGACCAAATCGAAACGCGGCCAATCGAGCGGGGGCGAAGCGAATTGCTTCAGGACGAGGGCATAGTCAATTGCCGCGGTCTCCGGCTCGAGGTCCGATTGGACGCGGTGAATGTTCTCCGCCGGAATCGGAACCAGCGCAAGTAAAACGTCGTGCGCCTGTCGGTAACTATTTTCCAAATCTTCAGGCGGCACACAACGTTCGTCGCCCCAAAACACATGAACGCGCGGCCAATCCACTTGTTCGCGATACGGCGATTGTGCCAGCAACTCATATAACTTGATCGGTGTGCTTCCGCCGCTGAGCGCGACCAGAAACTGACCGCGCTCCGTGATGGCGCGCGCCGATGATTCAATGAACAGTGTGGCCGCGGCTTCGCTGAGCGATTCGAGATTCTCGAAGATGCGAACGTCCGGTTTTACATTATCCATGCGAGATGTTGTTTCAATAATCGCCGCGCCGATTCGACGATAACTTGCAAGGCGTGGTCAGCGCTGCCGATGGATTGCAGGTTGATCAATTCGCTGAACGAAACACGCGGCACGAGGTCGAGTTGCCTGCCGAGCATCTGTTGAATCATTTGAATCATCATCGCCAGCCTCTGGCGGTCTGGCCGCGCTTTGCGCAGCCAGGTGATCGGATGGCGCATGTAACGCGGGTCGAGCACGCCGCTGACGATGCTGGTCACTACTTGAGTTTGCGGCACGCTGCGCAGAAAAATTTCCAAACTGCGCGACCAGTGAGTAATTTCATCCTCCGCATGAGTCATAAACGATGGGTCTGGGTCAATGTGACCATCTGCGAAGAGCAAAAGCGCGCCGCCCTCGCGCAGATGTCGGATGGATTTTCGAATCACCGCCATGCGATTGAACGGATCATCATACGATGTGTAGATCAAATGTTTGCTGACGTTCGGCAGGTTTTGTAAGAACGGAATCGCGCCCGCCACGATCTTCATGTCTTCGCGCTTGGCTGTCGCGGCCAATGTCACCGAGTCCACGGTGCCGGGATGATTGGAGGCGATCAACAGCGGCCCATTTGTTGGGATGTGTTCAACGCCGCGCGTTTCGAATCCTTTCACAAGATTCAACAATAGCCAGCGCGCGCCCGCCGTAAACCCCTGTTCGCCGATGATCCGATCCACTTCGGCGAACATCGCGGAGAAACGCTGTGTCGCCCGCGCAAGGATCGGATGCAGGCGCCGTCCAATCCAGCTTTCAGTGGGCAGGCCCATGGCTTGAATGACTTCGTTATTGATCAAGCGCGTCAGCGTCGCGACTTCAACGGTCATACGACCTCTGGCAAAATTATACGTCCTTTTGTGCGCGGGTGCGTTGCACCTGGCAACGTGGATAATTTTTGGAAACGGAGCCCCTCTTATCGTTTTGAGATGTCCGATATAAAATGGTGCGACGCACTTGGATTCTGCCATGCCGATCATTGACCTCAAACGACTCGCAACGCATCGCGCCCGGACCTTTGGCCTGCCGCCCGCCAAACCGCTTTCTTCCCAATCCCAGGCTCTGACGTTCGTCAACAAGCGCGGCTTCGTTTATTTTTGGCCGATCAAAGGCGTTGACCTGCCGAGTCTATGGACGGCGGTCGCCGGGGATCGTCCTGTCCCAAACGAGCATGATGATCCGGGTCACGTCACCTGGCGCTGGAAGGATGATGCGCTCCCGAAGCGGATCTGGTATTACGCCAAAATCCTGCGCCGCAAAGCGACCATGATCTCCCTCGAAACAGCCCCATATTTTTATGCGCTGTCTCAAAATTACGGTTCGCCCGAAGAAGATCACATCATCGCCTACGAGGAAGGCCGCCTGACTTTGGCGGCGAAGAACATTTATGATGCTTTGTTGAGAGAAGGCCAACTCGATTCGATCTCGCTCCGCAAAGCCGCGCGCATGACCAGCGCCAAAGAGTCTGAATGGAATCGCGCCCTCGAAGATTTGCAAATGGATTTCAAGATTCTACCGGTGGGCATCGCGGAAGCAGGCGCGTGGAAGTATGCCTTCGTTTATCAAATCACCGCGCGTTACTATCCTGATTTGCCGGAGAAGGCGCGCGTCATCACTGAGTCGCAAGCGCGTTCCAAATTGCTTGAGTTGTATTTTGAATCGGTCGGCGCGGCGCAAGCGCGGGACGTGAATAAATTATTCGGCTGGGGAAATGAGTTGAGCAATCGAGCGATTCTGAAATTGGTGGAAAGCAAAAAGTTGAAGGTCGCCGAACATCCGAAACAAAAAGGGGAATGGCTGGCGTTGACAGAGTTGTGTAAATAGACCGTAGACCATGGACGATGGACCTTTGACCGTCACTTTATTGTCCATCGTCCATGGTCCATTGTCGAGATTAGGAGACTGCCATGCTCGAAATTGCGATCATGATCGAAGGCCAGAACGGACTGACCTGGCCGCGCTGGCAAAGGATTGTCCGCGCAGTGGAAGATTTGGGCTTTGCTGGTTTGTACCGCTCGGATCATTTTACGAATGCGAATCCGCCGGACAAAGAATCGCTCGAGTTGTGGATCTCGTTGACCTGGCTGGCGGCCAACACTTCGCGAATCGAGTTTGGTCCGCTGGTGACGCCCTTCTCGTTTCGTCATCCCGCGTTGACGGCGCGCATGGCCGCGGCAGTGGATGATTTATCGAATGGCCGCCTCACGCTGGGGCTTGGCGCAGGCTGGCAGGAGCGCGAGCATCATCTCTTTGGCTTTGATCTGCTGGATATGACCGGTCGCTTTGCGCGCTTTGGAGAAGGCCTGGAATGTGTCACACGCTTGCTTCAATCGAACGAGCCAGTGACGTTTGAAGGGAAATATTTTCAATTGCGTGAGGCGCAAGTCTTGCCGCGCCCACAGAGACGCGGCGGCCCAAGGATTTTGATCGGCGGCAATGGCTTCAAACGGACGTTGTCTCTGGCGGCGCGTTACGCGGACGAGTGGAATGCGAACTTCATTTTGCCGGAGCAATTCAAAAAAGCAAATCAGCATCTTGACGAATTGCTGAAGGCGAATAACCGCTCGCTCGATTCCGTACGGCGTTCGTTGATGACGGGTTGCGTCTTTGGGAAGACTGAAAATGATTTGAAAAACAAAGTCGCGTCCCGCGGCCGCACACAAAATGAGTTGCGCAAACGCGGGATCATTGTTGGAAACGCGGAGCAGACCAGGGAACAATTGCGGGAGTTATCGGAGGCGGGCGTGCAGAGGGTTATGCTTCAATGGCTGGAGTTGGACGACCTTGAAGGTTTGGAGGCGCTCGCGAAATCCGTGTTGACTTAAGGTTGCGTTGTTGCGAGGCGGTGTTTTACCGCCCAAGCATCTTCTGCACATAAATTCGAGGGGATTGCTTCGACCTGCTTCGCAGGTCTCGCAACGACATTTGAGTGAGGGTCGCTCGCAACTCATACACAATTCCTGCGTAAATCATTCTGGACTTGGCGAAAGCCTTAATTTGTTATACACTTTTTAAATCCTTTTGAGGAGAATGCAATGAGTAAATCAAATCGAACCCAGATCATCCTCGGCATCCTGCTGGTTTTGGTAGGTGTATGGTTTGTGGCTGTGCGGCAAATACCGGCCTTGAAACCCTTCAGCAACCTCCAACTCGACTGGCCGATTTATGTGATCGGGGCGGGCACGGTCATTCTGATTGTCGGCCTCGCCACCGGCGAGCCGCGCATGGCGATTCCCGCCAGCATCGTTGCTGGCGTGGGCGGGATTTTGTATTACCAAAATCTCAACAATGATTGGGAATCGTGGTTGTTCCTGTGGACGTTGATTCCCGGCTTTGTGGGCGTTGGCAATATTTTGGCGGGATTGCTCGGTGATGACACGCGTCATAGTTTGGGGCGCGGTATCAATTTGATTGTGATCAGCGCCGTACTATTCTTGATCTTTGCCGCCATTTTCAAGCGGCTGAATTTCCTTGGGGATTATGGTGTGCCGGCGCTGTTGATTTTCTTCGGCCTCTACATCATCGGTCGAGGGCTTTTACGTTCGCGAGGCAATAACAATCTGGGTGGTTAAAGTGCGAATTCGTCGCGGGGAGATCTTTTGAGGCAGAATGCTCGTTTTGCTTGGCGTTATATTCTTTTTGAGAACTGTCGGGCTTATCACGGGTGATGGGTTTCGCTGTTATTCATCATCGCCATCGGCGCGTGGATTTTGCTGGGTGACCTGAGCGCGTCAATTTTGAGAACGCAGTCAAGTTTTCGGTTCCGTTCGAAAGCGCGAGGGAAACCAGTCTTTCGATCAGTCACGGCGCAGGTCGCCTTGACTTGCGTGCTGGGGCGAACGCGGGCGACTTCTTGACGGCACAAGCGGGACCGGGATGAATCAGTTTTCTCGATTAAACGGTGACAGGCTCGAGGTCCGGATCGAAGCAAAATTGGATTGAAAGCGAGAGACCCCTGTATGCACACAGGGATCTCTTTTTTTTATTCTACGGTTTAAGAAGAATCCTGTTCCTTGCGATTCATATTGCTTTGCAATATTTTGTGGATTTGATCTTTTGCGTCTTTCCAGCGAGGCGAGACGGCCTCCGCTAATTTTTCGAGAATGGCGCGTCCAAGCTCCGGATGATCTAGGCACAACTGTCTCAAATCGCGGCCGCGGATACGCAGGGTATCGAGATATGTTTTGCTGACCACATCCGAAGTGTATGTAGCGTTTCCTACAACGGAAGACCAGCCGAATACATCTCCCGCGCGCAGGTGCGTGAGGGTGATCTTCGGACCATCATAGGGCTTGTATTGAATTCCAACCGTGCCGCGCACAATCAGATAAAGATATACGGCTTTGTCTCCTCGTTTGAAAACGGTTGTCCCGGCAGGCGCGCTGAACGTTTCGAAGAGAGGGTCAAGCAATTTCAATTGCTCGCTGGTCAGGTTCTTCAGGAATGGGATTTTCAAGTCTACATCCGACATGCGTCTGCATCGTATCCCACCGGCTACGCTGTTTTCTAGTAATAAATTTCCTAAAAGCGCTGACATTCATCCTTTTCTCCCGTCACACATCTTGCCACAGGTTATACTTTATCCATGCCAGTGAGAAAGAAAAAGAAAACGTCCGCGCGTAAAAGGAAACTTTCTTCGTTTGAATTGATTTTGTCAGGCAAAATGGGTTTGCCCATTCAGGCCCACAGACCTTTACGCGCCGGAGAGACCTGCCCTCAATGCGGCAAAGGCAAATTGGAGTACAACGGTGTGCTGGCTCTTGAATGTCCGCAGTGCGGATTTGTCAACGGCGAGGGCGGCGGTTGCACCTGATAAATTTAGCGGTATGTCCCGTGTGGACATCGAAAGGTGAATTGCTCTGTGAAAAATTCTCAAACCATTGCCTTGGGGGTGGCGGGGATCGGTTTGATTTTGATCGGTATCGCCGTCCTTTTGTTGTTCTCATCGAATCAGGGGAATAATGACCCGACGACGCCCACTGATTTTTCCGCGGTGCCGGCCAAAGTCGAGTTTGACGCGCCGGCGCTGACGTTGTCTGATATTCATGGCGTACAACATTCCCTCGCTGATTATCGCGGCCAGGTGGTGTTGGTCAATTTGTGGGCGACGTGGTGCCCACCGTGTAAAGCAGAAATGCCGATCCTGCAAGATTATTTCACGAAACATCAAAACGAGGGATTTACAATCGTCGCGATCGAAGATGGCGACCCGACTGCCGATGTGATTGCTTTTGTGAATGAGTACGGCTTGACGTTTTCCATCTGGCTCGACCCAACGTATCAGGCCACCGATCATGCCTTCAAAACACAAAACCTGCCGAGTTCGTATCTTATTGATCGTACCGGCAAAGTAAGGTTGGCATGGGTTGGCGCGATCAATAAAGGGAATTTGGAGAAATACATCACGCCCATCATCAAGGAGTAATGAATGGACGCAAAAGTGATCTGGCAGGACGGACTGGCTTTTACAGGTATTGCCAATAAAGGACATCAAATCCAACTGAATAGCAATCCGAGTGAACATGCGGCCAGCCCGATGGAATTGGTGGCGATGGCAATTGCCGGTTGCACAGCCATGGATGTGATTTCAGTCCTGGAGAAGAAACGCGAGGCGGTCACACGTTTTGAAGTCAAGGTTCATGCAGACCGCGCCGCGGATTATCCGAAAGTTTTCACAAGAGCCAGCGTCGAGTATGTCGTTATTGGGCATGACGTTCAGGAGGAGGCCGTCGTTCGCGCCATTGAACTCTCTGTGACGAAATATTGCCCCGTTCATGCAATGATGGAAAAAGTCTTCCCGATTGATTTGCATTATTTGATCTATGAAGATGAGGGGAGCGGCAAACAAAAATTGGTCAAACAGGGAACCTATCAGCGCCCTCATTGAGTTGAGAAAATTAGCGGCGCACATCGTGCGCCGCTTTTGTTTTGAAGCCCCTGAAACTTTATGGATTTGGATCTGATTGGATTTGGCTGTAACGATCTGAACATTGACAGGCCTTGACCATCAGACCTGAGCGTGTCAATGTTCCCTGATAGGCGGTGGAACCGTTGTGTGTCAACCAGCCTTCGAGATTGAAGCCCAGCGGCCCATCGGCCAGAATCCATTCGCCGTTATATTTGCGGGCGATATGGACGTGTGTGCCTGTGGCCTCGCCGCCGATGCAGGATGGGTAGCCAATCAAATCTCCGGCGTGCAATTGTTTGCCAAGCGGCGCGCGGTTATCCGGCGCGAGATGCAGATAAAAGACCACCCAGCCCGTGCGTTCGTTGCCGTCTCCGTCAAGATCAAGGGCAACGCCGTCTTCATTGGAACGGATCACCAGTCCATCTGCAACGGCAACCCCATAATTTTGCGGGTCCACCGCGAAACAGCCGTGAAATTCAGAAGGCGGCGCGAAGTCAACTGCGGAGAGCGGCGCGCCGACTCCCCAGCCGGTGTGCGGACCGCCTGTGTAAGTCCATGTTTGCCCGGCGGGGAATGGGAACAGCATGGGGGGTTGTCGCAAATTGCCAGGTATGAGCACAGTGGTATCTGCCCACGGATCGCCGAATAATTCTTTGTAGGTTTTATAAAACCCATCAGGCCCAACGGATGTATCGTATTCCGTGCCCGTCTCAAAGCGCGAGAAAAAATATTGGATGCCGACCGAGCCTGCGTTCTGCCACGGATCGGGGCGGATGATGGTTCCGTTCGGCTGGTAAAACTCGGTCAGTGTTCCGCCGCGCCAGCCATAATAGCCGTTGTTCAATGTGTTAGCTGCCAGCACAAGTTGCAAATAAACTGTGCTGTAGTACGTTTGCTTGTATCCCAAGACAAAGGAAGTGGAAGATTGCTCTGGGTTGGAAAGCGCGCCGCTTTGATATTCGAGCAGAGCCAGCAATAAACGCGGGCTGACGCTGTAATTGGTGGCAACATAATCTACAAGTTCGCCGCCGCTCTTTCTTCCGCCTGTGCTGGTGTAGGCGGAATAATTCTTGAGCCAACCCGGATGCGATTCCACAAACGCTGACGTGTTGAATCCGATCAGCGACGGCCCGTTGACGAAGGCCGAATCGGGAATGATCTTATATGGGTTGGCCCACAACGATTTGAAGTAAATCGGAATCTTCATGGGCAATCCCGGCGGCATGGTGGTGGCATCCGCGGGAATGATCGGGTTGGCGTTCCTGATTTCCGAGGCGGTTGTATTGAAGCGCGCCGCCAGCGCCGGCAGCGTGTCGCCGGTCTGCGCGGTGTAATCCACGAGCTCGCCGGGTTTGTATGGCGGACGCGTTGGCAGTGGAGTCGCTGTCATGGAAACGGAATCCGCCGCGGGTCCCGCAGGAGGCGTGTGGAGTTGGAGTTCCGGCTGAGGTTGAGATGTTGAAGGCGTCGAGCAGGAGGAGAGCGTGATCCCGATCAACGCGATGATGGTGAAGAAACGTTTAATTGTCATTCGTATCGCGGATGATTGTAGATTTTGCCTGCCCAACCGGATCGGCGATCACCTTTTTATCGTCGCGGGTCAATGTGCCTTGATAGGGCAGCAAGCCCTCGTGCACGATCCATCCGCTCAAGACAAATGGAATTGGGCCGTCCGCGGCGACCCACTCGCCGTTGAACTTGCGCGCGAAATGCAAATGTGTTCCCGTGGCGATACCGCCTTCACACGATGCGTGGCCGATCTTGTCGTTCTTCTCGACCCATGTTCCAACCGGAACGCGGTCAATGGCGGCAATATGCAGATACAGCAAATTCCATCCGGTTTGTTCGTAGCCATCGCCGTCGAGGTCTTCAACGACGATGCCGTTCTCGGAGCGAACGATCAAGCCCGGTGCTGAAGCAGTGACCCATGTGGGCGTTGGATCGCAACCGCCATGATCGGTGGCCGGGGCGAAGTCTATCGCGGCCAGCGCGCCATCGTGTTCCCATGCGCCGTGCGGTCCGCCCGTGTAACTCCATTGGACTTTTGGCTGGAACGGTAATGCCAGTTGAGGCTGAGTCAATCCCGGCGGGAAGATGGGGTTGACGAGATCGCCGCGCGCCCACGGATCGCCAAACATCTGTGTGTAGAACGCGGGAAAGCCGTTGTTCGGATCCATGATTTGCGCCCATTGCGATTGACTGTGTGTTTGCGAGAAGAGATATTGGATCGCGACCGTGCCGGCGTTCAAACGCGGGTCAAGACGAAGTTTGGTTCCGTCGCGGAATCTCAATTCGGTGATTGTCCCGGCGCGCCAGCCATAATATCCAATGGACAGTTGATTGACAGCCCACACCATTTGCCCGAACAGGCCTTTGTAAAGAAGATTCTGATAGCCCATTGGGTAATCGGCATGCAAAGGATCAATCGGCTCGCCGCGTACCCAGCGGCTTTCATAATCCAGAAGCGCGAGCAAAAGCCGCGGGTTGATCGAGTTTTCAAACGCCACGCGCTGGACGGCTTCCGGGCCCGTCGTCCAGCCGGTGGAGCCAAGATACTCACGATAGGTGGCGAGGTTGCCGTTTGCGTTTTTGATGTACGACGCAATGTTGAAGTCTGTGGCGGTGGCGGAAAAAACCAACTCGCTATCGGGGATGATTTGAATGTTCGGCGTGGTTTTATCGGTGATGCGATCTGGGATGACCAGCAGTGTGCCGGGATTGATCAGTGATGTTTCGGGAAGTGGCGCATCTGCCCGGACCTCGGACGGGTCCACGTTAAATCGGGCGGCCAGCGCTGGAAGCCAGTCTCCGCTTTGCGAGTAGTACAACACGGCGGGCACATCGAATGTGGGCGTGAGCGTGGATTCGATTGCGGTCTGAGACGTTGGGCGCGGAGTCAAGGTCAACGGCGGGCTGAAGGTTGGCGTGGGTGTGAAGGTGCTGGTTGGGAGGGGAGGAGAAGTCGGTGAAACGGTGGCCGTTTCAGTGTCCGGAATGATGAACGGAGTCGGGTCGAATGATTCAGAAGTTGGTGTGGCATACGTCCCCCATAAAGAGGGCGCTTGTCCACACGAAGTCAGAATCAAAGCCGCGATGAGAAGTATGGGAAAAAGATGTTTCACGATTGAGTCCGCCGCGTGAATTATACCTGTGCTACCGCGAAATCTTATTAAGATCGCTGATACCCTCTACGGCCTCGAGTGTGATGGTGCCGCGCCTGAGATAGCCATCGTATTCCTTGCCCGCGCCGCCTGAAATCCAGCCGTTGAGATTGAACGGAATGAAACCATCGGCAGGAATCCATTCGCCGTTGTATTTGCGCGCGAGGTGCAAATGAGTTGCGTTGGAAAGGCCGCCCTCGCAGGATGGATGGCCGATACGATCACCGACAAAAACGTATGTGCCTGCGGCGACGCGATCTTGTTCGGCAACGTGCATGTAAAGAACATCCCAGCCGGTTTGTTCGTATCCATCGCCATCGAGGTCTTCGATCACCGCGCCATCTTCAGCGCGGACGATGAATCCATCTGCCACCGCGGTGACCCATTGCTCACTGATCGCGCACCCCGTGCTGTCGAGCGGAGCGAAGTCAATCGCGGCCCAGCCCGATCCGGAATCCCAGCCGCCGTGCGGGCCGCCGGTGAAAGCCCAGATCGCGCCGGACTCGAACGGCAAATCCATGCGCGGCTGAGTGAGATTAAATGGAATCAGCGGCTCGATGGCAAGATCGAATGGATTGCCAAACATGAAGTAATACGTTTGAAAAAGACCGAATGCGTTTACATCGGTGTCCCAGGTTGTACGGTCGTCGAGCACGGAAAAGAAATTCTGCACGCCCGCTGTGCCCGCGTTGATAGTCGGGTCAACCGGCACGACACTTCCATCATTGAGCACCCATGCGCCGACCGCGTTGGCGCGCCAGAGATAAAAGCCGCGGTTGAATTCATTGGCGGCCCAGGTCAGTTGACGATATAAGCCGATGTGATTGGGTTCGATAAATCCCAGCGGATAATCAATTGTGACCGGGTCGGGGTCGGCGCGCGTGACCCATTTGCTTCGATATTCCAGCAAAGCCAGTAAAAGGCGCGGGTTAACGGAATAGTTTTGCGCAACTTCCGTGACGATCTGCGCGCCGGTCAAGGTCCTGTCATTTACATCTTGTGTGTAGGTTGCAAGATAGCCGCTCTGATTTCGGATGAAAGTCTCCACATCGAATTGCGCGCTGGCGGGACCATACACCAATTCTGAATCGGGGATGATCTTGAACGACGATCCAATCGGACCGACTTGCGGCGGAGGGATGCTGAGAGTCTGATTCACGGACAGCGCGTTCGCATCGGTGATGTGATTGGCCTCCTGCAACGCTTCCACGCTGACCCCGTAACGTTGCGCGATGGAACCCAGCGTATCCCCCTCCTGAACAATATATTGATTCGCGTCCTTACGCGGCGTGGGCAGAATGTGGCGGACATCCGGCGTGGGTGTGACCAAAGGCGCGTTGGGGTCGCGCGCGATCAAAGTCACGGAAAGAGGCGCTTTGGTCGGCGTGGGTCCCGGCGTGCGGGTGGGGAGCGGCGCGGGCGTCGCGCTCAAATCAGAGACGAAAGATGTCCCATGAATGGGAACGAATGGATTGTACGTTGGATATTCAGTGGGTGAATTGCCCGATTTGGACGAACAAGCCGAAACAATGATAGCGAGTAGAGTGGCGCAACCAACGAGTCGTGAATGTCGAAACATGCTCGTGATTTTACCAAATTCACTCGGCCTGGTTTTTTCTCGAGCGGCCACACAGGTACAGAGTCGCAGAGAGCCGGAATAGAAAATCTTCTTTGCGACTCTGTGGCAGGATGCAATATGTAAACGAAAATCTAACTTCTGAAGTTCGAACCGAGGATGTAATTTTCCAGGCCTTTGATCTCGCTTTCGCGGTCCTGAATGGCGGCGGCCATCACGTCGCGCATCGAAACCATTCCGATGAGTTGATTCTTTTCGACCACCGGCAAGTGCCGAATGTGATGATTCCGCATGAGCGCCATGCACTGTTCCATGGACGTATCCATTGTTACTGTGTACATCGCACCGGTCATCAGGTCCTTGACTTGCGTATCTTTGGCGCTGCGCCCCAGCAGTTCGCCTTTGCGCGCGTAATCGCGTTCGGTGAAGATGCCGACGATGCGGCCTCCATCTGTCACCATCACCGAGCCGATTTGGGCGTCGGCCATGACCTTCAGGGCGTGGAGCACATTGTCTGTGGCCTCCACAGAATAATTGTGTTCGTCGCTTTTATTCTCAATCAATTGCTTCACGGTTGTCATGATACGGCCTCCTTTTGGATTCCAGTATAGCGATTACCGATTGCGTTACCTTCAGAGTTTCACGCAGTGCCTCAGGGTCATTGTCATGCCCTTCGGCAATTTTCGAAGCGTTTTGAGAAATCGGTTTGTACACAATCGTCTTGTTCGCCATGGTTCCTCTTTTGAGAGCGACGTGTGTACCGCTAAAGTTGATTTGATTATCTCTGAATCTTTCGCCCCGCTGAAGTTATGAATGACCTGCTTTTAGATGAAATTCATCCTATTTGTGCACCCGTTGCGCGTTGGAGTAAACGTTGAACCTGTGCGTCCGCGCGTAACCGATCAGCGTGATGCCGTAGCGTTCGGCCATCTCAATGGAAAGCGAGGAGGGCGATGTGCGCGAGATCAGGATTGGCGCTTCGAGCCGCGCGGCTTTTTGCAACATCTCGGAACTGATGCGGCCTGTGGTGATAAGAATTCGCGTGTCCGGCCAGACGTTTTGCATCAGGCACAGCCCCGCGATTTTATCGAGTGTGTTGTGGCGGCCAATATCCTCCGCGGAGAGCAAAACTTTTTCGCCATCACTCAACGCAGACGTGTGGACTCCGCCCGTCTCGCGATACAACTCTTGAGACTCGAACAACATCTCGATTAGATGCCCAATCGCCTCAGGCTGGACCTTGGGCCGGCTTCCGTCAAAAGAGACATCCGGCCGCGCCAATGCGTCCACCGCGGTGACGCCGCCCGTGCACCCCGATGTCCGCCGCCACGATTTGGGTTGTTCCACGGCGTGAGCGAGCCACACATCCACGTTGTCGCCGTGTTCGCAGACACGCACATCTTCGACCTCATTCATTCGATGGATGATGCCCTCATTGTATAAAAACCCCACCGCCATTGCCTCGAGATTCACTGGCGTGCACATGAATGTGATCCACGCTTCGCCATTGACGGTCAGCGAGACGGGAGTCTCGACGATGGTCTCCGCGTCGTGCGATTCCCATTTTTGAAATTCATAGCGTTCATAGTGGATTGCTTTTTGAGGAGTAATCATACGTACCTACCGCTAAACTCATTTGGAATGCAGAATTGGCCTGCGCGCAGACTTGCGATGCGCCGCGTAAAATCTTTTCGGGTCGGACTGAAACGCGCCGAGGCAGGACTCGGTACAAAAATAAATCGTCCGGCCGCGATATTCAGTGCGTGGAAAATACTGTGGGTCGGTGTTGTGGAACATGCGCCCGCAGAGGGTCACGAAGCGCGGCGACCGGGTTCGCGTCAATTTGCCTGTCATACCTTTATTGTACTTCTGCAATGAAGACTTCATAAGCGCCGATGACAACCGCCTTTGGATTTGCATCTTTGGCGGGGCGATCTGCGCTCGAAAACAAAAGTCGGAGCGATTTGCCTTTCAGTTCTTTGCCGCGCGAGAAATCAAGGTCCAAATGATCGGGCGAATAGTTCAGCACAACCAAAATGGTTTGCAAATCATTTTTACGGAGAAAGGCAAAATAATCCCTGGCGGTATTGTGAAGTGGAAGATACTCCCCGTCAATTAAAGCGGGTGTGTTCTTTCGCAAATGGAGGAGGTGCTTGTAGTAGCGCAGGAGCGAAGTCGGATTCTTCTCCTGATCTTTGACGTTGATCCCTTCCGCGTAATTCGGGTTAACCGGCAACCATGTTTCCACGTCCGCAGGCGAGAAGCCGCCGTTGGGCTGATTGCTCCATTGCATGGGTGTGCGGTTTTTGTCACGGGTCATTTCCCCGGCGCGGAGAGCGGCCTCGGCTGGGTCCACGTTCAGTTCATGGACAAGCCGGTCGTAATACCAGGTTGCCATTGTATCGCGCAGTCTGGCTGGATCAGTGATGATCAAATCGGTCATGCCGATCTCTTCACCGTTGTAGAGAAACGGTGTGCCGCGCAGAGTCAGCATCAGCGCCAGGTTAACCCGCGCCAGTTCAGCATCATGGACTTTGTTTCCAAAGCGAGTGTGGACGCGCGAACAGTCATGGTTGCCGAGGGTGTTGCACGGCCAGCCTTTGATGGGCAAAGCATCCAGCCGAGTCAAACGCTCCTTTTGGTTGCGCCGGATATGGTCGGGTGTGAGGCGCTCGGTCCGCATCAATGGAAAGTTGAAGACCATTTGCAGTTCGTCATTGCCGTTCCCAAGATAATCTATATTGTCGTCCTCGCCGACCAGCATCCGGTCGCCATCATATTCTTTGAGAATGGCGCGCAATTCTTTCATCAGATCATGCAGACCCGGGCCGCCCCATTGATTCTTGAACATGTCATGCCAGTATTTTTCGATTTTCTTTTTCTCGGCAGGCGTTTGAGCAAGATCGGCCGCGCGCCGAAGTTCCGCCAGATTCATCGGGACGTTATGCGGCGTGAGATTGGGATCTTCATAGATCGTGCCGATGGCGTCGAGGCGAAAACCATCCGCGCCGAGGTCGAGCCAGAAGCGCGCCGCGTCCCACATGGCCTGTTTGACTTGAGGGTTGCGCCAGTTTAGATCGGGTTGTTGCTTCATGAAGTAGTGATAATAATATTGGCCGCGTTCAGGCGCGTAGGTCCATGCGTCGCCGTCGAAGCAGGACTGCCAGTTGTTGGGGGCAGAGTCTTTCCACACATACCAATCGGCTTTGGGATTATCGCGGCTGGATCTTGATTCGAGGAACCACGGATGCTGATCGGAGGTGTGATTCAGCACGAGGTCCAGAATGACGCGGATGCCGCGCCGATGCGATTCGCTGAGGAAAGTTTTGAAATCGTCCAGCGTTCCGTATTCGGGCGCGACGTTTTGATAATCGGAGATATCGTAGCCCCAATCCCGGTTTGGGGAGGGGAAGTGCGGCGAAAGCCAGAGCGCATCAATGCCCAGGTCTTTCAGGTAATCAAGTTTTTCGAGGATGCCTTTGACATCGCCGACGCCGTCGCCATTGCCATCGGCAAACGAGCGCGGGTAGATTTGATAGAAGACGGCGGTCTGCCACCATTTAAGGGAAGAGGTCATAGTGAATAGTGATCGGTAAATAAGGGTTGATAGATCAAGCAAGTCTGCCAACGATTTTGACGCAATCGTGTTGAAAGACTTCTTCCTTGTGCGGCGCGTCGGGCAGTTCGGAGGTCAGGTCCTGGCCTGCAAAATGCAATTGCTCGTGCAGGTCGCCGCGCCATTTCGGGCAATCGGTCACATCGTACACGATGCCTTTGTAGGCAATGAACTTACGCGCGCCGCGCTCGCCGGTGTTGCGGCGCAGTTCGATCAGGCTGATGAGACGGTCGGGGACGATCATATTGAGAATTACCACTTTGCGCGCGGCGACTCGTATTGGTCCCGCCACCAGTCTTTGAGCGGCAGATCGCTCTTCTCGAGCAGGTGGAGAAATTTTTGAATGTCAAATGCCACGCGGCGCAGGTCTATTTTGATGGTGCCGTCCGCGTAATCAACGAGACCGTATTCCGCCCACGGCAGGAGCATGGGACGCGGCGCCAGCGGCGGTGTGAGAAACGCGCTCCCCACACTGCCGGGGTTGATCACCAGCCGGCCTTCAAACTGGCGGAGCATCTGAAAGTGCGTGTGTCCGCCTGCCATAAGATGAGCCGTTTGTCCCTCGAGATATTTCCCCAATTTGTCGAGCGGAGTTTCGGGCAGGAGATTATCGAGATTTGATTTGGGCGAGCCGTGATAGCACAGCAAGGTGTGTTGCGAATCAAGTTGCACTTCCAATGTTTTCGGAAGGGAACGAAAGTAGTTCAGATCATCTTGTGAAAGTTTTGCAATTCCCCATTCGACGGTCGAATGTAAGTGTTCGGCGATGTGAAACTCTGACGCCCTGGCTGGCTCCAGCATGGCCGATTCGTGATTCCCTAAAGCACACGGCCAGTTCATTTCACGGATCACGTCGAGCACTTCGTTCGGTTGCGGCCCAAGCGAAGAGACATCTCCGAGGCAGATGATGGAGTCCACGTTCTGCTTGTTTATGTCATCCAACACAGCCTCGAAAGCGACGTTGTTGCCGTGAATGTCAGAAATCAGTGCAATGCGCATGTGAGTCTCTTTGGAATAAGATAATGCCCCGATTGTAGCATGAGGCAGTATGTTTCAAGCAGAATACAGGATTGGCGGCCTAATTTCAAGTGGGTCTTTCGGTTGATTGGAGCAAATCCCTTTATAATTGCCCTCGTCAATCCAAAACCGTAAATCTGAAATCGAAAATCCCATGCCCACTCCTCTTGTCGAATGCATCCCCAACTTTTCCGAAGCGCGCCGCCCCGAAGTGATTGACCAGATCGTAGCGGCTATCACCTCCGTCGAGGGCGCGCGCCTGCTGGATCGCTCCTCCGATCTCGATCACAATCGCACGGTCATCACGTACGCGGGCCCGCCTGAGGCGGTGGAAGAAGCCGCATTCCGCGCCATCAAACGCGCGTCTGAATTGATTGACCTCAACCATCACACCGGTGAACATCCGCGCATCGGCGCCACCGATGTCTGTCCGTTCGTGCCGATCTCCGGCGTGACGATGGAAGATTGTGTGGCAATCGCCAAACGCCTCGGCGAGCGGGTGGGGCGCGAGTTGCAGATTCCGGTTTATTTATACGAGTACGCCGCTCAAAGTCCCGAACGAACGAATTTGGAAAACATCCGCAAAGGTCAATACGAGGGGCTTAAGTCTGAAATCGAAACCAATCCGAATCGCAAACCGGATTTTGGTCCGGCCAAATTGGGAAGCGCCGGCGCGACTGTGATTGGGGCGCGCAATCCGCTAATTGCGTTCAATGTGTATCTCACCACTGATGATGTCGGCATCGCAAAAAAGATTGCAAAGGCTGTTCGTCAGTCATCGGGTGGAATGCGCTATGTGAAAGGACTGGGCCTGCTGGTGGATGGCCGCGCGCAGGTCTCGATGAATCTCACTAACTTCCGCGAGTCGCCGATTGGCCGCGTGGTCGAACTCGTTCGACGCGAGGCCGCGCGATACGGCGTTGGCATTCATCACAGCGAACTTGTGGGGCTCATTCCGCAGGAAGCGCTGGTGGATGCCGCGGTCTGGTATACCCAACTCGATCAATTCAGCCCCGATCAAATTTTGGAATCGCGACTCTATCAGTCATCGGATTCTTCTTTGAGCATTTCTTCATCAAACGGCAAGCCCGCTTCTTTCCTTGACGAGGTGGCGGCCGCGACCGCCGCACCGGGCGGAGGCTCCGCCGCGGCCTACGCGGGCGCGCTCGGCGCGGCGTTGACAGCCATGGTCGCGGGCTTGACGATTGGCAGGAAAAAATATGCCGAGGTCGAGGCCGAGATGCAAGCCATTCGGACTCAGGCCGAAGCCCTGCGCAAAGAATTGACCGACGCGGTCGAAGACGATGCCGCCGCGTTCGAAGCGGTGATGGGCGCGTTCAAACTTCCAAAAGAAAATGAAGAACAGCAGAAGGCGAGGCAGGCCGCTATCCATGTCGCCACGTTGAATGCCGCACATGTCCCGCTTCACACGGTCAGGAACGCGGTCAAGGTGATGGAACTGGCCGCGAAGTGCGCGAAGAATGGCAACTTGAACGCCATCAGCGATGCCATGTCTGGTTTTGCCATGGCGCGCGCCGCGCTGACCGCCGCGGGCTACAACGTGCGTATCAACTTGAATTCGCTCGAAGATAAATCGGCGGGGGAGAAGATGTTGGAAGAGTTGAAAAACCTGGAAAAGCAGGCTGACAAAATTGAGAAAGAAATTCGTAAAACGATGGAAGAAAGGGGTGGAGTGGCCTCATAGTTCTTAGTTACATGGTCGCCTAGTCTTCTATTCACTATTCACTGGAGTTAACCATGGGCCTTAAACCAGATCATTGGATTCGCAAAATGGCAGTCGAGCACAAAATGATCGAGCCGTTCACCGAAAGTCAGGTGCGCGATCACGTCATCTCGTATGGCGTTTCATCGTATGGGTACGACATCCGCGTGGCGGACGAGTTCAAGATTTTCACCAATGTCTTCGGCGCAACGGTGGACCCCAAGCAGTTCGATCCAAAATCCATGGTGGATTTTGTGGGCGAAGTCTGCGTCATCCCCCCGAATTCATTTGCGCTGGCGCGCACGGTGGAATATTTCCGCATCCCGCGCAAAGTGCTGACGGTGTGTCTCGGCAAGTCCACCTACGCGCGCTGTGGCATCATCGTCAACGTCACGCCGTTCGAGCCGGAATGGGAGGGATTCGTCACGCTCGAAATTTCCAACACCACGCCGCTCCCGGCCAAGATTTACGCCAACGAAGGCATCGCACAGGTGCTCTTCTTTGAAGCGGATGAAGAGTGCGATGTCTCTTATGCCGATAAAAAGGGCAAATATCAGAAACAGCAATCCATTGTTTTGCCGAAGTTGTAGATACCGCATAGACGATTGACCGCGGACTATAAAGATAAATCCGGCATATGGCCTATGGTCAATTGCCCATCGTCTGAAAGACGATGAATAAGCATTTTTCCCTCACACAAATTTCGTTCGAAGCGATCAGCGTTCGCGCGGTTGCGCTCATGACCGCCATGATGGGCATGGTAAACGTCCTCTCGGCGGTCACGCCGTCTATGCACAATCGTCTGCGTTTGCTTGAAAAATATTCACCGCTTCAAGTCACGCATGGCGGGCATCTGACTTCGGCGCTGGCCGGCTTTGCGCTTCTTCTTCTGGCCGCGAGTCTCTGGCGGCGCAAGCGCGTGGCCTGGCTCCTGACCGTTTTGGTTTTGATCGCGTCCATCATCACGCATTTGCTCAAAGGGCTGGATTACGAAGAAGCAACGCTGGCATTTGTCCTTTTGATGATCCTGATCGCGGGACGTTCCCACTTTCACGCACGCTCCGATCCGCCCTCGATTCGTCAGGGACTTCAGACTCTATTTGCCGCGCTCGGATTCACATTGCTTTATGGCGTCATTGGATTTTACCTGCTCGATAGACATTTCCGCGTCTCTTTTGGACTTTGGGCCGCGGCCCGTCAAACCATCGTGATGTTCACCCAATTTTATGATCCCGGCTTGCAGCCGATCACGGGCTTTGGCCGTTACTTTGCCGACTCCATCTACGTCGTCGGCGCGGTGACAACGGGCTATGCGTTGCTATTGTTAATTCGCCCGGTGCTGGCCCGTCAACACGCTTCATCCGCTGAACGTGCCCGCGCCTGGGAAATTGTTCAAACGTACGGACAGACTTCCTTGGCACGACTCACTTTGCTGGACGACAAACTTTATTATTTCAGCCCGGGCGGTTCGGTGATCGCGTATACCGTCAAAGGGCGTGTGGCGCTGGCTTTGGGCGACCCGATCGGCCCTCGCCGCGATATTTCTCATTGCATTGATGGTTTCAAATATTTCTGTTCATTGAACGACTGGCTTCCGGCCTTTTATCAGACCCTGCCCGATCATTTGAAAGCATATCGAAAGGCCGGGTTTCGCGCGATTCAAATCGGCCAGGAAGGCATCGTTGACCTTTCCAAATTTTCACTGATGGGCGGGGACGCCAAGAGTATTCGCGGCTCGGTTAATAAGATGAAGCGGCTTGGATATTCGGCGGAAGTGCTGGAGCCGCCACACCCCGGCTCACTTTTGAATGAACTCAATGAGATCAGCGATGAATGGCTTTCTGCTCGCAACGCGTCTGAAATGCGGTTCTCGGTGGGTTGGTTCGATCAGGCATATCTCAACACCTGTCCGATTTTGATTGTTCGCGATGCAGGTGGGCGAATCGAAGCGTTTGCGAACCTGATCGGCGAATTCCAGGCCGACGAAGTGACGGTTGACATGATGCGTCACCGCGCCGGCGCGGAAAAAGGCCAGATGGATTTTTTGTTCGTGTCTTTGTTTGAATGGGCAAAGTCGAAAGGATACGCGCGCTTCAACTTTGGTCTGAGTGCGCTTTCCGGAATTGGCGAGGAGCCTGAAGACCCGGCCATTGAGCGTGCATTGCGATTTGTATTCGAGCATGTCAAACAGTTTTATAACTTCAAGGGATTGCACGGTTACAAAGATAAATTCGGTCCGATCTGGTCGCCGCGTTATTTGGTTTATCCAAACGTACCGAGCCTGCCTGCTGTCGGCGCGGCGTTGATTCGCGCCAACACCGGCGACGATCTGTTTGGCGGCTATCTATTCCATCCGAGATAAAGATTAATTAAGCGGAAGCCGTTTGCCGGTCGGGAATGACGCGAAAAAAGACCGAGCATTGCCTCGGTCTTTTTGTTCTGTTATTTGGCGTGTTCTGCATTGTACGTCTTTACATCGTTAATCGCCTTCTTCTCGTTGACGAGCGGCAGGACGACCATGCCTGCGAGGAAGTAAAAGATCAGCGAGAGGATGCCATAGCGCAGACTGCCGAAGAGTTGATTCGCCAGGCCGAAGAGCAGAGGCCCGGTCCACGATGTGCCGCGTTCGCTGACTTCGTAAAAGGAATAGAACTCCGCTTCTTTGCCATCCGGAATCATTTGCGCGAACAGACTGCGACTGATCGCCTGTGAACCGCCAAGCACAAGGGCGATGACAACGCCCAATACCATGAATTCAGTTACGCGGCTGTTGCCCTTCATTCCAAAGTAAGCGTAGATTACAACGCCGGCCCAAATAACGAGGCTGATGAGAATGGCGCGCTTCGCTCCAACCCATTTCGCAAGGCGTCCCCAAAACAACGCCCCGAAGAAAGCAGTGAATTGAATAATCAGAATCACGACGGTCAGAGTGTTGAGATCAAGTTCCAGGCCGCCGCGCAGAATGGGCGCCACAGCAAATGTAGACGAAACCGCGATCACAGTTTGAATGCCGTCATTGTATAGAAAATATGCCCCGAGGAACTTCAGAGTTTCAGGAAAGCGACGAATTTCCCTGATGGTCTGCCCGAGTTGTTTGAAGCCGATGCTGAAGTAAGTTTCGTTTTGCGGCAGAGACCGCCGCGCGTGGCGCGGATGCAGGCGCGCCCAAGTGAAGAAAGAAAATCCCAGCCACCAGACTCCGGCAGAGGCGAGGTTGATTCGAATCGCGAGACCGGTTGGAACCCCCAACTCTTTGTGGAAGAAGAAAAAAGCGAGATTCAACGCAAGCAAAATTCCATCGCCGAGATAGCCCATTGCCCAACCGTAAGAAGAAACGCGATCTCGCTGATCTTCACTGGCGATGTCGGGCAAATACGAGTTGTAGAAAACAACTGACGCGCCGAAGGCAAGATTCGCAAGAATGAAGAGCAATCCGCCCAACCACCATAAACTTCCCGAAACGAAGAAAAGCAGGATTGTCATCACCGCGCCGATTGTGGCGAACAATTGCATCATCCGCTTGCGCAGGTGGGAATAATCTGCAATAGCGCCCAAAATGGGGAGGAAGAGAACCTGCAAACCCACAGAGATCGAAACGCAATATGGGATAAACGAATCGGGAGCGATGGGAATATTGCCAATGCGTACCATGCCATCGGGGAAGGCCTTGGCCGCGTCTGCAACCAACGAGGCGATGTACGGCCCAAGAAAAACCGTCCCCACGGTGGCGCTGAAAGCCGAATTGGCCCAGTCGTACATTGCCCAGCCGAAGATTTCTCTTTTGTCGTTCACAATTGCCTGTGCTTGTGTCACGTTTCCTCCAGGATATCAAATTCGTATTGGAAAACACACGGCACAACGGGAAGTTTCGAAATCCATCCAAACCACCATAATTTATTGCTTGCGCCTAAAAATCCACCATGCTATGATATGTATGTGACGATTCCATTTCAGGCTGTTTACCCAGACGAGATCAAAATCCCGGCGTCCCGTGTCCACTCATTGATCAGCACCTACCATGAGCGCCAGCGCACGGGGTTGATTCGTCTGGCTTATTCGGCTGAAAAACTCTTATATCTTCTCTTCCAGCGCGGCTCGCTATTGAATGCCTATCTGATTGATCGCGCAAACAGTCGCAAAGTTGAAAATTGGGAAGAGATTGTGAATTCGTCCAGCGAAGCTTTTGCGCGCCTTGTTCCGCTTTCATCGTTGGCTGTTGAAATGTGCAAACTCGCTGTGGAGAGTCAGCCCGAAAAAACCGAAACGATCTCCGCCCCTGATTTGCGCGCCGAACTCGATGGTGATTGGGCGCAAACGACGGATCTAAAGCTTTTGCATCTGGCGTGGAGCGCGGCGGAGGGATTGCTATTTCTTCGAGGTGGAAAATCGGAGAGCAGATCGCTGTTCTTTTCACCCGACAGGCTTGTTGACGAGACGAACATATCGCCCTCCTTTTCTCTTTGGTCCGAACCCCAGGTGCGAGCGACGTTTTACGCGATTAATCTCGACGCGCCTGCCTGGCAGGAGTATGCTCTTCGCCGGGCGTTTGCCGCGATCTGCGATGAGGCCATCGCTCGTTATGAAGAAATCACCGGGCGCGCCATCGTCGACTCGATCAGCCGCTCCATTGGATTGTACGCGTCGCGTCGTGAGATGGAGATCAGCATCACCGCGCGTCGCGTTGTGGATCATGAACTTTTCTCGACGCCGCAGGCGGCGGCGGACACATACCGTGCTCTGCTCAAACTCATGCTTGACCAAATCGGGCAGGTCATCGGCGCCAAGCTTTCCTACTCGATTCTTTCGGGCATCACGGCCGGCCTCCGCTTCGATGAGTTCGAGATGGCCCGCGTTTTTTCTATTCTACCCGCCGAACTCTTCCGTGTTGACAGCTCCAAGCCGTCGGCGGATTCATAAATTGGGCATGGAATTCAGCCCCAAAGCCGATTCCTGAAGCCCCAAAATTCCTTGACTTTCCCGTTTAAATTTCATATAATGTTGGGTCGCTGTCCTGCAGGATAAGGGCAGGCATAATTGTTTTAATCGGCAGCCAGCTGAAGTCTAGGAGAGATGCGAATGGCGTCTACTTTGCCCCGCAAGAATTACGCTCGTATTCCGGTCAAGCTCGATCTTCCCAACCTCATTGATATCCAACTCGATTCATTTGAACGGCTCAAAGCCGAGGGGTTAGGCGACCTTTTTCATGAAGTGTCGCCGATTGAGTCTTATAACAAGGGAATGAAGTTATTCTTTCCCAGTCGCAGCCCCGAAGCCAAACAGTGGGGGTTGAAATACTGGTTTGGGGATCCGAAGCACTCGATTGAAGAATGCGTTGAACGCGATTTGACTTATGCCAGCCCGTTGTATGTTTCTGTTTTGCTGGCAGGGCCGGACGTTTCAGAGCCAATCAAGCAGGATATTTTCCTCGGCGATTTCCCTGAGATGACCGATAAAGGCACGTTCATTATTAATGGAACCGAGCGCGTCGTTGTCTCGCAGTTAATTCGTTCGCCGGGTGTTTATTTCGAGGCGCCGACCGACCGCGCCACTGGTCGTCCGTTGGCGATGGCGAAACTCATCCCAGATCGCGGCGCGTGGATGGAGTTCGAGACGCGCAAGAGCGATTATATTATTTTGAAATTCAACCGCAAGCGCACTGTGCCAATCACAGTCTTTCTGCGCGCGCTGGCGGCAGTCAGTGATGGCATGAAAGATGCGCCGCTCAAGACCGGTTCCGATGAAGAACTACTTGCCATCTTCCAGGATGTGGACAACAATCCTGAGCGCCTCTTCATTGCCTCGACCCTGAAGCAGGAGCCCGAATGGGACCTTTCCGCCGGCCTGACAATTGCCGAGGCCGCGCTGATCGAGTTTTTCCGCAAGATGCGCCCGGGCGACCCAGCCACCCTTGAAAACGCCAAACAATTCCTCGAAGAGCAATTGTTCGACCAGCGCCATTATGATTTGGAGCGCGTGGGCCGTTACAAACTCAATCAGAAACTCGATTTAAATATCCCCATTCCTCACCGTACAGTGACGAAAAACGACGTTATTCGACTCATTCGCCGCATGATTCAGATCAACAATGGCGTAGAGCCGCCTGACGATATTGACCATCTCGGCAACCGCCGCGTCAAGACGGTGGGCGAGTTGATTCAGAACAAACTTCGTATCGGCTTGCGCCGTATGGAACGCGTCATTAAAGAGCGTATGTCCATTCGCGACCAGGAACAACTTTCACCTGTCACGTTGGTTAATATTCGCCCGGTTGTTGCCGCGCTGCGCGAGTTCTTCGGTTCGAGCCAGTTGAGCCAGTTTATGGATCAGACCAACCCGCTCGCCGAATTGCGCCATAAACGCACACTTTCGGCCCTCGGCCCGGGCGGTCTGCGGCGTGAACGCGCCGGCTTTGATGTGCGCGATGTGCATCATTCACACTATGGGCGCATCTGTCCGATTGAAACACCGGAAGGTCCGAACATTGGTTTGATTGGTCGCTTGGCTTCGTTCTCACGCGTGAACGAATACGGCTTCATTGAAACGCCGTATCGTAAAGTGTTCAAGTTCCTGCCTGCAGATGACGAGCGTTTGGTGGGCCGGACTCTGCGTGAGGCGGTTGTTGATCCAAAAACAGAAGAGAAAATCGCCAAAGCCGGTGAAACCATTGATGCCCGGCTGGCCAAGCGTTTAGCCAAGATCGGCGCGGATGTGCCGGTTGTTCCTTTTGTGTCTGAGCAGGTTGATTATCTCTCTGCCGACGCAGAGGATAAATATGTGATCGCGCAGGCCAACGCTCCACTCACTGAAAATAACGAGTTTGTTCGCGAGCGAATTTCCTGCCGTTACCACTCCGGCTTTCAGTTCTCAACTCCGGAAACAGTTGATTACATGGATGTTGCTCCGCATCAGGTGGTTGGCATCAGCGCCGCGCTTATTCCATTCCTCGAACACGACGATGCGAACCGCGCCCTCATGGGTGCGAACATGCAGACGCAGGCCGTTCCACTCGTTCGCCCGGAAATTCCTCTGGTCGCGACCGGTATGGAAAAAGCCGCCGCCCTCGACTCGGGGCAAGTAGTCGTGGCTGGAGAGAACGGTGAAGTCGTTTCAGTGACCGGAAGCAAGATCGTCGTCAAGGAACGCAAAGGCGGCCAGCATGTCTATCAGCTTCGCAAGTATCAACGCTCCAATCAATCCACCTGCATAGATCAACGACCTTCTGTTGTAAAGGGTCAGGTCATCAAGAGAGGCGATATCATCGCCGATTCTTCCTCGACCGAGAGCGGGCAACTCGCCCTTGGTCAAAACGTCGTTGTGGCTTTCCTTTCGTGGGAAGGCGGCAACTTTGAAGACGCGATTCTTCTTTCTGAACGTTTGGTTCAGGAAGATCGATTCACCTCCGTTCATATTGAAAAATATGAAGTCGAAGCGCGCGACACGAAACTTGGACCCGAGGAAATCACGCGCGACATCCCGAACGTCGGCGAAGATGCGATCAAAGACCTCGACGAGAACGGTATCATTCGCATCGGCGCTGAAGTCGGCCCGAACGACATTCTTGTTGGCAAGATCACTCCGAAAGGCGAGAAGGAACTCACACCCGAAGAGCGACTCCTGCGCGCCATCTTTGGCGAAAAATCTCGTGATGTAAAAGATACATCCCTGCGTATGCCGCACGGTGAACGCGGTAAAGTTGTTGATGTAAAAGTCTTTACTCGCGAAGACAATTCCGACCTTTCTGCGGGCGTGGACATGATGGTGCGTGTTTCCGTTGCGCAACGCCGCAAGATCACAGCCGGTGACAAGATGGCTGGACGTCATGGAAATAAAGGCGTTGTTTCCAAAGTAGTGCCGGTAGAAGACATGCCATTCCTGGAAGATGGAACGCCAGTGGATATTATCTTGAATCCGCTTGGCGTGCCGGGTCGTATGAATATCGGTCAGGTTCTGGAAGTTCATCTTGGATGGGCGGCGAAACGCCTCGGCTTCCGCGCTCTCACGCCGGTCTTTGACGGCGCGACCGAAGAACAAATTGAAGCCGAGCTCGCGCGCGCGTGGATCGTGGATCAGGCTTGGAAAGAATCTGCGCAAGCAGCTTGGGAATGGATCAAAGGTCAAGAGTATGATCCGGAATCAATTCAAGATGATGATGAGGTTCGTCGGTTATATCTCGAGCATTGGCTTGGAAAACGCAAGTATGATGTCTACAGTTTGAATGATGTTGACTATGCGCGTCATGCCGCCGCCCGAGAGTGGTTGCGCGACCGCGAATATGATTCAAAGCTGATCCTTGGTGCATTGGATGAAGAAACCGCTCCTCGCGACCCCGAAGCGGACGAGGCGGCCGTTCAGGCGTGCTTACAGCTCTGGATGGAAAGCCTCGGTTACACCAAGCGCGTTGCAAAATCTAATCTTTATACCGCCGCGCAAGATGTCATGCGTGAGACGGGCTTCCCCATGCCGATCCTCGGGAAGCAGATTCTTCGCGATGGCAAGACCGGGCAACCTTACGATCAGCCAGTCACTGTGGGCGTGATGACCATTCTCAAACTGCATCACTTGGTTGAAGATAAGGTCCATGCGCGTTCGACGGGCCCATACAGTTTGGTCACGCAACAACCGCTGGGCGGTAAGGCGCAATTCGGCGGTCAGCGCTTTGGTGAAATGGAAGTATGGGCGCTTGAGGCTTACGGCGCGGCTTACACATTGCAGGAAATGCTCACAGTTAAGTCGGATGATGTTCAAGGGCGCGTCAATACCTATGAGGCGATTGTCAAAGGTGAGCCGATTGAGGAGCCGAGCATCCCGGCCTCCTTCCGCGTGTTGGTGAAAGAACTCCAGTCCCTCGGCCTTGCAGTTGAGGCGATCAATGAGGGTGGGGACGTGGTCAAGTTTGGCAAGGATGAAGAAAAGACGCATCCACCCAAACTTGGCACGGGTCTCATGGAGTTGGGCGTTGGAGGCAATGAAGGCAGGAAATAGATCGTAATTTTTCTTGACGTGCGGATAACCACATGTTAGAATAATCCGCCGTTGCCTGGAAGACCAGGCGGCATTAATCCCGCCCAAACAATGGCAACTACAAATGAGGCCATCATTATCGTTTCTGATGGCCTCATTTCTTGCAAAAGTCTTTGTGAAAGAACTTGTAATCGGAGGCGAACGTGCCGACAGTTAATCAAATGGTCCGCAAGGGCCGCAAGAGCAAGAAAAGCAAGAGCAAGGCCCCCGCGTTGCAGTATACGCTTAACAGCCATAAACAACGCCGTGTGCGCCAGGCTAGGGGCGCGCCCCAAAAGCGCGGTGTGTGCACTGTAGTGCGCACTATGACGCCCAAGAAGCCGAATTCAGCGTTACGCAAGATCGCGCGCGTGCGTCTGACAAACGGCATCGAAGTCACGGCTTATATTCCCGGCGAAGGCCATCAATTGCAGGAGCACTCTGTGGTGCTGGTGCGTGGCGGCCGCGTGAAAGACCTGCCGGGCGTTCGCTATCACATTGTGCGCGGTTCGCTCGATACGACCGGTGTGGCCAATCGCAAGCAGGGCCGCTCAAAATACGGCGCGAAACGCCCAAAGTAATCTAACGGAGATCAAGTATGAGACGTGGAACTCCCGAAAGGCGGCCCATCCCGCCCGACATGCGCTATAACAGCGTGAATGTTCAGACCATGGTTCAGCATGTGTTAAAGCGCGGCAAAAAGAGCACGGCTGTCCGCGTGATCTACGATGCCATGGATTTGGTCAAGGAACGCACGCAGAAGAATCCGCTCGAAGTGTTTGACGCGGCTTTGAAGAACGTGGGGCCAGCCATGGAGGTCCGGCCGCGACGCGTGGGTGGCGCGACTTATCAGGTCCCGATGGAAGTCGCCGCGGATCGTCGCATTACGCTGGCGATCCGCTGGATTTTGACTGCGGCGCGTGAGCGTAGCGGCCAATCATTTGCTGACAAACTCGCTTCTGAATTAATTGACGCGTCGAATGAAACCGGCGCGGCGATTCGCAAGCGCGATGAAACTCACAAGATGGCCGAGGCGAACAGAGCCTTTTCTCATTATCGTATCTAGTAAATTGGCATGAGGAATTTTTCAATTCAATTAAGGTAGATTAATAAAGAATGGCACGCGAGTATCCGCTGGAAAAGTATCGAAATATTGGGATTATTGCCCACATTGACGCCGGAAAAACGACAACGACCGAGCGTATCTTGTTCTATACCGGAAAGACCCATCGCATTGGATCGGTAGATGACGGCACCACCGTCACGGACTGGATGGAACAGGAGCGCGAGCGCGGTATTACGATCGTTTCAGCGGCTATTTCTGCTGAGTGGAAGGGCTATCAAATCAACGTGATTGATACCCCGGGTCACATTGATTTCACTGCTGAAGTTCAGCGTTCGTTGCGCGTGCTGGATGGCGGCGTGGTCATCTTTGACGCCGTTCAGGGCGTGGAGCCTCAGAGCGAAACCGTTTGGAGACAGGCCGACCGCTATGGCGTCCCGCGCATTTGCTTCGTCAATAAAATGGATCGCGTTGGCGCATCCTATGAGCGCACTATCCAGACGATCATTGACCGCCTCGGGGCCAACCCCATTCCCATGCAACTGCCCATCGGTTCCGAGTCATCATTTAAAGGCGCGGTTGATTTGCTGACGATGAAGGGAATTGTATGGGAAGATGACCTGGGCAAAGAACCAAAGGTCATTGAAATTCCCGCCGATTTGCAAAAGGCCGCAGAAGATGCGCGTCACCAGATGGTAGAGAAGATCGCTGAGTTGGATGACCATTTGACCGTCAAGTATCTGGAAGGTGCGGAGATCAGCGTTGATGAATTGAAGAGCGCACTTCGCAAAGCAGTGATTGCCAACAAGGCTTATCCTATTTTCTGCGGTTCATCGTTAAAGAATAAAGGCGTGCAGGTCATGCTGGATGCAGTCATTGATTATCTGCCGTCGCCTGCCGATATTCCTTCCGTGAAGGGTTCGGAGCCGGGCAGTGATGAACTGACTATTGAATTGCCCGCGCGCGACGACGCGCCGCTGAGCGCGTTGGTTTTCAAGATTGTGACCGATCCATATGTTGGACGTTTGGCTTATTTCCGCGTTTACTCGGGAGTAGTTTCTCAGGGACAAATGCTGACCAACTCGACCAAAGGCAAGCGCGAGCGTATCGGACGTTTGATTCGAATGCACGCGGATCGCCGCGAGGACATCACCGAAGTTCGCGCGGGTGACATTGGGGCGGCGCTGGGTTTCAAGGAAACTTTTACCGGCGATACGCTGTGTGACAATAAACAGATCGTCCTCGAGAGCATCACTTTCCCTGAGCCGGTGATTTCGATTGCGATTGAGCCGAAGAGCAGTGCCGATCAGGAGAAGATGGGCGAGGCCCTTCGTAAGCTTTCTGAGGAGGACCCGACCTTCCGTGTCCGCTCAGATGAAAATACTGGACAGACCATTATTTCCGGTATGGGTGAGTTGCATCTCGATATTCTAGTGGATCGCATGTTACGCGAGTTCCGCGTTCAAGCGAATGTCGGCGCGCCGCGCGTGGCATATCGCGAGTCGATCACACGTGCTGTCCCTGAGATCAATTATAAGTATGCCAAGCAGTCTGGCGGCCGCGGTATGTACGGTCATGTTGTGATTTCCATGGAGCCCGGTGAACGCGGCTCCGGTATTGTTTTCGAGAATAACATTGTTGGCGGCGCCATTCCGAAAGAATATATTCCCGCTGTTGAAAAAGGCATTAGAGAAGCCGCGGAGAGCGGCGTGCTGGCCGGATATCCTGTTGTGGATTTGAAGGTCTCTCTTTTCGATGGTTCTTTCCATGAAGTGGACTCGAACGAAATGGCATTCAAAATGGCCGCCTCGATGGCTTTTAAAGAAGGTTTTCAGAAGGCCGGGCCTGTATTGCTTGAACCTATGATGAAGGTGGAAGTGGTCGTGCCGGAGGAATTCCTCGGCGATGTCATTGGACAGATCAATAGCCGCCGCGGTAGTGTGCAAGGTATGGATGTCCGCCCCGGCAATGCACAGGCCGTTCGCGCCATAGTTCCACTTGGCAATATGTTTGGGTACGCAACGCAACTCCGCTCGGCCACGCAGGGCCGCGGTGTATTTAGCATGGAATTTGACCACTACGCGCCCGTACCGCAGTCAGTGGCAGAAGAAATTCTCAAAGGCTAATCGTTTTCTTTTTCATACAAGGAGTGTGTAATTATGTCGAAGGCGAAATTTGAGCGGACGAAGCCCCATTTGAATGTAGGGACGATGGGGCACATTGATCATGGGAAGACGACGCTGACGGCGGCGATCACGAAAGTGA